>JAFGSJ010000008.1 GCA_016934675.1 bacterium | reverse complement strand
TCTCTCTCTGACCCAAACCATCTTTCTCTCGTTTCTTATCACATCGACTCATCATGTGTCTGTGTCAGGTATCAATATCAACAATTTTTATAATAGTCTGTCCCCTATATTCTCGACTTTTTGATGCAACGACTTGGACCCCAATGGACACCGCAGCAGTACAATACCATTTCGAGACTGGACCTATAAAGTCCTGCAGATTAACAGATTAAGAATGTGAAAAACAGACCAATCATGAACTGATTGATCAGGTGATCACGTTCAAACCGGAAACATGTGGCTCTTTTCGACCCCAAAAGGGTGTTCATTTTTCACCGGTTGTATCAATAGCATAAGCAAATAGCTATTCTGTATTGAGATTCAACTTTCATGACAATAGTCTGTCCCCGATTTTTTTACCCGATTTTTTTACCCCAAAGGTGGAAGAAAGAGAGGTTTGTGGCACAATGCTCATGATTGAAAAAGCGTCAAGGCCTATTGACAAGTCCTTAAAAATTTGTATCATATTTTCAGGTGACCTTTGTCCTGGTACTTTTAGGAAGCAAGGCATGATCAGTGACCGGATTCATCTGAAAGGTGAAACAATGAGATGGACAAGAGTATATTCAGAGTTGATATATCTGTTATTTATGAATGTTGTAGGAATTTGGATATCCGTGTTGTTCGCAGGACCGGTAATTGCTCAGTATCCCCAGATAAAGTGGTGGTATGATCTGGGAGCACCGTCATTCGGATCTGCAGCGGTAGCCGATCTCGATGGTGACGGACATCTTGAGATTGTCTTCGGGACATATTTCAATGATGAACAGATCCATGTCTTGAATGCCGAGGACGGATCGCAGCTCTGGTCTTTTAATACCGGAGGCTGTAACGATGCCTCGCCGGTCATCTTTGATGTCGATCTCGATGGTGAACTTGAAGTAATTGTACCTGCCTCATCACCAGCTCGGGTTTACTGTTTTTCAGGAGCCGATGGTCAGGTCGAGTGGTCTGCTTCGACCGGTGCTTCGAATTGCATCGATTCACCTCCTGCAGTGGCAGATATCGATCTGGACGGAAAGCTTGAGGTAGTATTGGGGACATTCTACGGATATGTTTTTGCCTTCAATGGTGAGAATGGTAGTGAATGCTGGCAGGTCAATCTTGGCACAGATAGTTATATTCAATCGTGTCCGTGTATTCTTGACGTGGACGGTGATAATCATCTCGAGGTCATTGTCGCTCAATTTGCCGGTGATTGCCGGGTCTACGCCCTCAAGGGCGATACTGGTGCGACTCTTTGGTATTCATCTTTACCTCAGGATTACATGTATCATGGTGCTTCCTTTGCAGATATCGACGAAGATGGCAAACACGAGATTGCCATAGGTTGCTATGATGGGAAGGTATATGTTCTCAACGCCGAGGATGGTTCACAATGCTGGGAATATCAGGCACCGGTTGCGATCGCCGCTCCGACCTCCCTGGGCGACATCAACAATGACAATCATCTCGAGGTTCTGTTTGCGGCCTATAATACCATCTATGCCCTGAGCTATACCGGCAGCCATCTGTGGCATTATTCGACGGGAGGGTCAGTTTTTCGGGGGACAGTCCTCGCTGATATAACCGGCGATCAGACGATCGATGTGGTCTTTGCCTCCGCGGATGGACATGTGCGGGCAGTGCACGGACCGAATGGTCAACTGATCTGGGATGTCAATTTACAACGTCACTACGGTAATGTCTATGACATGGACCATGCTCCGGTCATTGCTGATTTCGATGAAGATGGTGAGTTGGATGTCTTTGTCATCGGTGGTTACGGAACCTCATCGACCCCACAGAACAATCATGGTCGGGCATATATGCTGACAGCCGGTCCGGGTAATCAGGATGAATGGCTGATGTTCAGACATGATCCACGGCACAGCGGCAACTATGGTTATCAAATACCGGCAGTGCCTGCACTATCTTGGGTCGGGGTGGGACTCATCACCCTGCTGATCGGTATCATCATCAGGATGAGACTTCACTGAGTGGTGAGTAGAATTGAGCCTTAAAATAGGTGTCCGAAATAGAAGTAAAAGCCATCTGAATATTCAGAGCGACCGTAATCGAGTCGCAGAATCATGGGGCCAAGCAGGAAGCGGAGTCCAACTCCCTCAGACACATGGATTTTATTCAGGAAATCTTTCTCGCCCTTGTCCCAGGCTTGGCCGGCATCGACAAAGATTACGCCTGATATGCCATAATTCGAGCGATAAGTGTAAATCGGGAAGCGATATTCGAGATTGGTTAAAAAATAATTGTTCCCGACGATGCTCCATTCTGGGAAGCCCCGTAAATCGTTACTGCCTCCGAGTTGATACTTGCCCAGATAAGGAATGTCTTTATTTGTGACGCCGCCCCGGACCTGGACAGCGAGGCAGTGCCGGCCGGCCACATGGAAATAGCGTTTGAGCGTGGGGTTGTAGCGATAATAATTAGAACGGTTGCCGTCTTCATCAATATAGCTTCCGACATCAAGCCGCAGGCCGGGATACCAGCCGGATAGCGGTTCGAGCGTATCGTTCCGGTTATCAAAGGCAATCGTGGCTGAATAAAGCGGGCCCCAGGCGTCCGTGGACGGGACTTTACCCGAGATCGGCTCGAATTTATTCTCGAGCAGACCGCCAAATTGGAGAAACTTCAAATCATGGGCCAACGGGATATTCCAGTAGGCCATGACTCCACCCACGCTCATTTTGAATTCACCACCGGTTTTTTTAAATGTGCGTGAGAAGGTTACCTGTTCCCTTTCACCGTATCCGAAGCCGAGCATGAGGTCCTGCTGGGTCCCGAGCAGTCGTGGCAAATAGGTCCCGGCCAATAAGACCCTGTTTTTGGCCCACATTCCTCCCAGCCCGAGCCAGGAGGCAGTGCCGAACAGGTTGATATTGATATAACCGCCCACCGGACCGAAACCCCAGAGATCGGGATTATCCGAGCTGTAGGTCGGAAAGATGAAACCGACATGATGCAGACCTTCCTCGATTTCTATGATAACATCCACCTGACGGTCAGGGCCGGGCATGAGCAGGACATCGACTTTTTTGAAGATTCTCAATTTTTCCAATTCATCCAGGCCGTTTTCGAGTTTAGCCAGATCGAGATTGAGGCCGGGTATCCGCTCGAATTCCCTCAGAATGACGGAGGCCCGTGTTTTTTGATTACCGCTGACCACACAAGTGTTTATGACGTACTGCGGAAAGGGTTCTTTTTCTCTGACCGTGAAATGAACCATTAGTTTCTGATTGACAGTCTCGATCGTACAATTCACCTCTTCAAAAAAACCACTGGTCAGTAGGCGCACACGGTCGATGTCAATGTCCAGTTCGTTGGCCTTGAACTTAGGTTTGACTTTGACCAGATATTCGAGGAAATGGGGGGTCAGAATGGTCATACCGCTGAAGGTAACCGATTTGACCATCCTCGTATCCGGGTCTTGGTCAAAGAAAGGCAGAGCACAGCACATGCCCGATCGGAACAGCAGAAATCCCGTTGTCATAAGTATTATCAAAAATGAGAACTGAGTGAAACGAGCAGGTCCGGAAGCTGATGAGGACATGGATTCCCCTCTCGAACGTGGTGCTATTTACTATTGAGCTATCAATAGGGTTTCGGGGAAAACATATCAAGGCAGGCAGAAGGCGGAAAGCATGTATATTTACTTTAGTCTGTCCCCCAAATGAAATTCATCAATAATTTTAGAAAGTATCAAGTATTCTTTCTTTTTAGGTCACAAGAGTCTAATCATCGTCCCAATCAGCGATTTGGACGGGAATATATATCTCGCTTGCGAGATTGCTTCCATCCATAAATGTGCCCCAGAATTCCAGGTGGAGAATTCCTATGATGATCGGGTCCCCATTTACCTCTCTGAATAGAATTTCCCAATAGTGATCCATCTCATCCTCATTATATAGAGTCAGAGTCAATGGTGATTCCTGTGTACAGGGAACGAACAATTGCAGATAAAAATCCTTGGTCGGGAGTGTGGTTGTGCCTCCATCATTTCGCGTATGACTGACTTTTAAATGAGTAATGACAGCAGCACAATGGTTGTTTTCGCAGTCATATTGATCACATAGAATCGATACAAGCGTATCAAGGATTAGCGCTTCGTTACGATCGACGATGAGAACATCACAGTTATAGTTCATCACGAAATTGAGCCGGCAATGATCGGAACACATCTCAATGCCGTCATTATTATCAGGATGGCACTGGGCGATGAATCCACAGCAAACAAGAAGTGAAAACAAATATATTATGTGCATCATTTTCATAGTTACCTCCTTCGATTTGGGAAAAATTAGCCATCGCCAGCTCCGATTCATGGCGAGTTGTCACGCTTTGAATCTACACGAGTCATCGCCTCGCCACTCGCAATTCTAATTTATTAGAAGCAAATATCGTGCCATTTCTCCTGATCGGGCATAGATTCGATGCAATTCTGTGTTCATCAGTGGTTTAGCTGGGCCAGGGACCTTTTATGTTTATTCGAACGAGGCGGTTATGGGTCAAAGATTGACCCACTTGTCTGCCTGGGGGGTCAAAATCTGACCCAGGGCCACTCATCGGCATATTTTTGCCGAATTCAGGAAAAAAGGTGTTCATGAAGTCTGTATTTTCAAGCAAATTTGCAGAGACCGAGGACATAGTCTTGGGAGCCATCGTTGGCCCAGCGGTCGAGGTAGTTCGGATTCTTGAGTTGTTGTCCGCGGTGGCGGTCAACGACCAGATAGTGTGCCGAAACTCCGGGCAGGCCGGTCAGGTCGCCCCATAACTTCTCACATTGCAGGATGGGGAAAAGGTCTTCCTGGCCGGCGCCCCAGCGCAATTTCACTTCCTTGATGGTCGCGTAGGTAGGGAGCTGCTGTTCGAGTTCGAGGAAGCGGCGATGGATAATTGTCCGGGCGGACTGTTCCGATGCGGCTTCGAGTACGGTGTTGCGGGTGATGCCCAGGAAATCAAAGAAACGGTCCAGGTTGATCCAGGTTGTCAAGGTGTTGTAATAGCGCAGGGCATATTCGTCTTGAGCGTGGGGCAGTGCCAATCCTTCGATCAGTCGCAGGTGCCCGTTGACCCGAGCCAGACCGCCCCCAGCATCTTCGATTCGCCGGTCCATGACTTCGAAAGTCAGCATAGTATCGGATTGCAGGTGGAGTCCGAGCAGGAGGGGGTCGAGCCAGGCACCGACGGTATCGGCATTATGGACCAGGAGATGTTCCAGATTCGGATTATCGCGGATCATACGGGCCAGAACGCCGTTGCGGAACATTGTGGGTATTTCGTACCAGTGTCCGGGCGGATAGAGACATAGATGTGGTTCGTTAGCGGTATAGTCCTGGCCTTCACCGTTCTGTCGGGCCCAGTCCAGTATTTTATCCAGATTATCGCGATTCAAAGGGTTGATCTGGTTTGAGGCAGAGCGCTTATTTTTTTTCAGGAGATAGTGCTCAAGGTCACGCACAGTCGGGACCAGTTTTTGACCGAGGGCCTGGGCTTTGGAAAGGTATATGGGCCCGTCATAACCGAACCAATCTGTCTGATCGCATCGTTCTTCGAGGGTCTGATGGGTCAGGAAGCTGGTCGTGAACACATGTTGCAGCGGTTTTTTTTCTGCTGATGCTTTCCGGGTTTTAGCCAGGTGGATTTCAGCGAAGCAGCGGTGTTTCCCGTTCATTTTCACAAACGGGTTGATAATTTTGACGACACCGGCACCCTCGGTCCAACGGCTGCCGAGTCCGGCGGCCAAGGTAACGACGGCCACACCGCCCTTTTCGATGGTCTGTTGACCGAGACCAGTTATTTTTTTCATATCTGAGCGGTAATGTTCCTTCATTTGTGACACGATTTGAACATCTTGATCAGAGACATCGCTTATGATCGTATTCTGAGGCAAGCGATTACTCATGATGCTGATTTTCCCGTTTTTCACGTCCCTTTTAAGCCGTTCGTGGGTCTCAGTGTCGAAACCGTATTGTTCTTTCAACCGTTCAGTTTCCAGGGCGAAACGGGTGAACTGCTCGATGTGGCTATCGGTCATTTTCTTAGAATTGTGGAGTATGTGTTGGGGGACAGACGAGCAAAAGTAGCGGACATGGTCCGAGTTAAGCTGTTCGAGCTGATAGTAAATTTCCGGCAGGCGTGCCTCTTTATCTAACAATACTGTTGTGCGAATACCTTGTTGATTGATCTGAAAGGTGTAAATGACCGGGTCCATGGCAAAGGGCAGGGCCCGTTCATATTTGAGTTTGGTCTGTCGCAGGATGATAGCCAGGGCCCGTTCCATTTCCGGGCGTCGGTCAGGATTGACCAGGAAAGCCATACCGCCGCCGGTCATGCCGCCCAGCATGAGAAATCCCCAGAAGTCGTCACCGAATTGGTCTTTGAACCGGGTCCTGATTTCAGCGGTGAAGCTGTTATTGACCCAGGGTATGATCGGTTCGATACAGGTCTCGAAGTTCTCGGTCGTTGCCCAGCCAAGTTGGTGCATATCTCCCTTTTTCAGGGCCTGGACGATCTGATCAAACAGACTGTAACCGCGTTGACGGGCCTGCCAGGCATGTTGATTCCGCAACAGGTATTTTTCGGTGACCAGTTCGAGGACCGGCCCCACATTCTGGGCCATGCCGCCATGGACCAGGATGACGGCGGAAGTGAGTTTCTGCTCGAAATCGGGGTCCAGCTCGGTCGGCTCGAGCAATCTGTATTCCGGCAGGAGTGTGCCCCGACTCATGCCATATTCAGGATCATGTTCCGTAGCAAATTTACCGGTAATGATTTTAGTACCGGGCCAGATGCCGCCGGAATCTTGCCAACCGCCACCGGACCCGCCCAACCATTCGCCCAGAATAGCTCGAGAAGCCACCAACCTTTTTTCCGGCTCAGTCAATGGGCCGGTCAGGGATGTGGTTTGGCCCGAAAAACTCATCAAGTTGGTGATGATACAGGCCAGGAGGGAGGTTGAGACAGCCAGGCGGGAGCCCTTTGGGATACCGCGGACGCAGGTGACCAGTTCGAAACCGTGCGGGCCGCCCAGCAATTTATGCAGGACCGCCTGTAACGAGGTCCCACTTCCCTGCAGTGAAGGTGGAATGACGCCCGAAGCCACGATCCCGGCTTTGAGGAGCCCGAGATGGTCGCTGGCTACGTTATAGACCTGATCGAGGTCGTGTATTTCCTTTGCTTCAGCCAGATCAAGGGCGCATATTCTGATAATGGGTTCGGGAATGATGCGGCAGAACGATTGGACCGGCGGGGCGACTAGTGCTTCAGAACCCTTGACGGCCAGATCAATCGAAATATTGACTACCCGTGCACCTTCAGGATAATCCATGCCCAGGAAAAAAATATCGGACCAGCCGCTGTGGCTCGGGTCCATCCTGACTGCAGATCGGGTAAACAGTAGGGGAGTTGCAGTTGATCGCTTCATCTCCGGCGCGACCCGGAAGGGGTAATCATTATCCGAGCCGATGGTGAACAGGAGATCGTTACCCGGGCTTTGCCTGAGGGATGACTGGACCTGGCTCCTTAAAGAGGAGAAGGCCAATTGATGATATGTTTCAGCCAATGCACTGGCTAAAGCTTCGTTTTGACCTTGTTGCCGGACTTCTGCCTGGAAAATGTCCAGGGCTTGCTCGAGCGTGCCATTTCGCAGGGCTTGGACCCCAGCATAAGGAATATGACCTGCTTTCGGAATATATCCGCTACCCATCAGGCGAAAGCGATACAAGGCAAACAGGAAGAGGGTCGCCCGGACCCGCTGATACAAATTGGTCGTCTGGCGGCGATATTGTTCGAGTGCTGTCACTGTCTCAAGGAGTTCGGTCCGATTACATCCGGACAGGAGCTCCTCGAATGAACGGTCTCTGAATTCAGATTTATCTGCTGTGAGCGTATCCAGGATATTCTGATAGAGTGTATTCACGGCCAGTTCTTTCCAGATTCTGATTTGAGGCTTACTCTCCTGTGAACTGAGGTTCACGTTTGTTCAAGACAGCGTCGATGCCTTCGCTCAGATCATGGGTAGAGTAACATATGGCCTGTCCCCTTGCTTCCAGGTCAAAAACCTTTTCCAATTCATCATTCAGGGTGCTGGTTAAACATCGTTTAGTATTTTTCAGGGCATGGGGTGCGTTACGGGCTATCCGTTCTGCCCAAGTCAAGGTTTCCTCGAAGAGTGTTTCCGGGGAGAAGACGCGGTTAACCAGGCCCCAGTCCAGGGCTTGATCGGTTGCGATCAAGTCGCCGGTATAGAGTAATTCCGCGGCCCGTCCGGCCCCAATGAGGCGGGGCAACGTAAAGGTACCGCCCATACCGGCATTGATGCCGATTTTCACAAAGGTCAGCCCGATCCGAGCATGTGTGGCGATAGTCCTGAGATCGCAGGCCAGGGCCAGGCAGAAACCTGCTCCGATCGCATGTCCGTTGATCAGGGCGATTGTGGGCATTTCCAGTTTGCAGATACTGAAATAACTCCGATAAAATTCGTGCATGAAACGGGTGTTGTCCTCAGCGTTGTGCTGTTGCAGTTTTTTGATCATATCCAGGTCGCCACCCGAAGAGAAGGTGTCACCCGCGCCGGTCAGAATGACCACCCGGACTGAAGTATCGGCATTGATTTCGCTGACGGCCCGTTCGAGCTCTAAACCCATTTCAACAGTCATCGAGTTTTTACGGTGGGCCCGATTCAAATAAATCAGGCATATGTGTCCAGCATGTTCCAGGGTTATGGTCTGATACATGTATTCTCTATCTACGGATCATGGTTTGAAGAAATGAGGCTTAATTGGCGTAATATCAGGTTCAATGCAGATCGCCGAAGCGGTAGACAAAACCTGCGTATAATTCCGCAAATCCGTTGGACTGCTTTTCTTCGTCGCCCGAGCCATCATCAATAGCGATCTGGAGCCAATGATAGCGACCTTCGAGTTGCACAGCGTACCGGGGTTTGAGATTGTAGATAAAACCAGCAGTGACATTGAATCCGGACCCGTCGAAGCTGCTGTCACGTTCTTCGCAATAGGGATTCTTGTCAATGGTTTGTTTGCCGTTGAACAAACTGTAACCCAACCCGATTTGGGGCACAAACAGCTGGTCAGGCTTCCATTTAATCAATACAGTCGGGGTGATTGAAATGAGTTGGCCCTGGATTTCGGTCTCGACGTGGTCGAATTCCGTGTTATTGGTGTCCATAACCGGGATTTCACCCGATGAAGTGGCCAGATAATCGTATTGGAGAGTGATACCGAAGAGCGGATAGAGCATCAACTGGCCATGGAGACCGAACATGAGGGCATTCTGATCGTACATTGACCCGAGCTCATCCTGGTAGGAACATGTGCCCAGGTGGGCCCCGACATTATACTCAAGAGCAAATGTCCTGAGTGGCAGAACCAGTATGGCTACGATCAGCACAAGGACGAATAGGAAAGAATGTTTTGTGTTCATGTGTGCATACTCCTGCTGGTTATGAGATGTCATTTTGGTCCAGCTTCATTTTATAAAGAGAAGACCGTGGACCTGATCAGATCGAGATCGGTCGAGAACAAGTCACGGATATCACGGATGCCCAGGGCTACCATGGCCATGCGATCAATGCCTAATCCCCAAGCTATAACCGGCACATCGACACCGAGAGGCTTAGTCACTTCAGGTCTGAACAGGCCGGCCCCGCCCATCTCCATCCAACCCAGCCGCTCGTGCTTGATATGGACCTCGACCGATGGCTCGGTAAACGGAAAGTAAGCGGGCAAGTATTTTACCTCCTTTGAACGGGCAACTTCTTCAGCAAACAATTTGAGAAGGCCAAGCAGGTGCCTGAAATTTATGTCCTCACCCAGGACAATGCCTTCGATCTGGTAGAAATCCGGAGCATGGGTCGCATCGATGTGATCGTATCTGAAACAGCGGGCAATGGCAAAATACTTTCCCGGGATTTTAGGTTTTTGGGCTAATGTCCGGGCAGAAAGGACGGTGCCCTGACTTCTCAGCAACAGTCTGCGTGATCGTTCCCGATCAAAGGTGTATCGCCAGCCGGCCGAGCCTGTAGTGGCACCATTTTCGTGACAGCGAGCCACATTCGTAGCGAAGGGCTCCTCGATGCTCTGGGCCAGTGTGGGCTCCTTCACAAAATAGACATCATGAATATCGCGGGCCGAATGAAATTGCGGCATAAACAACGCGTCCATGTTCCAGAATTCGTTCTCGACAATATTACCGCGCATCTCCTCGAAGCCCATGCTGATCAGTTTTTTCTTTAAAAGGTCGAGAAATTCACGGTACGGGTGCTTGCGACCGACAATGACCCGGGGAGAAGGCAGGGTGATGTTATATTTCCGAAACGTTTTGCCCTTCCAGGAACCATCTTTAAGCATGGCAGCAGTCAATTGTGAAATCTCGTCAAAGGCAACTTCGGTGGTGTTCATCAACGCCTGGATGGCCAAACCACGTTGGGATAAACGATAGGTCCGTCGGACCTGTTCATCAATCCAGAAAATGCCTTTTGATTTGCCACGTTTATGGAAACCAGCCCGGGCGATCTCTTGCTTGAGAGGGTCCAATCGGTCAAGCTGAACCCTGGTCTGTCCGGACAGCTCTCGCAGAAAATCGTTTATGAGCCGAAACTGTTGTGCTGCTTGCGAATCAAGGAGTTTAACCATACCCTGTTCAATGGTGATCGCCCCGCTTTTCCTCAGGTTTCCTACCGCTTTGGCCAAATCATCGGACTCATAATCGGGGTTGCCGGTAATGGAAGTCATGGGCAATTCGTTTGTCTGTTCCAGTTCGGTCATAATTCTGACTTCAGGTGTGCTTTTGTGGGCAAAGTCCTGGCCCTTTTCCGTCAGGCTGACAAGAAGTTCGGTCAGTTCTGAGGCGATGTCAATATATTCTTTTGTTTTCAACCATCCGATGGCTCGACGCAGTTGAGCTTCATCCAGACCGGTCCGTTCGATCAATTCAGTGTCACTGAGTGCTGAGTCCCGATCCAGACAGACCAGAATCTTTTTCTCCATTGGGTGGAGGCTGTCCAACTCCGGACCATGTGCCGCTGTCGTATCCATTCCTTGCTCCTTCTTGCGAGACTTTACTCCTATTCAACTTGTGATAATACTTGTCAGTATGTGCCCTTGGACTATAAATTTCAAGTCGTGAGATGAATTCGAAATCATTCGGAACGAGAGCTCGAGGTAACTTGAAAAAAGTTACTTTTCTCGGTATGATCATACGATTAGAGACTGGCTTGAGTCCGAGACGGCCTCACGGTATATCGATCAATGGTATCAGGCTTGAAACCGGACTGACCTATCCCTGGACCGGTTGATGGTTGGCGGGACCGAGCAACATGGAGTATTAATGAAATGATATTTGTAGCACGATTTGAGATGCGTTTGAGAAAAATGACCGTTCCTATTTGGGCATTACTCATTCTTTCATCCGTGTTGCTGTCCCCCAATCCGGGTCAAGTAGAGTCAAGTGAGCAGGATGATTTTACCATTGCTGTTCGGGCTTTCGAAGACGGGCTTTATGATCTTTCTCGCCAGCAATTACGGCTATTTCTGGAAAAATACACCTCAAGTTCGCGACGGGGGAAAGCCCAGTTACTTCTAGGTGAGATCGCTTTTCAGCGCAAGGAGTACAAGCAAGCCCAGAAGGAATTTCAAAGGTTTCTGACCAATTATCCCAACCATGGTGATGCGGAAAATGCTCTGTTCCGATTAGCGCGGAGTTATTTTTTGCAAGGTCAGTATAGTGCAGCGGCTGAAACCTATGGTCAGATTCCCAAAAGATTTCCGGAATCGAAGTCAGGTGGGACAGCCTATTATTGGGCCGGTGAGAGTCTTTATCTGATGAAAAAATATGGTGAGGCTCAGCAGGAATTCAGCCAAGCTCTTAAAAACAGCACTACCAATGCATATTATGAATACAGCCTGTTCAGGCGGGGGCTGTCCTACTTTGAAAATGAACAGTATCCTGAGGCAGTGACAGACCTGCTCGAAGTGACTCATCTGGATTTCAATGAGGAAATCGTGGCTGAGTGTTATTTTCTGCTGTTGCAATCGTATTTTCGCAGTGGGAATTACGAAGCCTTTTTAAACGAAGCGAGCCGTTCTGAGAAGTTCATCAAGCCGGACAAGCATTCTGAACTTCTGATTCTGAGTGCGACTGCTTATCTTCGGGCAGGGAGACCCAAGGATGGTATTGCTTTTCTGAAAAAGAAACTCGAGAACAATCCGGTTCTCATTAATGACAAGAAACTCTATCCTGAGATTCTTTACCTATTGGGTTTATCACATTTACAGGATATGCAGTATGAGAACGGCGTAGACTATTTCACTCGTCTGCTTTTCGACTTTGCAGATGCGCCCCAGGCAGAGGAGTCTTTGATCAATTTGGCCTACATCCATGCTCAACTGGGACAGGTCCAGGAAGCCGAGACGCACTATCTTCTGTATCTCAAGCGTTATCCCAAGGGGTCGATGCGTTTCCAGGTCATGGTCGGATTGAGTTCGCTCTATCGACATATTCAACGTTTCGATGAAGCGATCCAATATTTAAAATTGGCCTTGAAGCACGGGGATGAGGCTGAAAAGGGTGATCTCTGGCTGAGTCTGGCAGATTTATACCAGGCTGCTTCTCGTTGGGATGAGGCGTTGAACACATTTGAACAGATCATGACCCAATATGCCGATCAGTCTGAAATAGTGGAGAAGGCCTTTCTCCAGATGGGGTTGACCTCTTATCATATGGGCAATTATGATAAGGCCATTATGCAATTTCAGACCTTTATTCTGCAATATCCCAACTCGAAATTGATCAACAAGAGTAGATATTGGCTGGGTGAGACCTTTTTTCAGGTCAAGGACTATCGTTCAGCTCTTGTCGCTTTTGAGGAATATCTCCGTTTTACGACTGAACAGGTCCTGATCAGGCAGGTCGAGGAAAAAATAGCTTTCGCTTATTTCAAGGAGCAGCAATGGGAAAAGGCTTTGATCTATTACCAGAAACTGCAGAAAGATTTGGGGTCGAGTCCTAAAGGGGAGCAGATTCTTTTTCACATTGGTCGCTGTTATGAGTATCTGTCTCGTTATGATGAAGCCATTGCCGGATATGGGGCCTTTATCGATCGGTATCCAGCCAGTTCCCTGAATTACACGGTCAAGCTGGTATTGCTCCAACTTCTTCTTAGGCAGGGAAATGGACCAAGGGCGCTCGCCGTTTTGGAATCAGTGCCCTTGGCTGAGGTTAGCCCGGAGGACATCTGGCTTTATTCCATGTTGAAAGGCCAAACGTTCGAGTTATCCGGTCAAAACATCGCTGGAGAAAGGGCATATAAAGGAGCTCTTACAGCAGCATCATTGCCGGCCGAGAAAGCCAAAACCCTTTTCCAGTTAGCCCTCAACCTTATCCATCAGGAGAAAAAAGCGGAAGCTTTCGAATACTTCTTCACCTTGATCAGAGAACATGCCGACACATCCGAGGCACAACTATCTTTACGTCATTTTTTTCGTCAGGCCACGAGTGAATCTGATCAGAAACAACTCAGGGATTTCTTTGAATTGGCCAGACAATCAAAATCGACTGATGTCAAACTGGAAGCAACTTATTTGCTGGGCGTTCATTATGCTCAGATTTATGAGTATGATCGTGCTTTGACCGCATTCGAGGAGGTTATCCAGTCAGGTAAACCGGAGAATGTCTGGTATGATCGAGCATTGATCAGGGCTGGTCTCGTCAGTGAAGCCCGTCAGGACCCCGAGCAGGCGCTCCGTTTTTATCAGGTCCTGCTGGCTGAAGGTCAGACTGAATCCCTGATCAATCTTGCCCGGCAGCGACTGGTCAGATATGACACTGATCAAGAGCCAACGAGTTCTTCCGATCAAATCCAGGATATATTGGAGAGCCTACCTCCGGAAGGGGAGGGACCATGACCAAGCATACACTTTTTTGCATGTCAAGATCTTTGACTTTGACCGGCCTCGTCATTGTACTGCTTCTGTTTGTATCGGACCCTCTATGGTCCGATGAAGAAAATCCCAGCTTGCATTTGCCCGAGGTTACCATTATTGCTGAGCGGGCGGAACTGTTACAGGAGATGACGGATGATCCCTTCCCTCACCTTAGCAGCCAAGGATTATGGACTGACTTTGAACTGGTGTTCAAACCTTTCACTTTGCCTGAGTTTCGCTGGCCTGCAACATCGTATCCTGATGTGCAATTTCCCAGCTCGGCTATGTTGAAATCTGGCTTGACTTCGTGGATGTATGGCTTGTTCAAAGGTGAAAAAGCGGCATTCGATAAGGGCCTTTACGCCTTTAAAACCGGGAAACTTCACCAAGCCCGTAAAAAATTCCGTAATTTCATGGCCAAGTATCCGTTCAGTCCAAATCAGGCCGAAGCTCATTTTTTTTATGCAGAAGCGTTGCGCAAAGCAGGTGATGCTGAGGCTGCGCTTGACGAGTTCCACTCTCTCTTCGAGGGTTTTCCCAGCGATCCGGTCCTGATGAATGTCTATTATATGCTGGCAAGTCTCTATTATGAGCGTGGTGATTATATCATGACCGCCCGTTATGATCGTGAGTTGCTCGAACGTTTTCCGAACGTTGCTGAGGCTGAATATGCCTTGTTTCGACTGGGACTGGTTTCATTCTTGCTGCAAGATTATGAAGTCGCCCTTGATTCATTCTCGCATATTCTCGAAGCCTATCCCTTGAGTGTTTTAACGGATAATGCTCATTATTTAATGGCTGAGGCTAATTATTACAGTAAAAAGTGGACGGCTGCCATCACTTCCTTGAACAATTTCGCCGCTAATTTTCCGGATTCACCTTTACAGGACAGGGCATTATATAGCAAGGGCTGGGCGTATGTAGGTGCCGGTCAGTATGATGTGGCCCGACAAGTATTCAATCTTCTCCTCGAACGTGATCCCGATAATCCTTTTCGACCTGAAGCCTGTTATGCACTTGGCCTGATTGATCTGAAAGAGGATGAGTTGCGAGATGGGGTCCACAATTTGCAACAGGTCATTGATCGGTATCCTCAATCCGTCGTGGTCCCCAAAGCATATTTTCTTATTGGATTACTCTTTTTCCAGCAGGCAAACTATGAGCGAGCGGAGGAAATCTTTCTGCGTATTCTCGATCAGTATCCCGATGATGGCATTGTGGCAAAAACGGCATTTATGCTGGGCGAGATTTTTTTCAACAGAACTAGCTATGACCAGGCTCTGGTGTATTATACTCAGGTCCGGACCATGATGGAGCAAGAAAAGACTTATCTTCAACCCATGACCCTCTTTCGGATGGGTTGGTGTTCTTTTCTCGAGGGTGACCTCGAGCAGGCGATACTCTCCTTTGAACAGTTGAGTAGTCTCTATAACGAGGCTTGGTTTGTCGATAGTGCTCTCTATTGGTTGGCAGAATCGCAACGACGGGCCATTCGACTTGAACTTGCGGAACAGACTTTCAGGAAACTCTTGAACGACCATCCTCAGACAGGCTTAAGGACCAAAGTGCTGTATGGTCTGGGGCAGACCTATTACCAACAACGCAAATGGATCGAAGCAATCGGTTGTTTCCAGGAGATCGTTGACGCCAAGGTCGAATCGGACCTGAGGCCCAAAGCCCTCTTTCAACTCGCAGAAAGCTATTTTAATGTTCGAGAATATGATGTGGCCCTCGATTATTTCAGTCGTTTCGAAAAGAACTATCCTGATCATATCCTTTTTGAGAAGGTCGTTTTTATCTTGGGCAATATGTCTCTTCGGCGGGAGGACCTTGATCGGGCGATCGATTATTTCAAGAAATATCTGAAACTCTATCCTTCAGGTGATGATGCAGCCCAAGCCCTCTTCAATCTGGGTTGGTGTTCCTTCAGAAAGGAGGACTTTGCCTCAGCCGCGAACATTTTTCTGGATTTTGCCATCAAGTATCCTGCCCATGAATTGACTCCTAAAAGCCTGCTGGCCCGTGCCGATGCTTTTTACAATTTGGGTCATTTTAATCAGAGTCTGGATGCGTATCGCGACATGATCGAGCGTTTTCCTCACGCCGAGCAGGCGATCGAAGCACAGTATGGCATAGGCTTGAGTTATTACCGTTTGGGCCAGTTCGATCGCTTTGTCCAGGAGAGCAATACCATTCTCAGCAAAGACCCACACAGTCCGCTCGGACTGGTTGTTCAATTACTGATCGGTGAGCAATATGCCGGTGAACGCCAATATACAAAAGCGATCGACATATATACAAAGTTGATCGAAAACCAGACCAATCCTTCTCTGGTCAGGCATGCTCTCTTTCGCCGAGCGCAATTATATTATGATCAGGGCGAATTCGAGCAGGCTTTTAGCAATTTCGAGGATTTTCTGACCCGTTTCCCGACCAGTGACCTGGTCCCGGATTGCCTGTTCGGCAAAGCAAAGATACAGGCTGAGCTCGGTCAAAAGGAAAAGGCACTGGCCACTTACAGTATGTTCATAGAGCACTATTCCGATCATAATCGAGTGCCTGAAGCAGCTTATGCCATAGGTGAAATCTATTATGATCTGGGTAATAAGCAAGAAGCATTGCAGGCACTGGAACAGGTCGGCGCCAATTATCCAAGTCATCCTGTTTCATATAAGGCCTATTTTCTTGCCGGCAACATCTGCAAAGAAAATAAGCAATTTACCAGGGCTCGGGAACACTATCAGCGAGTACTCGATAGTCCCGTGGTCAATTTGAAGGCCGGCTCACAATTCGCCATTGCTGAAACGTATGACCAGGAAGGCCTCTGGTCCGAAGCCATCGTTCACTATATTCGCGTCGTCTATTTGTTCTCGAGTTATGAAGACTGGTGCGGTCGGGCCGAGTTCGCTGCTGCAGAATTGTCCCGCAAGAACGGTAAAACCCAGGATGCACTCAGACTCTATCAGAAAGTGGCCAATCGGACCATACTGCCTGATTTGAGCGAACAGGCCCGCTCGTGGATAATGAAACTCAGATAACGAGGCCTGCCTCGTTGGAAAGGAGTCTTCGCATTATCAGATATCAGTCCGGTCTCATCCGGTCTCGGATCGACCGGCCCGGACTGGATATGTTCTAAAATTTGACATAGATCCAGACTAACACTAACACTGTGAACCTGAAACGACGGTTTGTTTTTTAACGGAAACATTTCAGAGGAGACCTGCTGTGTTTCAATTCTTCGCATATATCTTCAAGGGCGGGATAATGATGGTCCCGATTGGTTTATGTTCGATTCTGGCTCTGGCCATTATCATCGATCGATTGTTACACCTGAGGGAGAGTAAAATACTGCCGCCTTCTTTTCTCAACGAAATCAAGACACTACTGAACCAGAAAAAAATCAGCGAGGCCCTGGAATTATGTCAGAAGACCTGGCAACCGGTATCCCGTATTTTTGAGGCAGGTATTCTGAAACATCGTCGGAATAGGGAGGAGATCAAGGAAGCTATCGAGAATGTTGGCAAGCAGGAAGTCGTTTTTCTCGAGCGTTATCTCGATGCCCTGGCGACTATCGCCAGCATCTCTCCCCTTCTGGGACTTCTGGGGACCGTAACCGGCATGATCGAGGTTTTTCAGGTCATCTCCCTGCAGGGGGTGGGGGACCCCAATGCCTTATCCGGAGGTATTTCGGAAGCTCTGATTACCACCGCTGCCGGCCTGCTGGTGGGTATACCTACCCTGGTTTTTCATAATTACTTCCAAAAACGGGTTAATCACTTCCTTCTAGCTATGGAAAAAACATCGCTCGAAGTCGTCGAAATTCTCGCCGAAGGCACTACCCAATTGACCGATGATAAGAACATCGAAACCTGGCAGATTCGTTAAACGAGAAGGAGCTGAGTCTCATTATGAATTTCAAGACCAGAAATGTTATCAAACCGGAATTGAGTATGGCCCCACTCATCGATGTGGTCCTGCTGCTGCTTATTTTCTTCATGATCTCGTCGAGTTTCGTCATTCAACCCGGTCTTCGGATTCAACTCCCACGTTCACTCTCAACGGACCTGCAACCCGAAAACCAACTCAAAATAATCATTACCAAGGATAATAGACTGATTCTCGGAAATCGATCCGTACAGCTTGAACATCTGAGGGACACTCTGGTACAGCAATTATCGGAAAAGAATATGCAATTTTTATTGATCAAAGCGGATGAAATGGTCAGGCACGGTATGATTGTCCAGATTATGGATATTGCCCGTTCTTTACAGCTCGATGTCGGGATCGCTACCAGGCCCTCAACGCCGGAAACATCCAACTAATCAATCCGATACAATGCACAACTATCGTACGCCTTGATCTGATGCTCGCGGAGATTTTTACAGCATGACCAGAGAACGAAACAAGTCACCACATTATCACTTGTTCTATTATATCCTCATCTCCGTGCTCATCCATTTCTGTGTCCTTGCTTTCATGCCCGGACCTGATTTTTCCAAAGGGTTCGAACTCGAGACCTATCAGGTCGTTTCATTTGTTCCTTTTGATGAAAATGTTCTGACCGCTTTTAGTGCCGAGAGGTTTTCCGAACATGTGGACTGGCTTGAAACCCTGGAAACGGTGAATGAAGCCGACCTTTTGAATCAAACACCGCGAGACCAAACGACCCAAAGTTTTTTTCTCCCTCAAACTCATTTTCAGAAAATAGACCAGAGCTATGAAGAAACTATTATTGAACCAATCCTTACTGATTCCCTGGCCCTGACTGATGATAAGCTCAAGCTTCTGCCATCGGCCATGGCCGAATTACCTCTTGATCTCGAATGGCACCTTCCCAAGGATGGTGAGTGGCTTTCGACACCTGTAGACAAAGCTGACCAGAAAATCGCCCCACCTTCAAACGATTTGCCCGCTCCGGATCAGAACACATCCAACCAGGATCAGATCGAAGGACCAGTCGCCTCACGTATGGTCATTTTTAAACCGACATTACCGACTGTTTCACTCGAAACAAGTATGGTCATTACTCTGAAATTTTGGGTATTTCCTGATGGTACCGTCGGTAAGATAATCCCGGAAAAGAAAGCCAATGCAGAACTCGAACAAATCGCCATGAACTATTTGAAACAATGGCGGTTCACTGCCCTTCCCCGAGAGGTCCGGCAGGAAGAGCAATGGGGTGTTATCTCAATCAAATTCATGGTTTTTTGATACTCAATATTTCTGCGAGTTGGACCTGAGCCTGGTCCTGGGTCAACTCGAGGAAAATATCTTCGAGCTCCTCAACGCCAGTTTTGACCAGTTTTTTGAGTTCATCGATCGAGCCATCAGCGATAATGACCCCTTTTTTGATAATAGCAATCCGGTCACACAGTTGCTGGGCAATAGCGAGCGTATGTGTCGACATAAAAATGGTCACACCTTGTCGGGTCAAGTCTTTAAAAAGTTTTTTCACCAGGAGCGCACCTTCCGGATCCAGACCGACCATGGGCTCATCGACAATTAATACTTGTGGATCATGAAGCAAAGCAGAAGACATCACGATCTTTTGTTTCATGCCATGGGAATAACTTTCGATCAGCTCATCACCCCAATCCTTTAATTGGAAAAGTTCGAGATAATACTCGATTCTTGCGGAGAGTGCGGGCACATTCAATTGGTAGAGCCGGGCAATGAATTCGAGAAACTCTCGCCCTGTCAGCTTATCATAGAGAAAGGGCTTGTCCGGGATATAACCGGTGAGCCGTTTAGCCTGTTCGGGATGCGTTTTCAGATTGAATCCTGCTATGGTTACCGTGCCTTGACTCGGTTCAAGTAATCCGGCCAGAATCTTGATCGTCGTCGTTTTGCCGGCACCATTTGGCCCCAGAAAACCGAATAGTTGCCCCTTAGGGATTTTTAAATTGAGTTCTGTGACTGCCTGGACCGGGCCATAACATTTACTCAAATGTTCGAGTATAATCATTCTGTGCGTCCTGTTTAGATATCAGGGTCGTGCTCAGTAAACATTCCTCAAGTCTACTATCTAGGTATTTGATTCATTTTATTCAATCATCGCACCTGAGAAGGATGATGGTACTCTTTCCCCCACGGGGACCTATCAGGTCTCATCCCAGAAAGTCATACTGGGACTTTGCCCCTGACCTGGGCCTGCACTAGCCAATTCGTTCTTGAAAGGGCGAGATTTCCCTGCTAATAATGTTCATGATTCTTTTCGAGGATACGATGATGGAACTCAAGCATGGCATGATTCGGGAATGGGGTATTGTTGGTGCGGGCGGAGCCGGCTTCCCGACCTATCTGAAACTCCAATGTCAGGTCGATACTCTGATCCTTAATGCTGTTGAATGCGAACCCTTACTTCATAAGGACAAAGAAATCTTAAGGCATTATAGTCCACAAATCGTCAGGACTTTGAAGGACATCGCTGATATGGTCCGGGCTTCCAGAATTGTCATTGCCATCAAGAAAAAGAATATGCAACATAGAGCGGCTTTGAAAAGCCTGCCCGATCGCAATGTCGAGCTATTTCTTTTGGACGATTTTTATCCGGCTGGAGACGAGATCATTCTCGTCAATCTCGTTACGGATCGGCTTGTTCCACCAGGTAAAATTCCACCAGATGTGCATGTTTTAGTTCTGAATGTTGAAACGGTGTATAACATTTCTCGACATTCTCCCGTGACGCATACCTTTCTGACTGTCGGGGGGGATGTTCCCAAGCCCGTTACAGTCCAAGCCCCAATTGGGGCCTTGATCGGTGATATTCTGACCACGCTTGCATACGATTCCGATCAGGATAAGGCTATGCTTGTCGGTGGGGTCATGATGGGCAACCTGGGCTCGAGTCGAGAGCAACCTGTAACCATGACTACAGCCGGTCTCATTCTCCTTCCCCTCGACCATCCTCTCGTTCGGAAATATCAACGGAAATCGACCACTGTTACCCTTATTGGTTCTTCATGTTGTGATCAATGCTCGATGTGCACGGACCTGTGTCCGCGATTTCTCGTCGGACATCCAGTCCAACCGCATTTGGCTATGAGGGCACTGTCCATGAAAAACTGGGAGCATGAATTGAGTAAAGGTTGCCATTACTGTTCGGAATGTAATCTCTGTAGCCTCGCTTCTTGCCCGCTGGACCTTGATCCTAAAGAAATCTGCCATGATTATAAAACCCATCACTCATCAGACATAATGCACCTTGACGATTTGCCTCTCACCCAAAAAAAACCGTATGCGGACGAACGCCGATTCCCCCTGTCACGTCTCATGACCAAACTGGGTTTGAACCAGTATGATCAACCTGCTCCCCTTATCCAGCAACCCATGACTGTAACTCGCGTTTCAATTCCCTTGAAACAGCATGGGCAGCATCTCGCGCAACCATTGGTCGAAACGGGTGATCAAGTCCGGACCGGAGATAAGATTGCTGACTTGAATCCCCCAGGGCCGGGAGTCCCGATTCACTCGTCCATAAACGGTTTTGTTCGATCAGTCACTCCCACGCATATCGAAATCAGGACCACTCCTTGAGACATAGTTACAATGACTGATGAACCGCCTGCTTCTAATTGTTGTATATCAATTCTGATAACACAGCCTTAGGGAAAAGAGACTGCTGCATCGCGGAGCAGGTACATAAAAAAAGGCACCGACTTATTTCTTCGGTGCCTTAATTCTTTGATATTGTCGATGAAAGCTTGATTCAAAAAATATTAAGATTGAATCGGGTTACAGGGTGGAGCGGTCTTTCCCGGTTCAGGACATGCAGCTGCTACGGCTTCCAGATGTTCAGTGTGAACGATGACCGGTTTTGTGTATTTCTTTCTCTTCATAGCAAATCTCCTCTTCTTTCTGAAAAATGTATCGTTTAAACTCGTAATGACAACTCAAATCGACCTTACAGCTTTTTTAATCAATTGTTATCCAATATATACAAACTTTTCGAAAACATGTCAAGCATTTTTTTTATTTTTTTTCAAAAAACCCGATTTTATTTGAGCATGATTCTGTCGATCAATATCATCATAGAGTTCGGTAACGGTTCCCAGTTCTGTCAGGGCCCTTCCCGGGCAAAAGAGGACAGGCCCGATTCTCTCGTGATTTTCTTGAAAGAAGTTTTCCGCGGTTTCGTTTTGCATTCTGATTTTCTGCAATTTTGATGATGACATCCAGATTTGATGGAGTGAGTTGTGCCAGAGATTGCCAATCTGGTCACGCCAAGCCACGCAGGGTAAAGCATAGCCGAAGGGGTCGATGGTCAGGCTACCGACTCCCGCTCCACATCGATATTTCGAGATGATTTTTGCGCGGATAGTATCAGTGCTTTCAAAGTCAGGGCTATCAATCTCTTGGGTGAATTTTTGCATAGCGGGATCATAGTCCATGAGGGTTTGGTAATGCTGGACAAGTTCATCAAAATTCAGAGCATAGATTTGAGATGAACGATTACCGTTATCACGGGGTGTGATCTGCGGGTCGAAACGGATTGGCAGGTTGAATTGTTTACTGAGATCGATCATCTCTTTGACCTGATGGAAATTCAAACGGGTGAGCGGGCAAAGGAGTTGGAGTCGAGCACCCGTAGTCGTGAATTTATCGAGATTTGTCATGAAACGCTGAAAGGAGCCTTTGACTTGGGTCGTTTTTTCGTAGATTTCAGCCGTGGAACCGTGAAAAGAGAGATCGATCCACATGGGATTTATTTCCTGTTTGATTCTCTCGATCAGATTCACGTCGCCAAAGGAGCCATGAGTTTTGATTCTCAGACAATAACCTTTACGGGCGGCATAGCTGCCGATAGCAAAAAAATCTTTGTGAAGGGTGGGTTCACCGCCGGTTAAGGTCAAATATATCGTGCCCAGGTCCCGACCTTGGTCAATGAGTGAGAAATATTTTTCTTTGGTGAGACGTTTTCCCTTTTTAGAATGATTTGTGTAGCAGAAAACACAGTTTAAATCACAGCGGTTGGTCAATTCCAGGACCATTGAAAAGAGAATGTGGTTGTTCCATGCTTTAGTAATGAGCCCAATCAAGCTCTCAGTCATAAATGATTACTTTCTTCTTTTCAAGATCGTTGAGAAATGCTTCGATATCGTGTAAGGCCATCTCCTTATCGACATCATACGCTTCGGTGACCTTATCGGCCAATTGCTCAACAGTAAACTCACCATTAATAAAGGGCAATAGAAACGAAGCGACTTCGTTCACGATATGGACATCGCCGTTTTCCTGGGCGATAATCAAGCCCTCATCCTTGATGATCGTATGTTTTACCTGGGGATGGAATCTAGGTTTTTTAGCAACCATGGATAAACCTCCTCGTCCTTGGAGAAATGGAGTCGACACAGTGGGACTCGTACGGATATTTCGAACAAACTGGAACTTTCCTGGCGCATATCAGAGGGGAGAACATTATAGACAGGCATTGAGGCATAGAGGGCCCCTATTTTTTCACCAGGTGACATGGGTTCGAAATAATTTGTTTTATCTTTGACAATCCTGAACAGGGCTGATATTCGCCTCTCGGCAATGGGCCTGATCCGCATGACCTCGCTCGGAAAGGGCAGTGAGGCGATATAGACGCCGTCTTCCTTGAGGATCAAGGCATTCAAATCGTCGCCGAGCACAAGTGAACTTTCGGGGGCCAGTTGGGCCAGGGTTGATTTTCCTGCATTATGAGGTCCAAAAAAGACAAAGGTTTCACCCTCGAGAGATACTGCTGAAGAATGGAATGGGAAAACATTTTCCGAAATAAAGAACAGGCTGGTCGAGACACGCAGGAAATTTTCTACTTCTCCAGTCAGTACCTTTGGCTGGGCATCCGCCATAAAGAGATCGATTTGTCTGGTTTTCAGGTTGAAACGGGCTGCGTAAAAGTAACCGAAGTAGATCACATAGGGTGGATCATTCTCGAAACCGACTGAATACACATTTCCTGAGAGGGGAATGTTATTAAATTGAGGGTATGGGCTTTTCCAGACGGAAATGGTCACCTGTTTCTCGATGGGGACCTCAACCTGGCCCATCTTCAGATAGTCGAGGGTCCGGATCACCTCTTCTTTTAAACCATTGATCACGAATTCAACTTTATAAGCCTGAATATGATATTTACTCGATCCCCACAATGTGCGTGGCGCAGACCAGAGATCAGCAGGGATCCCCGGTTTATCAATCAACTTTGAGTCTAGGTCTGGTAGCTCTTCGAACAATGTATCCTCCAATATT
Source organism: bacterium (assembly GCA_016934675.1). GTDB lineage: Bacteria > CSSED10-310 > JAFGSJ01 > JAFGSJ01 > JAFGSJ01 > JAFGSJ01. The sequence goes on along the minus strand of JAFGSJ010000008.1, from coordinate 49,512 downwards.
TTTCAACCATTTGCAGAAGCGTTGTCGAAATGTTTCCGAAAAGATGATTCCGTTTCTTTCCCAGGAAATTACCTTGCCAATAATACAGTCCTTTGAAACGAGGGCATCAATATGTTCCAGATTATCCCCTTTTGTCACCAGATGCCATGCACCCTGATACCACCACCAACCAATCAGGCGATGGATAACCATAAAATCCCTTCTGACATAAACCAGTATATCACCTGGTAGATAAAGACCGCGGTTCAGGTGGACCCTGTCCAGGGGACGCAGGGCTGGGTCCATACTAACTCCCTGAACGGTCAGGTTTAAAGAGCCGATCTGTAATTCAGCAAGTGTTTTAAGTATTTCTCTCTTCTTGATACTATCGTGAGCGGTCATGATCGATACAAACAAACGTAACTCCTTGCTGAATTCATCTCTGTTCACCCCCGATTTTCTCAGTCAACCACTCATTGATAGACTAAAACCTAAGAAAATAGTGGTATTACATAATTCTGTCTCTGTCAATTTCATTTCCTTGCGGGTAAGAAGTGAGACCGACCTTGCTTTTTGAAGAGAACAAGGTCATGTCCCACAATCATTGTCCGCACAAAGCAGGTAAAAATAATTGTGGGTTATCGCTTCGATGGCGCCCACATCGACCCATTGCACGGCTGAGGTCGTATACTCGTCAGCACCAGAAAAATCCGACGGGTCCTCAGACCTTTTAATGGTATAAATATCCGTTAATGGTTCCATCTGCCAGGTCAGGGTGAGGTCTTGCGTATCCTTGCTGACAGAAACGATATCGAGATTGAAGAATGGAACCTGGGCTGATATTTGAACGGCACCAGTTAATCCTCCACCAGTATCAGCATCCGCATAGGTAACGTAAATCGAATCCCCTTCACTGACAGTCAGATAACCCGATTGGGCCTGGGGCGAGAGCTGAAAACTGCCGATGAAAAGGGCGGTATTCCAGCCTGTTTCCATGAGCAGAACTGAGAGAGGCGTGCTCATCGTATCGCTCGTAACCTCGATATAACAACTGTCCTGAAGGCTCGGACTACTGTTCAGATTGAGATCATACAGTTCAATGTTGACATACTCCGTGCAATCATAATAATCATGATCGAGCCTTAGGATACCCTCCTCGCAGGAGGTCAGCTCGTAGAAGCGTATATCATCTATGTTCCAGCCGGACAACTGCAGATAATCGTCGGCTTCGAGTGCCCAACGGACCTGGACATCTGATTGACCGGCAGCCCAGGTACTGATTTCAAATTCATCGATTCCCCAGGCAGCATCGACCATAAAATTCCAATTTTGCCATAGATCATGCCAGTTTGAACCGTCATTACTGATCTGAAGGTGGGCAGTATCATAAAAGCCCTCTTCCACGTTCAACCAGCGTTGAAAAGACAGGAATACATCCGTGTTCTGACTGAAATCAAACGCGGATGTTGTCAATTCTGCCAGAGTCGAGGCCGCATAATCTCCATCATCAGTCAGATCGTTGCCCAGAACGAATACTCGGGATGGGGCAGCTACCGGATCGGGATTGCCGTAACTGGTGCCTCCAAGACCGGCCGGGGCATGACATTGCCAGTCTCCGGTCATGGTCCAATCGGGACACACGGTCAGATCAAAACGAAGCACATCTCGCAATCCCTTTGTCTGAAAAGAAAAATATGAGCCACCATTATCATCTGTCGCGCTCAATCCAGCCTCATTGGTCGATGAGACAGAATAAAAATACGTCAAACAGGGATTCAATGAACAGATTTCAACTTCGTGATCTGTGGTCATGATCGGGTCGTGATACGATAATGTCACAGGAATGCCGGTATCATAATTGACTGTGCTATCGGCTAGTTCATCTGTTTGCCAACTTAAGGTCGCACAACGGTGCGTGGTCCGGACCACAGTGACAGCCGAGATATTGGGTTCGGTATCATTGACCGTGGCCGTGGCTGTAATAGGTGTATTTGTATTGCCAAAGCCATCGTTTGCATCAATATAGGTAATGGTCACAGTATCGCCATCATTGACCTGGAGTTGACCATCCGTAACCGGAGTGCCCGTGACCAAAGCGATCGTCCCGGTAAAATAGCCGGAGTTTGCCGGCGATTCAGTCAAAGAGATGAGCTCGGGTGGGCTTGTTTCTGTGGTACTGACCGCCTGGACCGATCCGGTCCCAGTCCCCAGTAAATCGAGATCATAAAGGGTGATGGTCGCGGTCTGACCTGCGGCATATATCCTGCGGTCGAGATTCAACAGGCCGTATGAATACTCACCGCTGCCATTCCGGTTCAGGTTGAGGTCACCCGTCACGACCAAAGCGAAGGGTTGCGGATTATAGGGTACATTGGTCCCGATGACAGATATGGTGTAGAAACCCTGACTCGAACCATCGAGGACGACCTGTTCCTCGACATTGAGTTCGTCTGCCGAACCGCCGCTGGTCGAGTAATTGCTTGAAATCACGTTACCCAGATACGTTGTCGATGCTGGGTCCACGACCTCGAGATCAAGATTATTGACCAGATTGATCGCTGCGGCACAACTCGAGGGATAATCCGTCCAGACCAAAGTGATTTTTAAATCAGTCGAGCTGGCCAGGACCGGAACAGACCAGCTTAACACTTGCCCATCCAGGATTCCGTTCTCCTCCTGGACAAGCCAGAGTTTCGGGCTGTCTTCATGGAAATAGAGGGTGTGGTCAAGGTGCGGTTGGCCCCAACCCTGTGCATTCGAGAATAAACCGGGGATAGCCACGTCGATCCATTCACCACCCGAGTAATAGCGTCGATAGGCAATCGGCGAACCCGCGTTGATGATTACGGCCTTGACCAGGGCTGCTAAAGGCTCGAAACCATGTTCGCTCAGCTCGGTCCCCGTCGGATAGTAACCATCCTCAAAATATTCCCGGACCAAGGCCGCTGCACCCGCTATGACCGGGGTCGCCATGCTGGTCCCGCTCGACCAGTAACAACTGCAGTTACCATAGGTCGAACTCATATCAATCGGGGTGCAATTCCCGGGCTGATAGGTTGTTTTGATGATATTCTCGGTCGGGGGTGTAGTGACCGAGCTGTTGGTCCGGGTGATCCTGATCCAATAATAGTCCGTTGTGCCGGTCTGACCGGTGATTTCATTGACAGTAAAACATTCCCAATTAGTGAGATCATCACCTTCAAAACGGACCAGACCATCCTGCTGGAAACCATCGGTGAAATCAGCAGGAACAAATGAAACCCAGCCGGGACTACCCGAAACATCAACCGAATACTCGAACAGGGGTTGGATGGAAGCATCAGCCGGGATTTTCAGGTTGACCATCAACTCGATGATCCCACCGAAAGGTCCAGTTCCTTCTTCAAATTTTGTCGAAGCTATCAGTATGTAATGTCCGTTCTGATCGAATATCTGGACATCCACAGCCGGACTGTTGAATGCGGATGTTCTGTTGACGAACGAACCCGCATATTCCCAGCCACTGCTGACATTATTGGTTTTGTCGCCGTAGGCCGACCACAGGTTGACACCCGGCGCAACCACGGTTGGCTTCAATCGTCCATCCAGGGTCGGACCATAACTCGATACGGAGTAAAGACTCGAGATCCATTCATCATCTTCCTCAAAATTCCAGGTTGCCCCAACCGAAACGCAGTTTTTTGCGGTTGAAGGCTCCCAAATAACGCCCGGAGTGTTTCCATCATTTCCTGCCAAGAAGACAACCAGAAAATTCTGATGGAACCACATAAACTCGTCAATATGCTGGGCGTGAATCGTATAATAGTGATTACCTGAAGTACCCCAACTGTTTGAATGAAAACGAGCCCCGGCGTTATAGGCCTGCTCGAAGAGATCGTTCAGGTCCAGAGGCACACCGGTAAAATTGTTACCTGCGGCTGCATCTTGTATGACCAGTTTGGTCGCCAGCCCCATACCATCCCCCAGATCGTATTCAGGATAATCCCAATACCTGGTGCCCGAATCAGTCAGATCATTGCCGGCTAAAGTTCCGGCTACATGCGTGCCGTGACGATAGGTCCAGGAGTCCCAATCACCATTACCAACCAGATCGTAATAAGCGATAACCTTGCGATGGTTTGTATTGACTGTTTCGCCGGGGAAAGGCTGGGTCTCGTCATAAAAATGACAGAGGCCCGGGTCCAGTCCGGTATCGCAAACCCCGATGATCTGGCCGGCCCCATCGAGACGATCAACCCCCCCGCTCATCCATAGGGGGACCGATTTATTAACGGTATCGCCCGATTGAACCATCCAGGCCGCCTCCGCATTGCCCGGCTGATATACCGGAACAGGCTCAAGAAAAAGAACGTCTGGGAGATGGGCTACATCGTCCACAAAAGCCATGATCGACGACGCTCTTGTATCGACTGAGACCAGAGCCCGATCATTCGAGCGAGTCATTCGCAACACCGACGTATCAGGCATAGCCTTGATTGTTGATAATGTCTTTCCAAACAGGGCCGTCTGCACTATCTGGACCTGTAATTCGTGACAACCCTGCTCAAATTGCTCGATTCTGTATTTATCCGTTGCCAGATAAGGACCAATCCAGGTTATGACCCTGTGTTCGAAGAGACAAGCTACCTGTTCTGAAGGACCATACACCAGAAAACAATTGTGCGGGATATACTCGAGTAAACGGACATGTTCGACCTCGATCGCTCGACGTACTTGATCGCTTTGTCCCTGAATGTAGCTGATCAACCACAAGAATTGCTCGGATTGAGACATGATCTCAACCGGATCAACCCGGACCATGTGCTCAGTCCGTATCTCCCGGGAATGCAATACGATGCTTCGATCACGATATACTGCCCGATCACTATTTTCATATGAAAAACCGCACAAGAAGAACAGCACGCAGCTTAGATAACATGGAAATACCCGCTTGACCCGCATGGTCGCTCCTTTGCTGATCGCTGGAGTTTCTCAGGCAAAAATAAGTTTTTTAACTCTATCTATAATAAATATAAAGCCTTAGCCCTATCAGGTCAATCCTGAATCCTTAAGCAGGCATGGGACAACTTTTGATTGTATCATCTGCAATGTTTAGGGCACAGCTGTTTTTTTCCTGGGACAAAGCTTCCAGTATTTTTTCATCTCCACCCGAGGCGGATTAAAATAACCCAGTTTGAGCCAGGGATAGTGCTGTGCCATGTAATCGAGCCAGCCTGGTATACCCATCGTTCCGTCAGGCGATGATTCGAGTCCGAGCAGTCGCTGATACAGTTCCGGATCACAGTTCAGATTTCGAGTCTGGATCATGTTGATCGGTATCTCGTGCAGGAGGTCTTCGAGTGCCTTCACTTCATCAACATGATCAGTAAATCCGGGCATAATGAAATAATTGATCGATATCCAACGCTCATATCGAGCGACTCTACGCATGGATTCCATTACCTGCTCGAATGCATAATCACGTGGTCTAAAGTATCGCGAATAATATCTCTCTTGGGCAGAATTCAAACTCAGCCTGATGCTATCTAAACCAGCCTGGCAAAGCCGTTCAACCGTTTCCGGTCGACTCCCGTTTGTATTGAGATTGATCACGCCACGCTGGGTCTTGCTTCGAAGGACCTTGATCGTTTTCTCGATGAGCTCACCTTGGAGCAAGGGCTCACCTTCACAGCCCTGGCCGAAACTGATCACGGGTCGTGCCGCTTTCTCAAGATGGGGGAGACAGAATTCAACCAACTCGTTTACCGTCGGTATAAAAGAAATCCTATCCATGGAAGCAACGAAACCGGATTCATTTCCCTGTTTCGATAAACATCCCACACAGCGGGCATTGCATGATGGACTGACCGGAGCCGGGCATTCCCACCGTTCCAGCACAAAATTACGGGCCGCCGGACAGCCATAACGTATGACACAGTTACGGACCAGATGCTCGACCAGCCTATTAGCTGGATAACGTCGAAGCATGTCCTGAGAGGCTTTATCGAGACGAGCCTGTTCAAAATTCCGCAAGTCTTGACGCTGATCGCGATCAATCCGTTTCCCAGCAACATAAAACCGACCCCGATGCCAACCCACCGCTGTGTAACTGAACAGAGGCAGCGTCGGAGCATTGGGCCTGCTACGAAACGCTGTCCGGGCAATCTGGATATACGCTGGCGCCATAAAGGCTGTCACTGGTAATACTGCCTGGCCATGATAATGGCTGATCTCCATTAATTCCCCGGTCGCATTATTTTGTGCTAATGCTATCCGAGCCGGCAACTCAAATAAATCACTCCCTTCAGGCAGGGGAATGACGTCACGTGAAGCGAGAGCAATCGGTCCCGATAGGGACATCCCGACCATCGTATAACCGGGAATCTCGAAAATATTACCCTGTCCATCACTTACAACTGGATTGATATACTCGGCCAATCTCTAACCCATCTCTTCCTTTTACCAGAAATTGCAGCTTTCATGTTTGATCACCGATGATAGTAATAGATGATACTACTCGGGACAGTCAACTTCCGTGGCCGTTTTTTTGATCAGTTCAATGTCCTTTCTTTGCCCTTCTTTACTTGTTCGAGGCCTTTTTTTTTACTTGCCCTTATTTTTTTTTTATCAGACCTTGAAATTTGGTAAAAAAGAAATATCAATGCGTTTAAACCGGTTAATACTATGATAATTGGAAAATATGTCGTTGTGCTCTGTGTTTATCGTTACTTGAACTTTTAACTGAGCGTTTTCCGGGAGCTCTGTTTTCCGGGATCGCAAAAGAAAGAGGAAAAAAAATGGCCCTTAAAATTACTGAAGAATGTATCAGTTGTGGGGTTTGTGAACCAGAATGCCCCAATGAAGCAATCACTGAAGGTGAGGACTGTTTTGTTATCGATCCCGATCTGTGCACCGAATGTATCGGTTTTTTTGACGAACCACAATGCGCTGAAGTCTGCCCCGTCGATTGCTGCGTTCCTGATGAAGACCATCAGGAAACGCCGGAAGAATTAGCCGAGAAGAAAAAGAAAATCCACGGTGAATAACCTGAACAGGATTCTACGATCGACTCATGTTTTACGACGGAGTCCAATTCGAGACTCCCGAAATTTTGTGTTTCAACGTTCTCCAAAATAAAGACCTCCAGTGATAGAAAGTGTGGAGGTCTTTTTTTTCATTTGAAGAGCACAAATCGTGGTAGTGCCTTTTTTCAAGAAGATGAAGGAGCACAAAGTGCTTGATCGAGGATGAAATAGTAATTGTCTTCCTCGGTTAACTCGGTTTGCAAGCAGATCGGATTGACTCTTCACATGTCTGAACAATTACATGATTGCGTTATTATTGGTGCGGGAATGACCGGTTTGGCCTGTGCTCTTTCTTTGGTCGGACAACAACACGATGTTGTCGTTCTCGATGCGGATAATAAACCGGGGGGCTTGCTCGCTTCCTATCAGTTTGACCAGTATACTATCGAGAAATATTATCATCATTTTTTTTCTTATGACCAAAACCTGCTCGAACTGATCGAACAACTCGAACTCAATCATGACTTGGTCTGGAAAAAGGCCTCGACCGGCTATTATCATCAGGGTCATGTGTATAATCTTGATACACCTCGTGAAATCCTTATGTTTCGCGGCTTGTCGCTGATCGATAAATTTTTTCTGGCTAAAGCTATGCTGATGATTAAGCGGACCAAGGATTTCCGACATCTGGACCGGATAACCGCTCGCGATTGGCTCCTCCAGAACACTAATCAAAGTGTCTACGAGAATTTTTTCGCTCCACTCCTCAAAAGCAAGTTCGGAAGTGCTGCAGACAGCATCTCGGCAGCCTGGCTCTGTGCTCGACTCAAATTACGCTCGAACCGTAAGCTCAAGGGTGAGGAACTGGGCTATTTCAAACACGGCTTCGAGACTCTCATCACCAAGCTCGTTCATACAATCAATGAAACCGGACAAGTCAAGTGTTCAGAAAAAGTAATCAATATCAAACGAAATGCTGATGAGACTTTTACAGTCCAATCCCAAAACGCAACCTGGAAAACTCGATGCCTTGTTTCGACGGTTGCCCCTTCAATCCTGGACCAACTGGCTATCTTCCCGGAATCGTACAGACTCAAACTCGAAAAAAATCATAGTCAGAGTGTTATTTGTGCCCTGATCGGTCTCAAAAAACCGCTCCTGAAAACATACTGGTTAAATATCCGTTCAGATTCACTCCCCTTTGCCCTGCTTATCGAACATACCCATTTTCATTCCTGTGATAACTATGCTGGTGAACATCTACTCTATGCGGCTTCGTATCAGGAAAATGAAATGGGGCCACTCTATCGCATGCCTGATCCAGAACTAATTCACACTTTTCAAATCGGGCTTGAAACAGAATTTGGCTTGAATCCCAACGATATATTGTGGTGGCGTATTTCGAGGGCTGCGGCTGTCGGTCCCATTTACACTATCAACTACCTTGATACTAAACTAGACCATGATACCCCCTGGCCAGGCCTGTTTATTGGAGGAATGATGACCAGTTACCCTGAACGTGGTCTCAATGTCTCGGTCCAACAAGGCCAGCAATGCGCCCAGCTGGTCAACTCGTACCTTAATGGTTGAATGGAAGGGATGGAGAGACAAGACGAGTGGGAGTGGAGAGGGGAGAGTGAGAAGGGTGGGTAGTTGTGAGATGATGAGAAGATGTTCTGATTATTGTACTCGGTGTTTTCGAGTCACTCTGATGAGAGCAATTCTGGCTGTTATATCTTTCCTTTTTTTAGCTATGCCCAATCTGAATGCTGGAGAATACTGCTGGCTCGAGCATGAGCCCACTTCGGTTTTACTCGATCAAATTGTAAGTCCATTGGGTTTTAGCAGGGAGCAGATCAAAGAAGGCAGTTTTGGCTCGTGGTTGAGACATTTACCCTTGAAACCGGTTGGGGCCCCTGTTTATCTGTATCCGATCGATCAAGGTGTCTTAAAAGATCGTCAAGATGTTCATGAGCGTGTTGTAGATATTGATGTCCTTAGATTTCAGCAATGTGCCGATGCGATCATTCGATTATGGGCCGAATACCTCTGGTCGAACGGAAGGTTCGATGAAATTTCGTTTCGTTTTACGAGTGGCGATCATTGTTCCTGGAAAAAGTGGTCGAAGGGATGGCGACCACGGGTCCAAGGTGCTCATGTTACGTGGCAACAGAGCAGTCCACCAGGCACGGGTCGAGCCATATTCCTTCAATATCTGGACAAAGTGATGGAATATGCGGGGACCAGTTCATTAAGTCGTGATTTTCTGGTCATTAGAACTGAGGAAGTGACAATAGGAGATATCATAGTGGAGCCTGGGAGCGGGACCAGTCCCGGTCATGCCGTCATTGTCCTCGATTTGGCTCGGGACACGAGGGGAAAACGCTTAGTACTGCTCGGTCAGAGCTATATGCCTTCCCAGGAGTTTCATATCCTGAAGAACCCGGGTTCGATCTATTCGCCCTGGTTTGAGCTTGAATTCAATCCGTTCTTGAGAACGCCTGAGTGGTCGAGCTTCACAGCGGACCATTGCCGCAGATTCGTCTCGCGAGACCAAAAGGAACAATAAATGTTTTTGGGAAAAACAGACTCATTTTATAAGGGGTATGAAGTTCCAATCAATTGTAAATCACACAAGAGTGGATTACAGTAGGGAACAGGAGGGCATGTGCTAGTTCCGTGTGAGAGGTGGTGGTCATGACGTCAGAAGAAAGAATTAAGGTCAATAAAATATTACTGGTGGATGATGAGAAATTCATATTATCTCTCCTGATTGATATTCTTGAGGATCGGGCTCACACCATAATAACGGCCAGTAATGGCAAGGAAGCCCTGGACATGGTCAGAATGGAGAAACCAGACCTGGTCATCTCGGATGTGATGATGCCGATCATGAATGGTTTCCAATTACTGGTCGAGATCAGAGCCAACCCGGAAACAGAGGAATTACCTTTCATTTTACTGACCGTCAAGGACTCACCAGTTGACATCAAGCGAGGTTTAACGTTTAAAGCAAATTATTATTTTCCCAAACCCTTTGATGATGTCCAATTATTGAAGGCAGTCGATGAGTTGGCTTTAGCCATACACAATAAACAGGCATGATCTGAAAAATAAACAGGACAACAACCTGAGTATCTCGAATGGTCGATGATGACAGAATCCCTTTCGAGACGAGTTGTGTTGATGATTTGTCTTATCTCCCTGTATGAGGAACATATGTTTTTCTGATTTCGATCCAAAGGTGTTGACTCGGGCTGAAGCACGATTTCGAGGACACAGGTTCACAGGCTGCTCGCTGAATCAACGCTGTTCGAGGTTATCCAGAAAAGAAATGAGTTTTTCCAGTTCATCTGGGTTCTGGAACAGGCAAAAGAAATAATTTTCAGTGGTTTGTGAAATATCTTTATATCTGGTTTGTGAAATGTTTGAGTTGAACACTGCCAGCAGGGAGACCGCTGCTTTGAAAAAAGTCGAGCAGAGGTTGGTACAATTGCCAGGGACTGCCTGAGACATAGTGGAAAGTCGTTCCACGAGCATGCAGGCATTGAAAGAGTTGAGGCATACCCGAGACGACCTGGAATTCTTCGAGGAATGTGGCCTGGAGCATTCGATGCGAATCGAGGACATTGCTGACTTTGACAGTATCATCGATATCAGAGATGACTGAGAGGCCCTGTTCAGGGACCAAGAATACCTCTTTATTCCGTTCGTTATCAACCAGAAAAGCAGCCATCCTTAAAGGACCATAAGACCGATGCGGACCATGGTATTCATGAGTTCCACCGGATTTTAAAAAACGAACCGTTCCCTGTCATCATGCCATACTCTGAGAATATATACTAATGCAGTTGTTTTTTCAGGCTGAGCGATATCCGTTTACGGTCAAGGTCCACATCGACTACGGTTGTGGTGACGATATCACCGGTTTTGACCACTTCCCGCGGGTCCTTGACGAAGCGGTCAGCCAGTTGGGAAATATGGACCAGGCCATCCTGATGAACACCGATATCGACAAATGCCCCGAATTTGGTCACATTGGTTACCACACCTTCGAGTCTCATGCCGGCCTTGACATCGGTGATGGTGGTAACTTGTTCGTTAAAAGAGGCTGTTTTAAACTCGGGACGTGGATCGCGTCCCGGTTTATCGAGCTCGGAAATGATATCTTTGACCGTGGGGAGACCGAAGTGTTCATCGGTATATATGCGTGGGTCCAGTTTTTTCAAGAAAGCTGAATTACCCATAACTGTCATAATCGTCATCTGGTGCCGCTCGAGTATGGTTGAGACCAACGGATATGCTTCAGGGTGGACCGAGGTGCAATCGAGTGGATTCGTGCCGTTTGTGATGCGGAGGAAGCCGGCTGCCTGTTCGAAGGTTTTCTGACCGAAGCGGGCCACTTTTCTCAGGTCCTCGCGGCATTGAAACGGGCCGTTATCATCGCGAAACTGGACCACATTCTGGGCAATTCTCTCGTTCAGACCCGAGACACGGCTCAATAATTGGACCGAGGCGGTATTCACCTCGACTCCAACTGCATTGACGCAATCCTCGACAATGGCATCGAGGCTGCGGGCCAGGTTTTTCTGATCGACATCGTGTTGGTATTGACCGACGCCGATTGCTTTGGGATCGATCTTGACCAATTCTGCCAGAGGGTCCTGCAATCTGCGGGCAATCGAAACTGCTCCCCGCAGGGAGACATCGAGCCCGGGAAACTCGGCGGCGGCCACTTCCGAAGCTGAATACACCGAGGCACCGGCTTCGGAAACGACGACTCGAGTCAAGGTCAGCTTATTATATTTCTGGATCAATTCGAGAACAAGTTTCTCGGTCTCACGTGAAGCGGTGCCATTCCCGATACTGATCAGACTGACCGCGTGTTTGCGGGCCAGATCAGCAATCGTTTCGATGGCTTCAGTCCATTTGTTGTGGGGAGGATGGGGATATATGGTGGCCACATCGACAAGTTTACCGGTCCGATCGATGACCGCCGCCTTGACTCCGGTCCGTAGCCCTGGATCGAGGCCGATAATGGCTTTATATCCTGCGGGTGCGGCCATGAGCAAGTCCTTCAAGTTGATGGCGAACACTTTAATGGCTTCATCCTCGGCTGCTTTTTTCAGCTTGACCATCAATTCGGTTTCGAGATGGGTAAAAATTTTGATCTTCCAGGCCGCATGGACAGTGTCTCGCAACCAATTGTCGGCAGGACGCCCCCGATCTTCGATGCCGAAATGACGGGCAATCAACTGCTCCGGTTCCGAATATTGGGCTCGATTTTCATTTTCCGGAACGATTATTTCCAACTTGACCTGCAGGATTTTTTCCTTTCGACCGCGTAACAGGGCCAATATGCGATGTGAGGGTATGTCCGCCATGGGTTCGGTATAATCAAAATAGTCGGCAAATTTGGCTCCACGTAATTCTTCACCTTCGATAACACGGGACCGCATCTGTCCATGCATCCAGACGTAATCCCGCAATTGTCCGACCAGTTCGGCGTCTTCCGAAAAAGTCTCCATCAGGATGGCTTGAGCACCTTCAAGAACACTGGCAGGATCAAGATAGCCTTTATCCGGATTGAGATATGCGGCCGCTGCCTGATTTGGTTCCTGGGTCGGATCGTGCCACAGGCTTTCCGCCAAGGGTCCAATGCCGGCCTCGCGGGCCAGACTCGCCTTGGTCTTGCGTTTAGGACGATAAGGCAGATACAGGTCCTCGAGCCGGACCTTGGTTTCCGCTTCATTGATCGCCTGCTCCAGCTCTGGAGTCAGCTTGCCCTGTTCCTTGATGCTGGCCAGAATGACCTGGCGTCGTTCCTCCAATTCCCGCAAATATTCGAGTCGTTCGGCCAAGGTCCGTAATTGGGTATCATCCAGCCCCCCGGTCACTTCCTTGCGATACCGGGCAATGAACGGCACGGTCGCTCCCTCATCCATCAATTTGATCGAAGCCGCGGTCTGGTGCGGCTTGACCCCCAATTCCCCGGCAATGATACCCGCTATATCAAACATATGGTTACGCTCCTCTAGTAAAATAATCCGACTACCTTCGATGGAATCTTCTTCCTGTTTCCATGAATGTATGCTCCCTACTTATTAGGATCTCACTATTGAAAGCTCAATGCACATCATCCTGGGATGGTGTGCATTCTCCAACAGGATTGCGTTATTCCGAATAATGCAGTATGATATGTATCTTATATGATATGAATTTTGTGCATAATTAGCTCACACATCGCTTTGAAAAAATTGACAGAGTAACTCGGATCAACGAGACCCATATTGAACAGAAGTCTTGTGTACAATAGGGATTGAGAGGTAAAAGCGGAGATGGTATGAAGCTGAAGTTTAGAAAGTTATTTATTTACTTCATTGGCCTTATTATTATCACCAGCGTGATACTGACCTCACTTTATATTAAACAACATTTTCAGAATATCCATAAGAAAAGTATCAGTACTGCTCTGATCACTGATATTTTGCAACTTTATGATGCTGATCAATTATCGCTGTTTCCATCGGAATTGCCTGGAGTTTTCAAAAAAAAAGTTCAAATAGGAATTGAAACCAGAGATGCTCTGATCCTATTCGCTCCCCAGATAATTGAGTCCCGTTTTAAAGTCCCTTCTGAAGCCTCTCTGAAATTTGGATTTGGAGCTTTGGAGAAGAGTTATCAGGGCCGTGGAGACGGCTTTCAACTGACCGTAAAGATCATCGCTGGTGCAGAAGAAGAAATCGTGTATTCTCGTTATATCGATCCCAAAAAGAATATCGGTGATCGAAGATGGTTTGACACCACACTTGATCTCAAATCGTATGCAGGGCAGGATATTTGCCTGTGTTTTGAGTTACTCGGAAGCTATAAAAATCCTTGTCAATTATGGTGGGAACCTGATAATCGTGATGACTGTGCGGTAGTATCCAGTCCAACTATATCAGGTCAGGATAATATAAATCCGGGTGAGCACTTCAATGTCATCCTTATCTCAATCGATACCCTGCGTGCTGATCATCTCGGATGTTACGGCTTTAAGCGATCAGAAATATCGCCCTATATCGACTGGGTCTCAAAAAAGGGGACTCTTTTTACACAAGTAATAAGTCAATCTCCCTGGACAATACCATCTCATATGTCGATATTCACGGGATTAATCCCTTCTTTTCATCGTGTTAACGAACCCTACACAAAGTTTGGCACATTCAATACGGGAGAAGGTTCACCTTATCGGATCCTTTCGGATTCAATTCCCACACTCCCTCAGTTTTTCAAGACACAAGGCTATCGCACGATAGCTATCACTTCAGGGGGAACAATGGGGGGAAAGCTAGGGTTTTGCAAAGGATTTGACCTGTATAGAGAAGCGACTCTAATTGAGAGTCATTCTTTTATCGAACAGTGGTTAAAAGAGAATAAGTCACAACCTTTTTTTATGTTTCTCCATACCATGCGGGTTCACGCCCCATATCTAGGTTTCGAGTATTTACCAGAAGTTTTGACGACAGGACAGGTTCAGGAACTGAAACAATACTGTGCTTCTTTCCTAGCCTCTCCTTACATGGGTATATCAGTTATTCCCTTTGAAAAGGATCGGATAGTTATTGCTGCAGAGCGAGGGATATTGTCCAAAATGGACCTTTTCAAGCCGGAAATTACAAAACTTTTATACCAGGGAGCAATACTAGAGACCGACCGTTATATGGGTAAATTATTAAATTCCTTACAAAGCCTTGATTTAATGAAAAATACGATTGTGGTTATTACCAGCGATCATGGCGAGGAATTTACCGATCATGACCCGGCGAATTTTTATGATGCCCATGGTAAAACCGTATATGATGAGGTCGTGCATGTCCCGCTTATATTTTGTATTCCCGGTTTAGACCGGACAGGAAAAAAAATCAGCACTCAAGTCCGATCCATTGATATCATGCCCACTCTGCTTAATCTTTGCACTATAGCATATGATCAGAAAGACCTTCAGGGCGTATCGCTTTTGCCCTTCTTTGAAGGTGAAGGCTTCAAACACGATTTGGAGGCAATATCGGAAGCGACATCGGAGGGACCTGAGATGAAAGCTTTTCGTTCACATACACACAAATACATTGAAAGTATTGAGTTGATTGATCGTGTCAATGATGAACGAATTCTCGTGGCAGACGCTGACAAACTCGAACGACAAGAGTTGTATGATCTTGAACATGATCCCGGTGAAAAAGAAGACCTTTTCGACAATATCGAGAAACAATCTATAAGCCTCTCGCTGAAACATAAATTAGATACAATCATACATCAGGCTGTCGATAGACTACATAAGGCCCGGGAAGATCGAAG
Source organism: bacterium (assembly GCA_016934675.1). Taxonomy (GTDB): domain Bacteria; phylum CSSED10-310; class JAFGSJ01; order JAFGSJ01; family JAFGSJ01; genus JAFGSJ01. The sequence goes on along the minus strand of JAFGSJ010000008.1, from coordinate 34,189 downwards.
GCTCTCCATTGACGAACATATGAGACAACGTTTAAAAGCTCTCGGTTATGTTGAATAGCCATCCGCATGGATGCAGGTGATTTTTCATTGATACTATTCCTCAAGAGTGTTCAGAATTAAGCTGACCCGAGTTTGGTATTGAACTCAATCTAGAAAATTCTCTGTACACAAAAGCACTGATACCTATAACAACATTTCAGGTGTCCTCATGGTTCGCTTTCGATGAGTTCATCGGGAAAGGCCGAGCAATTGACCCCGAAGAACCAGTACTCTGCCCGCGGATTTAATCAACGAAGCTTCTGAGAGATCAGTTTCGTGCCTATCCCACTTTCACCTCTATAGAATCAGAAAGAGATTAGGTGGATTAGGCTGAATAATAGGGAATAGGAGTATTACTTCATTCAGCGGCCCTGGAGTCGGTGCTGGACCATGGCGGTCCTGATCACCTGGTTCAATTCTTCGAGGGTTGAGAGAAGTTCTTGTCCTGTTTTTTCCGGAAGTGGCGGTGGGGCTGTTTCAGTTTCTTCAAGTGGAGTTGTGAGCGAGCGGATGCGGTCCAGTCTGGCTGCGAGTTCAGGCCCAATGCAATCGGGTTTGACCAGTTCAGTCTCGATCAATCGTGCTGAAGGCAGGCTGCCGTCTTGTTTTTTTCTGGTCACGAGACCGAGGAACGCGGTCAGAAATAAGGTCAGCGATTGTCTGATTGGTGCAAGTCCTTCTTCGGGGAAACCGCCTTCGAGCACGACTCGGGCCAGCTTCAATCTCTTTTCGGCGAGTTCGAGCTGGCGGCTGATGTCATCGAGGAAGTGCAACCTGGCTTTCTCTTCTTTGTCCTCAAGCCCGGATTTCTGGGCCGGGGATATGAAGACCACATCATTGGGCTCATGAGGGGCCTGGCCTTGACCGGTCAAGGACATCAGGGCCTTATACCCCTCTTGCTCCATGAACAGCAGTCGCGGTGCAGTCGAGAGAGCGTAGTATTCAGCGAGGATTTGTTCGACAGCCGGACGTAATTCGGCGGGTTCGCGATCGACTACGATGAGCAGGTTGTTGTCACTGCTTTGATCTGTGAGTCGAGGTGCTTTTCTGACTAACATAATCCTGGCCGGGAAACGGGTTACGATTAAATCGCTGAAGCCTTGAAGCGTCGGGACCGGAATGTGGACGGACGGGCATTCTGCCTGCTGAACCGGTTCGAGTTGGACCTCCAATTTTTCAGCTTTTTTATCACCGAGCAAGACTTCGAGGCGTTGCAGGACATTCGTACCTAACTGGTCGAAGGTCAATTCTGAAATTTCACTCTCATGACTCAAGGCTGCTTCAAAAATGGTCCTTTTTGCGGCCAGAGTATCGAGAATCCGCTCTTCGATTGTGTCTTTGGCGATAAGGTTGATCACGTTCACTGGGTAGCGCTGACCATGGCGATGGGCCCGGGCGATTCGTTGTTCGAGCACGGCCGGATTCCAGGGCAGGTCGAGATTGATGACCAGGCTGGCTGCCTGCAGATTAAGGCCGACCCCTCCGGCATCGGTCGAGAGGAACACTTTACACTGTGGATCGTCGAAAAAGCGTTCGATCAGGGCCCCTCTTTTCGGCGAGGGAACATCTCCGGACAGAGTGACATGACCGATATTCATCTTATCAAGTAGACGCTCGACCAGATGCAGCATCATGCTCCACTGACTGAAAATAATTGCTTTGTGGCCGTTGGGAGCAATTTCATCAGAGAGGATTTCACGTAATTCCTGAAGCTTGGGAGAGGTTTTCTCGACATCGGCGGATTTGACTTCAGGATCATGGAGAGCCAGAGCATTGCATAACAGTCGCATCTTGACCAGACTACCCATTAAAATACGGTGCTCGGCCGGAGATAGTGGTCGCTTCTGGGCAATGGCCATCAACCTTGCCACGGTAAATTCGAAATCACTGTAAGGCGTCCGCTGGAGGGCAGTCATTTCCACGAAATAATTATTATCGATTCGCTCGGGCAGATCGAGTCGGACCTGATCACGGACCCGGCGCAAGGTATACGGTGCAATCCGTTGACGCAGTTCATCAAGATTGTGATGTCCGAGGACTTTATAGGAACCACTGGGGCGTTTCTGTCCGACATAATAACGCTCATTGAATGCCCAGAGCGGTCCCAGAATGCTCGAATCGATGTATTGAAAGATGGAAAACAGCTCATCGAGCCTGTTTTCGAGAGGTGTTCCGGTCAAAACAAATGAGAAAGGGCTCTGCAACTGCTTGACCGATATGGCTGTTTGGGTCCGCCAATTCTTGATCCGTTGGGCCTCATCGAGAATGATCAAATCGAAATTCTGATTGGTCAATTCTTCCCGATCAAAGCGGACTAATTCGTAGTTAATGATATTGAAAAAGTGCAGATGACGATAGTGATTTCGGCGCTCGAGGCGCGGACCTTGGATAACCTGGACCGATAGTGAGGTAAACCGTTTGATTTCGCGGGCCCACTGGTGCTTCAACGAGGCCGGGGCCACGATCAGGACATGTTTGATATCACGTAATTGCTTGATTAGGGCTGCCGCGGCGATAGCCTGAATCGTCTTACCCAGGCCCATATCATCGGCTAACAACGCCCGGCGGCTAAAGGTCAGATGCAGAACACCCTCTTCCTGAAAAGGATACAGTTTGGTTGATAAAACATTCAGCGAGCGGTTACCTGCTTTAATCTGGTCGAGAAACCATTGCTTTTGCCGGTCCACCGACTCGATTGTCTGTTGTTTCTCGAGATATTCGTAGACATTGGGATCAATCCTGACCTGGGTTTTCATCTCGGGCGGATAATTCGCAAGCTCGGTCAAAAGGACCGGTAAGGTCTGGGTCACCTTGCCTACTAAGAGCCCCTCCGCATCGAAATAGCGGTCCAGAAGTGAGAGCAGTTCCGGTTCGTTCGGAAGTGGTCGCGTAATCTGCACCGTCGATTCCGCGGCATGACGGACATAGAGTTGTGTGACTGTCGGGGCTTCAGCGATCAGTTTCTGCCATTGCTTCTTATATTTTTCCTGCAAATGGCCCAAAACGCCCTCGATGTGTTTGCAGGTCCCGATCATGTTGCATCGGTAATCAGGACAGGAGCAGGTATTGAGCAATTCGGTCAATGATCTGATCTGGACCCGATAAGCGTTCTCCGAGGTCGACTGCACCTCGAATGTGCTGTAAACCGGGTGGTCACCCTGATTCACTATTTTGGCAATTTCATCGAGCCCACGCTGTCGCCGCCGCTCGATCTGTTCACGAATCATATCTTCATTCATACCTGGAACTCCCGTTGAGCTTTCTGACTGTGAATAACGGCTCCAAAACTAAAAAAAAAATGTAAATTCAATCATATTCAATCCCGTTCAATTGTCAACTGATATTTGGCTGAAGATAGGATTATTTCGTTTCTCTGGTTTTGGCCATCGAGTAATTGGTGAATGAGCCCAGGTCTTTTTCAGACGGGAAATGTTGCCAATTTGTTTCTCATTGACGGCTCTTCCAATTCTTGTTTATTTGTCACTTCATAGAGCCCTGCTTGCATTTCAAACGAGCTGAGTTATACTGTTTTCAATGAAAGACCGACAAGTCAGAGGAGAGCGTCTGAAGTTCATACAGGATCGAAGTTGTCGAAGGGGCGAAGGTGTCTTTGAGTGCAGGATAAAGGGCAAGAAAAGGATTTTTTCAACAGATTTACCGCTCATGATGAATATGATGTCCTGACCGAGTCAGCATATAAAACGTTTATCAGAACATTTCTATCGTTATCCGGTGCAATGACCGATGAAAACTATAAAATTGTTGACCTGGGCTGTGGGACAGGTAACTTCACCCGGAAACTCAAGCAGCATTGGCGAGGAACTTTTTTTGGTCTCGATATTTCCATGAATGCCGTGGTCATGGGCTCACGATTTTCCAGCGAGATTCATATGTGTGTGGGTGATATCGAATTTTCCTGTTTCAAGGATAATAGTGTGGATATCGTTCTTTTTTCCGGAGTACTCCACCATTTCGATGATTTCGATTCCTGTTTGCGAGAGGGTTATCGTATGCTCAAACCGGGGGGCTATATGCTCTCATACGATCCCAACCGCCACAATCCGTTCATGTGGCTGTATCGTGCTCCGGAATCGCCATTCTATTCAAGCCGGGGTCGGACTGTGAATGAGCATTTACTCACGAAACAGCAGATTGCCTCGAGTCTTGATCGGGTTGGATTTCGACAGATCAAAATCAAGGGCATTGGTGGTGTGACCTTCAGGTATTTGGAATCTCGACTGGGGCGGTTATTATTACCGATATATAACTGTTGCGAGGTCTTCTTAGGCCTATCCCCTCTGGCGAATCGAATCGGCTCATTTCTGATTGCGTATGGTCAAAAGGAAAGTGATTTGAGCGATGAATAATGATACCATTATTCTGGTGGTCTTACCGAGTAGAACGCATTATGTCGTCCCGCCGATTGGTTTGGGTTACCTGGTTTCTGCCTTACGCCGGAAAGGTTTTAAAAACATTACCATTCTTGATTGCCTCAAAGAGCGTTTAACGACTCAAGCCCTGATCAAGCGTTTGGTGGAACTTCGACCGGCCGTGATTGGTTTTCAGGTATTTTCTTATGATTTTCCTGTCTTGCAGCACTGTGTTACAGCCATGAAACGATTACTTCCCTCAAGTGTCATTATTTTAGGCGGACCACATGTTTCAGCGACGCCTGATTTGATTTTGCATGAGGTTGCGGAGGCAGATTACGCTTTTGCCGGAGAAGGAGAAGTCGGTTTACCCTTGTTAATGGAGATTATCCTGCGGGGTCGGGAATGTGATTTCAGTCAGGTCCCGGGTTTGGTTTTTCGGGCATCCGACCGTAATACGATCATTCAGAATCCTCGGGCGGTTATCTCCAATCTCGATGAACTTGGTTTCCCGGCCTGGGACCTTATTCGTCCCGACCACTATCCCGACAGTCCTCAGGGAGCATTTTACCAAAGATTTCCGATAGCACCGCTTTCGACAACACGGGGTTGTCCCTACCGCTGCACTTTTTGCGGGAGTGGGGTCAATATGGGCCGACAGGTCCGCCTGAGAACGATCAGCAATGTGCTCGATGAAATGGAATTATTAATCCATGAATATGGTGTTGCTGAATTTCATATCATTGATGATATGTTTAATTTCAAGAGAGCGCGAGTCAAAGAGTTTTGTGAAGGACTGATGACTCGTGGTATGGATATCAGTTACACCTTTCCGAACGGTCTCAGACTCAATCATCTTGACAGTGAAGTGCTCGAATTAATGAAGGCAACCGGTGCATACGCTTTCACGGTCGGTATCGAGAGTGGCTCTCAAGTTGTCCTGGACCGTATGCACAAAGACCTGAATCTGGCTGTCATTGAGGATAAAGTCCGGCTTATCGTGGAAGCTGGTCTTGAACCATGTGGTTTTTTCATTCTTGGCTTTCCTGATGAGAGTGAGAGTGATATAAGGGCGACTATCGACTTTGCGAAGCGTCTCCCTCTGAAACGAGCCCATTTTAGTAATTTTCTCCCGCTTCCGGGGACTGAAGCGACCCGTAACTTGTTGGAGAAAGGTGAAATAGACCGAATTGACTGGCACGAAATGTTTTATGCCAAAGTACCTTATGCACCGCGTGGCTTAACCAAAAAAAGATTAAAGGCACTTCAACGCCGAGCATATCTCGAATTTCATTTACGACCGCGCATTCTCAAGGGGCTTTTGTCTGAAATCCGGAGTATCAATCATTTTTTCATTATATTCCGACGTGCCTGGGACTATCTGGTTGGGTAACGAAGGGAATGCAGATTCATGAATCAGGGACAACACATTGTGGTCATTGGTGCAGGCATACTGGGGCTGACCTTGAGTTATGACTTGCTTAAAGCAGGTTATAAGGTCACACTCTTAGAAGCTGAGGCTCAGATTGGTGGCATGTCAGCCTCATTTGATTGCGCTGGCATGCGACTTGAACGGTATTATCATTTTTTTTGCCTGCCTGATAAACCATTATTCCAATTATTAAGGGAACTAGGACTGGAACAGAAACTGGTCTGGCGCAGGACAACAATGGGTTTTTTTTATGAAGGAAAGCTCTATGATTGGGGAACTCCTAAAGCATTATTTCGTTTCCCTCAGCTCAATCTCTTCGATAAGCTGAGATTTGGTCTTTTAGTCTGGTTATCGATCAAACATTCGACCTGGTCAAAGCTTGATTCAATAACGGCGAAGAAGTGGATCAACAGTTTTATCGGATCGAAGGCATATGATGTGCTTTTCGAAAGTCTCCTTCATTTGAAATTCCATCAATTTGAGGATGTACTGTCAGCAGCTTGGATCTGGAGACGCTTGAGACGAGTAGGTCGTTCACGGGACAAAAGGATGAAGGAAACACTGGCATACTTATCAGGAGGGGTCGAACTTTTGCTGAACGCCCTTCATAGTCAAATTATTACATTGGAAGGCACCGTATGGCTTAATTCACCGGTGGACAAAGTGTACCTGGACAATGGCCGGGTAAGCGGTGTTCGGGTGAAGGGGCAAGATTATCCGTGCGATACCGTCATTTCCACTATACCTTTACCTTACATAGCAGAACTAATTCCCGATCTATCCTCCGAAGTAAAATCCCGGTTCGAGCAGATTGATAATATTGGGATCGTCTGTGTCGTTTTGAAATTGCAGCAGAAACTAACGGATTATTTCTGGTTAAATATCAGTGATTCTAGGATTGCACTTCCGGGTTTGATCGAGTATTCCAATCTGAACTCCTTATCCTCGACGACTCTCTATTTTCCTTTTTATTTGCATCGTACTCATCCTGATTTTGGTCAGAGTGATGATGTATTTAAACAAAAAGTCAACTCGTATTGCCGTATGATCAATGCCGATTTCACGCCGGAATGGATCGAGGCTGCCTTTGTCCATCGTTATGAGTATGCTCAACCCGTATGTGTCCCGCATTTTTTAGAGCACTTACCGCCGATACGTTCTGAAATTCATGGTTTATTTACAGTTGATACATCGTATTACTATCCCGAGGACCGTTCCATGTCTGAGAGTATTCGTGTGGCTCGAGAGTTGGCCCAACTGTTACAAAAGGAAAGCAAGACCTTATCCAGCGATAGCAAGGATTGAAAATTGAATAGAAGTCTGACCATCGTTCTTCTTATGATTATATTCAGCTTGACAATATTCATATCAGTTCTGACCATGTTGAATCGAGATATTTCAAGGGACGAGGGTTTTTATCTGAGCAGTGCTTCATTATTATCGCAGGGCAAACTCCCTTATCGGGATTACATGTTTTCGCAAATGCCACTCATGCCACTCATGCTTTGGTGTAATCAGGCGATTTTGGGCCAATCGCTTTACACTGGTCGAATAATGGTAGTATTCTTCTTGATTTTGATACACATATTTCTGTTCTGGTATGCCTATCGGAGAACAACACATCTGCCAACAGCTTTTATTCTTTTAATACTTAGTAGTACCACGGTAATGTATCTCGATTGGTGTACCATTGTGAAAAATTATGCACCTGCGCTCTTTTTTTGTTGGTTGGGTTGGAATTTATTACTTGACACCTGTGTTCCTGATCTGAGTAGTCGGGGTAATATTACTCGGGCATTTTGGACCGGTTTTTTCCTTTCGATGGCGATTAACGTACGTCTTATTTTTTTCCCGTGTGCGCTTGTGGGATTAGGAGTAATACTTTTTTCTCGCTGTCGGAATAGATTGCAGCTTTTATGGTCTTATTTCATTGGAGCAGTGCCCCCTTCGCTCCCATTGCTAATTTTATTAATCCTGGATTTCGAACGGACTGTCTTTTTTGTTAATGGTCTGTTTTTACGCTTGCGTGAACAGGTCAGTGTGCCAGGACCAGGCTCCAGGACCGAGATAATGCTTTCATTTTTGGGTTGGCCTCAAAGCATTATGCTTATATTCCTGATGAGCTATTCATGGTTCATTTTCTGGTCCAGAAGATCAAATCAACCTATCTGGCCCGGTCAAAATCCAGAAAACAGCTCATTCATTCGACGAGAATTTGTATTGAATAATTTGATGCTTTTTCTCTTATTTTTCTGTAATTGCTTACCAAAGCCGATTCATCTGGAATATTTCACAGTCATCATACCTTGGCTTCTTCTTTCAGGTCAGTTGGGAATTATGTCTATTTTGAAAACAAAAGGGAAATTTTTCAAAATAATGCTGGGATTGCTTGTCGGAAGTCATTTCCTTTTCACGATTCCACGCATAACCGAATGGACCCAGGTAGCACGATCATCAGATTGGCAATCCTCGTATCGATTGAGAAATTTGGATCGAGTGGCTGAAATACTACATCGACAAACTGAAGAAGGTGCAGTTATTCTTTCGATGTGGCCCGGCTATGCCTACGAAGCACACCGAAATGTTCTCTATCGATGGGAAATGGGTGTTTTTAACCAGGCATTTTTGCCTTATTTTTCCCAAGAGGAAGCCAAAAAGTATCATATGGCTTATAATTATAATCTTCCGGAAATTGTTCGGGAACACAAGGTTGATGCAGTAGTCTGCGGTATTGATGCACCTTTAATTGATCGCCGCTATTTACGATCTGTGCAATTACCCCGTTATATCATCGGTGATACGGAGATTTTTCTCGTTCCTGATGGAACAAACTCACCTCAGTCAAATTGAGGAAATGTCTAGAATGTGGGTAAAAGACAACAAAGCCCTCGCCGGTTAGAGGCCGAGGGCTTTGTGTTGATCACCACAAAATCACAAGTGTCATGTATCAGTTGATCAGCGGTTTGCCGTGTTTGAGCATGTGGGCCATGCGCTCCTGACTCATAGGTTCGCCACAGAGCGAGAGGAATGCTTCGCGTTCGAGTCCGAGTATATATTCTTCACTGACCGGGTTGAGCATGGATGCTTGATCTCCGCCGGTCAGGACTTTGACCTGCATCTTAGCGATTTTGGCGCTGTGATCGGTGATTTGACCGGCAGTGACAAAACCATCAATGTTATAGGCGGCGACCAGGTAACCGTCCCGGCCGGGCAGATAATAGTCAAAGGGCGGGTTTTGTCGAAAATCATCGAGCATATCGAGGGCGACCTGTTTGGCTTTGGCGATCTGGAGGTCCGGTGACAGGACCACATGATCGCGTTCAGTCAGATAGCCGAGTTCGATCGCTTCCTGGGCGGACATGGAGACCTTGCCGAAACCGATCAATTCGAAAGCCTTCAGGACTGGTGGCATGGGACCCGGTTTCTGGGCAGCCGTTTCACGTAGGAACTGACCGAGCAGCATGGCACAGCCCCCACCACCGGGCAGGAGTCCAACGCCGACTTCGACGAGTCCACCATAGAGTTCGGCCAGGGCTACCCGGGCTTGTCCGCCCAGGGTAATTTCCATGCCGCCACCGAGAGTCAGGTGATGCGGTGCGACGACGACGGGGAAGGGAGCGTGCCAGTTGGCCAGATTGGCTTTCTGGAAGCGATTGACGATATCTTCGAGCAGGTCGAAGCGTTTTTCCTTGCTGAAGTCCAGGATAAGTTGAAGTTGGGCCCCCGCAGAGAAATTCTCGGCCTGATTGCTGATGACCAGGGCCTTGAAATCACCGCCTTTGCTGCATTCTTCGTGGGCTTGTTCCATCATGGAAATGACATAATCATCGACCGGGTTCATGTTCGGGACCATTTTGGCATCGAGTTCGAGACAGAGGACCCCGTCTCCCAGGTCGATCAATCGTGTATTCAGGTTTTCTCGTACGATCCGGTTTTCAGCCCTGAGTTGTTTCAGAAAAAGAGCACCGGCGACGGTTTTCTCCTCGATCATCTGATGTGTACCAGGCTGGTAATAGAACGAGCGCCCGGTTCGATACTCGTGGACCGAACCGGTCGTATTGATGATTTCATTCAGGAGCTCGGGCATTTTCAAACCGAGGTCGGCGATCATACCCGCTGATTTTTCCAGTCCGAAGCTATCGAGAAGTTCGATTGGCCCCAGTGCTTTTCCGAACCCCCATTTCATGGCATTATCGATGGTGGCGATATCATCCGCGATTTCACCGACACGATTGAGGGCATAGACGGCCGAACCAAGAACGAGTTCCCGGGCAAAGAGGGCTACTGGATCATCGCCGCCAAGGACCATGGCTTTGATTCTCTCCTCGGGCCGGACATAACTCTTGGCCACTCGGATAAGATCGTGTTCGTACTTCCCAGTCGGTTTGTATTCGAAACTCTTGAGGTCCAGATACAGTTTCTGGAATTTCGGTTTTTTGACCTTCTGGTAAAACCCCTGTCCGGTTTTATCACCGAGCAGGTTTTCAGCCATCATTCTTTTCAGAAAATCAGGTGGGTCGAAACTTGTGTTTTCTTCATCACTGAGACAGTTTTCGAAGGAATTCGTCGCTGCATGGACCAGGGTATCGATACCGACCATGTCAGACAGACGGCAGGAAGCGGTTTTCGGGTTACCCAGCGGAGGTCCGGTGATGACATCGACCTGCTCGACGGTGAAATTGTATTTCTGCATCAATTGAAACGTTTTCATGATCATGTAAATACCGACCCGATTCCCGACAAAATTTGGTGTATCCTTGCCGATAATCGGTCGTTTGCCACAGGTCAGGAAAAAGTCGTAGAGGAAATCGACCAGTTCCGGTTTGGTCTCGGCTATTGGGATAAGCTCGACCAGGGCCATGAAGCGGACCGGATTAAAGAAATGGGTGCCGATCATGTGTTGTTTAAGGCTATCCGAACAGTGTTCGACCATGTCAGATACGGACAGACCGGAGGTGTTGGTCGTCACGATGGCCTCCGTTTTTCGGTATTTATCGATGTTTTTAAACACGTCCTGCTTTATTTTCATGACTTCAGGCACAACCTCGATGATCATGTCGGCATCTTTGACCAGCTCGAGTTCATCGGTCGCGTGTGGCGTGATCAATCCAGCATTTTTTCGGGAATAGAGCAGAGGGATTTTCGCTTTGGCATCGGTCAGTTTCTCGATGGCGGCCTGGGCCAACTCGAGTTTCAGATCAAAGACATGGGCAGGTATCCCGATATTGGCAAAGAAGCCGGCAATCCCGGCGCCCATGATTCCACCGCCGACCACGGCAACTTTCTTAATTTCTGGCATAATATCGACCTCCCGGCGGTGGCTACTCGACCCGTTTCAATATGGTGGTTGAGCCCATACCGCCGCCAATACACATGGTAGCCAGAGCATAGGTGCCTTTGAGGTCCTCGAGCGTGGTGACAGCCTGGCCGATGATCCTTTGACCGGACATGCCCAGAGGGTGACCTATGGCGATAGCGCCGCCATATTTATTGATTTTCTCCTGTGGCCAACCGAGTTTTCTGATACAGTAAATTGACTGGGCCGCGAAGGCCTCGTTCATCTCGATCACATCGATCTCGTCTATGGTCAGGTTGGCCCGTTTCAAGGCTTCAATCGAGGCAGGAATCGGTCCCATGCCCATGCGGGTAGGGTCGACGCCGACCGTGGCGCATGAAACAAAGGTGACCCTCAGTTTAATACCGAGTTCCCTGGCTTTTTCCTCGGTCATCCAGATAATGGCACCGGCTCCCGTTGTAATCGGGGAAGATGAGGCGGCCGTGACGGTCCCGTCTTTATCGAAAACAGGTTTGAGGGCACTGATTTTTTCAGGGTTCGGTTCGATGGGGGCTTCATCCTTGAGCAGGGCAGTGCCATCGGGCAGATCGATCGGCACGACTTCGCCCCGAGCGGTGAAACGGCCTTCCGCCCAAGCTTTCAGGGCCTTACGATGACTTGCCATGGCGAATTCATCCTGTTCCGACCGGCTGATATTCAGTTCACGGGCCAGTTTCTCGGCCGTCAAGCCCATGTTCAGATAATAGTCTTTCTGCACGAGTTCTTCGTCCATCCAGGGATTATAACCACCCATGGGGACATGGGTCATATGCTCGAGCCCACATGAAATCCCGAAATCACCACGCCCGAGGGCCAGATTATCGACTACGATCCAGGCTGATTGTTGAGCGCTTGCGCAGAACTGATTCACAGTGAGACCGGGTACGGATTCAGGTAGACCGGCTTTGATAACGACCTGTCGGCCAATGTTCATACCCTGGGCACTTTCTGGAAAAGCAGTACCCACTACCAGTAATGCGGTCTGTTCGAAGGGAATATTCGGGTTCCTGGCCATAAGCTTGCGCAGGACTTGATTGCACAATTCGAGCGGCGACACTTTGTTGAGAGCTCCGCCCTTCTGCTTGCTGATTGGTGAGCGGGCAAAATCGACGATCCCGACAGTTTTCACTTCCATGATGGCTCACTCCTTTATCTTTATTTGGTTATAGATTATATTTTCCTGCTTCAATGACCGCATCCGCGATGAAGCGACGCAGTGCGATGGTATTTACCGGTTTGAAGGTAAAATATTCGAGGGTGTAGAATTTGTCCAGCACAGCCGGAAGATTGTCCTCAGGGACGATCCCGTTTAAAATGTAAGAACACAAGTCGGCTATTCTTCGAGCGTAATCGTGGACAATGACTTGGCTGATAGCTTTGGGCACAGCGGCTTTCTTTTCTCCGGATATGTTGATGATTTCCCAGGTTTTAGCCAGACTGGAATCCAGAGCATACACTGCCAGGATTCCGTCTGCAGCCGCTTCCATGAATTCCTGTTCGGTCCGGACGCCTTTGCCGGTGTAGATCAATCCCTCATTGAGCGTGAAAGCAAACATGCGTTTGACAGCTTCGGCTCGAACATATTCATCAGCTAGCGGTCCGGTCATCGGGGCAATTTCAAGCCGGTCTTTGCGGAAGCATGCCGCGATTTCTTCAAGATATTCCCGAAAGGGAATTTTGGCCCCGAAGACATTCCGGGCGAAGGTATCGAACATGGTCAAACGATTGATATCATTGGTCCCCTCGTAAATATTATCCACAACATTATCACGCAAAAGGGATTCGACCCGGTATTCCTCGACAAAGCCGTAACCACCATGCATCCGGACTGCGTTTCGCATGACGAATTCGAGGTTCTCTGAACCGGCGATTTTGACTGCGGCGCATTCGAGGGCAAAGGCGCGGAATAACTTGATGATATTGGTATAATAATCTCCATCGGCAGGTAATTGAGCGATTTCCTGATCGATGGCACCCACTGCTCGGAAAGACAGGGCATCTGTGGCGTAGGTCCCGATAACCAGGTCAGCCAGTTTCCGCTTCTGGATGCCAAAGGTGATAACCGGTTGACCGAATTGCTTCCGCTCCTTGCCGAATGCCAGTGTCAAATCAATCGCATATTTGGCTACGCCTAATGCTCCAAAACCGAGTTTCATCCGCCCCAAATTCAACATGTTCAGGGCAATGGTCGGCCCATCACCGATGTTTCCCAAGAGATTGGCCCGGGGAATAGCGACATCCTCGAAAATCAGGTTACAGGTCGAAGAGCCGGTGATGCCCATTTTCTTTTCTTCAGCCCCGCGACTGACTCCTTTACTATCAAGGTCCACGATGAACGCTGAATATTTATTCTCGACCCGGGCGAATACTATGGCCACATCTGCCCAGGAACCGTTGGTAATGAACTGTTTCTCCCCGTTCAGCAGGTAATGGGTCCCCGCTTCATTCAGAACTGCAGTGGCTTTCCCACTGAGAGCATCAGAACCGGAGCCGGGCTCGGTCAAAGCATAGCAACTGATCCATTCACCGGTGGCAAATCGGGGCAGGTAACGCTGCTTCTGTTCTTCGTTTCCAAAGTAGACGATCGGCAGGGTGCCGATACCATTATGGGCACCAACCGTGGCCCCCAATGACATGCATCCGGCGGAACTCTCGGCTATCAGCATGGATGTTACCTTGTCCATGCCCATCCCATCAAATTCCTCAGGAATATCCACCCCTAAAAGACCAAGATCACCCAATTGACGGAGTATCGAAATGGTAAGCGGAACTCGCTGCCCGTTTTCCTCGACATAGGTTTTCGCCTCGATTTCTTTTGCCCGCGGTATGACCTGTTCCTTGATAAACTCTCGGGCCATCTGAACTATTTCTCGTTGCTCATCAGTCATCTTTTCCCGAATAAAAATCCCCCCACGCGGGACCGGAGCCACGAGAAAACCACCTCCGGGCGTTACCTGATTTGTCATGAAGCCTCCTTTCGGATTTTACCCTTATGCAAAACCGTTGGCTAAACGGTCCTCGGTCTGATTTCTGCTACATTTGAATATCAATCCCGTGATGAGTCCATACATTTTCCAGGGATTGTTATAGTCATCTTGCTTGTTCTACGCAAGAGATACTTTTAGAGGACAGTCCATTCTTGATATGAGTCATCTGCGATATCTATGATTATCTTTTGTTTTCATCTAATGCTTTGAAATTCCGATACAGATATGATAGGTTACACGCGAATGAGTATTACTCTGCCTTGGATCGTAGAACTACAATACAACGAGAAAATGTGGGTGATAAGGAAACATATGTGTCTCTAATCGTGTATAGGAGTCACGATGAAAGAAAGTAAACTGACACAATGGTATGAAAAACATGTCGAGTTGTTAAAAACCTTCGACATCGATCAGGATGGATATTACAGTTATCATGAGATTCGTTGGGCAGTCAAGACTACGATTGAGTGGGCGGAGCGGGCCAGGTCTGTCGGCGATGAAGAATGCTGGTATTATGTCGAGTCAGGCAAGGCCCGAGGCCCTGTTTCATGGAATTGGCTCGAAGAACGTCACATCAAGGAACCTGTCCGTTTCGTGAGATTGGAAAAGGACACTCATTGGTTGCCATTCATAGCCGTAGCACGGATTGCTCAGGAAGGTATAGAGCCTGATGATGGGGCGTCAGTTTCTCAGGAAGGACCCGAAGCATCCTCACAGGATACCAGCGAACGGATTGAAAATAGTAGTATTGAGGCTGGTGATAAAGAGACGGCTTTGTATTTTCAGGAAAAATTCGGGGCACTTTTTACATCACGGGAATATTATCTGGAAACGGTCAGTGTTCAGCGCACTATCATGAGTGGCATGTTGTTTGATCAGGAGCATAGACTTTTGGTACGGATCAAGCCTGATGCCCACTCAGAACATGTCGTGCCTCGTTTTTTTCGGATGATCAGTCCTGATTACGATACATGGCAATACAGGAGGCGGGGATATTTTCGAAGCCCCCACTCAATTCTTGGTAATAGTCTCTACCTCGAAACGCCGAAGGGAGATCGCATCTATCGTTTAAAACGGGAATACTGGGCCTGGTTAATCCCGTACAAGACCGTTGTGTATTCTATGTTGAATCCACAACTTGGCCAGGTCTATGAATCGACCGTACGACACTGCTCATTCGGTTTGTTTTCCAGAGGCAGTATCGTGAATGAACAGTCCGGGATTCCCGTCACCGTTACGGGTTCATTCTGGCATCTTGATTTCAAGCAGGGCCATCGACATTTGGCCACAGTGATGCGGCAACTACCAAAAGGCATGGAATGGGTTAGCAGACCGAGACATATTTTCCTGGTTCGAATGATTGATCGGAATTTTCCCGCTGCTCCGATTATTCATTATGTCCTCTCGTTGAAAACGACCTTCTGGTGTCTTCACATACGAAGAAGATACTGATAAAGGATCGGCTTGTCATACTGATTGGTACCAGCTATGGTATGTATCGAACTCCACCCTGTAATGTTCACAAATTGGACATTGTCCTGTTCAATTTGTGAACATTTATCCGGCAAAGATCACCTTTCCCGGTATATGATTGTCAGGTAAATCGGTCGAATCTGCAGGTGAACATGCCGGTCTCTATGTCGAGTGAGCATCCAGGAATCGGGGCCAGGTCTCGTGTCAGCGTCATATGCTCGTCCTGACCATCAACTGTAATCCAGCCAATACTCCGATTCTGAACTTGAATGTCCAGTAGTGGCACAAAAATTGCTATTCTAACTTCTAACCGATGAAACACCACTATTCTGAACAATTAAATGCAGAGAAAGGAGCAGGCAATGAACAAGTACGTAGCCGTCATCAGCATCACTTTCATAATCGTTCTTTTCGGTTTTATCCAAATCTTCGGATGCATCGGAGATGATGACGATGATGTCACGCCGACACCAACCATGACCCCCATCGAGGAGACACCCACACCGACCGTGACGCCCACTGTGACTCCGACGCCCTATAGCGAAGATGCGTGGGGGACCCTGAACATCTGGACGACCCCCGTAGCGGGTGACATTTATGTGGACGGTGAATGGCAGGGTTGCGGAGTATGGCAGGGAAAAGTAGCGGTCGGTTCATACACCATATCCTTCGGTGAGATCGCGGGCTATCCCACACCTGATGATATCATAGCCTCTGTCCAAGCTAATGAGACTACCCACGTGGAAGGGGTCTACATGATTACCTTTATCAGAACATACGAGATCGGTGATTTGGATTATGGCTTTTCCCTCGATCAGACCAGTGATGGGGGATATGTTATTGCTGGATCCAAAGACTATTTTAGTGAAGAATGCGACATTTGCCTGGTCAAAACGGATTATATCGGGAATTTAATATGGTCAAGAACATTTGGTGGTTCAGGTTTGGATTATGGACGTTCCGTCATACAGGCCAGTGATGGGGGCTTTGCCATTGCAGGGGCGACAGATTCTTACGGAGCCGGTTTTTTTGATGTCTATTTAATCAAAACAGACAGCAACGGAAATATACGCTGGTCCAAGACATTTGGTGGTTCTGCTTGGGATTTTGGATATTCCCTCGAGCAAACGAGTGATGGCGGATATATCATTGCAGGATCCACCAGATCTTATGGTGCCGGAAATACCGATGTCTACTTGATCAAGACGGATGGCAACGGGAATCAACTCTGGTCCAAGACATTTGGTGGTTCAGGTTTTGATGAGGGATATTCCGTTCAACAGACCGTTGATGGTGGGTTTATCATTGCTGGAGAGACTCGCTCTTATGGTATTGCTGAATATAGGGTCTACTTGATCAAGACAGACAAAAATGGAAATGAAATCTGGTCTAAGACGTTTAGGGGCAATAATTATGCTGTTGGATATTACGCAGAGCAGACCAACGACGGTGGGTACATTGTTACCGGATGCAACGATGAAGATTTTTTATTGCTCAAGACGGACAGCACGGGGAATGAACTCTGGTCCACATCAATTGGGGGCTATAGAACTGATCATGGTCAATCAGTACACCAGACCATCGATGGAGGATACATTATTGTTGGATGGAAAGGATATATTATCGAAACATATGACAGTATCCTTTTGGTCAAGACGGATAGCAATGGGAGTGTACTCTGGACCAGAGAGTATGGTGAAGGTTTTGATTATTCAAATGATCAAGGCTATTCTGTCGAGCAAACTTACGACGGTGGATACATTTTTACCGGACATTTAGGTGAAAAGATTTGCTTGATCAAGACCGATAGCGAAGGGCAGGTCTACGAATAGGTTTGGCTCGCCCGTACAGATAATGAATATCGTCCGTACAAATAATTAGTTTGACCGGAGCCGGAATAGACGCATCATCTCGATTGTACAAGGTACGGATGAGATAGTTATTTTATCTGCGTTATCTGCGTTATCTGCGTAATTTGTGGTTACACTTCTTTTTCAAACTATTTACTTTCCCTCAATTTTCTGTTTCCTGCTCTTAGTCTCCTGTCTCCTGACTCCTGCTCATATGAGTGCGCGGGGAGTCTTGACAAGCGAATCTTTCTTTTGCTATAGTGAGGTTACTTTCTTGAATATGTCTGTTTTTGTATTATTGGAATGAAAGAGTAGACATTATCTGATAGTTTGAAACTGAGTTGCAGGGTATAACCAGGTGTGAAGGAGGAATTCCCGATGCCTGACACAGGGGAAATCAAAAAGAAATTGAATGTTATTGCAGAAGAGATATGTGTCGAGACCCAGGATTTGATCAAAGCGAAATTATATGGTCTCCAGAAGGTAGTCGAGAACCTGGTTGCAAGCAGTCAGGCATCGCCTGTATCGGCTGGTCCAGCAATGGATTTGACAGATTTAAAGCAGGCCAGCCATACTCTCAAAAATGCGCCTGGACAGAGTGAAATCATATCCGCGATTCTGAATTTTGCGGGAAAATGTGTTCAGAGGGCTGCGGTGTTTGCTTACAAGAACAAGAAACTCTATGGTTGGCAGGCTGTTGGTTTGCAGGCTGATAATCCTGCTCACATTGTCTCGATCAAGAAAGTCGTCCTTGATGCCACGAAGGGCTCGCCGTTTTCCGATGTCTTGAAAAATCGCGAGTCTTGGATCGGCACCTATAAGTCCAATCAGGTTTTAGCTGAAATTGTCGAGCAATTTGGAGGTCCGGAACCGAAACATATTTGCATTTTTCCCTTATCGATCAAGGACAGGATCATCGCGATTCTGTATGGTGATACGCTCGCAGGAGACCAGGCCCTTTTCCAGACTGACAGTCTCGAAATAATGTCCGTAGTAGCATCACTGGTCATGGAGAATATCTCTCAGACCCGTCGTGCTCCTGGAGAAGAAGAACCGAAAGCTCGGGAGGAGGAGGAGGAGAAGGTCTCGACCCGTCCGGTCAAGACGACGAAATCTGCGCCCTTACCCGAGACCATGGATGAAGAGACCAGGAAATTGCATGAGAAGGCGAAAAGGACCGCTCGGGTCATTGTCGGGGACATTTCATTATACAACAAAGCCAAGATTGAGCAAGGCTTGTCCACGGGCAATCTTGGCGAACTTTTACGTGATGACATTGTCAAGGGCCGGGAATTATATCATCAACGTGTTCCTGCGGAGATTGCCAAATCCACCAATTATTACGAGGAAACCCTGATTGAAATGATCGCCAAGGGTAACAGAAAGGCTTTGGGCTTCTGATCGCTAAAAATGCAGCTCAGCGTCCTAACTCAGGAATGAAGTGACAATTTAGCCTGCAGCATTCCCTAGAAAGTGGATATATGTCAGCGACAGTCCGGACAGTAATCACCGTCTGTATTATGGTCCTTGTGGTTTTCGGTCTGATTTGGGGGAATGTCTATTATCGTCAATACAAGTATTTCCACGAAGCTGAGCGATACAAAAGCCAGGACCGACCGCTCGATGCCATAGCCAGTTACGAATGTGCGATCAGAATGTATACTCCGGGAAGCAGTTTGGTCAAGCAATCGATTGAAAACATCTGGCGCTATGGTCAGACATTTGAACAGGAGCGGAGGATTGAGGAAGCTATTATTGCATATCGTGCATTAACCTGTAGTTTATATGCGGTCAGGAGTTTTTATTCTCCGTATCAGGACTGGCGGACAAGGGCTGAACAGAAGGCACAGGAGTTGGTTGGGCTATTGAATGAAGCCTCAGTTGGGTCCACGCCAGGTCCGGAGGTGACCGGTCCACCGGGTGGAAGCCCGGAGTGAGCGAGGAAAGAATGGATCGAGCGACAGCACTTGGGTTGTTGCGGGAACAAATCGGGACTGATCAACTGATCAAACACTGCCTGGCCACCGAAGCGATCATGATCAGTCTGGCCCGGGAATTAGGTCAGGACGAGGAACGCTGGGCCCTGATCGGGCTCCTTCACGATCTCGATTTCGAAGAAACGAAGGACACTCCCGAACAACACACTTTGAAGGCTGCACCACTACTCAAGCAGCAGGGATTCGATGATGATTTCATAGCTATCATTCAGTCACACAATGCCGAGGAATTGGGTCGGGTCCGGACACGTTCGGTGGAATATGCTTTAACCGCGGCTGAATCCATAACCGGCTTGATCGTTGCGACCGCCCTGGTCTATCCCGATAAAAAAATAGCCAGCGTGAAAAGCAAATCGGTCCGTAAGAGGATGAAGGAAGTTTCTTTTGCCCGCGCGGTGAGTCGGGAAAGAATTCGCGAATGCGAACATCTGGGTATGGACCTGGACCATTTCATCGAACTCAGTTTGGCAGCCATGTCGCGGATCAGTGCTGATCTGGGATTGTAATTCTTTTACTCATCGCGGTTTTCGGTGCTGGGACCTTCTTCAGTCTGACCCGCAGCATATCTGGGAATGGTGAACGAGAAGGTACTGCCGCTTCCGCCTTCATCGAGATCGCTTTCGATCCAGACTTTGCCACCGTGCTCCTCGACAATACCCTTGACGATGGATAATCCGAGTCCAGTCCCGCCAGATTTGAATTCAGTCGTGCCGGAGGAATGATATTCAGAGCTCTGGATTTCAAAAAACCGTTCGAAGATTTGGCCGAAGTGTTTGCGGGAGATACCGATGCCAGTGTCGGATACAGAAACAATGATCATGTCCTTGAACTCGGGAATTGATTCATCAAGGCGGGCATCCAGCGTGATTTTTCCTTGGTCCGGTGTAAATCTGATCGCATTCATGATCAGATTATGGAGGACCTGGGCGATCCTGGTATTGTCAATCCAGACCTGGGGAAGATCATTCCGGGCAATCAAGCATATTACTTGTTGACGTTCCTCGGCCAGGGGCCGCAATTCCTCGAGTACTTCTGAAAGCAAGCTATATATATTTGATGGGACACAACGGATACTCAGTTTATGCTCATCGATACGGGCAATATCTAGGATATCGCGGACAATATTTGAAAGACGATTGATATTCGATTCGGAGACGAGCAACCCCTTTCGTTGTCGCTCAGTCAGGGGACCGAGTTTCTCCTTGATCAGAATACTGTTGTAGCCCTGGATTGCGACCAGGGGTGTCCGCAGTTCATGGGAGGCTACGGTAATGAATTCCGATTTCATCTGGTCGAGTTCTTTGAGATGTTCGTATGCCTCTTCGAGTTCTTTATGTTTCTTTTCAAGTTTGTGGGCATATACCTGCAACTGCTTTTTTGATTCCTCAAGTTTTTGGGTCCGGTCCAGTACTTTCTGTTCCAATTCCTCGTTCATAGTCTGCAGGTGTTTCAACAACCTTTGGTTCTCGAGAAATAATCGCCGCTGTTCCAAACCACGTTTGATACTCTGCATCATGTCTTCAGTATCGAACGGTTTGGTGATATAGTCGTACGCGCCTTGTCTGATAGCATTGATAGCTGTTTGAATATTGGCAATACTGGTAACCATGATGACACAGATATGCTCATCGATTTTCTTGATGATGCGCAGGACTTCGATTCCGCGGAGCCCGGGCATTTCAACATCAAGGGTAATCAGATCATAGAGGGTACTCTTGATCTTGCGAATGGCTGAAATCCCATCTGTGGCAACATCGACTGAAAATCCCTCTTTGGTAAGACTTTCAGCGATCAGTTTTCGCATCGATTCCGAGTCATCTATCACGAGAATTTGTTCTGACATCGTTCCCCGCCGCTGAAAAGGGGCCGCGTACTGTTTGTGCATCGACCAGGTTATTCGAGTGATATTCTCTGGGTTTCACCGTCGGTCTCACCGTCATCATCAACGGGAGTCAGTTCTCGAATGGGAGTATCCTCCTTGAAATCCAGTGTTCGGGCATCGTCCACATTTATCCAACCTTTCAGAATCAGATCAGCGACCAGTTTTTTGATCGAACGGGTTTTTGCGGCAACAGGGAAATGGTCAATCCACTCGAACGAGTTTTGGGTCAATATCTGTTGACGCAATTCCCGGGTGAAGAGAATGACTTCAATCAGGGGAATATAGCCAAGATATCCTGTATTACTGCAGGTCGCGCATCCTTTGCCTCGATAACCCTTAGGATTATCAGTGCCAGTCAGGCCGAGGTTGACCTGATCATCATATTCGAGGTCTATCTCATCTCGGCAATTAGGGCAAATGGAAGGCAGCATTCTCTGATTGATGATTCCCTTGATCAGGGTCAATGATTGTCGCTTGATACCCTGTCCGTTGAGATAAAGCAACAGTTCGCTCGGTTTCAACAAATCAGCCAAGGCAATGACCAGGATTGTGGGTGCAGTTTTGAATATTTGATGGGTCGTCTCTGAGTCATTGATATCCGTGAGGGCGAGTACGTCGGGGTAATCTTGCATTATTACATTGATCCGTTGGGCAAAGGACTCGTTGTGTTGGGTCTGAACTTCATTCTGAATCACCCCGGGGATGGTCAGATATATGGGATTTTCAAGTGAAATAGTCTTCAGATTGGGTCGGGCTAATGTGTTCAATATCGAGTAGAGAGTAATAATTTTTCCACTTCCGGCGGGACCAATCACAAAAAACACACCGTTTTTTTCTTCAAGTAGAGACTCGACAATTTTTAATGTAGCCGGGTCCAAGACGAGTTTATTCAGTTTTTGAGAAAAAGTGCTTTCATCAATCAAAGTAATGGTCATCATATCGCCCTGAGGTGATGGGGAAATATGCAGGAAAAGCTCGTACGTTTTACTTTTGGTTTTGACCTGGAAACGTCCGTCTCGTACCTGGGTCATATCCTCTTCAGTATCTTCAATCTTGGCCAACTTCCGCAAGCGGGTTGTGATGAAAGGTGTCAATTGGATAGCAGGTGATGGAACGATGAACAACTTACCGCCGATCCGGTAATTAATCATCAATTCGTTTTCCACAGGTTTGATGATAATTTCACTGGCTTTGCGCTTGATGGCATCAGCAATCAGGGCGTTTATTTTGGCAATGGCCATCTGAATATGTTTGGCCTTCTTGGATGAAGCGCTTTCCTGATTGACCAGACGCGTGAAAATCTGTTGAAACACATTATCATGCGCGAGGACCGAGTAAATTGTGCAGCCCATTGTCTTTTGCAGACGTTCAAGCTCGACGGGAGTCAAAGGTGAGGTTACAGCAATAGTGATCATTTTCTTCGCTGATAATTCCTGTTTCTCGATCGGAATGAAATTGTATTTTTTGATGATATCCAAGCCGATATCATCGATCAGGTCGGTCTGAATTTCAACTTTGTCGAGATCGATTGACATCAGGCCGAATTGCTGACTGAGAGCCTTATTCATCGTTTCTTCATCGATAAAACCCATCTCAATCAAGATAAGACCAAGCTTTGCGCCTGTCTCTTTCTGTCTGTGCAGGGCTTGAGCCAGTTGATCGTTTGTGAGCAGGTTCTGTCGGATAAGGAGATCGCCAATACGATCGCGCGGCTGATTGAAAGAGGTCCTCTCTTCGAGTAATTGTTGAGGAGCGTTATCCCAAAAGTTTTTTTTCGTTTTGGGCGGAGCACTACACATGCAGGTATAGCAATATGGGCAGATTTTTGATGGTTCTACCGCACTACAACCACACCATTGGGCTGACATAGCATCGAATTCCAAAGCACAATTCCAGCATTGAACAATATATTCTTCCACGTGATCGACTTCTCTGTTCAGATTATTGTCTGCATATCGGTTTTATATGATATCAAATTCATTCATCAATTTCAAACTTTAAATTGTACTAGCATAAAATACTCAAAGTTTCCATGGCCTACCCCAATCCGGTCCAATACTTCCGTAATGTTTTGAAAAAAAATGCTTGCTATTCAGCCGGAAAACTGCTAAATGGTATGATCTGAGCTGGACTATTCAGAGGCCTCATTGCGGAAAATGTGGTCCTTACACTCGATCGAATAGCTCTCGACTCTATGTAGTCATCAGTCGTAAGAGAGACAAGAGTAATGGAAGAAATTACACAAATCGGAAAATATAAAATAGTGACTGTTATTGGAAAAGGGGGTATGGGGACTGTATTTAAAGCTGTGGATACGGTCATTAAACGTAATGTTGCGATCAAGATGATGACCCAATCCTCCTTTGATCAGGAGACGGCCCGCAAGCGTTTTTTCCGGGAAGCTCAGGCCATAGGACATTTAACCCATCCGAATATCATCACGATCTATGATGTGGGTGAATATGAGAACATGCCCTATCTGGTGGTCGAGTATCTTGACGGACAAGACCTGAAAACCATGTTACGCGTCGGTCACAAGTTGTCGACTATAGATATCATCGGTATTTTGATCGATGTCTGTGACGCTTTGGATTATTCCCATAAGAACAATATCATCCATCGTGATATTAAGCCGGCCAATATTTTCGTTTTGAAGAACAAGTCGGTAAAACTGATGGATTTCGGGGTTGCCAAGATCGATGATGTGGATTTGACCCAAACCGGGACTATACTGGGGACCATTCATTACATGTCGCCCGAGCAGGTCAAGGGCAAGGGGATAGATCATCGTTCGGATATTTTTTCACTTGGTGTGGTCATCTATGAAATTTTTTCGCAGAAGCGTCCTTTTGAAGGAGATTCGTTTACCAGCATATTGTCGCATATCCTTTTTTCTGAGCCTGAGCCGTTTCAGCCATTGGACCAGAGTCTGCCGCCGGTCCTCAGTTCTATTATCAACAAAGCCTTGGCCAAAGACCCCAATGAACGTTATCAATCAGCCAGTGAACTCCAGTTAGATTTGACTAAGTTGAAGTTCTTTTTTGCTCAGGTATCTCAGTCAGCCTCGATCCAAGGGAAGAAAATCGAAGTACCACCCACGACGGAATTGCGGGAGCAGTTTGATATTCCTGCAGTGGTAACTCCAGATTCAACCGGGCAACAGCGAGTTCAGGAACGTCCACTGGACCGGTCCCAAGTCAAGGCACGTCCCAAACCTGCGGTCAAGCCCGTTACCGAGAGCACTCGTCGCAGACCCCAGCCCAGTCCAGCCAGGAACCTCATCAAAACCCTGATCATTTTGGTTGTGATTGGTTTTTGTGGAGCAGCATCCTTTTTCATATATCTGAACCGGCAACGTTTTTTTCCTCAATTGACAGGCCAGGTCACTTCGCGTTCCGATGAAGGGGGTGATCTTCAAACACAAACAGGTTTGACCTTCGATACATATGCACTTTCGGACAATCAGGAACAGGATGTCGATCACAAGCCAGATCAGACGCATGATAGAGGCAGCGGACCTGATTCCGGATCGCTCTCTTCTCACTCTGAGGACTCTGAGATTGCGTCAGATGAAGGAACCATGATTGCTTCTGCCCAATTCGAAAAGTATATGCTACGGGCACGTGAGAACGAAAAAATACGAAATTGGTCAGCTGTCGAACAAGATGCGTCCCGGGCTTTACATTATCAACCTCAAGACTCTGAAGCTCGAAATTTGCTAGATTTGGCTCGAGCACGTATTTATGAGCAGAAAATCGGGCAATTTCTCGATGAAGGCAAAGCAGCCTGGCAACGACAGGATTATCAGGCAACGATCGATGCGATGAACAATGTTCTGGCCCATGATCGGACTCATGCGGAGGCACTCGAACTGAAGCGAAAGGCAGAACAGGCCCTCCAGAAACCAGAAACCGCTTCAGAACTTCCCAAGACGGATAGCTCCTCTTCGTTTGTTTTTACCAAACTCAAGGCAGAACAAGCTTATTCCAAAGGGGAATATGCGGAATGTATCAAATTGATGGACTCGGTCCTGGCCCAGGACCCGACAAATCGGGAAGCCCAAGAACTCAAAGACAGGGCCCACGCCAAACTCGGTTCCGGTGTGACTGTGTCCTTGACGTCTGAAACGAAGAGGATGAAACAGGCTTTCAGCCAGGGTGATTATGATATGAGTTTTCGTCTGGCCAACAATATTTTAGCCGTTGAGCCCACACACAAGGAAGCCCTGGATATCCGTTCCCAATCAAAGACTGCTCTTGATCAGAAGGCAGCAGAGGCCGCTATCGGCAATGATATCGATTCTGCGCGTCTTTTACTCGAAAAAGGGAGCACTCCTCAAGCTATGGTTATCGCTGAGAAGTTGAAAAGTCAGTATCCGGATAACGATGAGGTTCAGGCCTTGTTCCGTGATGTCACAGCGGCCCAACAGGCCAGGCCTTTTCAACCGGAAGGCAAACCGTCATTGCCCGAAATAATTACCAAACATCAACAGCCATCAAAACTGATTGCCGATGAGTCGATCGAGTTAACCATGACTTTTGCGGGTTATGACAAGCCAGTTTATGTCTATGTTTATTATCGAGTGACTACTTCGTCCGAATTCAAGAAAACCAAAATGAAAGATAAAAAGGGGATGTACTTTCTCGCCAAAATTTCAGGGCGTGATATTGATGAACCCAATTTCGAATATTATTTTGTCATCATGGACCGGGATGAAAACATCCTTTATAATGGCAGTCAACACCCTTACAAAGTGAAAGTCAATAAAGCTTCAGCGGGGCACATTGTTGTTTTCTGATCGGACCTGCTCAGCTTTTATTCGAGGAATCCGGCGGCATATAACCACCAGGCCCAGGCTGTTCCCAGTGCAATCCCAAAACCAAAAGGCACTACCAGGCTGTCTTCCGGCTTGAGCGGAACTGTTACGAAAGTGGGTAACATAAAGCTGAGCACTGTTCGGGTGATGTTTCGCAGACTCTTCATCAAACGACCATTGCTGATTATAGCCACGATCGCAATCAGCCCGCCGGCGAGCAATGAGTAAAAACATGCCCAGAGTATAAACGGGTATCCGGCGACTGATTCATGAAAACGAGGAATGCCAATAGCGCCTATAGCTGCCATGAATTTGACATCTCCACCGCCTATCCCGGCAAAGAGGTACACGCAGAAAAAAAGGACAAAACCGATGAAAAGACCTAGCGCGGCTAAAACAAGTGCATCGATTCCCCAGACACAATTCAGCAGCAGACCCAGGATTATCGCTGAATAGTTCACGACATTAAAGAGCCTGTTCAGGAGCAGATCGGTCACTCCATTGATAAGCACCACTATGAGCAAGACAGCCGAATGAATAACGATCAATGTTTCAGACGAAATATAGGCCTCACAATACACTGCTGCCTCGTTGATGCCTGTTCCCAGTATCAGACACGAGTAGGCACTCCAGGGCCGGTCAAGATGCCGCTCCTGTCGTCTCTGCTGGTGGAGTGGCTTTTTCTTTCAATATCCCCCTGAAATATATGAAGGCCGCGATTGCCGCAATTGCAATCAAGACAACGATGAGAATATATTCAGTCATTCCCTGTCCACGTTCATCACGCAGGCACTCCTTGAGTTTTTTCAGAACCATATCATCTCCTTTCTAAAGGAAGGAAAAATCCAGACCGATTGTTATTATACCATACCCCGAATAGATCCTCAACAGTAGCTTTCAGATCAACTTTAAGTCGAGTGCCCGAAAGTAATTGAATCGATCCAGAACTCAATTATAGCAAGGTCTGATTCAATTTGTCGAGATCGAAGTGATACGTATGGGCGGTCCGATCGATGAGCAGGGGTGTGATCGAGATATGGCCATTTCGCAGGGCAGTCTCATCCGAGAGTGGTTCCTCGGGGCTGTCTATTTTTTTCATTTTCAGCCAATAATACGGAACATTTCTCGGATCAGTATTTTCGACTGCATAGTCGCGGTATCGTCTATTGGCTTGATGAGTGATCAGAAACGGCTTGGTATCCTGAAGTGCGAGGTTGGGAAAATTGACGTTGAGGAATACACCGGGAGGCAGACCTGCCTTCAGGAAATAATCGATCAGGATAGCACTGAAATGGGCAGCTGGTTCGAAGTTATTGGCGTCATATGAAGCCCGTGACAAAGCGATAGAAGGGATGCCGGCCAAGGTCCCTTCAGCAGCTGCGGAGACTGTCCCGGAGTAAAGAATATTTATGCCGGTGTTGGCCCCCCGATTGATACCGGATACGATGAGATCAGGCTGGGCATCAAGGATCTTATCGAGTGCGAGTTTGACACAATCGGCAGGAGATCCGTCTATGGTAAATAGCTTAATGTGGTCTTGACTTGATTCCCGTTGGGTAATGCGTAAGGGTCTCAATAAGGTGATCGCGTGAGAAACGGCACTCTGTTCCCTTTCCGGAGCGACAACGTAGAGTTGGCCGAATGTGACCAGAGCCGTCTGGAGTGCCGACAAACCGGGTGACAGATAACCGTCGTCATTGGTCAGTAGTATTGTGGTCATTATGACACTATCCGTTCAGACATGTTCAGAGTTGACAGCGGGAAAAAAGATGATATCCTGAAAGCAATATCAAGCTGGTTCCTCTCTATTTAATGAGTAGCGTATTAGTATGGAAAAAGTGAAATGCAAGCTCCGGGACCCCTTCGCATTTTTTCCCTGAGTGTCCTTTGATTCATCCGGATAAACTGGCAGGGTAGCATGAGTAAACAGGTGATCGCAATCATTGGCTCGAAGGGCCTTATGGCAGAGTATGGCGGAGTCGAACGTCTGGTCCATCAAATTTGTGCGCAGTTACATGAACGCTATCACTTCATTGTCTATGGCTTGAAATCCTACGGTACCAATGAATCATTGGCCCTACCCGATGTTGAGCGAGTCGATTTTCGTATTGTCCGGATCGCTTTTATCGATATGCTGATATACTCATGTCTAGCCACGATTCACGCACTGTTCAAAGGTGTGAACATCTATTACTTTCATGCTTGTGGTCCCGGTTTCTTCACTATTCTCCCCTCTTTTTTTCGCAAGAAGGTCATCTGGCATTTTCATGGCAGTGACTATAACAGATCGCTCACTGTCATGCGCAGATCACATTCATTGGCCCTGAAGACACTTCTTGTCTGGACAGGTGAATTTCTGCGTTATTGTTTTTTAAGATTGGGTGAATATATTGCGGTCAGAGCAGCGGATCGGGTTTTTATCGTGAGCCGGACCCATTACCATCGGTTTGTTACACGAAACAGCTTACGGAGTTCGAAATTCGTTTATATGCCTAATTTTTTGTCTGGATTTCGTCGGGTCGGAAATGGTGAATCCCCTCATCATATTCATACGGATCGGTTCGATCAGGTCATTCAGGGCGATTATATACTGACAGTATCCCGGCTTGTGCCAGAGAAGCGGATCGATGTTATGATCAATGGTTTTCAAGAACTCAAAGCTGATTTTCCAAACCTGCGATTAATCATCGTAGGTGAAGGCAGGGATGAGCATTATTTGAAAGACCTGGCCGCGACTGAAAGCCGGATTGTATTTACCGGGGCCGTTCCGTGTCATGAGGTCTTTACATTCTATGAAAAAGCATTACTGTTCTGTCTTTGTTCGGAAGTTGAGGGAGCACCATTGACGGTATTGGAGGCGATGGAGCATGGATGTCCGGTCCTGGCCCGGGCCATCCCGGAGATGGTTGAATTTGGTGAGGAGTGTCTGTTTTTCTTCAGGGCAGATCAGGACCAGGCATTTGTTTCTGAGCTAAGAGCAACCCTGCTTGATCCGGAAGAGAGGCACATTCGAGTGAAGAAAGCGTATGAGTACTTGCACAAAGAACATGATGCCCATCTGATTCTGAATCAATTCAGGCGGGAATTTGAGCGTCTCTTACCGGTCGGGAAAAAAGAAAATCAATCGGGTCAGGTGACCAATCAGGTCTAATGATCAGGTTTATCGGGATGACCGGGGCAGAAGCGTGAATACGTAGTACTAATGGGAAGATGACTATGAAACAGTCGCGAAAAGTGCTGGTGATTGGATTGGACGGTGTGCCGATCAGTCTTTTACGGGAACTTATTGCGCACGGTCTCATGCCCTCTTTGGCTTCAATTATCCAACAAACCTCTCTGGTTGAAATGCAGGTCAGCCTGCCCGAATTATCAGCAGTTTCCTGGACGAGTTTTATGACCGGCTCAAATCCCGGTTCTCACGGCATTTTTGGTTTTACCGATTTGAAACCATATTCCTACGAGTTGACTTTTCCGCTCTATTCCCAGATTAAGGTCCCGACTATTTGGGACCGTTTGGGCAGTCTGGGCAAGCGCAGTGTGATCATCAATCAGCCGGCGACATATCCGGCCCGACGGCTGGAAGGGGCTATGGTTTCAGGTTTTGTGGCTGTGGACCTGTTCAAAGCTGTTTTTCCGGCACGTTATATTCGGACCCTGCGCAAACAGAAATATCTGATTGACATTGACACCGAGGCATGTAGACAGGACCATTCCCGGCTCTTTGACGAATTAGCTTTGACTCTGGCGAGCCGGAAATTTGCGGTCGATTTATTCTGGACGACTGAAAACTGGGATTATTTTGAATTGGTAATTACCGGGACTGACCGGCTTCATCACTATGTTTGGGACGCAATAACCGACCCTGATCAGCCCTATCATACTTCGGCGCGGAACTATTATGGCGAGATCGATGCCTTCTTGGGTGAAATCGTTGAACGGTTCCAAAAGAAGATGGGTACAAAGGACATTTGGGACCAGCTCTTTATTCTGTCCGATCATGGCTTCTGTGCTCTGGAAAAGGAAGTCTATCTCAACGCCTGGTTGAAAAAGGAGGGTTATTTATTTGTAAACAAGGACTCGCTGTTCAGCCTGGCCTCGATTAATCCGAACACAACAGCATTCGCTCTGGATCCCGGTCGAATCTATATCCATACCAAGCGTCAGTTTCCATCGGGTCCCGTCGATGATCATCAGATAACCGATGTGGTCAACAGGTTGAAAGAATCACTCTTCAGGCTTGAATATAATGGGATCAGGGTCGTCAATCGAATCTTCGATCGTGACGATCTGTATTCGGGTCCACTAAAAGATCAGGCACCTCATTTGATCATTCAGACGACCAAAGGTTTTGATTTCCGGGGGTCATTCCAGGAGCATGAGGTTTTCCAGGATACAGATTTGAAGGGGATGCACATGGCCCATGAAGCTTTCTGTATCAATCGGAAGGTCCCGTCACATGGATTGCATATTGAACAGCTCGCCCAATACATTCTCCAGAATTATTGACGTGTTGAAGAGGGGCAGTTCAGTCTCATGCCGAGTGAGGCTGCAGCCGAGAGTGAACTGCAGCATTCTCGGTATGATCATGCGGATTTTTTCAAAGCGGTTTTGGCTGTAGTGATTAACTCACTCAAGGCGGCTGGTTCTCGAACAGCGAGATCAGCCAACATTTTCCTGTTGATTTGAACGCCTGCCCGGTTCAAACCTGCGATAAAACTGGCGTATGTCAGACCCTGCATCCGGGTCGCAGCGTTTATCCGGATTATCCATAATTTGCGAAAATCACGTTTTTTGCGCTTACGGTCCCGATAGGCATTGGTCATTGCTTTATCAACCGCCTCCCGAGCCGTACGAAACAGGTTCCGCCGACCACCGCGAAAGCCCTTGGACAGTTTCATCACTCTTTTACGACGCGCTGTCCCGCGTATTCCTCGTTTCACTCGTGTCATGTTCAAACCTCCCCACATCTTCTGCAGCATCGGACCCGAAAAGGACGAATTTGGGCTGACCCATCAATCATCCTGCCGAAGATGTATCATTCCATCATATTGTTGGTAGAATACTTCTTATTCGCTTGTGATCACTGGGGCTGATATAGGTTCCCTTGCGAAGTTTTCTTTTTCTTTTCCGGCTTTTTTTCGTCAGAATATGGCTTTTATAAGCTTTCCGCATCGCTAGTTTACCCGTGGCAGTCTTTTTGAACCGTTTGGCTGCGCCTCGGTGTGTTTTTAATTTTGGCATGATACTTTCCTTTCTATGACAATTTCGGCGACGTATCTTTAGGGGCCAGGATCATAATCATATGGTTCCCTTCCAGTTTCGGTTCACGCTCAATGATCGATATTTCAGTCAATTCCTGGGCCATTTTTACGAGCATTTGTTTACCGATGTCGACATGACTCATCTCGCGTCCTCGGAAGAGCATGGTTATTTTCGCTTTGTTCCCGTCCACCAGAAAGCGTCGGGCATGGTTCATTTTAAAATTATAATCATGAATATCGGTTTTTGGTCTGATCTGTATTTCTTTCACTTGGATTTGTCGAGCTTTTTGTTTGGACTTGTGCATTTTTTTCTTCATGCGGTATTTATACTTACCATAGTCCATGATGCGACAAACTGGAGGATCAGCTTGCGGTGCAACCTCAACCAGGTCTAATTCTTCTTCGAGGGCAAGTTGCAGGGCTTTTTCCAGGCTGACGACGCCCAGCTGTTCACCTTCGGCACCGATAAGTCGGACCTCTTTGGCCTGGATTTTGTTATTGATCCTACTTTCCTTATTCAGACAACACCTCCTCGGCAATTGTTAGGGTAGCTTCTGTTCTATCGCGTTGACCACCAGGTCGAGAAACGCGGTAAGATCCATTTGACCCAGGTCACCGTCCTTTCTGTGGCGGACGGATACTTTCTCCTGTTGGATTTCCTTGTCACCGATGATGGCCATATAAGGAATTTTTTGGACTTGGGCTTCTCGAATTTTCAGGTTTATTTTTTCATTGCGGAAATCAGGCATGACACGAATATCATGGCTTAGCAGTTTATCTTTGAGTTGCTGGGCATAGCCGATATGTCGGTCGGCGATAGTCAACAGGGCAATCTGGATAGGTGACAGCCACACCGGCAAGGCCCCATTATAATGTTCGAGCATGATCCCAAAAAAACGTTCGACTGAACCCATCAAGGCCCGATGAATCATGATCGGACGGTGCTCCTTACCATCTTCACCAATATAAGTCATCTCGAAGCGTTCCGGATTATTGAAATCGACCTGGATGGTCGAGCATTGCCAG
Source organism: bacterium (assembly GCA_016934675.1). Lineage (GTDB taxonomy): Bacteria > CSSED10-310 > JAFGSJ01 > JAFGSJ01 > JAFGSJ01 > JAFGSJ01. Next base: position 1,721 of record JAFGSJ010000008.1, on the reverse strand, counting down.
GCCCGATTCAATGCATCCTTGATCTTGAGGTCGATTTTAGGGCCATAAAAAACACCTTCTCCCGGATCAACAACATAATCGAGCTTCGTTTTTTCCAGAGCGACCCGTAATGCTTCAGTGGCTGACTCCCAGCCTTCATCTGAACCTACGGCCTTTTCAGGTTTTGTCGAGAGGTAAATCTGATACTCGGCAAAACCAAAAGTCCGCAGAATAAAGAGAACGAACTCGATCACCCTGATGATTTCATCCTGGAGTTGGTCGGGCCGGCAGAAAACATGAGCGTCATCCTGTGTGAAGCCGCGGACCCTGGTCAAGCCATGCAACACTCCTGATCGTTCAAAACGGTAGACCGTACCTAATTCGGCCCAACGCAACGGTAATTCACGATAACTTCTGAGTCTCGCTTGATAGATCTTGACATGTCCCGGGCAGTTCATAGGTTTGATAACGAATTCCTGATTTTCGACCTTGATCGGTGAATACATATTCTCCCGATAGAAATCCCAATGACCGCTGCGCTTCCAAAGGTCGACCTTGGCTATGTGGGGTGTCATGACCAGATCATAACCGTGTTTCAGGTGTTCTTTACGCCAAAAATCTTCCATGATGGTCCGAACGAGCGCACCCTTGGGATGCCAGAGTGGGAGTCCGGAACCAAACTCGAAATCAACACTGAATAGTTCAAGGTCTTTGCCAATTTTGCGATGGTCCCGTTTTTTGGCTTCTTCGAGATAGTCCAGATATCGCCGAAGTTCCTTTTTATCGGTGAATGCAGTGGCATATATTCGTTGGAGCATTGTATTGCGTTCGTCACCACGCCAGTATGCACCAGCAACGCTCAGCAATTTGACATGTTTGATATACGAGGTTGAGGGCAGATGGGGACCTCGACATAAATCCGTAAAACTACCCTGATCATAGAATGTCACGATTTCATCGCTGAATTCCTGCAGTAACTCGACTTTATAAGGATCATGCTGCTTGGATTGATAGTATTCGATTGCTTCGAGACGCGGTACTTCCCGCCGCCGGATTGGAATTGCCTGGGCCGCTATCTCGGCCATTTTTTGCTCGATCGCCGGAAAATCATCAGGGCTGAATGTATGTTTGGTATCAAAATCGTAATAAAACCCGTTCTCAATAGTCGGTCCTATGGTTAACAGGGTTCCGGGAAACAATTCGAGAACGGCATGAGCCATCAAATGAGCGGCACTATGTCGCAGGATTTCCAAGCCCTCTTCAGAATGCACAGGGACAAGTTCAACTTCGGTGTCTTGAATGAAGCTGCGGAACAGATCATACAACTTACCCTGATGCTTGAGGGCAATGATCTGTTTGGCCTTGTTCAAGCCATGTTCTTCCAGAAATTCGGCAGCATTTTTATGAGCCGGAATGACGATGCTGTGCTGAGACACTTTTACTCCCCGGGGCCTGTTCTCACCTTCTGATACCCGGCAAAATACGCCGGGACAAGAGGCTGGAATCCCCTTTTCTCCCTTTCCAGTTGTATTGGCGAAAAAGCAGAGATATCCTTCACGCTCATCAAAAAAATCAAGGGGGAATACTCCCCCTCGCTCCAAACGCTATTTTTATAGGCACGGGCGGAATCGAACCGCCGACCTCTACCGCGTCAAGGTAGCGTTCTAGCCCCTGAACTACGTGCCTGAACAACTTTCCCTATATATGAAATAGCAGGACATTTGTCAAGTCTTTCTCTCTTT
>JAFGSJ010000071.1 GCA_016934675.1 bacterium | reverse complement strand
TCGTTGGACCGGTGCCGGTTCGAGCGATACCTCTGCGACCGGCTTGACCGAAACGGCTGTTGTAGGCGATTGCTACTACTATCTGGTAGTGGGAGTCAATGGGGCTGGCGAAGGCACAGCCGGAAACGCCACCGCCGGTGAACGACAGGTGAATACCACGGGTGCATGTCCCTAGTCAAGAGTGAGTCTTGAAAATAAGCAGGAGAGCGGGTTCGTCCCGATCTCCTGCTTTTCTTTGGTGTGCCAGGCATGGCACGCAGTGCCGATGCTGGCATATACCGGCATCGGTTTTGTCAACCGTTTTAATATTGTCTCGTAATCTTCCAGGTTCTGCAAATATACAAGCTCATTTCGTTTATCCAATATATACTTTGTCACAACAACTCCATTTGGCTACGTGCGACAGATTTCAATACTACCATATTTTCCTGGTTCAATTGTATATTGGAATTTTTGTACTTTACCTTTGCCATCCTCGAAATCCAGTTCATTGACAGTAAATGTCTTGAATTGGCTTAAATCCATATTCATCAGATAATACTCTTCCTGTGAATATAAAGGTTCTTTGGGCAGCGGTAGTTTATATTTCAATTTGATACCGTGTGTGTTCCTTGAAAAACTTGCATATTTGCCTTCGATAACCACATCATAGTTCGTGACAAATCGATTCCCTTTTCATGGATTACCTGTAGTTCCATTTTCGAAATAATTGGTGTAAATTTTATGGTTACCATTTCCAGTCCCTGTGCATAGACAATGATGTTATTCTCTTTCCAGGAAAAAGCCTTCCTTTCGATTTCTAGAACCGATCCATGTTCTGGATGAGACACATTTTTGAGAATACAATGGCAATACCCAACGGTTTTGTTATTAATTACTACTTCATATTTACAGGACCCATTCTTCCTGAAAACGGATGAGCACGGGGAGGATATTTTTTCCGGTGAGACTAATGACATCTTCTTCAGTGCGGTCCAATGTAATGATGGCGGTTTGATTATTGTCGGCGTGGCAAATGCAATGATGCAAGGTGATGGCCTTGTTTTGGGTGAAAATATTCTGATCAAAACGTACAGTGAGGGCCGGATTTGAGGTTCAGCAACAAACCACGATCCGATCGCCCTCAGCCGAATATTGAAAGGAAATGATCCGATTTTCGTCCAGGAGCTCTTTGATCTCATGGTCGGTGTAACGTCGGAAAATCATGCCTTGCTGCTCCCCGCGCACAAACATGAGCGTGCCGTCGGGCATGATTTCTGTTTGAACTAGCACGTCGTCATCGGTATCGGGTGGATCAAAGGTCAATAACAACAGGCCGTCAGGTCCGAGGACCTGTTGTCTATTCCAGAGGTCCGATGGCCTGTTCGACCGCCTCGAGAATCCGACACGATTTGACCAGTTCTTTCATATCGGTATGATCGCGATAGAGTGGCCGATCGATTTCGAGATGCTCGACACAACCGCGGACGATCTTGTGGGCTTGAGTCACGCCCTGACCATATGCAAAATCACGGAAATCGAGGGCCTGGGCCGCGGCCATGTATTCGATCCCCAGTACGCCATAAGCATTATCAAGAATTTGACCGTTTTTGATGGCCGTGTTCATGCCCATGGATACGAAATCCTCCTGGTCAGCGGCGGCCGGGATCGAATTGATCGAAGCCGGTGCGGACAGGATTCTCTGCTCGACAATCAAGGTATCGGCGGTATATTGGCTGAGCATCATGCCCGAGAACATACCGGCGCCCTTGGTCAGGAAAGCGGGCAGACCGACACTCAGGGCCGGATTGAGCAGGCGATTCAGCCGCCGCTCGGAAAGGACGCTGACCATGGTCACCGCAGCGCCCACCATATCCATGGGTAAAGAGACCGGGGTCCCTTGAAAATTGGCTCCTGTCAGGGTCAGATTATCTTCAGGCAGGAAAATCGGATTATCGCCGACACCGTTCAGTTCGATTTCAACCTGCTTGCGAGCGTGGGCCACCGCATCATGGGCCGCCCCGATGACCTGAGGGGTCGAACGCATCGAGTAGGCGTCCTGGACCTTGGTTTTCAGTTTGCCACTGAGCAGGTCGCTGCCTTTAATGCAGGCCAGGATCGCCTGGGCGCTACGAATGGCCCCCGAAAAACCACGCTTCTGATGCAGACGCACATCATAGGGCTTCATATTGGCCATCAAGGCTTCCAGGGTCATGGCACAGGCAATCTCAGCCTGTTTGAGCCAGCGGTTGATATCATACAGGTGCAGAGCACTCATGGCCGTTAAAAGATTGGAGCCATTGATCGTACCCAATCCATCACGGGCCTGCAGACCCGGAACCTTGATACCTGAGCGTTCGAAGGCCGCTTTACCCGGTAACCGTTCGCCTTGATAGTACGCTTCGCCCTCGCCCATCATCAACAGGGCGATCTGCGACATGGGGGCCAGATCGCCACACGCCCCAACCGATCCCTTTTGGCATACTACGGGCGTTACGCCCCGATTCAACATTTCAACCAGGGTCAGCGTTATCTCGGGCCTGATGCCGGAATTACCATGAGCGTGAACATTGATCCGTCCGGCTATGGCCCCGCGAACATACTCGATCGGTGCCGGATCGCCGATGCCGGCTGAATGATTATAGATCAGGTATTTCTGGAATTCCTTGATCTGCTCGTCCGACAAGACGACTTCGGAAAATTCACCAATGCCCGTATTCACGCCATACATGATCTCGTGAGCCACGATCTTTTTTTCCAACATGGACCGACACCGTTTAATCCGCTCGAGCGCATCCTCACTCAGCTTGACCTGTTCGTTGTCCCGTGCGATCCGCACTAATTGTTCAATGGTTAATTTCGAGCCTGTCAATTCAATCGCCATGTCCGCCCCCTTCTTACATTTCAGCGCTGGCCATGACTGCTCATGGCTGCATTTGTCTTAGATATGATCTTTTTTTTCAGTTATTGTCTGACCCAGATCAGCTTCGCTCTGACCTATCACGGAGCAGATGATCTTTTGATACTCTCTCACTTATTAACACACCCGTATCATTCAGACAAGTCCACACGCACACAAGTACTCCCATTTTGGACGATGGGCTGAGGAAAATATGAAGAGGAACCACGGTACGGTGACTTTTCAGATATAATGTACTATTACTTACGCTGAAATTTGGGTATCAACGTGACATCGAAAAGGTCAATTCATGACAGAAAAGATAAGAATTGGGATCATCTGTGGCGGCAGGTCTGCTGAACATGAAGTGTCTCTTGTATCTGCTCGCAGTATTCTGGAACATATAAACCGGGACAAATACGAAGTGGTCCTGATCGGGATCGACCGGTCCGGTTCATGGTCGACCCTGACCGAACAGCAGCTTCTGGACGGACTCGCCATGAAGGCCAGTTTGACTGCCGGGCCGAGTAGTGAACAACTCGTACTCAGGCCAGGCCTCAAAGGGAGCGAATTGATCAACCTGGCCAGACAACAACCCCTGCAATCACTTGATGTCATCTTTCCTGTGCTGCACGGGACCTATGGTGAGGATGGCACTGTCCAAGGACTGCTGAAGCTCGTTAATATCCCCTTCGTGGGGGCAAGCGTGCTTGGCTCCGCCATCGGTATGGATAAAGACGTGGCGAAAAGACTGCTTGTTCAAGCAGGCATGCCCGTCGCCCGCTTTCTGACCATACACCAGGGTGAACAGACTTCGTATACCTATGATCAAATCATTGCCGAACTAGGTTCCCCGTTTTTCGTGAAACCAGCCAACCTGGGCTCCTCGGTCGGCATCAATCGCGTCACTGATCAAAACCACTTCAAAAATGCACTCGAACAAGCCTTCAGCTTCGATCGTAAAATTATCATCGAAGAGGCAATCAACGGCAGGGAAATCGAGTGCTCCGTCCTGGGAAACGAAAACCCGATTGCTTCTCTGCCGGGCGAAATTGTTCCACACCATGAATTCTATTCCTATGCAGCCAAGTATCTCGACGAAAACGGGGCCCAACTCATCATCCCCGCAGACCTGCCCGCCAACATAATCAAGCAAGTCCAGATCATGGCCGTCAAAGCTTTTGCCATACTCTGTTGTGAAGGCATGGCCCGCGTCGATTTCTTCCTCAAAAATGACGAAACACTGCTGATCAACGAGATTAATACTATTCCCGGATTTACCTCGATCAGTATGTACCCCAAATTGTGGGAAGTCAGCGGTATTCCCTTCGCCGAACTACTCGACCGGCTCATATCCCTTGCCCTGCAACGCTTTCAGTCCGAAGCCCGCCTGAACACTAGCATTAGAACATAGCTTCACCCGGTGATGAATGAAAAGAAAAGCACCACAGCTTTCACAGTTGCTACAGATCATTTTTCCTATTCAATTAAACTTATTCTGTAAAATCTGTGCTGATCTTTTGTCTTTCATCTAAAACCTTGAAATGCCGATACAGACACCTGAAAGCATCCTCCTCTTGACAGTAGCTTTTTCTGTCTTATTAGTAATGATTATTATTGTTAAGAGGAGTGCTCATGAAGAGAATGACGGTCCAACGACAGTGTATCCTGGATGAATTGAAAAAGTCTCGGACTCACCCGACCGCGACCGAATTATATGAATGCTTACGGCATACTTTACCGCATATAAGTCTGGGTACGGTCTATCGAAATCTGCATAGATTGGCTGAGAAAGGGTTAATACGCAAGTTGGAGCTGGGTGAAGGTGAGAGCAGGTATGATCCGGATTTGCGGGAGCATTATCATGTGCGTTGTATCCGGTGTGGTCATATCGAGGACGTTGTGTTAGAAAACGTGCTAGATGTCAGTACAATTCGAAGTCAGCAGGGAAACTTCGTCATACAGGGTTTTCATCTTGAGTTTATTGGCTATTGTTCACAGTGCGGTCAGGAGATTCGCGGGTTGAATCATGAGCTGTGAGTGATCAGGTTGAATTGAGGTTTCATTGATTAAGAAGGGGCGCGGCTCGGTCCGTGTCGAGATGTTATCGGTGAGGAACCAAAAACGTAGAAAGGTATGGAAAGGAGGTCCACACGATGGTCCCATTGAAAGGCAGTCAAACGGAGAAAAATTTATTGATCTCATTCGCCGGTGAGTCCCAGGCCCGAAATCGATATACTTATTTTGCATCGAAAGCCCGCAAGGAGGGTTATGTACAGATAGCCGATATTTTTGAAGAGACGGCGAATCAGGAGAAGGAGCATGCCAAGCGATTTTTCAAATTTCTCGAGGGGGGTGAACTCGAGGTCGCTGGTGCATTTCCGGCCGGTGCGATTGGTCCGACCCTGGACAATTTAAAGGCGGCCGCGGCGGGTGAAGAGCATGAGCATCGCGAGATGTATCCTGGTTTTGCTCGGGTGGCCGAGCAGGAAGGTTTTCATGAAATAGCCGAAGTTTTTACTGCAGTCGGTGTTGCTGAGAAGCAGCATGAGAAGAGGTATCGTGATTTGGCAGCTAATATTGCCGCCTGTCGTGTTTTCAAGCGGGACCAGAGGGTGGTCTGGCGTTGCCGTAACTGTGGTTATATCCATGAGGGCACCGACGCACCGCATACATGCCCGGCCTGTGCTCATCCGCAGGCACATTTTGAACTTTTATCCGAAAACTGGTAGAGAAATAGTGAAGGGTTTTTTGATTGAAACATTTACAAAGGAGGAAGAAAATGGTAGCGCGTTTAGAGATTTACAAATGTTCGATCTGTGGTAATATTGTCGAAGTCGTTCATGCGGGTAAGGGCACGTTAGTCTGTTGTGGTGAGCCCATGATTCTCCAGGTCGAGAACACGGTGGATGCAGCCAAAGAAAAGCATGTTCCGGTTGTGGAACGTACGGGCAACAAGGTTACGGTGAAAGTAGGCAGCATGGCCCATCCGATGGAAGACAAGCATTATATCGAGTGGATTCAGGTGATTGATGGCGAGAAGGCATATCGGACTTTTCTGAAGCCGGGTCAGAGCCCGACGGCAACCTTTACTGTCGAGGGCAACTCGATCGCTGCCCGTGAATATTGCAATATTCACGGTTTGTGGAAAGGTTAATCATGTTATCGAAGAAAATGTCGAAAGCTATGAATCATCAGGTCAATCGCGAATTATACTCGGCGTATCTGTATCTGTCCATGGCCGCGTATTTTCGTTCGATCAACCTGAACGGTTTTGCCAATTGGATGGAAATCCAATGTCAGGAAGAGATGACCCACGCCCAGAAATTCTACCAGTTCATTGATGAACGGGGTGAAAAGGTCGTTCTGGAAGCCATCGAAGCGCCACCGCATACCTGGAAGACGCCGTTGCAGGTTTTTGAGGAAACCTTTAAACATGAACAGCATGTTACCAGTCTGATCAATAATCTGGTTAAACTGGCCCAGACCGAGAATGACTATGCCAGTCATTCTTTTCTGCAATGGTTCGTGAATGAACAGGTCGAAGAAGAGTCGACGGCAGATGATATCGTCCAGCAATTGAAACTCGTTGGTAATCAGGGACAGGGCTTGTTCATGCTGGACCGTGAACTGGGCCAGCGTGTTTTTACCATGCCCTCACAGTCCGATTAATTATTGTGGAGAGTCCGGATCGACCGGACACTCCGTTTGAAGAATACTATTTACACCTAACGCAGTGTACTTTCATTGCATCAGGGGAGGAATAGACCATGAAAAAATATGTCTGTGATATCTGTGGTTACATATATGATCCGGCACAGGGTGATCCGGATAATGGTATCAATCCGGGCACAGCATTTGAGGACATACCAGAAGATTGGGTTTGTCCGGAATGCGGCGCATCCAAAGAAGATTTTTCACCTATAGACGAGTAAATCTGATATACCAATGTGCCAACTGACTTCCGTAAACGTGTTCACTGCCCGATCACAGCAGGGGCAGGCACGTTTACGGATTTCAGGTAGGACAAATCACACTGTTGTCTGACCAGATCAACCTGGTCATCTAGTCCAAGTTCTGGAAAAGCAAATCCGGGTTACAGTGAATGAGGTTATTGGTTTGAAGCGTGTGGAGGTGAACATGGAATTGGAACAGGCAATAAAAACCGCTCTTGAATATGAAACCAGGGTGCGTGACCTCTATGTTGAAGCAGCGAGTCAGGTTTCTGACAAAGCTGCTCAACATGTTTTGAAGACCCTGGCCCGTGAAGAGCAGTATCATCTCGATTACTTGACCGAGCGGCTCCATGAATGGCAATCGAACCGGACCATTTCCCCGGAAATAGTTGCTACGCTCGTACCCCCACTCGATCATATCGAGCGTGAAGTCAAAAAACTCAGTCAAAACATCACGCCTCGTTCTCATGAGTTGGAACTGCAAATGTTGCAGAAAGCACTCGAAGTCGAGAAAGAGACAACGCAATTCTATCAGAGTCTCGTCGAATCTCTGGGCGGTACCGGTCAAGAAATGTTTGCCCGCTTTGTAGAAATCGAGGCGGGACATCAGGCCATCGTCCGGGCTGAAATCGATGCCATCACAGGTTCCGGCTTCTGGTTCGATTTTCATGAATTCAGTCGTGAAAAAGAGCTCTAAAAGCCACAATCAGTAATGCCCGCACTGCCTTGGTCAAGCCAGACTAGCGAATCGGACCCCAGCCCGATTCTCAGGAGGACTGCAACACGTATGTCCAGCGGACCTAGCTATGACAAACCCCCGAATTTCTTCAGTCTATGACCTTCCCCTCGGACATTCTGCACGACAGAATCCGGATTAATTTTCAGCTACGATGTTTTTTTTTTCAGTTCAATATCTGGCAAGTTACTCAGGACACTCTACAAGATATTGATCCCGTTCCAGATCATCAGGGATAATGACAATTATTGTCATTTGGTGATTTGTTCAATAAATTAAGAGATTTTATAGAGGAGGGCTCCTTTGGGGTAGCAATTTGGTCCTGTTTGACAAGAACATTGTCAGCTTGACGTGTCGGGGTGGGTGTGTTAGAAAGGAGTATGCTTTTGTTCTAGGAAGCGTAGTTTTGTCGTACAACACGAAGCGACTTCATGGGGTTGAGATGGAAAACATTTGGCACAGGACATTAGCTCGGATCAAAGACCAGGTTAATTTGCATGTATATGAGACCTGGTTTGAGCCGACTAGTTTTCATTCGTTTCAGGACAAGACCTTGACCATAGAGGTTCCCAATCCCTTTTTTCGGGAATGGATTCTGGAAAATTATTCTTCGGCTTTATTGAGCATACTTCGGGATTTGACTTCGGACCAGGTTGCCCTGAACATTCAGACCTCTGCTGGTGGAAACGGGGATTCCGGTTCAGTCCAGATCAATGGGACAAAGGGCGAAGGCGAGGGTCGGGTTTCCGCAACGAGTTTGAATCCGAAATATACCTTTTCCTCTTTTGTGGTGGGGAATTCGAACCAGTTTGCCCATGCCGCGGCCCGAGCGGTGGCCGAGGCCCCCTCCATAGCGTATAATCCTCTGTTTATCTATGGTGGGGTGGGTTTAGGTAAAACGCATTTGATGCATGGTATTGGTCATGCGATACTGATGAATTCTCCCGAGAAGCGTTTATTGTATTTGCCTGCCGAGCAGTTCATGAATGAAATGATCAATGCATTCCGCTTCAGCCGGGTCGCTGAATTTCGGGAAAAGTATCGGAATATGGACGTGCTGATGATCGATGATATTCAATATCTGGCTGGTAAGGACCGGACGCAGGAGGAGCTTTTTCACACATTCAATACCTTGTATGAGTCGCAGAAGCAGATCATTTTGTCATCAGACCTTTTTCCCAAGGAGATTCCGACTTTGGAGGAGCGACTGCGGTCACGCTTCGAGTGGGGTTTGATTGCGGACATACAACCGCCCGATCTCGAGACCAAGGTGGCCATTCTCTATAAGAAAGCGGAGTTGAACAACATTGGTCTGCCCAATGATGTAGCCTTGTTTATTGCTGAAAACATCAAATCGAACATTCGCGAATTGGAGGGTTGCTTGATCAGAGTCAATGCGGTCGCTTCCCTCATGAAAAAGAGGATTGACCTGCCCTTCGCCCAGCAAGTTCTGAAAGACATGGTTGAGAAGGACGAAATGCTGGTCACCGTCGAACTCATTCAAAAAGTAGTCGCCAAACATTTTGGCATTAAAATCCAGATGATGCGTTCCAAGACCAGGACCAAGGACATTGCCTTCCCGCGACAGATTGCCATGTTCCTGTGCCGGGAAATGACCAGCGAGTCTCTGCCCTCGATTGGCAAACAGTTCGGGGGTAAGGACCATACCACCATTTTATACGCCTGCGAAAAAATCAAGAAAACCGTGAAAACGGACATTAATCTCAGGAAAAACCTCGATCTGTTGGCTGAAAAGATCAAGGGGAAATGAGCCGTTCTCCTGAATAAACACCACCATTACCACCCTGACTTTAGAGCCGAAAACGGATAGTGACTTCATTGCCGCTTTCGTTAAAGAACAGTTCTTCGACAATGTTCTGAATGATGAAGAGTCCCTTCTTTTTCAACGTTACAGGTTGTAGCGACCTGATCTCTTCGAGAAATTCCCGATGATCAAATCCGGGTCCCTGATCTTTGATGCTGATCGAGAGTGTTTCATGACTGAAGCGAGTTTCCAGTGTGATCATCTTGCTGATATCCTCGCTATGGCCATGAATATAGGCATTCATCAGCAATTCATCAAGACAGATCGTGAGATTGGTCAACATGATATCGTTCTCGATCCCACGCCATTGACATTCCTTGATCAGATAGTAGCTGATCGCCGTGAATAATTCCGGATCACCCGGAATTTCCATCGTGGTCACATTGATGATCCGCTCGTTTAACATATCCGTATTCAGAGAGAGGTTGCGCAGCCTGAGTCCTTTATCCACTATGGTTTTGATCTCCTGAATCGTGAAGGGCTTCGTGACAAAGTTGAATGCGCCTCGGCTGAGGGCTTCGACCGTATTCGAAATGATCCCGTATGCCGATATTACAGCTATCGGAATACTTGGATACGAGTCCTTGACGATATCGATAAATTCAAGCCCGTCTATTTCAGGCATGACAATATCTGTCAGAATTACATCTACTGCTTCTGTCTTTAATCGTTCAATCGCTTCGGGAACATTCTCAGCTTGGATAGGTACCATGCCGAAATCCTCGATAATAGCTGATATGGTCTTAAGGACATGAATATCATCATCGACTATGAGAATATTCGTCTGGTTTTCATTCATGAGAACCTCGCTTTCTGGCTCGACCGCACAATGCTCTCTCCTTTTTACAGGCTACATGGACTCAATCCCTGACCCATTAGGTCATCAGGCAGCTTTTCCTATAAGTCTCCTGGCCTATCTTCTGATCTATTTACCAGAATAAATACCATTTGACCATATTTTTTTTCAGCACGCTTATAATTGGTGGGACAAGTTTCGCTCCATCATTGTAAATGGAACGATATTTTTTTTCTGAGCACGCATTTTTCTGCAAAATTTTCCTTAATAAAGCAAAATTTGCATCATTTTGGGGTAACACGAGCAGATCGGTAATGGTCATTATCTGAGGGAGAAGATCGCCTCCGTTCTTAACTCTTTGAAGAACAAAGATTTGTGATTAGATTTTTGTTTTTTATGGATCCGATGTTTTTTTTGGCATGATTGCTGCATCCAAGAAAAGCAGAATGCACATTGGGTTGTGATCCGGGGGGTTATTCTTCCCTCCTCCCTCCCGGATCTGCCCATTTTAAAAATATGGTCTGCTCCCTCCACAGACCGCGGGGCTTCCTAGTGAAGCCCCCTTTTTTTTCGCGGTCCATGGTCCTGGCCTGTATCCAGGGAGGGAAATCGCCCTGAGAAGGTGTCCCAGACGGTTTAATCGAAATTTTTCAAGAGAAACACATCAAAATCAGTCAGGGTTGTATCCTGAGCCAGAGCAATCAGGCCTGATCTATCGGGAAGCCAGCAGATTTGGCAATATATTGCACCCAGCATGGGAAATTCGGCCGGGTCGACCAGCACTCTTTTTCCGGTGCCATCAGGCTTTATTTCGATGTATTGCTGTCCGGTGCCATATGATTGGGCACAGAGAATGGCAGAACCGTCCGGATAGCTGAAGCAGGTATGATAGCCGACATGATCGTCAATGCGGCTGGGCGTAGCTCCGGCTGCGGCTTCGACCCGAAACAATTTCCCGGATTTGGAGGTAAAGATGAGCAGATTTGTTCCGTTCAACCAGTCGAGTGCCTCGATATAATTCGTTGCGCCGGAATCAAGCGTGCATATTTCGGTCTCATGTGAGCCAGTCATGTCCATGACAACAAGAGTATCGTATTTATCAGCCCAGTTTCTCCGATAATAGGCGATCTGAGAGCCGTCACTCTTAAAGACAGGATGATGTGAATCCAGTCCTAGACTTTGATTATTTGTAAGGATCGTTTCGGAGGCGCCGATTTCGTAGAGTCCTATTTCCCAAACGGCCGCATCGTCAACTCCTGTGGCATAACACAGGTGAGTTCCTGTCGGGTTCACATCCGGCTCATGATATGTATTGGGACCGGAAGTGATGAGTGTTTTACTGCAGGACCCATTCAGTGAAACTGAATATATAGCGTAATGGGTATCGTCGCGGGGTTGATCGAAAAGTATTGTATCTGTTCCCGGCAAGGTCCTTATAAATTGTTCGGTAGCGGCATCCTGTGTCAGCCGTAGTGCTGTTGGTATGATCGGGGTTGGGGTTGCGGTAGGAGTCGGTGTTGGCGTATTGTCATCATCATCGTCATCGGAACACGACCACAGACTCTGGGTCAGAGCAACAAAGAGTACCAATACTACGATAAAAACCACTCTGCATTTTCTGCAATTCTGCATGAATTACCTCCGTTTATTGTGTCTCTGGATATGTTTTTCAGGCTGGTGTTTCTATCACCAGCTAGTTTAGATCCAGCAGACCGGTTCGCAATGCACATTTATGAAGACACGATGTCGAATCGTGATCATCGTGATATTTTGTATTTTGAACAATTAGACTGTGCAGAGTTGACCGATGAGAACCCTGGATGCGAAAAATGGGCAAAGAGGAACATCGCAGTTCGTGAGATCGTTCAGTATTCGCACGTAATAATTACCAGGTTCAGGAGTGTTAGAAGCGGGGCTTTGATGACATGGGGGGATGAGTTGAAGTATCACACATTGGTGAATGCGGAGTAGGTCCCTGGAAGTCTTTACCGTCAGGACAGGCAATTGTTCGGGACCGACCCCACAATGACCAGGAAAAAACCGTCGCTTATTCCGTTTGCTTTTTTTCCTTTTTCAGTTTCCGTTTTTCTTTGATACTCAATTTCTTTTCTTTCTTGGGTTCCTTTTTTGCTTTATCCTTTTGTCCCATGGGTTGCCTCCCTTCATTCCCGAAAGGTTGATCGCTGAAACTTCCATTCGAAAGAAAACGGAAAAAGTACACCAACCGCATTAATAATACCAGATCATGTATTCAAATGCAAGACCATGGTCTGGTCTTTAAACATCAGCGAGAAAGAAGCGGCGGGAAAACCGCCGCTTCTTTTGCATAAACGCTGAAATCGCTCAGAATTTCATTTCACCGCTCAATCCGAAGACCCAGACACTTTTATTATAGGTCACTGAGCCGGTAGCGTCCTGCTCTTCCAAATACCAGACTTTGCCTGCAGAGAGGCTGACATCGAGATTATCCATGGCTTTCCATTTTCCGCCACCGCTGATGAAATGGGAATCGTTACTGAATTCGAAATCACGGTAGGTATCCTCGTTACCTCCGACCACGGTGTATTGATATCCCAAGCTGACGTGTAAGTTAGGCAGGAGAAGGTATTCGGTCCCGATCATGACCTCGAAGCCATTGTCATAATCGTCGTCATAACTGTTGACCACGGACATGCCCAGGGCATTGGTCGTGTCTTCGGCATCATCGGCCTGGGTGATGAAGAAATAATGAGCACTCAGACCGAATTGCAATTTTTCGTTATATTGGAAAGAGGTGCCAAGGCCCAGGACAGCCGGTAGATCTCGACGTTCCTTATCGCCATCGTTGAAATGGGCCATTTGAAAATCGTTTTTCGAGGTATCCGCCTCGAATTCGAGCTCGGTAGCCGATTCATAGCGCAGGCCGAAATTCCATTGATCATTTGGCTTGTAATCGAGTCCGATTACAGCCCCGAAACCCTCGGCGGTCAACTCGGAATCCAGAGACAATGTTCGATATTGTCCGGCAATACTGTAGGTTGATTCGCCCTCGACTTCTTTCGAGGCCTGGATATATCTCACCGAGAGTGAAGCGGAAAGGTTATCGTTGATGGCATAGGCGCCGCCAAGTGTCGCCGCCAGGTACATCGAGTACGCTTTCAGATTGCCCCCTTTCCAGGTGACAAATGAGGCTGGGACCCCGGCAATTGCGGCAACCGCGGCTTCATTCTGTTTCATGAAGGGGATGCCGTCCTGATAATCGAGCCCACCGCCGCCAGCCGGAACGGTAACCGATAGAAAGCCAGCATAGTGATCTTGCTTGAGAATCCCGTACAGAAAGGGAACGGCCGGTGACGGTTCATCAGATTCATAGACCGTGTCCGCATATTCGATATCATAGTATTTCAAGAGCGAATAAAAACCGAGCTGAACATAGTAACCGTCTTCGAGAAAAGCAGTCGCGGCCGGATTGTAATTGGCGATATCGGCCCCGTCTAGTGCAGCGTTTCTACTTAACATCCTCAAATAGTCCGTACTTTGTTGCGATAACCAGTCAATGCTGCCGGCAGACACAAGCGAATGGCCCATAATCAAGCATCCGGCAACCACGGTCAAGACTATTAAACCAACTTTTTTCATATCATCCTCCTGAACAAAGTGACAGATAAACAAACAAGTAACTGGACCTGGCTTCATTATACGAGCAAGGCTGAGATCGTCTGATACACGGAAATTTTACCCAACTCCGGGTAAAAATCCCTTTCATTTATGAAAAGAAAGAGATTCCCACAGACTCTTCGGGTCCCAGGCAGACAATTCACTATACCTTTTTTTGTATTTCTGTCAATAAAAATCTTTCATTTCTCTTCTCTTTACAATATTTTTTTTCTTTGATAGAGTAACTTATATTCAAAACAAGGTAAATAATTTATCAGAAATCAGGTTAAGCTGAAAGGGGGAACCAGGATAGCATATTCGCTTAGTTCTTATACAATCCGAGTACAGTAACAGACTATGTCCCAGGTAGACGATGTAGTAGGATTAACATGAGTCTGTAAGGGGTTAGTTTATGCAAAAACCAGTGAGACCATGTAACAGGTTTATCACCGGAATATAAGGAGGATGTTTTTTATGAACAGGGCCATTGTGCGGTTATTGGGAACAAGGAAGTCGATACTATTTGGCTGTGTTTTGGGATGCGCCTTGATCAGCTTCATGATCTGCTGCGACGAGATTGAAGATGATGACGAGGAAACACCATTTCAGAGCACAGTGAGCATGGAGCGAGATGCATTGGGGGTATGGTTCATCAGTGGTGGGAGTAACGCGACCTTGTATGATACCTTCGAAATGATGGGGTATGCGGTTGCGACGGACAGGTTGTGGCAGATGGAGACATATCGTCGTTCGGCCAGGGGGACATTGGCCGCGATTTTGGGTCCGGATTATCTGACCCAGGATGTGCTTGTGCGGACCACAGGATACACAAATGAGGAGATCACAGACGCATACAATGACTTGGATTCGGAGTCACGTTCGGTGTTGGACGGTTACATTGCCGGGATCAATCGTCGAATAGCCGATATCCGGTTGGACAGTGATTTATTACCGATCGAATTTGCCGCATTAAGACTCGAACCCGCCCCGTGGGATTATCTGGATGTTTTATCGTGGTTGGCGGTCATGCAGCGAAATTTCGATCCCGAGGCTTTGAATCAGGACCAGGTCAACACTGCGGCTTTTTATTACGATCTGATGCAAGCCCATCCTGAGAGTTATCAGGCCATGTTTCAGGACCTTCGCTGGACCAATGATCCCGATGCTCTGACCTATATTGAGGGCGAGGGATCGAGTACTGCCACCCCATCCAAACAACCTGCCTGGCAGGATTTACCCACCCAGGTCCCTGATTTCAGGCAAATGGCGGCCAGGATGCAGGCAATGCGGGACGAAGCGAACGCGAGTCTGGAAAAAATTGGAGCAAGGGTCAAGATGGGCAGTTATGCCTGGGTCCTTTCAGGCGCGAAGACCGCATCTGGAGAGCCAATTATCTATTCGGGTCCGCAGATGGGTTTTGACGTGCCCTCGATCGTGACCGAAGGTTCGATTCAGGCCGCCGGCATTACTGTTTCCGGTATGACGGTACCCGGCATCCCCGGGATAATCATTGGACGCACACCGCATCATGCCTGGTCCATGCAAGTCGGACACGCTCATACCGTGGATTTTTATGTAGAATCCCCGGAAGCTGTCTCGTTCCATCGCTATGAGACGATCAAGGTCAAGGGTGAGGATGATGTCGTACTGCCCGTTTTCCGGTCGGCCCATGGCCCGATAGTCAATCCTCTGCCCTATGATCCGGGTACATATCAGCCCGATCCCTCGAATCCCTTACTGGCCTGGAAATACTCGCATTGGGGCCATGAAGTCGATGCGATCAAGGCCTTACTGGGTATGGCTCGGGCCACGAGCATGACCGAATTCGGGCAAGCCCTCGAATATCTGGCTGTCAGTCAGCATTTCTGTTATACCGATACCAGTGGCACGATTGCCTATTGGATGTCAGGTCGCGATCCGGTCAGACCACCGGGTGAATATCGTTTCCCCCAAGGATTTGCCGCACCTCATCTCGAATGGGACTCGAATGTGTTGATTGAACGCTCCCATGACAGTAATCCCAGCCAGGGCTATTATTGCGGTTGGAACAACAAATCGAACCCGAATTATGCGAATTGTTTCAACAATTACTCATATATGTTCGGGCCTTTTCATCGGGCCCATGTGATCGATGACATTCTGTCGAGTACGAACGATTGGACGTATGAACAGGTCCGTGATCTGGCCTTGAATATTGCTCTGACCGATTCGTTTGGAGGTGGTGGTAATCCCTGGTTAGCCGTTCAATCATATTTTATTGCAGCCGTGAATGCCAATTCGAACGAGGCACGTCAAGCCGCGTTAGAGCTCTTGGCCGCCTGGGATGGGCACTTTGTCGATGGCGGTCCGGAGCAGTGGGTCAGCGGAGATACGCGCGCCGATGCCTGGGTACTCATGGATAAATGGACCCGCGAGGTCATTCGTCTTACTTTCGAGGATGAGTTGGCCACGCCAACCATGACCTATAATCATCAAAATAAGGCGGTCCTTTTTAACGCCATTTTGCACGGGTTGGCCGGATCGGCTTCGAGTATTAAGAATTATTATCCCTGGTTCACCAATGCGAGCGGCGAAGGTTTACCCCAGACTTCGACAGAGATCATTGTCACTGCTCTTGACAATGCGTTGGGCGCATTGGGTGAACGGCCCTGGAACGTTGCCCGCGGCTGGATTACTTACACGCATAAAGGGCTCGGCCAACAGGTCTGGCAGACCCCCTTTGCCTCCCGTTCAACATATGCCCATTGTGTTCAGGTCGGCTCAGGCGGACCCAGTCATATCCAGAGCATGTTTCCTCTGGGTGAATCGGGTTTCATTCATCAAAATCCTGAGGGTGAGATCACCTTCGATCCGAATTTTTTCAGCATGACCCCATTCTTTGATTCGTTTCAACCGCGTGTTTTTCCAGCTTTTAACTGATAGACCTGCCAGGAATCAAATGCCCTGAAGAGGGAATAAAAGCCTCTTCAGGGCTTTTTTTTTGCATTATGATTTGAGTCGGTCCCTATTTGTCGCCGGTCGCGGCTCGGTGCAATTTGACTTCTACTTTCTCATCCAGGCTGTCATAGTATTCCTTCAAAATAGCGATGACTTCCGGTTTGCTGAATTCTTTGGGTACCGGTTTGCCTTCGGACATGAGTTTTCGGAGCAGGGTCCCGGACAGGAGCAGTCGGGCACCGCCCTGATAATTGCCTTGATCATCGATCACGGCCTTGGAATCGTGCGGACAGGTTTTCATGGAGGCCATTGTTCCGCATTCATAGCAGTAAAAAGTCCAGTCCATGCACAGTGGTTGCAGTAGGAGTGAACCGGGTGGGATTTCGTTAAAGATGCGCTGAGCGTCAAAAGGCCCGTAATAATTACCGACGCCAGCATGGTCACGTCCCACGATCAGGTGCGAACAGCCGTAATTCTGCCTGAAGACAGCGTGAAGCAGGGCCTCACGTGGACCGGCGTAGCGCATTTCCATGGGATATCCACCCTGAAGCACACGTTCTTTCCGGAAATAGTTGTTGACCAGGGCGTCAATGGCTTTGACTCTGACTTCGGCCGGAATATCACCCGGCTTGAGTGCCCCGACCAGTTGATGGATATACACACCGTCACACACTTCGATCGCCACCCAGGCCAGATAGGCGTGGGAATTATGCATGGGGTTCCGCAACTGCAGAGCCGCTACCGTGTTCCAGCCCCGTTCCTCGAAGATGGCCCGTGCTTCCGCGGGTCGCTGGTAAATATCGGCGAACATCTCGGGATAATAGGATTCGCTGAACACTTTGACCGGGCCGGCCAGGTTATATCCACCCTGTTCCATGACTTTCTTGACCCCGGGATGTTCCGGATCGGTTGTTTTGAAAACCTGTTGGCACTCATATGCCTTGTCGATTGTATATTTTTCGGTCACAATCATCGAGCCCATGATCGTATCGGTCTCGGTGTCCCACAGGGCCACTTCCTCGTTCACCTGAATCGAATCGGCCAGTTGTGTGGTGGCAGACAGGGTAATGGGAATGGGCCAGAACAGATCATTTTTTGTCGGCATCTGGTACCGTTCACAGATACCTTTCCAATCGACTGAGCCCATAAAGCCATCGAGTGGTGTGAAAGCACCGATGCCCATCATAATCAGGTCCGAGGTTTCCCGGGTGGTCATCGGCACTTTTTTGAGATTTTCTGCTTTTTTCTGAGCGGCTGCGCGTTCGTTTTCCGGGAGCAGCAGTGGTTTGAGCACATCAGAACCATGAGGTGCAACTAATTTGGCCATGACAATTCTCCTTATATGAGAGTTCAGACTTAAACACAGCCTGTAGGCTTGGGCAAACCGGCTACTTTGCAGGCCCCTTTAGCCGGTCCGTTCGGGAACAGTTCGTATATTTCTTTCAGAGAGAAACCGGTGGCTTTACAGAGACGCCGGACCATTGGAGCAATATTGAATTCCAGGTAATATTCCCGCAAAAAATGGATAAGCTTCCAATGGTTCTCAGTCAATTCAGGCACATTCTCCCGTTGGGCAAGTGCTGTCGCGATTTTTTCGTTCCAGCGGGTCGGGTCCTGGATGAAACCGTCCTCATCCACCTCAAACATCTCACCGCCTAATTCCACAGTTGGCATACAGCCTCCTCATTGTTTGGTGCCTGCTGGCACTGTTAATGTGTCTTAGTGCTCGGAATGAAATCCAGCACATCATACTCGTTTCAATTGATCTTGATATTCGTTTTGGGTAGTATCTGTTGCCGTACATGAATACAACGGACATAAAAAAATCTCAAGGAAAGGACCGGACCTTTATTGAAGAAACGGCCGTCTCCTCACTTCCAACAGCAATTCATCGAGTCAACCTGACAGAAGATTCGGTTGGCAGTATCAGGAAAAAGAGCTATAGTTCCTGTTCAGGGTTTCTGCCCACAATAGGTCATGCAGAGAAAAGGAAAGTGTGAATGCCAGCAAAGAGCATGTTCGTTCTATTTCCGTGCGTATATCTGTCCCTGGTCTTTTTTGTACTTTGCTGGGCTCCGGGTTGCGCTCAATTGGAAACAGACAACTCGAGGCCGCTTGAACCCGTCTATATTTTTGCGGACCACTATCATGAAGCCATTTTTGCCCGTCAGAATGTAACTCTGGACCTGGACCGGATCGAGTCCCATTTTTTCCTGATGCATGGCTGGTCAAAACCGGAGTGGGACGATCAGAGGCGAAGTTTTGTTTGGTCGGAACAGAAGGATTGCGCAGTGTTGGTCCCGCTCATGCGGCCGATCGATTTATCTGTTTTCTTCGAGGCCAGTCCATTCGAGGATGTGGGCTTGCCGCCCCAGGTCTTGACGGTAAAAATGAATGATCAGAAGATTGGAATTCAGGTCATGGCTCCCGGTTGGCAGAGCTATCGTTTTGAAGTTGTGGCCCAGCATGTGCAGGCTGGCAATAACATTCTGACCTTTCAGTTTTCAAGGTTAGCTTCGCCCCGGGAATTGGGATTGGGTCCTGATATCAGAAAGCTGACTGCCTGTTTCAGGGGGATTGGCTATATGCCGTCGCAGCAGGCAGCCTGTTCCGATAATAACCTGCCTCATGACCTGAGCTTTATCGAGGAAAGGCTGGTCGACAATCATGCAACCAAAACGATGGTCATTCCGCCTACGGGGAGTATGTCTTTTCGACTGATTTTACCGGATCATTGTCTTCTGGTGACGGGTTTGGGACTCGGTCGGGCCGATACCATCTGGGATGTAGATTTGAAAGAAGCCTTACTCCAAAAACCGATCATCTTTCGGATCAAGCAGCGTGGTCCGACCGGCGATGAACGGACCATCTTCGACAGGAAATTTCCTCAAAACAAAGGCGACCGGGAATTGCTGCAGGGGCACAAGCTGGGCCAATTGCTGATCGTGGACCAAGATTACGATCCTAAGCAGCCGAGAAAGATCCCCCTTACATTCCAGGGTTATTATTCAAGTCTCACATTCGAGACTGAACGAGAGCCGGTATCGACGCATTGCATGCTGGCAGCGTTTTTTGACGAGGCCCGGATTTTAGGAAGCTGGTCTGACCGCCCATTCGAGCAGAATATCCAGACTGCGGAACATACACGAGCACCTGTTTTTCTGCTCGGTCTGGATGGTCTGACCTGGGACTTGCTCCTGCCCATGATCGAGCGGGGTGAATTACCGAACCTGGCCAGCTTGATCGACCAGGGCTTTTGTTCGGCCCTCCAGACGATTTTACCGAGTAAATCGCCGATGCTTTGGACCTCGATTGCCACAGGAAAAGTGCCTGAAAAACACGGTATCGTCGACTATGTCAGTTGGGACGCGGTGAAAAAAACACGGATACCGGTGACCGTCAATCTTCGTACGACCAAAGCCTTGTGGAATATTTTGGGCGATCTGGGTAAAGTCTCGACCGTGATCGGCTGGTGGCCGAGCTGGCCTGCCGAAAGCATCAATGGTGTGATGGTTTCTGACCGGCGCGGAGGCCCCGATGTTCCCCGACAAACCCATCCACCCGAACTCTGGACTGAATTACAGGAGCATTGTCCACCTGAGCCGTTCGATTATCGTCTGTTTCTGCCAGCGGCACCGGACCTGATCAACCGAACCATGGGCGATGTCGCCTTGAACGTTCCCGAAGCACAGGCGATCAAGGACCAACTCATGCGGGTCCAGCAGAATGATTCCTATTTCTTTCGTTGTGCCCGGTATCTTCTCGATAAACGCATGCCCGATTTACTCGCCCTGTACCTGAACGGATCGGACCCGGTCTGCCATTTGTTTTGGAAATATCTCTTTCCTGAACAGTACGGAATGAGCGCTGAGGAAGCCGAACCATTTGCCCAGATCATTCCTGGTTATTACCGTTACCTGGATAGTATGGTCGGTCAGTTACGACAGCAGGCTGGGTCGGATACGACCTTTATTATCGTCTCGGACCATGGCTTTGGCGGCGAATACAATCGATTCTTCAAGGTCGAGATCAACAGATTGATGGAAAGGCTCGGTTTGTATGCCCTCGATGAGCAGACCGGTCAGATCGATCAGACGCGAACCATGGTCGAACGCGGTCCCAGTATCGATGCCAGCTTGGACCAACGCATGCTCTTCAATCCGATCATGAAAAACGATCCGAAACGGTTGGCCCAAATCACAGATCAACTCGCCCGCGACCTCGAAGCGATCAGCTCAGCCCAGACCGGGCACACGCCGTTCAAATTCGATGGTAGCGCCGGCCCGGATTATGATTTCACGATCATGGTCGATTACCAGCCCATGCTCGAAGAGGACCTCATGATCAAAAATGAGCGTGTCCCCTTTGCCGAGATTTTTCCTGAGGATTTCGTGTCAGGCAGTCATGGCTGGGGACCGGATGGGATCATTATTGCCTGTGGGCCTCATATCAAACGGCAGTCCCTGGCACGATTGAACTTCTACGAGCAGCGCAACAACCTGTTTCGCAAGCCCACCATCCTTGATATTACGCCGACCATCCTCTATCTGATGGGGCTGCCACTTGGCGAGGACATGGACGGGCAACCCTGTTTTGACTTGATTACCGATGAATACCATCAGCGGAACCCGGTCACAAAAATACCGAGTTACGATCAGGTGGGGACCCGGCTCGAATATGATCGACAAGCCATCGAAAGCAACCAGGACCAGGCCATCCGCGACCAATTGAAATCCCTGGGATATATCAACTGATCAGATCTGGAGCCGGGTTATTTCCTTTTGTGCCGGCGTGGTCACTTGAAAACCGGCGGCTGGATCATAATAGAGATCGATCTCACTCCGGACACCAAACTCGGGTAAATAAATACCCGGTTCAACTGTAAACGCCGTCCCGGGAATGAGCAGTCGTTCCTCATGGGTCTCGAGATTATCGAGATTGGCCCCGGCTCCATGCACATCGCTGCTCAGATTATGACCGGTCCGATGAGTGAAATACTCACCGAATCCCGCCGCAGTGATAATTCCTCGGGCCATATCATCCGCCTCATAACCCCGCACACTCTGTCCGGTCCGGTGACGATGGACCAATCCTTCAACGACCGCATCGCGTGCTGCACGAACGATCTCAAAGATTTGCTCAATCCGCTCCGGAACACTTTCACCCAGGTAGACCATCCAGGTGATGTCCGCATAGACCGAACCCGCTTCCCTTTTTCGGGCCCATGTATCGAGCATAAGCAGTGAGTCCGGTTTGAGGCTCAGGCTCGCATCTGGTTCGGGTTGATAGTGAGGATTACCCGAGTGCTCGTTCACGGCCACGATCGGCGGGTGCTCCGTAATCAGGCCTAAACGCTCGAACTGGACCAGATAGCGCTGCTGGACCTGGTATTCACTCGGAGAGAAGCCGGCCCTGAGATCGTTCCGGATCCCCTCGATAATGATATCCTTGACGGCATACAGACCTTCTACCGCGGCCCGATGGCTGTCAACCTGCTGTTGGTCCAGCCTGCACCTTATGAATTGGACCAATTCCGCAGAAGAAACCGGTTCGATACCTAACTCGCGTAAAACTTCGACCGTACCGGCATCGACCCGGCTGACCGACGGTAATGCACAACGAGGTGAATACTCGAGCGCGATCCGGCGACATCCGCTCAGGATGCACTCAATCTGCCGATAGAAATCCAACCAGCCTGTATATATCCGGACCTGGCCCGGAAAAGAACGGGGGAGATTATCTTCGATCCGCTGAAACAGATAAACCGGTCCACCTGATCGCGGAACAAAATATAACCAACGCCGCGTGGCCAGATTTGGTGTCGACCCTAGAAAAAGACCGCTCAACGGATTTAAACCGTGGTAATCATAGATCAGCCAACCATCCAGGTCGTGCTCGGCCAAATATCGTTGGATATCTCCAATAACCGCATCCTTGTTTCCCACCGAGGAAAACAGGTTTGCTCCGTCTCCATGACCATCATTCATAGTCAATCCTTTCTCCGGGACCTGTCGCCGGATTTCGGGTCGAACCATCTACTCGTTCAGGAACCATCTAGACCAGATTTATCATATTACAAGCATTTATACGAGTTATTCTATTACGATGGGTGTGCGACAAAAAAATGATCGAAAATTGACATCTTCTTTTTTTTGCCCTAAAATCTGGTAGCTCACAAGCAACCAGATTAT
>JAFGSJ010000070.1 GCA_016934675.1 bacterium | reverse complement strand
GTCGTTTTCCGTTGGAAATACAAGATGGATGAACTGTTATGAAAAATATGTTATTGTACCCATATATAAAGAACGGAATACTAGTTTTGAGAGGATCGTGCCCGTGTAAACGCAAGGTCCGATAGATTGACATGAGAGCCGCTTGAGTCTCAGCACCTTGGTTACTGCGATTGCACTGGGATTTTTTTCTCATGATGACCGCCTCTTCACCCAGACGATAGAGGGCTTGGGCTTCATCTTGGGTGATGGGCTGGGACAAATCTAGTGGAAATGACGATGGTCGTTTGAGCCTCATGATCAGAGACTATGTACCATCATAGAAAAAATCGCACGTGTAAAAGAGGTACTTTTAACTTTTTTCTTGCTTTTTTTCTACAACCGCTGCATAATTGTGAATAGTTACCATTAAGATAGATATAGTGTCAAGATAATATTTGTGTGTCATAACATATTGTAGATAAAGTACTATTTCCTATTGTTGGAGAATATCAGCATGAAGGAAAGAATTATGAAAAATCATTGTATCAAGCTTATACTAATTAGTACGCTTGTTCTGTTGTCTAGTCTGGGATCAGCCTTTGCTGCGACTTGGACAGTGTGTGCAGTTGGATGTGATTTCACTACGATTCAGGCAGCCCACGATGCTGTCAATTCAGGTGACACAATATCGGTTACAGAAATGAACCATACTGAGTGGGGTATCACTATCTCGAAAGATCTTACAATTGCAGGTGTCCCTCACTCAGCGATCTGGGCCGATGAACAGGATCGTTTGTTCACAATTACCACCGGAGCAACGGTCGTGCTCCAGGAACTGGATCTGGGGGGAGGTTTAGTGACGAGTGAACCATGCAACGGTGGCGGTATTCTTAATAATGGTGAATTATCCGTGTTCAGTTGTACGATCTATGCCAACACAGTCGGTCCAAGAATCGCTGGCGAGGAACCAAGTTACGGTGGTGGTATTTATTCGAGCGGCCCACTCACGCTGACTGACTGCTTGTTCTTTTCTAATACGTCCCAGGGCGATCAACAAGTTGTTTCAAAAAGCACATCCACTGACAAAAACGGATTTGATCAGGACGTCAGGAGCAAAGAAGCTTATACCCGCTCCCCTGACGATCTGCCGGCTGTTGGCGGTGGCGTCTATTCGACCGGCCAACTGACCCTTATCAATTGTTTTTTTGTTAATAATCTAGCGATTGGTCAAGATTCATTTTTAGAAGAGATGGGATATTCTGCCTGGGGAGGTGGGCTCTACCACACAACGGGTAATCTGTGCATCGAAGATTCGACTTTTGAAGACAATCATGCTTATGGCGCTGACAATTATGAATCTCCTGGAGGGAATGCACTGGGGGGCGGTATCTATGCCAAAAACTGTCAGCTTGAATTAACGAACCTGACTGTGAACGGGAACTCGTGCAGCGGAGGTTCTTACACAAATTCTTACCCCGGTGCCGATGCCGGTATTGGAGCAGGTGGGGGTATGCACCTGAGCAATTGCATCAGTAGTGCTCCCTTGAATGTTCTGAACATCCAGGACAACAGTGCTGTTTCCGGTTTGGGAGGATGTCTTCAGGAACACACACATGTCGGGGGAGGATTAATTGCGAATAATTGCTCTCTGACAATTCAGGATTCCAACATAACGGGCAATTGGGGTGGAGGCATCTTTCTATCCGGCACTAACCAGATTCTGAGCACAGACATCAGTCAGAATACTGTGCTGGGTGGTCAGTCAGATGCCTGCTCGTGGTATTATGAATCATGCCCCTGTGGTAATGGCGGAGCGGGTACGGGGGGAGGAATTCATGCTTCGGGCGATTTGACCCTGGATGGATGTACGATCAGTGCAAATTTGGTCCGGGGCGGTTACTCGGATTCGGAGTATGGTTCTGGTGGATACTCGAGCGGAGATGCTCTGGGCGGAGGACTCTACCATTCCAATGGTACGCTGGTCGTTACGAACTCGCTGATAAGTGCGAACTCCGCTCAAGCGGGTGGGGCTTGTTTTGATTCGGGAGCTTCTGCGATTGGATTAACTGCAGGCGGAGGAATATATGCCGGCAGCGGGATATCTCTCACCAATTCTGAAGTGAAGGATAATACACTGACCGGTGGATTCTCATCATGCGGTGATCCTGTCTCACTACTCAATCTTGTGGACGGGGATGTTACCGGTGGTGGCCTCTATGTGGTCGGTTCGGCCTTCATTGAAAACACTACTTTTTCAGGAAATACTATCACCGGGGGTGAATCTGATCTGGGCGATAACTGTTGGGATATGACTGCTAACCTTTCCGGAGGGGATGCTCGAGGTGCCGGTCTCTATGCGAATGGAAACGTGAGTATCAATAGATCTACATTTGACTCGAATGTGTTAGCGGGTGGAAGTCCATCCGGTTACGGGAGTGGGAGTAATGTTTTGCAAGCAGGTAGCGGTTATGGTGCGGGCATCTACAATGCGAGTATTGTAACCCTAATCAATTCAACCATAACACAAAACGAGGTGCAGGGAGGCAATGCCTCCGGCACTGATTGTTACAGTGTGCAAGGAGGTGGTGGTCTGGGTGCAGGCATTTACAACTATGGAACTCTGGCTGTAACCAGCTCGACATTTTCGATCAATGAGGTGCAAGGCGGTACAGGAACTGATCTGGATGGCGTCGCTTACGGTGGCAACCTGTATAATCAAAATTCCGTTCAACTCGACAATACCATCGTGGCGGGTGGTTTGAGCACTAATCTGGGCCCCGATCTGTATGGCAGTTTTGTTTCCAATGATTATAATCTCATTCAGAATACAAGCGATAGTACCATAACTGGAACCACCACCCACAATATTTACGGTGCTGACCCATCACTGGGAGCGTTGCAGGACAATGGCGGATCGACCTGGACCCTGGCCTTGCTGGCTGGGAGTCTGGCCATTGATGCGGGCAATTGCTCGATCAGCGGCATGAGCGTCGATCAGCGTGGTTTGTCTCGTCCCTTTGACGATCCCTACCTAACAAATATTGCCGATGGCTGCGATATTGGTGCAGTAGAGCGACAAGACTCGACTGGTGCAGGCACTTATTATTTACGTGGACATGTCTATCTGCAGGGCCAGACCGACCATTCAGGGACCACGGTTGCCCTCTTGTCGGCCGTCGTGCCAACCCTGTCGCTGTTCGGGGTGGGGCTACTGTTAGTGCTCCTGCCGCTGGGGATGCGGTTTGGTCGGCATCTCGGAATAATCACCAGCGGTTTTCTGTTTCTGTTCATAGTTATTACCGGGGTTCAAGCTGCTCTCGCTATCATTACCTCGCCAACCGGATTGTATTATCTCTCGCCTGAGGAGGGCGGACCTTTCGAGCCTGGTCAGTACACTATTACCTTTGAACATCCGGGTTACACTAGTCAGATCGTAATTGTCACCATTCCGGAACTGGGCCCATATATCATTGAGGTCGAAGATGTGACGCTTCTACCGGATGCTGCGCTACCGGACAACCCGGAAAGAAATCCCCGTTGACTTTCCTGTTCTTGAAGTTAAGAATGGATTTTGGAGGTTTTATTAAAATATGGAGAACGGAAGTATGAGAGTAACAATTCATTTCGCGATATGCTCGATGATAAGTATTTTCTGCTCTATCAGTACCGTTTCTGCTTCTGAGCGTGGGATGATTTTTTCTGAAGACGTTACTATCAATGGTTTCAATGGTTCGAGCCAAATAACTGATATAGTGTCAATGGTGGTACAAGCTGATTTGCAGCCATCTGGCCCTGAATTTCTGACTGATATCAGTTATTCAATCACCCCAGCCAGGAGTATTCAAATCGAACCTTCAGCCGCTTTTGATGGGACGAATTTCATGGTGGTCTGGACCGATGGGTGGACTCCGTCGTCCTCCATCTTTGGCACTAGGATCGATCAGAGCGGGACTGTCCTCGATCAACCAGGCTTCCCCATTTCCTCGAGGGGGGATATAGCGGACCCCGCCATCGCTTTTGATGGCACGAACTATCTAGTCATCTGGACTGATGATAATGGTTTGTTCGGCAGCCGCGTCGATCAACAGGGGCAGGTCCTCGATTCACCGGTACTTTCCATCTCGCCGACCGATGTTGATGAAAATCCTGCTCTTGCTTATGATGGTACTGATTTTCTGGTGGTTTGGAGCCGGAATGTCAATCCGTACAGACAAATATATGGGTGTCGCGTGAGTTCAGCCGGAGTTGTGCTCGACCCGGGGGGGGTTCCCATTTCTACCACCTCGGGGCATAAGTACTCCCCCTCACTCGCATTTGATGGGGCCAACTGCATGGTCATTTGGTCTGATAGGCGCAACGGAAATTATACCGATATCTATGGCTCTCGAGTAACTCCCGATGCTGCTGTCCTTGATCCGGACGGTATCCCCATCGATATAAGTAGTGTCAACAAATTCACAGAGAGGATTGCCTTTGATGGAGACAACTATCTGGTGATCTGGGAGCACACCGGCCACGGAATTCGGGGAGTTCGACTCAGTCCTCAGGCCCGGATCATTAAACCGGGAGTGTTCCAGGTGTCTCCGGATGGTGCAGGTCCTGAAGGGTGTTCCCTTGCATTTGATGGCACAAATTTTCTGACTGTCTGGAGTAATTACCTGGATAGTAATCTTTATGGGTGCCGTATCGATAAAAATGGCACACTTCTAGACCCGGCTGGATTGCTCATCGCGACAATACCTGCAGATGTTATTAATGAACTTGAACTCGTTTTCGGTCTTCAGAACTTTGGACTGTTCTGGATGGATGATCGATATGGAATCGCTCAGAAAGATATTCTGGGCATGAGGATCGATACTACCGGATTCGCCTTGGATCCAGTGGGTTTCCTCGTCTCGACCGGGATCAACGATCAACTTCAACCGGCTGTCACTTTCGATGGGCAGAATTACCTGATTGTGTCTGAGGATAATCATGTGGACCGAGCGACAGATATTTACGGAAGTCGGGTTGACCAGTCCGGAAACATAATCAGTTCTGTAGATTTTGTCATTTCTGATGCCCCGAATGTCCAAAAGGCACCGAAAGTTGCTTGTGCCTGGAATAGCGGGGTGAATTTCGTAATCTGGCAGGATTGTGGGACAGATTATAGCAATATATACGGCTGCAGGGTCGATATGAACGGGACAAGGCTCGATCCAGCAGGGCTTTTAGTTTCACGCAAGCCTCAGGGATTCTACCGCGAGGAACCTGATATCGCCTCGGATGGAACGTATTTTATTGCGGTATGGTCTGATAAGAGAAGCGGTAGTTGGTATGTTTATGGCACACTTATCAATCGCTACGGGAGTATACTTTATCCTAGCGGTATCAGAATTTCAAACCGCGACCTGAGCGACTCTCCCAGCATTACCTCCAAGGGAAATCAGTACCTGGTCGCGTACACTCGCGGTACGTACAATACTGATATTTATGGCTGTCGACTGAGTTGGTACGGCAAAGTTCTTGATCCCATCAATTTCAGTATCTCGAAAGCAACAGAAAGTCAAAGAAATGTCGACCTGAGTTCTGATGGCACGAATTATCTGGCTGTCTGGTTTGATATGCGCAACGGAGCTTATGAGATTTTTGGCTGCCGGATCTATGACGATGGGAATCTACTCGATCCGAACGGCTTCCTCATTGCCACTGGGGTTGGAAATGATTGTTTTCCTTCCGTTAGTTTTAATGGGACCAACTATCTGGTCGTCTGGAATGATGAAAATTTCAATGTA
Source organism: bacterium (assembly GCA_016934675.1). GTDB lineage: Bacteria > CSSED10-310 > JAFGSJ01 > JAFGSJ01 > JAFGSJ01 > JAFGSJ01. The sequence continues at coordinate 34,900 of JAFGSJ010000070.1, read as the reverse complement.
TACGGAACAGAGGTCGATCCCTCCTCGGCTACAGTTATCACCGAATTTCTCGTTTCTCAAAACACTTATTGGAAAAAACCGGTTGTCGCTTCCGGTCCAACCAATAGCCTTGCCGTCTATACCAAATACACTGAATCCATCGAGGGTTTACCCGCCTATACCTATCGAAATTGGGGTAACATTTTATTAAAGTAGGTGGTCAAGTCTCCTCTTGTCTCTTTGTTTCTGATATGAAAACAGGGATCAAATCTTGAATTATAAATTAATTGCGTTGATGCTCCTTTGAAAGAGACGCTGGTGTAGTCTGTCCCACTATGTCAAAGGAGGTCGCTCTTCGAGCTGGCTTGATCATGAGACGTTCCGAGACAAACTGGAGTGGCGGTATGAGCTGCATCACCGTGATCAAACGGGTCCGATCGGGACCAAGTCGTTAGTGAAACAGTATCTGAATCTTGTTTATCGAGCAGGCATGATCGAACGAACGGGCAAGGGTTCGATCGATAAGGTGACAGGCGAGAATTTGATAAATGAGGAATTTGCTTCGTTGGGAGTGGAGTCGCTTCGTGGTCGGGTCCGGTATTTCAGCGAGGGTGTGATACTGGGCAGTAAGGAGTTTTGCACTCAGCAGTTCAACACATTCAGAAGCAGTTTTATGACGAAGAAGGAGCGGACGGGTCAGCCAATCCAGCCGCGACGGGAAGCAGTCCCCGGTGGCCTTTTGGATATTTGCGCCATGCGACGATTGAATTGACTGAGAGGGCGTGAAATAAGGAATTCATATTCTCATAATCAGTCAGTTCAATTAGACCAAGAGGGAATTTTTATCAGATTTGAAATAGATACTCTCGTTTCTCTGGTTTCTGATACTGGATGATATTATTGTGCAATTCTGAGTAACAGAATCATATGCACTATTCTATATCTATGAGTTAGAGTGAACAGTATTCTTTTTCCAAACATAAGAGAGAGAAAAAATTATTTAGTCATTTTTGCGAGGACAATATTATCAGGATTCAAGATGATCGTTTTGGGTTGGTCTGGGACAAGGAGTTGAAAGGATTTCTTGGGTTGGTCGACCTGGATGACAAAATCCTTGATGTCACCGGTTCTGGAAATGATTCTGACAGGTACTGGCATCGTGAAGTTATCCGGGACCATAGTTTGTTCGACCTCGAGATTGATCATGAAAAACATATCCGGGTTTTTATTATCACTGACAGAATAGTGCCAGGCATAGACAGGGATAAAGTTCTGATTGACCCATTGATCAAAAAACCAGTGCCAATCATGGTTGGTATTCGATTCAATCGTTGAACAGAAATCATCCGTCGTGGCTGATTTACCTTTAAATGTTTTTAAGAAATCAGCCAGGATAGTGAAAAAGAGTGTGTCGTTACCGGTTTCTTGCTGCAGAATCATACGGATCATATGAATGATATAAGCCCCTTTATGATAGCTCTGAATAAAGTAAGCTTGAGGTATTTCAGCCGGACTGGCCCTGAAGCCGACAGCAACGGGTCCGATTCTTTTTCGTTCTGCGGGATGGAACTTGATGTTCCAAGGTCGGGCGAATTTACTCAGGGCACCTTTGAGAGAACTGGTCAATTCAGCCTGATAGACAGCAATGATTTCCTCGAAATATTTTTTATCGGGCATTGTATCCTGGATGAACAGCATCGCGGAGTATTCGGCCAGGGCTTCACTCAGCCATTGATCGCGGTATGAATCAAAGGATACCATCAGTCCCCAGAATTGATGGGCTGCCTCATGGGCCCTGAAGAGTTCGGAAGCACCGGGGTGTTCTGACATATAAGTATATTCACTCAGATGGAGAAAGCCGTCAAAAGCCTGGCCATAAGGTGAAGCGATACTTGAGGCGTAGAGTGTTTGAAACGGCAATTTCAGATCGAATCGTTTCTGAAAGAAGGCCAGGCTATCAGCAATATCCTGACCGACTTTTTTCATGATTTGCCCGGAGCCTAATCTCAGATCACGTCCAAAAGAGATTACCTCCATACTGCCGTCCTGAAGGGGGACCCGGTGTTCCTGGTAATTTTTCCCAAAAGTAAAACCGACGGCCCGGACGGGTTTTTCAGTCTGCCAAACACAGAATTTACCGTCAACATCGAGACGTTCCTCGACCCGTTTCCCAACAGAACGAAACTCAAAATCGGCTGGCATCTTTATTGAGATTTTGGCCATGTGCTCGTCTTCGATACAGTATTTAATGGTTGGATACCAGAAACGTCCTGAGGCATAATTCAGAATATCCCTATTATACTCGATGGTAACGCTCATGGTTTGATTGAGCGGAAGCGGTGTTGGCAAAATGATCAGGAGAGATGATTCATGAATTTCCTTCTTGATGGAAGTATAATGCTCGCCGATAGGGTTACGAATAAAACTGAGTGGATGACCGGTTTGATCTGTGACGCTGGTAACTTTGGCTAAAGGATGTAAATACAACAGGAGTCCAGCCTGATCGGGGACCATGTTTTTCAGGGTCACAATCGCTTTAAATTCGGCTGCACGAGGTTTAGTTCTGCTCCAGCCCTGCCTTTCCTTGTCGCTCTTCTCCAGGACATCGAGTGAGAGATCAGTCTGAATTATATCCCAGAATTCATGTCGGATTGGACTTGGTCGGCCGCTGGGTAATCTGTCTTTTTGCTGGTCCAGGCTGATCCATATTTCGAGAAACGTATTCGTTTTTTGGAGTTTCATTAAATGGATTTCTTCCTGTCGCTGAGCATCAAATTCATAGCGGAGCCAGCCGTAATGCTTGGTGTCCATATCGGCAACAAAATACTGGTCATGAGGGCTAAGTCTAGCTGAAATCAATCTGACAAAGCTGTCAAAATAAACGTCCCTCAACCATCTATCCATATTTTTGCGGGCATCCTTATTTACAGTATAGCGAGGAGCTCCGGCGAGTTGTGGGAGGGCAAAGGGTAATGGTTCTGAAGTTGCGATAATGAGTTTATCGAAGTGCTCATGCAAAACGGTGAGCGCTTCATCACCGCTAAAACGTCGTAATTGATCGATCTCGATCGGGTCTGGGATCGTCAGTTGGAATTCTCCCTCTCCTTCGAAGATCAGGGTGGCGACAGTTCCGTCCGAGAGTGGTTCACCGAGGTAGATTGTGCCGGTTTTGAGTGTCCATTTGGCTGTATCTCGCTCCCAACAGATTCCAGCTTCGGGGAGTTGAAACGGTGTTTGACAGTAACTGTTGGACAGTAAGCGTTCATAGTCCTGGATAACAAGGTCAACGGTGGGGCTTGATTGACCAAGTGAATACGCTGGAAGCCCACAAACATGAGCAAACGCTAAACAGCAAGCGAGGATCGGTCGGGTCCATGATCTGATCACAATAGCTCCTTTTCGTTGCAATGGTTTCTGGGGCGGACTACTAGAATAAGATACCACATTTTGATCAAGAAAGACACAATAAATTGAAGATACTGTTCATTTATCCATCGGATAACAACACATTTAATGCCGGGATTGGCTATCTTTCAGCAGTTCTCAAGCTGGATGGTCATAAGACCGGGCTTTACCTGACTTCACGTTTCAATGAGCAGGAACTCGGGGACCGTCTGAGGGCGTTTCAACCTGATCTTGTGGCGGTTTCATCGGTCACAAACCAATTCCGGTTAGCGCGTCAACTCATTTTACAGGTTAAGAGGAAGGTGGGCGTACCGGTCCTCTTGGGTGGAGTGCATGCTACGATAAACCCGGAAGAAGCAATCAGGGTCGAGGGAGTTGATGCAGTCTGCATCGGGGAAGGGGAAGAAACGTTCCGGGAATATGTCAGTTGTCATGAAGCGGATAAATCGGTAACGGATATCGAGGGTTTATGGGTGAACGATGGTGAGCATATCCATCGGAATCCGATTCGTCAACCGATTCAGGATTTGAGTCAATTGCCCTTTCCTGATTATGATTTGTTTGATTATGATACAATCCTTCGGGAAATGGGCGTATTCATGGTTTTTGCCAACCGTGGTTGTCCGTATGAGTGCAGTTATTGCGTTAATCATGCGCTGAAAGCGCTCTACAAGCCAGGACACTATATACGTTTCATGCCAGTTCGTCATCTGCTGGACAACTTAAAGGATGCTTTGACGAGATATCCCGAAGCTCGAATAGTCGAATTTTTTGATGATACATTCATTTTAAATAAAAAGTGGTTTCAGGAATTCGTTGCAGGTTATTCCCTCGAGATCGGGCTGCCGTTTTACTGTAATGGACGGGCTGACCTGATCGACCGGGAGATGATTGACCTTTTGCGACAGGCGGGATGTGTCCGGGTCAATCTGGCCATCGAGACTGGAAATGAAGAGCTGCGTCAGCGTGTGTTACAGAAAAATGTATCCAATGCCGCACTTGAAAGGGCTTTTACCCTGTTACACCGAGCAGGCATTCGAACCTATGCCCATAATATGGTTGGAATTCCAGGTGAGACTGAGGAATCGATCAGGGAAACGATTGCTCTGAATCGGCACTTAAAGGTCGATGATCTCCAGTGTTGGGTCTTTTTCCCTTATCCGGGTAGCAGTTCCTTTGAACTTTGTCGCGAGAAAGGCTGGATATCCAATCGTCAATCGGATACTGTCGCCGGTACGATCGTCACTTCTCCTCTGGACCAGCCGACCATAACCTATGAACGTGTTTCATTGTATCATCGCATTTTCAAGTATCTGGTCCTCGAGTCAAGAACACCAGTCAGCGAGGTCCCTCTGGATTACATGTATCTTGGCCATATTGAGAGCCAGATGATCTCCGGCTGGAATAATCTCGAACAAGATCGGAATATATTTTTTCGTTGGACCACTGCCGAAGGTCGTTTCTATCTTAAAAATTCAGGTAAAAAGTATTTGAGAATACTTGCCAATTTTCCAGCTCCCTGTCCGCCGGTCCTGGTCGAAGTGATTATCAACGACACCCATGTCGGTGACTTTATCCCTATCAAAGGTCAATGGCAATGGTATACTTTTTTCCTGCCCGCTTTTTCGGAAAAAATACTCGAGGTTACCCTTACGATAGATAATCCCTATCTGCCCTGCTATCATGATGTCAATGATAAACGCGTTCTCGGTGTAGCCCTTTCAAAAATCTCCTTAAAGACGAGCTGGGAACTTTTCAGCGAACGTGTACTCACCCAGTTCTTTTGGCGATCAGGACCCAAATGAGGAGCATTGCCAGTTCTTGATCGGGAAAGGTTTCGGTGACAGGTGTATGAATACGACGAAAACGGTACATTCCGGTAAGCTCGAAATTGTCAACCGCGGCGTCGTTTATGAACAGGTCGATGCCATCGTCAACGCAGCCAATACATCACTTTTAGGCGGTGGAGGCGTGGATGGGGCCATACATCGGGCAGCTGGCCCGGAATTACTCGAGGCCTGTCGCAAGTTGGGGGGGTGCGAAGTGGGACAGGCAAAAATAACCGAAGCGTATCGCTTGCCTGCCCGATACATCATTCATACAGTTGGCCCTGTGTATCGTGATGGACATCACGGGGAGGAAGCTTTGCTGTCTCGATGTTATGAGTACAGTCTCGGGCTTGCTGAAAGCCATGGTCTCAAGACCATTGCTTTCCCGTGTATTTCCACGGGAGCATATGGCTATCCCCTGATCGCAGCGACCCGGATCGCTCTTGAAAGCACGTTAGGCGGACTCGCCACATTTCCAAACCTGGAGCTGGTCCGTTTTTGTTGTTTCACTTTAATCGAGTATGAGACATACTGCCAGCAATTGACTGAGTTCATGAAGGAATGAAGGACAGGCGTACGAAAGCCACACTGTGCACAAACAGGTGACATGTTCAGGAAAGCAGTTCAGGACCACGGGACAGGGCAATGTCTCGATAAAAGTAATATCAATCGGTTCCGTCCCTGAACAGTATTATACGCTGTAATTCTGCTCAATTTTCTTCAAGAGCTGATAAAAGCCGGTTGGTTCATAAAAGATAAAGGCGAGGAAACCGGCAAACAGGATATTGTCCCCATTGCTCAAGGGCAGCGGATTATTAGGAACAAGCGGAATACCGTTGACACTTGTGCCGTTGGTAGATTCAGCATCAGAGATGTTCATTTTTCCGTCATGTCCTTGAGTAAAATAAGCCTGAAATTTAGAAATGGCATAGAAATCAAGGACAATATCGTTATTGGAACTGCGTCCGACATTAATCATTCCCGTAAAAAGACTCCCTTCACGATTTTTGACTTCGAGCACTTCTTTTTCGGGGCTGAATTGGACTTCACGTGAGAAGCCTGGGGGAGGAGTTGCATCTATGAGCATCGTGGCATAACGTCGCCCTGGCGTTGTTTCCTGGATATCTTCGGATTCCGGTTCGAGTTCAAGGAGAACGGGGTTAGGATTCAAGGCAACGAAACCGTCCTGATCGAAATTTTGTACGAATTTTAAAAAATCCTTAATCTTTTTCATGGTCAAGTCTCTCTCGAAGATGTGTCTCGACACGGCTTTCTATAGTGCCGCCTTGATGATTTCGCCCAGATTATGGCGCATGATGGGCTCATCATTCTTCATTGTATGATACCGTTTGAAAAAAGTAAAGGGCAATAATATTATACCTCAAAATCCAAAAGTCCTTTGATTTTTTGAGGAGTAACCGGGACATTTGCTGTGGATCTGATTTTTTTTGCGGTTGTGTCCCCTGATGATGGTCTTTTTCGGACTGTCTTGTGTCGTGGATCGGATATGAGAGTCGTCATAGCAAATCCTCCCTGGAAGACGGGCAAGAAGCTTGGTTTTCGTGCGAATGTTCGCTGGCCATTCATGATTTCGCAGCGTGAATTCGAATTACAGAAAAAGGCTCTCTATCATTTTCCGCTCTATCATGCGTATACTGCGGCACTTTTACGTGCGCACGGTCATGAAGTCCGGGTAATGGATGCTGCGGTCCGGCAGCAGGATACAACATCGTTTGTAAGTAATCTTGCCGAACTTAAGCCTGATCTGGTGATCATGGAAATTAGTACTCCCTCATTCGCGCTGGATGTGATCACGATTGAAGAACTGCGTGCTCGTCTGAAGGTGCATTTGGCATTAATTGGCAGTCATGCTACCGTTTTTGATCGGCAGATACTCGAACAGTATCATCAGGTAGACACCATCATTCGAGGAGAATTTGAAGAGACGGCACTGGATCTGGCCAATCAGCTTCAATCAGGTTCAGACCCGGGTGCAGTTGCGGGAATTACGTATCGGACAGCAAACGGAGAAATCAGGGCAACCCGCCCTCGCCCCTACCTGACTGAGCTTGATACCCTACCCTATCCGGCACGAGAATTGTACGACTGGCAGCGATATCATGAACCTGTGTATGAGGCATTACCGTGGATTACCCTTGTATCGAGTCGTGGCTGTCCATTCCGGTGCATATTCTGTGCCTGGCCCCAGATAATGTATGGTCAGGGTTACCGGATGAGGAAAGCAGACGCGGTGGTTGATGAAATTGAATATTGTCTGCATCAGTTTCAGCCCGGTGAATTTTTTTTTGATGATGACACCTTTACTGTTCAGAAAAAGCATGTTCGCTGTATTTGCCGGCTCATACTCGAACGCAAGCTGGAAATCAGGTGGAGCTGTATGGGTCGGATAGATACTGTCGATGTCGAGACCCTTGAATTAATGGCCGGGGCGGGTTGCACAAGGATTAAATTCGGGATAGAAACGGGTTCTGAAACAGTCATGAAAAACATTCGCAAGAAGATCAACCTCGCAGATGTGCATCAAACCGTGCAATGTGCCCAGGCTGCAGGCATTAAAGTCCATGGCACCTTTATGATCGGATTGCCGGGAGAAACGCGTCAAACCGCACAGCAGACCATCGATCTGGCTTTATCATTGGGCTTGGACACTGCTCAGTTTTCGATCGCCACCCCTTTTCCCGGAACAGAGTTTTACCGATTGGCTGAAACAAACGGCTGGCTCCTGACCCATGATTGGAGTAAATACGATGGGGCCACAGGAGCTGTGATCAGTTACCCGCATTTTTCCAAAAAGGAAATCGATACCTATCTCGCCATTGCCTGGACCAGGCTTTTCTCGGAGCAACGTGATCTGATCAAGCTTGTCCGAAAAACCTTGAATAAATTCAGAGTTGATGGGCTGCGTGAGACCTTGAGAATCATCCGGACCTATTTTTCCTTTCGCAGACGATCTTGATCTGACTGGTTGATTTTCATTGTTTTTTTTCGTGCATTATGAGATAGTAAGGAGAACTGTAAGCTGACGGCGGATGTTAACTAAGTAGGTATCCTTTAATTCCTATTAAAGCGTACTCTCGAGTAGGGGCAACTGATGACCTGGACCCAGAAAATTGTCGAGTATTGCAGCCAGAAATATCTGTTTGAAATTATTCATGAATTATGGAGTCTTTATCGCAAGGAACCGATCATTGAACAATCAACGGAATCTCACTCAATTTCAATGGATATTTACCTGCTCTTCAATCCGGCAGAACTCGACCAGATGCCTCCTCCGCTCAAAGCCCTTATCGATAAAGGAGTGCTTCAGAACACTTTCATGACCGATCAAGCCCAGAAGGACTCATCGACCCGGCAACGTGAGAGTCCGAACGCTCTGAGTACTAAGGAAATAAGAATTGCAAGCCAGGCTATTGCCAGCTATGATTCCCGGTCGGTATTACCCGATCTCGATAACTTGCTCTTCCGAGATGGTATGACCAAAAAAGAGTTTATTTGGTCACAGATGTTAGGCATGTTGCAGGAACTCCCCAATCTGTATTCCCCCGAGGAAATTGCACCTTTTCTCGCTTTGAAGCAAGGCAAGATTATCTTTTGGGAACAAGGTTTTCTCAACATGAATCATCGTCATCCGGAATTGTATTCGATTTACTTGTACTCCAGGGAGTTGCGCCCGAACAAGGACCTTTTTTGCTCTACCTTCCATTGTGATCGTGTCATTTTTGATCGTCACCCTCCCTACAGTAATTACATTCTTATTCATGTACCTATGACATCAGGTATCATTATCGCATTTCAGGAGTAAAACCTTGGGAATATTCAGGTATGCCAAATGGGCTTACGTCCTATTCATTTTTCTGCGCACGACTTGTAAACTGGAAAGCGGTCTGGAGTAATCTCCCTGATCGGCTTATGACTCACGAGGACCAGCTTCATGACCAGAACTAATCCAGTTTATCGTAAGCAGGGCAGAACCGGGGAAAGGATATGTCTTCACCCTGGGCTGATACAAATCATCTTTCATTGCTTCATGGTTTTTTCAACCCTCACAGTCCTGATCGAACCCGTGATTGAAGCATCGGATGAACCGGACCCGAGAACGATACATGATGTTTTTATCGATAAATCCATCAATTGGTGGAGTCAGAAATGGTGGTTGATTGAAGACCGTTTCAATTTTTATCTGAACGACATTCGCTTGAATCGGGATAAAATATTGTTAAATACGATAATAGGTGATCAAAATGAATTGCACAGTAAGACGCATTACAATATAAAAACGCTTAGAAATGATTTTTATTATTACTTCGATCAGATTTTTTTTACATATTATCCGGAACATAGTCTATCTACTCGTTTTGGAGCTCATGCTGACATTGATCCCTATTATTCGTATCCCTATTCGATGGGGTTTGAGGGTAGTAAAGCCACCAACATTCGGGAGGACCTTCAAAGCATGGTCCAGTCTGATCTTGGGACTGAAGCATTGATAGATATTGCGGCGTATCTGATCAGTTATGCCAATGATTTCCAGACGGATTGGTTAACAGTCCGAGATGTAATAGTCCGGGCTGAATGGGGTATAGCTCTGGGGCTCAGTGCTTTTCTTTATTCTCAGAACGAAATCAACATGGGCTTGGTTATGCCGCTGTATCGGTCAGCTGATAACGAGCGTTGGGCCGGAATAGTGAATTTTCGCGGATATGGTTTGAGTCAGAAGCCTCGACTCGAGTGTGGTATTGCGTATGAAACATCAAAGTATACGACGAGATTCTTGCTTCGTCAGCGATTTGGAGACGCCGAAATTTATGAGAATATGAAGAGAACACTTCAACTCCAGGTCGATGCGGACCTGTTAACGCGGACCATGTTCGAGAAGTATTTCAAAGTTCAAGGACGCTTTCTCATTGAAAGGAGTATCGATTCGGACACACCTCATAAAGCCACGCAAGGAGAGGATGGTGTGTTTTATTTATTACATGATTATTCGCTCAAATTGTCTGTCTATCGTAAGATTTCGAAAGTCGCCCGAGAATACTCTCTTCGTTTCAGGTTTCTTGATTTACATACGAATACGATCTCACTCCTGGTACCCGCGCTTGTATTTGAGCGGAAGAGCGGTTACATGCCTTTAATCTATTCGCCTCTGAGCGTACGGGTTTTCTTCGAGGGGGGGTATGGAACGCCTTTTACTCTTGAAGATGATGACGATTTTGAGCGTGATCTTCATTTTTTTTCAGGTATCAATCTCAATTGGTAGTTTTTTTTTACTCGATGGTGTATGATAACAAAACGTGATGTTCTTGAAAAAAGCATACGAATATGGTAAGTTATAATGGTTTACTCATAAAACTGGACAATCTTTCGACGAAGAGGACACAATGGAGAGGGAGAGACTGATTTTTTGGGTTATTGTGCTGGGTCTCATTGTTCTATGTGGACCGGGAAAGAAGGTCATCGCACAGGAATTTTCGCTTGATGTTGAGTCAACTTCTTTAGAGTTGAGTGACGATACTGCTGAATCAACAGACCTTGATCTAGATACTGAGGGGGCCTTTTTCCCTGATTCTGAGCCAGATTTGCTCGATCAGTATCCGGAATTGAGTATCAGTCTGTATGATATTTGGTTCAACCGTTATGAAATCATCCAGGGTGGGTCTTTTATCGAGAACAGGATGAAGCGGGCCGAAGAGGAGTTCAAGCGGTTCAATGAGGCTCGTTTGGATCGGGGGATCAAGGGGCCCAAGCTTTTCTCGGCAGCCCTGACCCGAGAAGGATTCGAGTATATCTGGGCTAACGATCCTATTTCAGCCATCGATTCCTTTAGCAAAGCGATCGTGTTGGACCAGACAAATGCGGAAGCTTTTTATGGACGGGCCCAGGCCCATCTGGCCAAGAGTAAGCTCAGTTTAGTGCCATGGTTACGTGACATGATTCAGGGTTATTTTGCCCAATTTGGTGATTTCTGGTTGCGTTTTTTTTATATCGGCAACATATTTTTTACGTTATTGATTGGAGTTTCCTTCTGGTTTCTAACCTTGATCGTGGTCCTGTTAATCAAGTATTACGCTCTTTTTCTGCATGATGTCGAGGAATTGATCCCGATCAAACTGAATCACATGGTCATTACGGTAATCGGTTGGGCTATTCTGCTCATTCCTTTATTGTTGGGCAAGGGTTTGATTCTGTTGCTTTTATTCTGGCTCGTGCTTATCTGGGTTTATTTGGAAAAACCGGAAAAAATAATGTCAGGTTTGCTGGTCATTCTTCTTTTCAGTTACCCTTTCCTGCTGGATTATGGTATCTCATTTTTTCAGATGTATAACAAGAAGGAACCCCATGCCATATTGGCCTCGTATTATGGGACCTGGGACCCAAAGATCATTCAATTCCTCGAAGAGTGGAGTGATGAGCATCCGTCTGATATGGAACCCTATTTTTTATTGGGAATGTTGTACCGTAAACAGGGTGATTTTTTCCGGGCCAGAGATGAATATGAAAAAGCGCTCCGTCTTGACCGAACTAATGCGGTCATTCTCAATAATTTGGGCAATATCTATTATTTTTTAAACGATTATCAGCAAGCGATCGAGTATTATAAAAAAGCCGCAAATTATAATCTTGAGATGGCTGCACCGCATTTCAATCTCAGCAAGGCATATCTGGGTCAATTCGATTTTTCCAAAGCCGATCAGGAACTGACGGAAGCGCGACGATTGAATAAGGAACAAGTTGACCGGGCAGACCTCATTGCATCCTCGACCCCCAACCGAAAGTTGATTGATGAATATTTACCGGCTGACCTGGTCTGGAAATATTTGACCGCTGCTTCTGAAGAGCGGCGTGAAAAGGCCAAGGAATTATGGTCACTTTTTGTGGTGGGTATACCTCTTGATCAAGTAACTACTTGGGTCATTGCCCTCATTGTTATCACCTTGCTTCTGGAATTCATCCGGAAAAAATTCGGGGTGGCCCGTCATTGCTTGATGTGTGGTTGTGCAACCTGCAAACGATGTCAGAGGCATCTGCAGAGTGAGAAATACTGCGGTCACTGCATGCAACTTTTCATCAAGAAGGACGGGGTCGATCCGCGGATGAGAAATGAAAAAATGATGCAGGTCCATAAATACAAGAAAAAGATCAGTTTTATTTCACGGATTCTATCGTTGATCGTACCCGGCTGGGGACACATTTATTGTGGTTATTCGATACTTGGCGGCGTATTATCCTTACTGTGGATTTCACTTCTGGCCCGCTGGTTTTACAGTGGCAAGATATTTGTCTATCCTTATCTGGTCACTCTTGAAAGGAATCTGGTTATGTCAGGCTTCATCATACTGGTCATGATTGCACTCTATATTGTAACTAACCTGCATTTACATAAAGTCTCGATGACGTCCTGACCTGAGATTCATGCTGCTCCGCGCGGCAGCGACTGCCGGGGCGAACACAAATCATAAACAGGAGTTGAACCGTGGCTCTCGAAGGAACACTGAAAGATTTCAGTCTTGCCGATATTTTCCAGTTGATCGGTCTCCAACGTAAAACAGGCATCCTGACTTTACAAAGCGAGATTGACACTGTGACAGTTACCTTCCTTGATGGTAAGATAGTTGGCGCTGAATCGGTCGAGAAAAAGCTGGAAGACCGATTGGGACGTGTGCTGGTTAAACGAGGCTACATTTCGAATGAACAGTTGGAAGAAGCATTGGCCATGCAGCGCGAAACCTTGCAAAGGTTAGGCTATATTCTCATCAAGAATAACGTTCTCTCTCAAGAAGAACTCAAGAAAGCATTACAGGACCAGATCAACCAGATTTTATTCAGGCTCTTTCGCTGGAAAGAAGGCTATTATCATTTCCGTCAGGAAAAAACGGTCCATTTCGATAAGGAAAACATCACACCCATCAGTGCCGAAAATATTCTCATGGCCGGTGTTCAAATTGTCGATGAATGGCCACGCATCGAGGAAAGAATCCCTAACATGGAGCTTGTCTTTCGAAAGAAAGCAGTACCTCCGGGCTTCAAGATCATTACCAAACATGAGGAAGAGGAAAGTGATTTCACACTTCTCGAGGAGGCGGTCGATGAGGCCGATCATGTTCCCGAAAAGGAGAGTACTGACCTGGATTCGGTCATCACACTGTCGAGGGAGGAGGAGATGGCTTATGCCCTTGTTGATGGTGATCGGACCGTTCAAGCTATTGTTGACGCCTGTCATCAAGGTGAATTCGAAACCTTGAAGGCGATATATTCACTCCTCGAGCTGCAATTGATCGAGTTGGATCAGAGTGAATTACCTGAAAAGTATGAAGAAATCGGAGAAAAGGACCGCTTTGAATTTATCAAAAAGAATGTTGGATTCATCGTGGTCTTGGGCGTTCTGGCTGTTGCTTTTGTTTTTTTGCCTTTCAATCCGCTCGGGGCTGTCAAAGGATTATTTGACAATCTCAGCCTTTTCTTTCATCCGCGTGTCCAATCGAACCCCGCTGTATTCGAAGAATTCAATCGGCTCAAATTTGATCGGATTCAGTATGCCTTGAAGATTTTTTATCTGAACAATCGTTCCTTTCCTTCTTCTCTTGATCGATTGGTGAATGACAAATATCTTACTCAACAGGATATCTTAGATGTCTGGGGAAATGCGTTTGATTTAAGCAGCAGCGATTTGGACAACGAAATCAGGTCTGCTGGACCTGATGGTATCATGCATACACCGGACGACATTTCAGTAAAGGAAATCCTGATTGACAATCTGAATGAATCTGTTTTTTTCCCGCATGATCTGAAGCAAGGTTAAGCAGGCGAAGCTATGTTCTATTCTGATTTCATTCAGCTTAATACTCGAGGGGACACGGACATTATTGATATCACCGGCGAAGTGGCGGAACATATCCAGGCCAGCGGCTTGGCTCATGGCCTGGTTATTCTCTTTGTGCGTGGTTCGACCGGGGCATTGACCACGATTGAATATGAAACGGGTGTGGTCCAGGACCTCAGGAAGGCTATCGAACGGATGGCTCCCCTCAATATCCCCTACGCTCATGACGCCCGATGGCATGATGGGAACGGGCATGCTCATGTTCGGGCGGCCTTGATGGGACCATCATTGACCATTCCCTTTTCTGATAGAACGCTAATGTTGGGAACATGGCAGCAGATCGTATTTTGTGATTTTGACAATCGTCCAAGACAGAGAGAAATCATTGTGCAAATTGTGGGTGAAGTATGATCTCGAAGAAAAAGGATGCTGAAAAAGACGATGTCCCCCTTTTTATGATCAGTGTTGTCGCAAAGATGCTGGATATCCATCCTCAAACCTTGCGGCTTTATGAGCGGGAAGGCTTGCTCAAACCAACCCGCACAAAGGGGAATACCAGATTGTATTCCGAGACAGACATCGAAAATATCAAGCAAATCATGACCTTGACCCGAGAATTGGGAGTCAATCTCGCCGGTGTTGAAATAATAATGAATTTGAAACATCATATTCATGAGATGAAAGCTGTTTTTTCCGATTTCATTCTCTATTTACAACAGGAAATGCAGCAGGAATTTGCCGGTTTTGAAGAGAAATTCCAGAAGGCAGTCATTCGCTCGCCCCAACATCAGGTATTGAAAACTGTAATAAACAAGGATTCACTGTGAGCAGTGAAGAATTAGATCATTCGGCTCAACCCTCTCCAGAAGAAGCTTCTCTCCAACTCTATTTGAAAGAAATCGGTAAATACCCACTCCTGACGAAAGAGGAGGAATACAATCTGGCCACGAAAGCGAGGCGGGGTGATACTGATGCTTTTCGGCTTCTGATAAAATCCAATCTTCGCTTCGTGGTCAATGTCGCCAAGAAATATCAGACCGGCCATATATCGCTTCTCGATTTGATCAATGATGGTAATATCGGTTTGATCGAAGCAGCCAAACGCTATGATCCGGATAAAGGCACAAAATTCATAACCTATGCGATCTGGTGGATTCGTCAAAGCATCATGCAGGCTTTGGCCGGTCAGTCAGGTGCGGTCCGTTTGCCGATCAAACAGGCTGGATTACTTTATCGGATCGGAGAAAAATACAGGAATCTCAAGCAGGATTTACGGCGTGATCCGACAATCAAGGAACTGGCTGACTCACTCGATATGCAAGTATCGGCTGTGGAGCCGATTCTACGGGCCTCACGTTTTTCCGTATCACTCGAAACGCCCCAGAGTAGCGATTCGAGCCTCAACTTAATCACGAATCTGCCTGATATCCACCAGGTCAGTGCGTCTGACCTCTCACTCAAATCTACTCTGCTCGATGATATGAACCGGGTTCTGGATAAACTTACTCCCCGTGAGCGAGAAATCTTACAACTTCATTACGGTCTTGGAGATACGGAACCGTTGACTCTTGAAGAAATCGGCCAGAAATTTGGTCTGACTCGCGAACGGATCAGGCAAATCGAGAGTCGGGCCAAGAAAAAAATCATGAAAATGATCGACAAAGACAAATTGAAGGATTATTTGAATTAGGTAATCGGCTTTTTCGGGCGTCATGAAACGCTTATTTTCTTGCATATGTGCTGACCTAACGACATGTAACGCTACTCGGATACAGATACATATCTGCGCTCTTCCCATGTGGCCTTGTTCGATGTGGTCATTCTCCAGGAGGAACAACCATGGAAGCTTCAATTGGAATAATCGGCGGGACCGGATTATATGAAATCGATGGCTTTTCAGACATTCAGGAGAAGGTAATCCACACTCCTTTCGGTGAACCTTCAGACGCATTCATCGTCGGTTTATTAGCAGGGAAAAAGGTCGCCTTTCTGCCCAGACATGGGAAAGGCCATCGCTATTTACCCCATGAAATCAATTACAGGGCAAATATTTATGGTTTCAAACAACTCGGCGTTGAACGAATACTGTCTTTTACGGCCGTGGGTAGTATGCGTGAAGAACTCAAGCCCATGGATATGGTCCTGGTCGACCAGTTTTTCGACCGGACCAAAGATCGGAAATGCACCTTTTTTGAGAATGGTATTGCTGCTCATATCAGCTTTGATAAACCGACCTGTGCCGACCTTTCCGCCTTTGTCTTTGAAGCCTGTCGAGCCCTTGGTGTGACCATCCATCGGGGTGGCACCTACCTGTGCATGGAGGGCCCTCAATTCTCGACCCTGGCAGAATCAACCATCTATCGCACTTGGGGCATCGATGTGATCGGCATGACCAACCTGACTGAGGCGAAACTTGCCCGTGAGGCGGAAATCTGTTATGCGACCCTTGCCCTGATCACCGATTACGACTGCTGGCATGAGGAGGAAGAGGCTGTTTCGGTTGGGACAATCATTGAATACTTGCAAACCAATGCTGACAACGCCAAAAAAATTATCAAGCAGGTCATCCCGCTTATCTCCGAGAAACGGACCTGCGCCTGTCAAAACGCTTTGGCTCATGCCATTATCACGAATCCTTCAGCGATTCCGGCTCAACGAAAAGCCGATCTAAACCTCCTGATCGGCAAATACATTCACTAAATAATCTCGATCAAAGGATGTGACTGATGAGTGTCCTTGTTGTTGGTTCTGTCGCGCTCGATACAATTACTAATCCCTTTGGCACCATTGAAGAAGGACTTGGCGGCTCAGCGGTCTATTTTTCCCTGGCTGCCCGGGCCTTTACTTCCGTCAAACTTGTGGCCGTAGTTGGCACTGATTTTCCCGAGGAACACATGCAACTTTTGCGTGACCATGGGGTCGATCTTGACGGTTTGAAGGTTGAAACGGGCAACACATTCCGCTGGACCGGTGAATATTCGGCCGATTTGAATATGGCCCGAACACTCGATACGCAATTGAATGTCTTTGCTCATTTCAAGCCGGTCCTGCCACCATCATACCGGCACGTTGACTCTTTGTTTCTGGCAAATATCGATCCCCATCTGCAAAGGGACGTTCTGGCACAGGTCGACAAACCTGTCTTCGTAGGCTGCGACACGATGAATTTCTGGATCGAACAAAAACGTGAGGGCGTCCTCGAGGTCCTGAAGCTGGTTGATGTCTTGTTTATCAACGAGGATGAAGCCAGAATGTTGACCGGAATGAAACACCTGTTTGACTGTGCTCAGGCCATCCTGGCTCTTGGACCCAATACCGTGGCCATCAAACGGGGTGCAAGCGGGGTCGCACTTTTTCAGCAGGACAGAGTCTTTGTCGCGCCGGTCTATCTGCCGGCCCGGGCTGTTGATACTACCGGGGCCGGTGACAGTTTTGCCGGCGGCTTTATGGGCTTTGTCACCAAAGCACAGGACCATTCCTGGGAGACCCTGAAACGGGCCGCCGTCATGGGGACATTGCTCGCATCCCTTAATATAGAGTCCTTTTCCATTCATCGCCTGCATACTCTGAAACAAACCGAAATAATGGAACGATGGCTCGAATTTCAAAAAATGACTGAATATAAACCCGAACCTGCTCCCTTTTAAACCAGAAAACAATGCTCCACGATCCTCATGCTTTTCTGCAGATTGCGCTCCATGCCGCCATAGCGGCTGGAGCGATTCTGAAAGATAAACGTCAAGACCGGCACCAGCTCAGTTACAAGGGAGAGACCGACCTGGTCACCGAAATGGACCATCAGGCTGAAGACCTGATCGTCGAGATCATTTCCAATGCTTTTTCAGGTCATTCCCTACTGACTGAAGAGAGAGGAAGCATTGACCGTGGTTCGGATGAATATCTCTGGGTGATCGATCCCCTTGATGGGACCACTAATTATGCTCATGGCTTCCCCTGGTACGCCGTTTCGATAGCACTGCTCCACCATGACCAGACTCTGCTGGGAGTAGTCTATCACCCCGAAATGAATGAACTGTTTCATGCCGTCCGTGGAATCGGCGCCTGGCTCAATAACCAACGCATTTCTACCTCACCACAGACCGATTTGGCCAAAAGCCTTCTCTCGACCGGGTTCCCCTATAATATCAACTCGAAAAAAAAACCCGAGAATAATCTCGACTTCTTCATGAATATGATCGGGCAATGCCAAGGTATCCGTCGGGCGGGAGCCGCTGCGATCGATCTGTGTTATGTCGCCTGCGGTCGTTTTGACGGCTTCTGGGAATTAGGACTCAAACCCTGGGACTCAGCCGCGGCAACCCTCATGATCACTGAAGCCGGCGGCAGGGTTACAAACCTTGATGGCACCGACCATTCACCATTCGACCACTCGCTCGTCGCCTCGAATACACTGATCCACCAGGATTTGCTTGCCTGCCTTCAACGTACGATCAGAAACTCGATTCGACCGGCCTGATCTATTCCGACACGGGTTCTTCTCCGCAATGCCTCCCAGGTCTCACCCGATCGACACTATCAGCTCATGGAACGGAAGCACTTCACTCGATTGAGCATGCGCTACCATTTTTTGCACATCACCATACATATTTTGCACTATTTGAGTCCAAAATGGGCAGGATTGTCACCTTATTAAGAGTTGATATTAAAATGGAGCATGTTCCAAGTATTGCCTAAGCTAAGAATCTATATTTTGGCATAAAAACTGCATAATCCTAGCGTAAGTCGAAGCTAAAGTCTAAACCAAGGCCCATACAGAAAAGATCAGTGGAACACATGGAGCAGACAAGGGAAGACACGCTGTACACTCATGAGGGGCTGTTGATGAGGCACTCGCCCTGGTGAAAGGACTGAAGCATCGCAATTTATAATAGTCGGGCAATTTTATGCTGGGGACCGGTAACTATTCTAATCATTTCGACCTGAATATTTAGACTAATAGGGATGGGGGCCATGGAACTGAAAAAAATACTAATCGTTGAAGATTCTACCCTGTTGCACAAGATGTATGATTTACTACTGGGCATTTATAAGCGTAAAGGGACTAAGCTGATTTATGCTTTAAACGGTCAGGATGGGTTGGATCAACTGCAACAAAATGGAGATGTCGGTTTAATCCTTCTTGATATCAATATGCCCACGATGAACGGGTTACAGTTTTTGGGAATAATCCGGAAGGACCCTGACTATGAGCGGATTCCGGTCATAATCATCAGCACAGAGGGCAAGGAAGAGGACACCGTTCGTGGTTTGAGTCTTGGGGCGGATGCCTATATCGCGAAGCCTTTTCAGGGACCTCAATTGCGGACATTGATTGATCAACTGATCGGTAATGGGGATAGGTCCTAGAGGCTTGAACGAGAGTGTTTTGGTCGGTTCAGGCAAACACTATCATGGTACATGTCATGATCTGGGCCTGAGTACTGCAATAACAGATAATCGGAAAGAGGGAGTAGGGGATGAACAAATCAAAATTTTGGAAAATCAATACAGTCGGTAGACGTTTTTTGGTCTCGAATATCATCATGACCGTGTTATTATTTGGTTGTTTTAGTATTGTGCTCGTGAGAAGCAATAATAGTTTTGTTCACAAGATGATGGATCATCGTGGTGAGGCCTTGGTCCTGATTTTGGAGCAAATGAGTCAACGGGCGATCATGAATAATGATTTGGTTTCCTTGGATACTCTGTGTAAACAAGTCATGGCAGACCCTGAGATAGTCTATGCTGCCTTTTACGACAGAAACAACAAGTACCTGGGCTTGCAACGTGATAAGACGGCCGAGTTGGATGCATCACGCTCTGTAGTGTATCAACGAGAGCTCAAACAGGAGGGGCAATTATTGGGTCATGTCCGCTTGTATTATCATCGGGACCTGCTGACGCAAAATATATACCGGGGGATATATAATGTAGGTTTGGGGCTGGTAGTAATTGTCCTGTTGTTCATCCTCGGAACGATTGTATTCACCCATGGTGTTACCGGTCCTCTCAATCGCCTGGTTGAAGTAGTTGAGCACATCTCAATCGGTGATTTATCTTTAAAAGCCACTATCGAGCGAGACGATGAAGTCGGTAATCTCGGGCGTCAGATCAATGCAATGATTGATTCATTAAAAAAGATGATCGGTTCGATACGACAGACATCAACGGATGTTTCCATATCAGCGGAGCAGGTTGCATCCATATCCGAGTCGATTGCCAGTGGAGCTCAGCAGCAAGCTGGTGCGGCAGAAGAGACCAGTTCCTCGATGGAAGAGATGTCGGTCAATATTCAGTCCGTTGCCACGAACATAACCAATCTGGCTTCGAATGTCGAAGAAACCACCAGTTTTATACAACAGATTGGGACCTCGGCTGGCATGGTGATGCGCAGTTCTGAGTCGGTAGCGGCCAACGTTGCTGAAACGAGTTCCACCATTGAGCAGATGATTGTGACCATGGAGAACATAAACAAAAATATCGGTCAATCCGATAAGTTGGCCCAGCAGGCATCCAATGAAGCTCAAGAAGGTGGTCAGGCGGTCCTTAAAACCGTTGAAGGCATGAAGAATATCGGTGAAATGATGCGGAATATCTCGAGTGTGATCAGGGACCTCGGCAAACGTTCCGAGTCGATTGGTGGCATCATCGGGGTGATCGAGGAGATTGCGGACCAGACCAATCTTTTGGCCCTGAATGCAGCAATCGAGGCGGCCCGGGCCGGTGATGCCGGCCGTGGTTTTGCCGTGGTTGCTGATGAGGTGCGCAAGTTAGCCGAACGGTCGATCAAGGCCACTAAAGAGATAGCCGATGTGATCAAGGAAGTCCAGAAGGAAACTTCATCCGCGGTCAATGTCAGTGATGAAGGGGCCCGTTTTTCCGAGGAAGGCATTAATATGGCGGATCAGGCTGGTTCAGCCATTAATACCATCCAAACAGCGATCACTTCTGTGTCGGTATTACTGGGTGATATTGCCATGTCGGCTACTGAACAGTCTACCGCGGCTAACAATGTCGTCAAATCTGTCGAAGAAATGAATCATCTGACCCAGTCAGTCAATGAATCGATCAAGGAGCAGACTGCCGGGATTCAAAGGGTTGTTCAAATCGTTGAGGACATGGCCATGATGACTGATTTAGTCAAGAATGCTACCCATGAACAAAAAGAGGGTGGGACCAACGTGGTTCAATCCGTCGAGAATATCAGCTCGATTGCCAAGGCCAATCTCGAAGCCGTGCAAAAACTGGCCAGGGCTTCCCAGGATATGGCATCTCTATCCGATGGATTGCAGCAGCTTGTGGGTGAATTTCGTTTCGAGTAAGCATTGAGTCTGGATGGGTTTGAACGGAAAAAAACGGCAAACCCGAAAACACTGGGGAACTCATGAGCTTTGATGAACATAAAGAATTGATCAACGATTATATCGAAGATACCAATGACTTTCTCGATGATCTCGACAATCTTATCTTCGACTTGGAAAAGAACAAGGAAGGCGATTTCGGGTTGATACTTGGTGAAATCCTGAGTTCACTCCATACATTCAAGGGCAACTCAGGCATGATGGGCTTCGATACGATTCAGAGTTTGGCACATAGTCTGGAAGACTTGTTCAATGCGTTCCAAACCGGTCAATTAAGTCTCTCGGATGCTTCGATTGATTTTGTCAGGACATGCTTTTCACGACTGCGAGACCTCATTAACAATCTCGATCCGGTGGCACCTCAGCGGGTCGACCTGACCGGTGAAATCCGGAATATTCAGGACTATATCGCCTCCGGACAGTTGCCAATACCGGAGGCACACGGTAAAAACGTTCGAAAAGCTCCAACACAAGGCATTCAGAATGTCAGGTCACAACGATTATCAAATGTTCTGAAAGTCAATCTTGATCGGCTGGACAATCTCTTGAATTTGATGGGAGAATTGGTGATCTATCGGACCAGACTTGGTCAAATTGGGACGCAATTCAAGGATGAACTGGGAGAACGTGGGCTTGTCCTTGATCTCGGCGATACCTTCGAACAGATCGACAAAGTATCGACTGAACTGTATGAAGCGATCATGAAGGTAAGAATGCTGCCGCTTCAGCAGGTTTTCCTCAAGTTTCCACCTTTGGCCCGCAATCTTACCAAGGGAACGGGCAAGGATGTGACTCTTCTGTTTGAAGGGGAAGAAACAGAACTCGATAAACGTGTCATCGATGAGATCGGCGAACCCTTGCTTCATCTCATTCGCAATGCCATTGACCATGGTATTGAACCGGTTGATGAGCGTCTGGCCAAGGGTAAACCGGCTCAGGGCACCATTAAACTCCAAGCCCAACAGGAATCGAGTTATATCATCTTAACCATCGAAGATGATGGCCGAGGTATTGATTTCAAAAAACTCCGCCAGAAAGCCAACCTATTGGGTATTCAGGACAATGAAGATTATCAAACAAATGATACCGATCTGCTTTTTATATCGGGCTTGAGTACGGCACAACAAGTGACCGAAACATCGGGCCGTGGAATCGGTATGGATGTTGTCCGTAAGAGTCTTGAAAAAATCAACGGCAGTATCGAGGTGACCAGTGAACCTGATATATACACCCGTTTTACACTCAAATTGCCGCTGACTCTGGCTATAATATCGGCCCTGTTAGTCGAGGTAGCGGGAGAATTCTACGCCGTTCCCCTGTCAGCGGTTGTGGAAAGCCTGAAAATGCAGATAGAAGAAGTGAGCGAAGTGAACCAATGCAAGGTCGCTACGATTCGCGAGTCCATATTACCGTTGATTGATCTGGGTCAATTCTTCGAGCACAAAACATTGGAAAGTGATCAGTTTTATGTTGTCGTTGTCCAGGGTTCGTCACGTAAAATCGGGCTTATGGTCGACCGCCTTCTGGGTAGACAAGATATTGTTATCAAACCGCTCGATGATTATTTTGGTCTCTATCAAGGCATTACCGGGGCCTCCATCCTCGGTGACGGCACAGTCATTCTTATTCTTGACATTCATGCCTTTATTGAGAACAAGAGTCTGGTCCAGATCGAGCAGAAAGTTTCCTCCTTTCGTCAGAATAAGGAGTGATTGTGATCATGCTGAGACAGTCTATTATATGAAAGAAAATGGTATGAAAAATGGATGTGAATAAGACACCTGAGTCCACTCAAAAACCATCAGATTCGAAGGAAATAAGGACAAGGCGTGGGGCTTTGTCTGGCGGTACTCCAAGCCCTAAGTCGGCAAAATCGGCCTCAACCAGGCAGAGATCAGTCGATAGTGATCCCCAAAAAGGACACGATCCCAAGAAGAAAAGCAAATCTGTCAAGAAACAATCCCCTGATCAGCCCGTGGTCCTGGCTGAAAAAAAGCCCCTTGCCCCTCCCTTAGATAAGCAGAAAAAGATCGTTTTACCACCTTTTGGCCTGGCCAAGGATGTTCTGGCACAGATCGAGCACCACCCTGGGGACCAAGGACCTGTTTCTTCCGGTTCTTTTAGCCATACATCAGACGAAAAGGTAGTAACTAAGACCGACTCAAGGACAATGAAGCAGGGTCTCAACCGAAATAAACGCTTGAAATTTGTCTCTTTTTATCTCGATGATAACATGTACGCCTTGCCTATTCATACTGTTCAGGAAATTAACCGGGTCACCTCGATTACCCATATTCCCAATGCACCAGTTTTTATCTTGGGCGTCGTCAATATGCGCGGCAAGATTTTAACCGTCATAGAATTGAAAAGACGTCTTAATCTGGGCTCAACCCCGATAACAAAAGAAAGCCGAATCGTTGTGTCGGAATATGGCTCACAGACAAAGCTGATCGGCCTGTTGGTCGATCGGGTAGCCCAAGTCATCACGATTGATGAGGACAAAATAGAGGCCACACCCGAGGACCTCTCCCGAGAACAGAGAAAATATGTCAAAGGTGTCACTTTACTGGATGAGAAAATTGTCAGTATTCTCGATCTTGATCAGATACTGAGTAAGGACAATTAATGGTTCCGGAGAGAATATGCCCAGCCAGGTCAAACAACTCCGTAAAAGACAAATAGTGACTTTTTTCCTTGGTAATGAGCTTTTTGGAATCGATATTGCCTCTGTGCAAGAAATCATTCAATATCAGCACTTGACCCGGTTACCTCAAGCACCTGATTTCCTGACAGGCATCATTGAATTACGGGGTGCTATTGTCCCCATTATTGATCTCAGACAACGTTTCACCATCGTGGAAACACGATTTGCACGCAAAAGAATTGTGATCATCAATCCCGCTGTAGCTTCGATCGGTTTTGTGGTCGATGATGTTGCCAGCCTCATCGAGATCGAGCAACTGCCCAAAATGGAAACGCCCGATTTCATGGCAGACCAAGCCGAAACTGCCTATGTTGATTGCATGGTTAAAACCCTGGACCGAATCGTCATTGTGATCTTACCGGATAAAATACTGACACCCAATGAGATAAAGCACTTAACTCAGTTTGACCTGCAAGCCATTCAGACCTGAGACAATGGACCGACACAAAAACAAATTGATCGAACGCTGCTGTGACTATATTCAATCGAGAAGCAGAATACACATCACTGCTTCTCGTTTGATTCTGTTGGAGATTGCTCTGGAGCGGCATGTCCAAAGATGTGGTCAGTTTGATTCGTCCAGCTATCTGCAGCTTCTGGATCGTGAACCGGCTGAATATCTTTTTCTGCTCGAGCAGATGCTGACCTTGGAGACCAGGTTCTTCAGAAATCATGAACTCTTCGAAGCGTTCCGGAAGATAATCGTACCTGAAATCGAAGCCGGCTTAAGCGGCATCAGGTCTCCCCATTCATTGAATAGTCCCGATACAAAACGGTTTCAAAAACCGATCAGGATTTGGAGTGCGGGTTGTTCAACCGGTGAAGAACCATATTCTATTGCCATGTGTATACGTGAAAGCATGCGCTGTCCACGGGCCTGGCCGATTGAAATTATCGCGTGCGATCTCAGCCCTCGTGCTTTATTCAGGGCTCGCCAGGCTTACTATGACCTCCAGAGCCTGGTCCACATTCCAGCCGAAATGCAAAAAAAATACTGTGTCTCCAATGAGACGGGCTTTGAAATCTCAGCGGATATCAAGAAGTTGGTCTCTTTTTCTGAATGCAATATACTGCAATTGGACCAGATTGGTCCGAACGCAACGCTCTCAACAACTTTTGGTCCGCTTTCTCTCAATACTCCTCACCTTTTTCAGGCGATATTTTGCTGCAATGTACTGCTCTATTGTGACCCGACAGCGCAGCAGGAATTACTGCGACTTTATTCGCGACTGCTTGTTCCCGGAGGTTTTCTAATAATTGGCGACCGGGAGACGATTCACATCCATTCTCACAATTTTATCATTCGGTCCTATAAAAGAATACACTATTATCAAAAGCCAGGTACCATGGCTGATTTACTTCAAGTAACCGAAAATGAAACGAAACAGAAAGCCAGACATCAGATCGCTTTTCCAAATGAGATAGGGGCCACACATGCATTTTGACCAACAGGAAGCGGGTCCGAAGCTGCATGAGCTGTTATCGGACAACGAATCGGTCCGTTATCAGGCAATCCGAGAGATTGCCCAAAACTGTCAGATCACCCTGTTACCGCTGCTAATGAAAGCGTTGTATGATCATAGTTACCGTGTACGCGAGCAAGCCATTAAAGCAATAGAAGCTTTGCCGTTGGATGAACTTTGTCACACATTGAACGAATACTTACATGCTCACGATAATGCTGATAACCGTAATGCCGCTCTTGATATTTTCCGCGAATTGGGGCTGCGGGCGGTACCGTTTCTTACAGCAGGATTGAACGATCCGGACGAAGAAGTGAGAATGTTCATTGTCCAGTTGCTCGGCGATGTCGCCGATTCTCATGCGGTAACTTATTTGTTTCCGCTCTTGAAGGACAGTGATGCGAATGTCCGCCAGGCAGTGGTCGAAACTTTGGGAAAAATCGGTGATGCTCAAGCCGTCGATGCTTTACTGGAAATGCTCGACGATGATTTCTGGATCAAATATGCCGCCATTTATGCTTTGGGCAACATCGGTGACCCTATCGTGACCAGTGCCCTGGTCGGTCTAATCGATGACGAGATGCTCCAACCGGCAGTCATCGAAGCTTTGGGGCAGAGTGGTGATGTGACTGCCTTGCCCGCACTTCTTACCCAACTCCAACGAGGCGATCATGTCTGCCATCATGATATCATCTGTGCGATCATGTCTATCCGCTCGAAACTCGATCATTGCGATCCCCGCTATTCAAGCACATTGGACCAGGTCCGGGAAACACTCGAACATGAAGGTCTTCTCGATAGCATCCTCGCGGCACTCGATGAACCCAATGAAAAAGTCCAGAAAAATACCATTATCACCCTGGGTTGGTTGAAAGAAAAACGAGCGGTCCCCAAACTGATTGAAATGCTCAAAGATTACAATCTTGGAGAATATGCGTTGAGTTCGATTGTCTCGATCGGTGATGCGGCCGTACCTGAACTTGTGGAAAATCTAAGCAATCCTGACCCGGACATGAAGATCGTCCTGCTCCAATGTCTGGGCTGGATCGAAAACAAGGCGGGGCTTAAAGCCTGTATGGCTTTGCTTAATGATAAGGATCCCGAGGTCCAGAATCAGGCGGTCCTGACCATGAAGGGTATTATCGAACTGGATGAGGTTGAAAATGCCCTCCTGGCACTATTGACAAGAGCACCCGAGCATGTTGTCAATTCGATCATCGAAGTCCTGAGTGAATCATCCTCGCTAACAATCGAATCGAAAATTCTGGCACTATTAAACGATTCTGACGAATATTCCCGGTTGAGGACCATAAAAATATGTGGCCGTCTGGTTAAGGCTGAGCATGTTGACCTGTTGCATCACCTTTTATCAGACGAGCATGAAGATGTCAAAGCTGAAACAATAAGGGCTCTATTTGCGATCAACCCGGCCTCTTTGTCAACTCATAGTATCCAAATGGGACTGCTTGATAATAGCCCCGCAGTCCGATTAGCCGCAGTTGCATGCTGCACCCACCTCGAGCCGGCTTTTTTGGAACAGGCCCTATTGCCCTTGCTCGAGGACCCTGATCCCGAGATCAAGTCTGAGGTCATCAGGATTTTAGGGCAATTAAACCTTGAACACAGTCTGCCTGCATTGTGCAAGCTCTTTCCGGAATATGATAAACACTTGAAAATCGCAATCATCAAAGCTTTGGGTGGGATTCGCCAACGGGACAGTGTTGTGTTTTTAATGGGCCTGTTGAAAAATCGTGATGTCGATATCAGAATGAATACTATCGATGCCCTTGCCTCACTTGGTGATCACAAAGCCATCCCCGCATTACTCCTGTGTCTTGATGATCCCGCCTGGAATGTTCAATATGCGGCTATTCACGCCCTGGGCACTCTGGGGGACCAACGCTGCCTCACATCACTCGTCAAAAAACTGCACAACAGCGAACATATTATCAAAAAAGCAGTTATACAGACCATGTGTCAACTGCGCGCGACAGCCTGGACCAATGAATTACTTCCCCTATTGCACAATGACCATGTCTGTCATGAGGCCTGCCAAGCCCTCGTCCAACTCGGGATTCATGATTTCGAATTCTTCACGCATTTCTTCCAACAGTCCAGCACTCAGGTCAAATGCCTTATGGTCGATGTGCTCGGTTCTTCAAGCACTCATCAAGCGGTTTTGTTTCTTAAGGCAATTCTGGACAGTGAGTTTTATACCGTGCGCTGCCATGCCGTCCGAGCTTTGGCCCGGATCGAAGGCAAAAAAAGTATTCCGGAACTGATCACTATCCAGAAATCAGATCCCTGTGAAGAAGTCCGGATGGAAATCGATAGTATCCTCAAGCAGTTACAAATCCAGCAATGATCCCAAAAATCAAGTTGAACGATCGAGAATTCTTGGAGTTGCGCGATTTCATTCACCAGAACTTCGGCTTGTATTTCCATGATGATAAACAGCAATTCATCAACCTGAAGCTCGAACCACGCCTGATCAGCCTCGGCTTGAAATCATTTTGGGACTATCTGGTCCGACTGAAATACGAACAACCTGATGGCTCTGAAAGTTATACCATGATCGGGCTTATTACCAATAATGAAAGTTACTTTTTCCGTGATGAAGCCCAATTGAGAGTCCTTCAGCAGGAGTTACTCCCACAGATCAAGGAGAGAAAAAGAAGAATGAAGAGCCACACCATTCGAATACTGTCCGCAGGGTGCTCGACTGGCGAGGAAGTTTACACGGTGGCTATGCTGATCTATGAATCAGGTTCTTTCTTTTGGAACTGGGACATCCAGATTATCGGGATCGATCTCAGTCAAAGGGCCATAGAACACGCTCAACGCGGAAAATACTACCAACGTTCCTTGAGAATGCTCCCGGCCCGACATCTGAACAAGTTCTTTACCAAGAATTGTGATGCATACAGTCTTAAAAATTCTATTATGCATATGACCCGCTTTGTCCGGGGTAATATCCTGGAAGAAAAGACCTGGCAAGACCTGACTGATCTTGATCTGATCCTGTGCCGAAATGTGTTCATTTACTTTTCCGAGTACTATATCAGGAAAGGACTCGATTTCTTTTCCAGAAAACTGGTTAATCAGGGTTTCTTGCTTGCGGGACACTCGGAAATTATTCATAAGTATTCCCTTGATTTCGAATTGCTCCGTTTTCCTCAAACGACCATATACAAGAAGAGAGGTTTGTAATGGACAACATGCCCAAAATCCGGGTCCTGGTCGTGGACGATTCCACTTTTATCCGTAAAGCACTCAAACGTATGCTGAATTCGGATGCCATGATCAGTGTCATCGGTGAAGCCGCTGATGGTGTTGAGGCGCTCAAAGCGGTCCGTCGTCTGAAACCGGACGTTATCACTCTTGATATCAAAATGCCCGGTCTGAATGGTATTCAAGTTATTCATGAACTGATGAAGCATGATCCCATTCCCATTCTCGTCATATCATCCCTGACCAGTGAAGGTGGTGGTGTGACCTTGCAGGCTCTTGAAGCCGGTGCACTCGATTTCATCGATAAATCCACCTGCCATACCATGTTGGATATAGCGGATATTGCTGCATCCCTGATCCAAAAAGTGAAAGCTATCGCAGGTGTCGATATTGAGAAATATCAACAAGTCTGTCAATCCTTTGACAAGCAAGTCCCGACTCAGACTGACAAGAAAACAGTGACATACAAACCCGTGCAGCTTTTGGTGGCTATCGGCGCTTCGACCGGGGGACCTATGTCCATCGAGAGAATTTTGACCCATATCCCTGGCGACTTTCCCGGTTCAATAATGATCGTACAACATATGCCTGTTGGTTTTACCCTTTCCTTTGCAGAAAGACTCGACCATACCTGCGCTTTGAGGGTGAAGGAAGCCCAGGAAGATGATCTGCTTCGTGCCGGGCATGTCTATATCGCACCGGGTGGCTATCACCTGAAAATCCAGCGCCAAAGAAATGTTTACAAGGTCGCACTCAGTAAAAATCCGGTGGAAAACCCGCACCGGCCTTCAGTGGATGTCTTGATGGAATCAGTCGCCTCTTCCTGGCCAGGGACGATTTTAGGTGTCATCCTGACTGGTATGGGTAAAGACGGTGTCAACGGTATCAGAGCCATCAAAACCAGGGGGGGGACCATCGTTGCTCAAGACCAGGAATCATGTGTGGTCTTTGGTATGCCCAAAGCTGCCCAATTATCCGGATATGTTGATCATGTCCTCTCAATTTACGAGATTGCAGATTATATCGTCGATTTCGGTGCAAAATACAGTTCCAACGAGTCTGACCAGTCATCACATCAGACAGAAAAGGACCAGGAATGAGCCTGAATAGACTCGGTTTGAATCACGGGCCCATTGCCGAGAGGGACCATTTTCATATTTGATAGTGCTCCGGATTCCGGTCAGCGAATAGATCATTTCGACCGGTCACCCGCTTCGTTCGTGCATCAGTAAGAGTTATGTCTACTGTTTGTAATGTCGCACAGTCGCTGCTCGAACTTGCCAAGAGAGTACCATTGGGCGAATAGATTACACTCCGACCAATAAACGAGAGAGTCTGAAAATCACGCTGATCACTCCCGATGCGATTGGCTGTTACGGTAAAGACCCTGTTCTCGAGGGCCCGTGTTTTCATGGCCTCGGGGCAATGAGGCAGAACCAGGTTTGCCGGGTGGGCGATCAAATCCGCACCACGTAAGGCCAGTGTTCGGGCGGCTTCCGGAAAATACCAGTCGTAACAGATCATCAGTCCGAGACGGCAGATCCCGAGGTCCTCGACCCAGAAGGGACCTTCTCCGGCTCTGAAATACAGTTTCTCCCGATCAAATAAATGGATTTTACGATAAACCTTGAGAACGTCCCGGCAATTGACCAAAGCCGCTGCGTTGTAAATATGATCGCCACTCAACTCGGCAAAACCGCCGACAATATAGCCCCCGGTCTGTTTGGCCAGCTCAACCAGGAACCGGGTAACCGGGCCTGCTCCCGTATGTTCAGCATACAACCTGAGTTCTGCACAATCACGAAACAGGTAGCCCGAGGCAAACAATTCCGGCAGGACCAGCAGATCAATCTTTTGCTCGCCGACAAGTTCTCGGACCTGATCAAGATTATCCTGAATCTGCCCAAAATGAGGATCATTTTGTACAAAACCTATTCTCATACACTCTCCAATACAATTAAAAAATGGGATATCCTGAAATGAGCCCTGGAAAAGCCTCATTAATTCTCCGGGAAAAACGACTGGATTCTCTTGACAAATAGTACTTTGTTGCCTATACTTAGCCTCCAAAATGAGATAACATTTACATGATTAAGAAGGGCCCGATGTTGCTTTGGTATGACCATACAGCGAGGTTTTCAAGCATGAAGCCAGGACCTTCTCCTATCACGGAGAAGGTTTTTTTTTCTCAAGTTCATCTGAAGCACGTGCTCGAAAGAATACAAAATGGTTCTGATAACCCATGAATATCCGGGAGTATATTGATGAAGGCAACTCACACCCAGACAATTTTCAATGCTGAGCAAATCGCCCGGGCCTTGACCCGAATCGCTTACGAAATCCTGGAAATGAATCGGGGCACGCGCGACCTGGTCATCATCGGTATTCGTACTCGAGGCGCTATCTTAGCCCAGAGATTAGTCAATCGCATTCAGGAACTTGAGGAACAGACCGTCCCGGTCGGTATTCTCGATATTACGCTTTATCGTGATGATCTCGAAACGGTCGGGCATCAGGCCGTGGTCCGGAAAACGGAAATTCCCTTTGCCATCCAAGGGAAACGTGTGGTCCTGGTTGATGATGTCCTCTTTACCGGGCGAACTGTACGGGCTGCGCTCGATGCACTGATCGACCTCGGACGACCTGTCTTTATCAGGTTAGCTGTCCTGATTGACCGCGGCCATCGTGAATTCCCCATCCAAGCTGACTTTATCGGCAAATCTATCCCGTCCACTTCAGACGAGATCATCAAAGTCCTCCTCACTGAAGAAGATGGCAAAGACCTTGTCGAAATAAGGACTGAGAACGATCTATCACTATCATAGGCAGGGTGAACAAGTGACCTTTCAACGTAACGATTTACTGGGCATACAAGACCTGGATCCGGAAGAAATCACCACCATTCTCGATACAGCCGAATCGTTTCGTGAGATTTCGGAACGGGACATTAAAAAAGTTCCAACCCTACGGGGCAAAACCATCATTTTGTTCTTTCATGAGCCCTCTACCCGCACCAGAATGTCGTTCGAGATCGCCGGGAAGCGTATGAGCGCCGATACATTTAATATCTCTGCTTCTGGCAGCAGTCTGGTCAAGGGCGAGTCTCTCAAGGATACAGCTCTGAATCTGGAGGCTATGGCACCTGATCTGATCATTATCAGGCATGCCGTACCCGGAACACCACATTTTTTGGCCCAATGCCTTAAAACACCCATTGTCAATGCCGGAGATGGTGCCCATGAACACCCTACCCAGGCCCTCCTCGATCTGCTCACTATCCGAGAACATAAAAAATCGTTCCGCGACCTGAATGTTCTTATTGTCGGCGATATTTCCCATAGCCGGGTTGCCCGCTCGAATATTTTCGGGATGAACAAACTCGGGATGAAAGTCACAGTGGCCGGACCACCTACAACCATTCCGCCCTTTATCGAAAAATTGAATGTCAACGTGACCTATCAATACGACCATCTCATTCCTGATATGGATATTATCATGATGTTGCGTGTCCAGAAAGAGCGCTTCAACCAACCGCTCTTTCCCAGTATGAGAGAATATTCGAAATTGTTCGGACTCACTCTCAATAGACTGAAAAATGCTAGGGATGATGTTCTGATTATGCACCCCGGTCCGATCAATCGCGGCGTCGAGCTCGATCCACTGGTCGCTGACGGCCCGTTCTCCGTGATCCTTGACCAGGTCACCAACGGTGTCGCGGTCAGAATGGCCGTCCTTTACCTTTTATGCAGGGGGACCCTGGAACAATGAAAATATTACTCAAAGGAGCACTGCTCCTTGACCCATCAAAGAAAAAACCCGAAAAACTCGATCTGCTCATCGAGCATGGACGCATTGCCCTGTGTGCACCCAACATCCAGACTGAGGACGCTGAAATCATCGATCTCACCGGAACTATCATCACTCCCGGTCTGATCGATATCCATGTGCATCTCCGCGAACCAGGTCGTGAAGACAAAGAAACCATCGAAACCGGCAGCAAGGCTGCCCTGGCCGGTGGCTTCACCTCCATTGCCTGCATGCCCAATACCAGCCCTGTCAATGACAATCTGTCCGTAACGAATTTTATTATCGATCAGGCCCGAAAGGCTGCCCAGGCACGTGTCTTCCCAATCGGCGCTATCTCCAAAGGACAACTCGGCCAGGAAATGAGCGAAATCGGAGAAATGGTCTCAGGCGGCATCGTGGCTATTAGCGATGACGGTCATCCGGTCATGAATTCGGAACTCATGCGCCGTGCACTCGAATATTCACGCATGTTTGATCTGCCCATCATGGAACATGCCGAAGATAAAAACCTCGTGGGCAAAGGCGTTATGAACGAAGGATTGGCCTCAACCATGTGTGGCCTGCCTCCACAACCGGGTATTGCTGAAGATATACTCGTGGATCGCGACATTCGCCTGGCTGAATATACCTCTGCCCATATCCATATCTGTCACCTCTCCCGCAAAAAATCACTCGAAATCGTCCGTCGTGCCAAGCAACAGGGCATTCACGTTACCTGTGAAGTTACACCTCATCACTTGACCCTGACTGATGATCTGGTCACAAGCTTCGATACCAATTATAAAATGGCACCGCCCTTGAGGACGCCTGAAGATATCGAAGCCTTGATTCAGGGCTTGAATGACGGCACTATTGATGCCATCGCCTCCGATCATGCCCCCCATACCAGCCAGGAAAAAGAATTGGAATTTATTGATGCCCCCTTTGGCATTATCGGTCTGGAAACCACCCTGCCGATTGTTTTAACGAAACTCGTCTGGACAAATAGGCTAACCCTCGAGACGCTCATTCAGCGATTGACGACCGGCCCTGCCCGGGTTTTGCACCATGAGCCCCCAACGCTCGCGGAAGGAGCAATCGCCGATCTCACGGTCATTGATCCCGATTATGAGTTTACCATCGATGCCGACACTTTTTTCTCGAAGAGTCGAAACACTCCGTTCAACGGTGAAAAGGTCAAGGGATGTTGCGTCATGACCCTGGTCGATGGTGAGATCAGATACCGTCACTCCCACTGGTCAAAGACTCGGACCTGATTAAAAAAAACTGCAACGACATCAAAAGTACTTTCTTTTTCCTGTTAAAACTATTATATTAAGGTATATAATCGAATATCGAGATTCAGAGGGGAGCCGTGTCTCTTGGTCCGAATCGCGTGCAGATATTTCTGTCTATCATTATTTATAGTGTCAAACCGACATTGATGGAGTGTTAACCATATACTTTCAAGGAAAGGAGTTGACCTATGTTAGTCAGCAAATTATACTATAATGATATCATCAAGCTACTCGATAAAGTCAAGACCAAAATCAGCGGGTCCCAAAATCTGGAATCCGCAGCCCAAAATCTGGTCGAAGCCATCTATAATGAATTATCTGACTCGATCATATTACTGCGGCTTTTTGTTACGATTAAGCAGAAAGAACTGCCTGATGCCATTCAGACTTTTACTCGGAATTTGGCCCGTTCGGCTAACATCAAAATGACTGAGGATGCGTATGTCCTCACCTTATTTGGGACCGCCGGTAAAAAAGCGGAATGGCAAACTCGCTCACGATCGAAAGGTCATTTGGGTATCCCCTTGGCTACGGAAGACTTTGTCAGTGCGATACCCATGATGAGTGCCTTACTCGAACAACTCGGCTTCAATTTGGGTTGGATTCGTGGCGAACCGGAAATAGTGGCCCAAAAAATGGGCCAGATGGCCGGAACATTTTATGTCAAAGATGCGGACACGTCAAAAGACAGCAAGGGTCGTAAAATTATCTCAGCTTTTGACTTTGTCAAAGAATTCAACGTTAAAACCGTGTTCGGTATCGGTGGAGGCTACACCCTGACCGATAAATTCTTTACTATGATCTGTTTTCTCAACGAATTTATTGATCGGGACAAAGCCATCTGGTTCCAGAGCTTCAGTAACCTGTTCAAGAGTGAAACCGCCAAATTTGTCAAAAATCCAAACCAGTTCTTTAAATAAAGGGGGTCAAATCTGCTTTTGAGTGCGACATGAAGTCGCATTGTTTAGTGTATCCAGCGGGAGCTGAGATACCTGGTATGTTCCT
>JAFGSJ010000069.1 GCA_016934675.1 bacterium | reverse complement strand
TTTAATGCTGTCCCCCGCTGGCGGGGGAGCAGGGGGTGGAATTCTCGAAACTGTAACTATCTGAATTTATTGATTTTAACGATAATCGTCCCCCCGACCCCCTCCAAAGGGGGACAGAGAAAAGGCACTTTTTCGATTAAATCGACAGCGCCTAAACGCGGAACTCATACCATTATACCAGGCGGAACGAGACACCGCTGAAGACCATTGCCGGTTCTCAGGGTATGTCTTTATGCTTTCAAAGCAGACGTGCTCCGACAGATAAGAACCGGATGCAGGTAAACGCTGTATAAGGCGGACAGTCAAACACATACTTACTCAGAAAACAATCCGGCATTATCTCGATATTCTGCTATTCGTTAGTGCAAAGTGTCTTTCAGGAGGAGCGTGATGAAGAACGGACCACCAAGCAGGGCGGTTATGACTCCGACCGGTATCTCGACCGGTGCGATGATCGTGCGGGCCAGCGTATCGCACAGGACCAGAAAACAGCCTCCGAAGAGGAACACTGCCGGGATAAGCTGTTTATGATGAGCTCCGACGAGCAGTCGGCAGATATGGGGGACCATTATTCCGACAAAGCCTATCGGGCCGCAGATCGAAACGATACCACCGACCATCAGAGAGGTGATCAGAAAGATCACTTTTTTGATCCAATCGATCCTGACCCCGCGTGAGGCCGCGATATCCTCACCGATGGTCAGTAGATTCAATTCGTTCTGGACGAGATAGAGGATGAGACAGCCCAGAACAATAAAGGGAAGAATTGTCTGCACGGCATCATAACCGATGATTCCCAGCTCGCCCATCAACCATCTGATGATTCGAAAAGAATGCGTGAAATCACTGATGTATTGCATAAAGAGAATGAAGCTCGAAAAGAAGAAATTGATGGCCACACCGGCCAGCAACATCGTGGCTGTGGAAAACTTCCTTCCGATCCGGCTCAGGGCATAGACGATCATGATCGAGAGAAGTGCGCCCAGAAACGCGCACAGATTCGTGCCGCTTACATTGAAGATGGACCGGGTCAAGCCGATATTGATGGCCAGGGCTGCTCCGAAGGCGGCCCCGCTCGAAACGCCCAGGGTAAAGGGTGTGGCCAGCGGGTTCCGGAACAGGGCCTGGAAAGCCATACCACTCATAGCCAGACCAGACCCGGCCAGAAAGGCGAACAGGACCCGAGGCAGACGAATATCCCAGAAAATGTGGTAATTGGTATTGACGGGCGATGACAGCACAATCTCACCGGGTCGGATCGCGTGCATACCGATGAAGGGGCAGATCAGAACGACCACAATACTGATGAGAGCGATCAGACCCAGTCGTCGTATCATGCGTTGTGTGCTACTCATGTCGTTATGAATCCTTTGGGAAGCACGACTTTTGTGCCCATCTGGGCCAAATGATCAAACAGAAAAGGGGTCTCGAAAAGGTTGGTCAGGATTTCGCTCTCATGCAAGGCGGCGGCGGGGCCATCGTACAGTATTCGCCCGCCTTTAAGGGCGAGTATCCTTTGCCCGATCATCAAGGCAGTCGTGACATCATGCGTCACCGAGATGATCGTGATACCCTCGACCCGATTCAATTGCACGAGCAGGTTATAGATTTCGACCTGATGTTTGGGGTCCAGGAAGGTCGTGGGTTCGTCCAGGAGCATGACCCGGGCACCTTGAGCCAGGGCGGCTGCGATGATCACCTTTTGCCGTTCGCCACCGCTCAGTGTTCTCAACAATCGATCTGAAAGTTGCTCAGAACCGGTCTGGATCAGGGCCCGTTCGACCGCTTCCCGGTCCGCCCGGCTCACTGACACAAACGGTCTGGCATACGGGTAGCGGCCCATCATCACAAACTCATAAACGCTGAAAGGGGCCATCACTTCCGCTGATTGCGGCACATAACTCAACAGCGTGGCTAATTCCTTCTGTGAATAATCAGATAATGCTTTCCCGGCAATGGTAATCTGTCCGGAGCTACCGGATTCAATTCTGAGCAGGCATTTGAGCAGGGTCGTTTTACCGGCTCCGTTCGATCCGATCACAGTCAGAAAATCTCCGGACCGGACCTCGAAAGACAAGTGATCGAGGATAGTCAGGCCATTGTAACTGAAACAAAAATCCAGACATTCAATCAATGCTGCGGACATGTTTCACCATTCGAGTTCCGGATGGAAAAGTTTGGCACAGTCTTCAACCACGCTCACAAAACGGGGGCCGGGAATGACGGCATAATCCTGGGTAAAGTAAAATACTTGATTGTTCCTGACTGCGGCAACCTGACCGATTGAAGCCCACTGGCTCTCCAGAACATCTGTCGCTGGGAGCTGGACATCTTCGCCGACCATTTCGATAATGAGAGCGGGATTCATCTGCAGGATGCCTTCGGCTGACACTTTGGGGTATGCGATTGTATCAGAAAGACAGGCATTTGTCCCACCGGCCAGGGTTATTATTTCATCGTAGAAGGAGCCAAGACAGGAGACATAGACATCCTGAATGCCTTTTAAGGATCTGTCCCGATCAACGATGAACAGGCAGGTCGGTTTTGGTAAATCTTTGACCTTGGTCGCGATCAGATCGAGCCTGTCCTGGATATTTGCGACCATTGCCTGGGCTTGCTCCAAAACACCGCATGCCCTTCCGATAATCGGGATCGATTCGATGATCCCGGCGATATGCTGATGGTCCAGCACCACACAGCGGATCTTCATTTTTTCTAAGTTCTGGCGAACTTCCGTCTGTTCGATCAGTAACAGGACCAGGTCTGGTTTGGCCCTGACGATCGCTTCGTAATTCGGATCGTAATAGCCCCCGACCTTGGGAATGGATGCCGTTTCCGGAGGATAATTGCAGAACCTGGTAATACCGACTAATTTATGTCCCATGTTGAGAGCGAACACGGTCTCGGTCAAACTCGGTGCCAGCGAGACAATTCTTTCAATGTGCGGTTGCCGTGTAACTTCGGCGGGGACCGGATTGATCGCATCTCTCTGTGTCTCTTTCATCACCAGGAAGAAAGAAAAGAGTACTGCAAACAGAACGAGCACCACAAGCGTGATCTTGACCAGATTGTTGTGCATGATACTATCCCACTTCCTTTTCTCAAAGAATAGAGCCGATATCTGAATAATGAATTCGAGCGATTACACGCTACCGGATCGGAACATGCCTGATGTACTTAATGAGTAAGTTGATAGTGAACTGAAAAGGAAAAGGAGCGTCCCGGTAAGGGATAACCTGCCATATCCTCGATTTGATTGTCAGTGATATTTCTCATTTCGAGCAGGCACGAAAGTCCATCGAAAAATTCGGACCATTCGACGGACAGATTGTGGACCAGCCGGTCTGGCACCTCCTTCAGGTTCGCCCGGTCCAGATATGTATGTGATTGATAGGTTGTATCGTAATGCAAACTAACCGGTTCGATCGAGAGGGTCAGATTCGTGGTCAGTTCTTGCAGGGGCCTGTTGGGCAGATACCGGTCGCGATAATAAGGCACCTGGCTCACATCACGGGCATCCTGATAGGTATAGTTGAGGCCAAGAGACAGGATACTCGCCCAGAGCGACCTGACATGGAATTCATGACCGCGGATACGGGCCGCCCCGATATTTTCGACCCGAAAGGTATATTGCGAATTCTGGACGTGGGTCAGCAGGTCCTGGCTTTCCTTATCGAAATATGCATATTCGAGGAAAAAGCGGCATTGGTCCTGAAGGTGGTCGGTCCAGAAAAAGCCAATATCGCGATTGATTCCTGTTTCGGCTTCGAGTCCGGGATTCCCTGCGGTCGAGCCGCGATCACCATAGAGTTCCTCGAGGGCTGGGTAGCGTGAATACTTGCCCACGCTCGCCTTGAAACTGAACTGGCTGGACAGGGACCATTGCAGGGCCAGTTGCGGCGAGGTGCAGAGCCATGAGCGCTCCGGATTATCGTAATCGTGAAAAAACTGGTCGTCATTGGTCGACAGGTCCTCGTTGCGGATACCGTCAAAACGAATGCTCGGGCGGACCTGAAAACGATCATTGAACAACAGCCATTTATCATCAAGGGCGACATAATAGATCAGACGGTTTTTTTCTAGATGTCCGGGCACAAAGATACCCCGGACCTCATTGCTGGTTGTGTTCGTTTCACGGCTGAAACCGGACGCAAAAGACAGGGTATTGCTGTGAGGCAAGCTTGCTGAGTAGAGCAGACGCAGCCCGGTCCGGTTGGTGCGGCCCTCACTGCTGCGGGTCAGGAGGCTGACTTCTCCCTCGGGATCGCTAAAATCACTCGTTAGATAATGATGAAAGAGTTGGACAGTGAAATCGCTTCGATCATGAAAACACTCGAAAAACCTGCTGGATAGATCGAAGAACAGTGAGTTTTCGTCGAGATGGGTCGACTCGGTCTGGAGAGTGGCATTACCGGGCACGCCGTGCTCTTTGTCCTGATACGTCGCCAAGACGGTCAGTTGGAAGGTCTCACTGGGCTGATGAACGTAATTCAGCAGAAAGTCGTTGCTGTTCAGGTCGGCATTTGTGCGGTCTATGGTCCGGTCATCGCTCGTATTGTTAGGCGTTCCGTTATCGTGGACATAGCTGAAGTCTCCCTTGGTATCGAGTCGATTACTGTAGAGCAGCCACCTGTTCTTCTCATTTCCGGTCTGGATGGAAAGAGAACCCTGATAGGTATCGAATGAACCTGCCGATATCGCAATCTGCCCCATCGAGCCGTCGAGTTTACTTCTCGTCACGAAATTGACGGCGCCGCCCAAAGCAGGTTGACCGAGAGTCGGCGGTGTCCAACCCCGATAAACCTCGATGTGTTCGAGAAAGCCGAGCGGGACCGAACCCAGATTGAAATAACCGCTGGTTGCCGAATTGAGCGGTATACCGTTGAGATAGTAGGAGACCTGGTTCGCCTCGGAACCGCGAATACTGATGAAACTGAACATGCCCAATCCGCCGTACTGGTTGACCGTGACCCCGACGACATTCTCGAGCACGTCTGCGGTCTCGGCGAAGGGGGAAACCAAGGGGTCGGTTTCGACTACCGAGATAAAGCCCGTATCTTTTTCGAGCGCATGGGCCAGCCCATCATTGGCGGTAATGACGATCGTGTCGGCAAATGAGAGTGTTGACTCATCGGCATTATCCTGTTCATCCGGACTTTGGTCCGCGGACCCTTGTCCGCTTATAGCCAGGACTATCAGGCTAATGAACACGATCAGGTATCGACAGACACTTGAGAAAAAGGTCTTTCGCCATTCAGATTTCATCCGGAATGAGCGAATCAAAATAGAGAAAGCACGGCAATACACACTCTCGGAATGATTGAATGGTCGCTGAGCTCGAAACACTTCTCGTCCTCTCCCGCGAAAGGCTGTAATGAAGTACATGATCGGCAGGTTTCCTGACTTATGGTTCGACCTACTCCCAACGCCTTCCCAGGAAGAACATTTCCCAGTGGATTCGTGCTGGTTTCGTACCCAATCACAGTTGCGGGGCAGCGATGAAATCTCATCATCTTCCCTGGACCGACCACACTATCGTCAATCCTTATAGGACGTTCAATGAGAACTTGTCAACCCCGGTCCTGGTCTAAAAAAACACTTGCATTTCTGACCTGTTTCATTTATATTGATTCTAGAACGCTTTTGAAACGCAGAAGCTGAGTCTCACTTCGAGGAGCAACTCTATGTTACACGAAATGATCGTTCATGGCTTGACACTCGATCCGCTCACGAATATGCCCATCATCATCCTGCGTGATAAAGAAAACCAGCGGGCTCTGCCCATCTGGATCGGTGTTTTCGAGGCTAACGCCATTCTGCTTGAACTCGAAAAGATCAATACGCCCCGACCCATGACTCACGATCTGCTCAAAATCATGATCGATCAATTCAAGGGCAAGGTCAACCGAATCGTGGTGAACGACCTCAAGGACAGCACCTTTTACGCCAATATCGAGATTGCCTTCAATCATACCAATATCATCATCGACTCCCGACCGTCAGACGCGATCGCTCTGGCGCTGAGGGTCAATGCACCCATTTTTGTCTCCGATAAGGTCATCGCTTCATCAAAAACCATCGAAAACACGGAGAATGACGAACAATTGAAGGATTGGCTCGAACACCTCAAACCCGAAGATTTCGGCTAAATCACTTCATGCCCTCCACTGCGGAACTGATTGTTGCTGACTGGAAGGACAAGCGGGATGTTCGGGCTTGGGCCCGAGAGATCGAGCGAGTCATGCCGGCCCGATCTCTCGAAGTGACCGTAGCCGATACGGCCACACGCTCGGGCCTGACCCTCGCACAGGCGGACAAGGCCCTGAACTGGTTGTTGAACGAGTACCGGGGACGGCTCGCGGTCGGCAACGAAGGTGACTTGATCTACCGTTTTCCACGAGGCTTCAGTAAGCCGTGGCAAACGAGAGAAACGCTCAAGAATACCCTGATGGTCATGTGGAAGAAGGCCCAACCGGTCATCAAGGTCGCCCTGAAAGTCTGGATACTGGTGGTTATTGTCTTGTATGTCATTATCTTCTTGGCGATCATGCTCGGTCTGCTGTTTGCCTCGAAGGGCCGTGATGGTCATGACCGGAGACGCTCCAACAGCGATTTCGGCAGCTTCGTCATTATTCGACTGCTGTTCGAACTGGTCTACGATGCGTTCTGGGCCATGTTCTGGTTCGGGGGCAGAACACCGAGATACGCACCGCGACGATTAAGACAGCATTCGTCCGGCAGACGCTTCTACCAGGATGTCTTTCAATTCATTTTCGGCCCGGAAGAGCCGGAGCGAGATACCCGAGCGGACCAGAAGGACTTGCTCAACTATATCCGAGCCAGGCAGGGCCGGGTTGTGGTCGGGGATGTGGTCGCTCTGCTGGGCTGCTCCATTCCCGAGGCCGAGAAGGTACTGACCCGCTTGAGTATCGATTACAACGGTGATGTGTCCGTGGACGAAGACGGCTCGATCATCTTCGCTTTTCCCGATCTGTTGAAAACCGTTGACCGGGAAGCGGTGTCGAGTGTGCCGATGAGCTGGGATAAACCGGTGACGGTGCCTCCCCTCACGGGCAATAAACACAGCTCGAACCTGGTGATCATGCTCTTGAACGGCTTCAATCTGGTCATGTCCACCATAGCCATGTGGACCCATCTGACCGTCAAGAATGTGCTGCTTCTGGCGAACGGTGTGCCGCTCGATCAATTAACGGCCCAATCCACGGCCATTTTCCTCGGTGTCATTCCTTTTGTTTTTTCCCTGTTCATCTTTCTGCTGCCGCTGGGACGATGGCTGGTTCGACGGAACAAAGTCAAACAGGCCTTGCGGGCGAATGGCTTGCGGGCAATCGTGCGGGCTGTCTTTGCCGGACTCCGCTTCCGTATGTCACGTAAGGAATTTCATGTCCTCTACCAGGGCCAGGGTCGCACAAGCGAACGGACACCCGCATATGAATCCGGTCTGCCCGCTCCGCCTGCCAAACCTGCTCTAGACTCGATCAACAAGAAAGACCTGAATAATTGTGCTCTGGACCTCGAAGCGAACCTGGACATGACCGATGAGGGGGACCTGAATTATCATTTCGAACGTTTCGAGAGAGAATATCACTCTGTCCGGAAGGTCAGGCAAACCAGATCCGATCACGAAACCAGCGTGGGCGATATCGTCTTCGAATAAAACGGGTCTTAAAAAAACTGGATTCTACTCTGAGTTCCAGTGAATGAGGAGAAGCAGGATAAAACCATCTTCGTTAGGTGTAAATGAACCACAGAGCACACAGAGAGCACAGAGAAAAAGGGGAAGAGACAAATTAACAGAACGAACCATTGGTTGTGCATATAAGACTATCAGGAATATCGACTGGTTTGCTGATCAATTTCAACCGGAAACTCCTGAAAGATGGTATCAAACGGTTCAAACTGTAACATAAAGAGTCAGTTTTTGACTCGATCGTAGTTGAAAAAAGCACTTCAATTTTTGATTACAGAAATTCTCGTCATTTTTGACCTGGATTATAGACGGCGATTTCGCCAGATACAGGATTAAAGAGGAAATCTATTAAGCCCTGGTTATGATTTCAGAAAATCCAAGATTTGTGCTATAGTGAATGTGAGGAAAGTCAAAACAATGGGATGAGGAATAAAAATGGAAAATTCCAAGACTCTATTAAAAAAGGCTCTTCTTTTAAAACCTCAGGAGCGATTCAAATTGGTTGATGGGCTTATCAGAAGTCTTGATGAACCAAATAAGGAAATTGATGAAATTTGGTTGCAGGAATCTCAGAAACGACTACAAGCCCATCGAGAAGGAAAAACGAAAGGAATACCTTTTGAGCAGATATTCAAAGAAGAACAAAATGAATGAAAGTTATATTTGATGAGCTTGCAAAAAGAGAACTTGAAGATGCCTTCGAGTATTATGAATGTGAAGTACCGGGATTGGGAGAGCAGTTCCGACATGAAATCAGATATGGCATTAGACGCATAGCTCAATATCCTCTTGCCTGGACACCCGAAGCACCAGAAATCAGAAGGTATTTAATTCACAAATTCCCTTATAAAATTCTTTATTCAATAGAGACAGATTACATTTTTGTAATTGCTATTGCGCACTGTCATAGAAAACCTGAGTATTGGATTGATCGAATTTTCGAAAACCAATCATAACGAATCACCTCAGCGTGTCATACCGATCCGGATAACACGCGGGAAAAGAGGAGAAAATACTGTTGATATCCTTGATGTGCAAGCAATCAGGCCACTAATCAAGAACGAGTATAAACCGGCGATTTCGCCGCCTAAAAGCATTATCAGAAAACATTAAGTACGAAGAAGTTACACAATTTATTAGGGCCAAGGGCTATTGTGATTTTTTGGAATTGGCTGATAGTTGGAAAAATCAGTATGGTAAATACAAATAGGAGATTATAACCAGGGTATTCAGCGGGGCGCGAAAAAGCAAGGCGCCCGATGATGCCCGGTGTTAGGCGCGATATGCGGTGAGAGATGGGGGTCGCACGGACACATGGTCATGAGGCAGTCCCGAGTGCCGTTAGATGCCCTCGCAAGGAGGCTGGATTCGAATGGCGCCGTTGAGTTCAGCAGAAAGGGCCCGACAATGACAGAAGCTACAGAGACGGCGCGCCCGTCGTACAGGATGACGATTTTCGTGATGGTGGCGCTTGCGCTCACCCTGCACCTCGTCGCAAACGCCTTGGTCGGCTATGGGTATTTTCGAGATGAGCTCTACTACATCGCCTGCAGCAAGCATCTCGCCCCGGGATACGTCGATCAGCCGCCTCTGTCGATCTTCATCTTGGCTGTGGCGCGCCGCATCGTCGGCGATTCGGTGTTCGCCATCCGCCTCGTGCCGGCCATTGTCGCGGGCGTGTCCCTAGCGCTGATCGGCCTCCTCGCCCGGCGAATGGGAGGTGGCCGTCCAGCGATTGTGCTGGCGTCGCTGGCGTTCTTGGCCGCTCCGCAGATGCTAATCTTCCATACTTACTTCTCGATGAACAGCCTCGACATTATGTTCTGGCTGTTGGCGGTCCACGCTCTGCTCGGAGCGGCCGAATGTGGTGGGCTCAAGGCATGGCTCTGGCTTGGACTGGTCGTTGGCCTGGGGCTCCTCAACAAGACGAGCGTGCTGTGGCTCGGAGCTGGCGTTGCCTCGGCCGTCCTCTTAACAGGGCTGCGCCCCCAGCTTAAGACTCCGGGACCGTACGCGGCGGCAGCGGTCGCAATCGCACTATTCTCGCCCTTCGTGATCTGGAATGCGCTGCATGGCTGGCCGCACATCGAGTTCATGCGGAACGCAACGGAGGGGAAGTATTCATCTCTCACCCGAGGGCGGTTCCTCGTTGATCAGTTCTTGGCGATGAATCCAGTCACGTATTTTGTCTCGCTGCCGGGTCTATTGTTGTGCTTTGCACGTAAAGATGACCGCCGGCGACAGCTCGTCGGCGTAACATTCCTGACCGTGTTTGGAATACTCCTCGCCAATCCTCATGTCAAGTCGGAGTACATCGCCGCGGCCTACCCGAT
Organism: bacterium; assembly: GCA_016934675.1. Lineage (GTDB taxonomy): Bacteria > CSSED10-310 > JAFGSJ01 > JAFGSJ01 > JAFGSJ01 > JAFGSJ01. The sequence goes on along the minus strand of JAFGSJ010000069.1, from coordinate 2,374 downwards.
GCTCTTTGCTTGCGGCGGGGTCTCCCTCGAGAGGCTTGGACCGCCCTGGCGCACGCTCGCCGTCTGGGGTATTCCAGCGCTCCTCGTCGTGTCGGGAGCCATTCTCGCACCCCTTGCCATTCCGATCCTGCCCGTGGATTCGTACCTGCGCTACTCGCAAACGCTCGGCGTGGCGCCGAGCACGCCGGAAAACGAGGAACTCGGGGATCTCCCGCAGTTCTTCGCCGACATGAACGGGTGGGAGGATCTCGCGCAGAACGTGTCGAACGCATATGTCACCATACCCGAAGCCGAGCGGGCCACTACGGTGGCCTTCGTCACGAACTACGGCGAGGCGGGGGCGCTAGAGCTGTACGCGCGCCGCTACCCCCTGCCGCGAGTCATCTGCAACCACAACGCGTACTGGTTCTGGGGCGTAGGCCCGATGCCAGTGACCACCTTTATCCGGCTCGGCGGAAGCCGGCACGACTACTTTGAGTCATACGGCGACGTCACGCCGGCTGGCCTGCACACCTGTGAGCATTGCATGCCGTATGAGAACAATCTGAATATCTTCATCGTGCGTAACCGGCACGTCCCGATCGACAGAGCTTGGGCGGAGTACAAGCACTTTGAATGAGGGGGATCACGGTGCTTCCCCTCTGGATTCTGACGGCGCCTAACATGGCCATGAACCCGCCGGCTGTCGCTTCGCACCGTCTGCGGATTATTACCAGCGTTGGGTTGAAGTTAAACCAGTTCGTGAAAAGGTCCGCCCGCAGTTGTCGTCAATGGAAAAAAATCTTAAACCATGCTTGATATTTTTTTCTTTAAAACCTGTCCCTTTTATGGTAAGAAAAATGGTACTAGAAACGTAAAGGGAATATGGAAAAAAAACCATTTATGTACAAGACTTTCTGTTCAATTTGAATCATGGGTATGAGACGGCGAATTCGCCAGATACAGGATTTATTAGGAAACCTTTTAAACCCTAGTTCGGCAGCAAGACAAGAATATGAAAGAGAAATGGCAAGGCTTCGTCAGTTTCATGCATAGCCTCCATCCTGTGCGGCTGGTGGCGCTCGGGTATTTGTCCTACGTCACTGTCGGATGGTTGCTATTGGCCTTGCCCTTGTGCCACGCGACAGCCGCGGTGTCGGGTCTGGATTCCCTCTTTACATCGACCTCTGCCGTTTCAACGACCGGACTGGTGACCGTCAGTACAGGCAGTGACTACAACATCTTGGGACAGATCATCATTCTGATCCTGATCCAACTCGGCGGCATCGGCTACATGACATTCGGGTCGTTCGTCGTCCTCTCGCGCAGTGCCGTTCTCTCGGAGCGGCGACAGCAAATCGGCAAAGCCGTCTTCAGCATGCCGGAGGACTTCAGAATCGACAAGTTCATCCGAAGCGTCATCACGTTCACCCTAGTTACGGAATTGGCCGGAGCTTGCGCTCTCTTTCTGGCCTTCACCCACGCCGGCATCGAGGCTCCGGCGTGGTCAGCCGTTTTCCACAGCGTCTCAGCTTTTTGTACAGCCGGGTTCGGGTTGTATGACGACAGTTTTGAACGCCTTCGCGGAAATGTGTCGGTCAATGTGGTTCTCGCAATTCTGAGCTATCTCGGCGCGATCGGGTTCATTGTGTTCGTGGACGGGTGGCGGCGTGTCATTGGGAAGACATCTCGACTGACTCTCACCAGCCGTATCATCTTGGTCACAACGGCATGGCTCAGCTTTGCGTCAATCGCGCTCTTTTTCGTGGCAGAGCCGTCGATCCAAGCCCTTCCGCCCTATGAGCGGCTGACGGCCGCCTGTTTTCAGGTGATGACATCGATTACAACGGTTGGGTTCAACACCATACCCATCGGCAGGCTGTCGCAGGCATCCCTGTTTCTGATCGTCCTTTTGATGATCGTCGGTGCTTCTCCCGCAGGCACGGGCGGCGGCCTCAAGACGACAACCTTCACAGCCCTGTGGGGTGTGATCCGCAGTTCGATCCTCGGGCGGGAAAAGGTGACTTTCTGGGGGAAGGAGATTCCAGAGGAGAGGATTCGAGTGGCCATAGCCAGTCTCGGTTTCTACGCGGGCGCCTTGATTCTGGGATGCTACCTGCTGGCGTTGACGGAATCCGTTTCATTTGAGGGGTTGTTGTTCGAGGCGGCTTCTGCGCTTGGAACCGTGGGGTTGAGTACAGGCATCACCGCCCAACTCACGCCCATCGGGAAATTGATTTTGATTGGCCTGATGTTCATCGGCCGCCTTGGGCCTTTGGCATTTGGGATCGCGTTATTCTTCCCGCCGGGGAAACAAGACGAGCCGGGCAGAGAGGACTTGGCCGTATGAGGACAACCAGGAACGGAGCCGAACCAGAGGGTGCAGGCGACGCTT
>JAFGSJ010000068.1 GCA_016934675.1 bacterium | reverse complement strand
TGAAATGGTCAGATGTGATTGGTATATGAAAAACGCTGCGTAGCAGCGTTAACGTATGTCCGAAGCCCCTGGCTTCAGCCTGGGGGATATGGATAAAGGATAATCCGGGCTGCGTAGCTGCCCAATCAAAGTGAGAGTTTGTCATATTTCAGTTTCTGTTACCATTGTATCTGGCATACCAAAGGAAGTTTTCCCATGATATTCACTTCTCTTTCAATCAGTTTCAGTAGGCATCATTGCTATTCCACGTAATTACGTGTTTGGGTCTTTTAACAAATATTCAGGAGCACATCACATGAGAAAAGTTGTGGCCTTGTTAGCCAGTCCTCGCAAGAAACATACCTATGAGGCTACCCGTCAGTTTCTGGATAATGTGCAGGCATGTGGTCAGGTTGAGTGTGAACTCGTTGTCCTGAGCGATTATCAGGTTGGAATGTGCCGGGGTTGCAAGGTCTGTTTCGAGAAGGGTGAGGAATACTGCCCTCTCAAAGACGATCGAGACGTACTCATTGATAAAATGATGAGGGCGGATGGGGTGGTCTTTGCCTGTCCGAACTATTCTTTCCAGGTCTGCGCCCTGATGAAGGTTTTTCTTGATCGACTCGGATTCGTCTTCCATCGTCCCCGTTTCTTCGGAAAGGTTTTTACTGCTCTTGTTACGCAAGGTATTTACGGTGGTGAGAAAATCGTGAATTATCTGGATTTTGTCGGAAATGGGTTCGGCTTCACTACGGTGAAGGGACGTTGTTTTACTGCCTTTGAACCAATGACCGAACAAGAAAAGCAACAGAGAGACCAAGCCTTGACCCAATTGAGTCAACGATTTTACCGGAAACTGGTCAAGCCTGAATTCCCTGTGCCCACTTTTTTCAAACTCATGGGTTTTCGGATGGGGCGGACAAGTATACGCCTGGAACTTGATGAAACAAGCCGTGATTATACTTACTACCGTGATCTGGGCTGGTTTGACTCAGATTATTACTATCCGACCCGTGTAGGATTCATAAAGAGATCTTTAGGCAAGCTTTTTGATACGATCCAAACCCGCCAAACCAGAAACAGGAAGAAGTCACAATCAATGCCGAACAGATGTGTTTGAAGATACTTGAAGTTGTATTTTTCAGGAGAAGTCTTAATAATATTTCAATCGAAGATTCAAAGGTTGTACGAATACAGATCACTAATTCCGTGGAGGTAATAATGAGTATTGGACATCATTGGGCATGGTTCATTGTTGTGCTGGTGGTTTCATGTATGGGAGGTACGCAGGTTATGGGGCAGGACACGACCACTGAGACGAAATTGAAGGTCGGGGATAACTACCATGGTTTCATCCTCAAAGAGATCAGGGAGTTGACCGATATAAACTCGACAGGTTTGTATTTCATTCATGAGCAGACCGGGGCCCGATTGTTGAAGCTCGAGTGTGCGGACGATAATCAGGCTTTCACTATCACCTTCAAGACCCTGCCTGCATCGGACAATGGCATAGCACATGTCACGGAGCATTCGGTCCTGAACGGGTCCCGCAAGTATCCGGTCAAGAGTCCGTTCGAGATACTGAATATGGGTTCCTTTGCCACGTTCCTGAATGCGGCGACCATGGCCGATCACACGTCCTACCCGATTGCTTCCCGCAACCGCAAGGACTTTTTCAACCTGATGGATGTCTATCTGGATGCGGTTTTCTATCCCAATCTGAAAAACGAGCCCAAGATTCTCATGCAGGAGGGTTGGCATTACCAGCTCGAAGAAGCCGGTGCACCGCTCGAATACAATGGCATCGTCTATAATGAAATGAAGGGGGCCCTGTCATCGCCCGAATCCGTCCTGTGGAGTAAAGTGCCTAAATTACTGCTGCCCGATACGATTTATGCTCATGAGTCAGGCGGTGTGCCCGAGTCGATTCCCGAGTTGACCCAGAGCGAGTTTGTGGCTTTTCATGATAAGTATTACCATCCCTCGAACAGTTACATATACTTATATGGAAACGGGGACACACTCGAAGAGCTGGCATTCCTAAACGACGGTTTTTTAAAGGATTTTGACAAGCGTGAGATCGCGGCAGAGATCAAGCTGCAGACGCCTTTCGACGAGATGAAACAGGCCAGCTATGAATATCCGATCATGGGTGAGGTCGATGAGGCGGACAAGTCCATCTTGTCTCTTACCTTTGTTCTGAAGCACGATCAGGACCAGATCGAGCAAATGGCCATCGAACTGTTGGCCCAGGTCCTGGAGTCTTCATCCTCGCCCCTTCGTCAGGCCTTGAATCAAACCGGTCTCGGCAAGGATATGAGCGTGGGTATCTATGGCGGAATGCGTCAACCGCTCTTCAGTTTCATCCTGAAAAACGCCAACCCGACCGATAAGGATAAGTTTATCGAGTTGGTTTACAGCACGCTCCGGACGATGGTCGAGCAGGGCATCGATAAACTGGTCCTCGAAAGTCTGCTTAATTCATCCGAATTCGATCTGCGTGAAGCCAATTTCGGCGGCTTTCCCAAGGGCCTGGTCTATAATTTCATCACCTCGACAACCTGGCTCCACAGGGACGATCCTTTCATCGCTTTGCAATTCGACCCGGTCCTGAAAAAATTACGAAGCATGCTCGAGACTGATTACTTCGAGCGATTATTACAGACAAGCATTCTCGATAACAAACATCGGGGATTCGTGCTGATTACTCCCAAGAAAGACCTTGAAATCGAACGAGAAAAAGCTCTTGCGGAAAAATTGACCCAGATAAAGGCTTCAATGACTCCTGAGGAAATCGAACGGACCGTGCAGCAGACCCGGGCCTTGCAGGAATATCAGATGACCCCGGATAGTCCGGAAAATATTGCCAAGGTGCCATTACTGACGCTGGCTGATATCAATCCCAAGGCAGACGCATATGAGGTCGTGGTCAAAAAAATGGACGAGTTGACCCTGCTTCATTATCCGGACGTTACCAATGACATCACTTATGTCAGGTTCATGTTCGACACGACTGGAGTGCCTCAGGACCTGATTCCGTATATCAGTCTTCTGGCCGAGGTCATGGGCGAGCTGAACACCAAGAACAAGAGTTACACCGATTTGGAGACGGAGATTAAACTGCATACAGGTGGTATTGCATTTTCCCATGAACTCCTGATAAGAGATGATGATCCATTCAAGATCAAACCTCTGTTTGTCGTTCAATCCAAATGCCTGACTCCCAAGATCAAGCAGAATTTCGAACTCCAGGCTGAGATTATCGGGCAGACTATCTTCAACGATACGGCCCGACTCAAGGAAATCCTTCGACGTCTGCATTCCCGCTGGGAATCTCGCCTGAATTGGCGAGGTATCGGTCTGGCCGTTACCCGTTTGAGTTCTCATCTCACACCCTATGGCGCTTACCAGGAATTGACTGATGGCTTGTCGTTTTTTAAATTTATTGCCGCGCTCGACCAGAATTTCGATAATCGTGCTGAAGATACAGCCCGGAAACTGGAACAGGTCGCCGGCTTGATTTTCAACCGTGAAAACCTGATCGTGGGCGTGACTGCTCCTGAAGCCGATTATGCTCAATGCCAGGAGCTCTTACCCGTGTTCTTGAACAGCCTTGGTCAAAACAGTCATCCCCGCCAGAGTTACACCTTCGACTTAAAACCGCTCAACGAAGGGCTCCTGAGCATCTCGAAAGTGAATTACGTGGTCAAAGGGAACAATTACAAGAAACTCGGTTATTCCTATAGCGGTGCCTTAGAGCTCCTCGAACATATTTTAACCATGGATTATCTCACGAGCAGGATCCGTGTCCAAGGCGGGGCTTACGGCGCATTTGCCATTCTTGCCCGCTCGGGATTTGCCGCATTTAGCTCCTACCGCGATCCGAATCTAGTCGAAACATTGAAAAACTATGATGACGTGGTCAGCTTTCTGAATGAGCTTGAAATCTCCGAACGAGACCTGACCAGATTCATCATCGGGAAAATTGCCGATCTTGACCAGCCCCTCACACCCCCCATGAAGGGGAGACGGGCCATTGATTATTATCTCCAGGGTACGAAATACGATGATCTGCAGAAGGAACGAACGGAAATCCTGAACACAAGCCTCGAGGACCTGAAGGCCCTTGCCCCGATGATGGCTGATATTTTCAAAACAGGCCAGGTCGTTGTCCTTGGTAATGAAAGCCAGATCAAAGCTGCGACCGGGACTTTCGATGCTTTGGTCCCCGTGATCGAATAACAGTACATAGACTGTTTTCAGATGGCCCGGAAGAGAAGCGTGCCCTGCGGTAACTCAGTAAAGTTACTAATAGTATCTCCAGACTGAAGCAATTTACCGGGGATGAGGTAGACCACGCGTGCTGATTTGTAGTCCCGACCGACCAGTGAATACGGTGTGTTTTGAAGCGATATCTCCTGTGGAGCTTCGAAATCGACAATCATCTGCGTCCCATCGGGTAGATCGTCCCAGTCTTCGATCCGGTCACCACTCAGATAGTGACCATTTGGAAAGACATAGTAAGTGCTGGCATCCTTGTATTTCGGTCCAGCCACTGACCAGGCCGTTACATCGCCACTCAATAGAAAAACTGGACCGGGACTGGCCGTCGCTGTTTCAAGAGCTTGATCGAGTTTGACCTCGGTCCCTGGTGGGAGCCTGTTCCAACCAATAGTGTTTTCAATCTGATCGCCACGGATGAGACGTCCATCAGGCAGCCTGTAAATCGTACTATAACTGTCATAATCACCACCGGCGATAGTCCAGGCTGTGTTCTCTTTCGAGATGACAGTGTTGTGTACATCAAAGGCGATACGCGGCTGAACGCTATACAATACAGAAGCCAGGACCGGGTCTTCAGCCAGAGTGCCCGCCCTGACATCGGGATCATAGGTCCAGCGATCTTTCAAACCAACCCGGGACCGCTCGAAGTTCATGGCACACCTCTTGCGGCCGCGATGGTTCTGCTGGAACCACTTGTTTGGCCGACCATAGGCCACCTGGCAGTGGGTCAGGACATTGCGGTCCGGCACCGAATAGACCCTCTGTACGATCTGCAGTAATTCCTTCAATGATTGATACTGTGCATCGGTTATACTACCGGTATGATACGCTACCAACTCGATCCCAATCGAGCATTCGTTGAGATTTTCGATCCCGTTCCAGCGACTCAAACCAGCATGATGGGCCCGATACTTTTTGTCCAGGATACGATAGACAGTCCCCTCCCGGGCGATGACATAATGAGCATGACCACCGGATGATAGACGTCGTTTGCCTAGCATTTTACCTTGACTGACAGTCTTGAGTGTCGACTCGAGACTTGCTTCAGAGGTATGAACAATAATGAAGTCCGTCTTCGAACGTTTCTCCTTGCTGAAATGACGATTGATTTTCGAGCGATAATCGATCATTTTCAGACCGGCCTGACTGGCGGTAACAGGCTGTATTACCATCCAGATCAGAACAAATGTCAGTAATTTTATTTTCAGATCACACAAAGGTGAACGCATCCTCGATTGTCCCCATTCCGGTCGCGTTTGTATCATATCGGGATACTATCGCTCAGCTAATGAATACCGCTCGTGCTTCAGATGTAAAACCTGTACTGAGAGTGTGGTAGCATTAACGCATTGATAAATCAAATTCATCGATATCTGAGCACATTACTCCTGACACAACGCGTCAGTTCCGACCGGACCAGGGTGTATTAAATGTTACATGCCTGTGTATCAGATTACCCACTATCCGGTCCAGGCCCAGCCTATGCCCGATCAAGCCTGACCTGCTCCCGGACCATCAAATGGACCGAGACTGGGCCTGCTCCTGCTGCAGGTATGCCTCGGTCCGATCCTGACCGTGCGGTTGATCAGGTCTAGGCTCCTGAATGTACTAGGGCTCTTTGGCCATTATCAGTCCCGACCTGACCTCTGAATAAACCGAGCCGGTTTCGGGGGCAATCACCTGTCCAGGCCAACTCCGTGGGGTGGAGCCTTGTTTCGCGGGTGCGTCATAATCGTTTGGCATGAAAATTGCTTGCGACTAACAGGCTAGCAGATGTGTCTGAAAAGCAAGGGGGAGCTGAGTCGGATCCCCCATGAACATAGTGTGAGGAGAGCGGCATGACGAGAATGGATACTGATATGTTGGCGAGTGTTTTGGATACGTTGGACAAGTATTGTCGGGACCATTTTCCGCGGGAAAAGCGTCTCGAGTTGGACCGGACCGATGCATTTCCCGAAGGATTAATTCGGGCCATGCTCTCGCCCGAAGTGGGATTACATTTGGTTTTTTTACCTGAAGCTTACGATGGTTTGGGCGGCGGGGCGTATGATATTTACCGGATTTCCGAGGAGATGGCCCGGATCGATATGGGCATGGCTACGGCATTTCTGGCTATTTCTTTGGGGACTGATCCTCTCAGGGTCGGAGGTAGTGAGGAGCAGAAGCGGAAGTGGATGACCCGGATAGCTCGGGAGGGTTTGATGGTGGCCTATGCGGTCACCGAGCCGAATGCGGGCAGTGATTTGGCGGCTTTGAAAACTAGGGCGGAACCGATGCTCGATCAATCCGGTCAAGTGACCGGTTATCGTTTGGAAGGAGTCAAGCAGTTCATTACCAATGGTGGTATAGCGGACTTATATTCTGTTCTGGCGTTGGCCCCGGGTGGTCCGACTTTTTTCATGGTCGAGAAAGGCCGGCCGGGTTTGAGTGGCGGCAAGGCCGAGGAGAAGCATGGGATTCGCTTGTCCAATACGGCCCAGGTCATTTTCGAGGGGGTCGAGGTTCCGGTCGAGGACCGGGTTGGTCCGGTCGAAGGTCAGGGATTGGCCCAGGCTGTGGCCGTGTTTGGTTACACTCGTCTGATGGTAGCGGCTTTCGGTCTGGGTGGAGGGGAAGCGGCCTTGTCCGCGGCAATCGCCTATGCCCGTGAACGGTGCCAGTTCGGACAACCGATCATCGAGCTGCCGGGTTACAGTTACAAGTTACTGGTCCCGCATGTAGTCAATCTGGAAGCTTCACGGGCTTATATCGAGGAGGTAGCGGACCGGCTCGACAATGGTGAGACCGGGCTCGAGATCGAGGGCGCCATTGCCAAGCTGTTCGTGACGGAAAGTGCGAATAGGGCAGCGGACGCCTCCATTCAGGCCCTGGGCGGATATGGTTACACCCATGAATATGAGGTCGAAAAAATCCGGCGGGATGTGCGGATTACGACCATTTATGAAGGGACCAGCGAAATCATGCAGCAGACCATCGGCAAGGACCGGTGGCGAGTTTTTCTTCAATCTCGCGGTCAGTTCTACCTCGATAAGGCGGCCGAACTCGAACGCTTGCATGTTCAGTATCCCAAGCTGGGTGCGGGGAGCTTAGCCGAGAGTTTCAAGGCATTGGTCCCGGCCCTCGAGCAGGTCAGAATTTTGCGTCTGACCCGCCAGCAATATGTTCAATTCATCCTGGCGGACATTTTCAGCCGACTCGAGGTAGGGCTGGCTTTCTGTCGTCGGGTATCGCGTATCGTTGCCGGCGCGCACAAAGCAAGTGATTATTTTCAGGCCCTCTCACGGCTCTATGTTGCCGAGACAGGTGGGATCGTGGCAACGGGACTCGAACAATGCCTTTTTGGCTTTGGGGCCGGCACTGTGGCTGATTTGACACGCTTGCAAGCACAATTCCAATTCACCCAGGTAAAGCAAGGCTATTGCGGATATGGTCAGGACCTGGAACTGGTCCGGAAGCGACTGACAGATGATGATTTTAACTTTGGGCAAGGACTAATTTGATTATACGAGGAGATTATGGTTCATTCATATTCACAGAGTGAAATTGCCGTTATCGGGTTGGGTTGTGTGTTACCTGATGCCTTTGATGTACCGACTTTATGGCACAACATTGAGATTGGAAAATATTCGATTAAAGAGATACCGCCTGATGAATGGTCGATCGCGGAGTACTATGATCCGGACCCGAAACTTCCGGATAAAACATACTGCAAACTGGGGGCTTTCATTCGTGATTTCGAGTTCAACAGTCTTGATTTTCGGATACCGCCTCGGATTGCTCAGGCCATGGACAAGGTCCAGAAATGGTCATTGGTTGCGACCAAAGAAGCACTACGGTCAGCCGGTTACGACCGAAAACCGTTCGATCGGGAGAACACGGCCGTCATCCTGGGAAATTCGATGGGCGGTCAATTACGCGTGGTGACGGCCATGCGTGTATTTTTCCCGGAAGTGGTCCGGGCCCTGGTTCGGGTTCCGGAGTTCCGTGGACTGAACGAGCCGCAGAAACAGTTATTTCTAACCCATCTGGCCGAACTGTATCAGGACCAGTTTCCCGAGATTACTGAGGACACGATGCCGGGCGAGTTGGCCAATATCATCAGTGGCCGGGTGGCCAATGTCTTTGACCTGAAAGGTTCAAATTATGTCACGGATGCGGCCTGTGCTTCGTCATTGGCGGCCACGCAATCCGCGATCTATGGCTTGCAGGCCGGTGATTTCAATCTGGCCGTAGCCGGTGGGGCTGACCGGAGCATGGGGCCTGATACGTTTGTTAAATTCAGTAAAATCGGGGCACTTTCCGGTCTGTCGAGCTGTCCGTTCGATACAGCCGCGGCCGGTTTCGTCATGGGGGAGGGTGCGGTTGTCTTTCTCCTTAAACGTCTGGAAGATGCGATACGCGATGGCGATCAGGTCCTGGCGGTTATCAAGTCGATCGGCAGTTCGAGTGACGGTAAGGGCAAGGGCATAACCGCACCCAATGTCAAGGGGCAGGCCATTGCCCTCGAGCGGGCCTATGTCAAGGCTGGCATTGATCCGGCCAGTATCGGTCTGATCGAGGCCCATGGCACCTCGACTATTATGGGCGATCAGGCTGAAATCCAAGCTTTACGCCAGGTTTTTTCCGATCCGGCTATCCCACGCGGCAGCATCCCGATCGGTTCGATTAAATCGCAGATCGGGCACTTGAAAAGTGCCGCAGGCGCTGCGGGATTACTGAAGGCGGTCCTGAGTCTGGTCCACCGGAAGATACCGCCTACGATCAATATTCAGCAGGTCAATCCCAAACTGGAAATCGAGCAGAGTCCATTCTTCGTGAATACGAAATTGTATGATTGGGAAACAAAACCGAACAAGCCGAGACGGGTCGGTTTGAGTTCGTTTGGTTTTGGCGGGACTAATTTTCATGTTATCCTCGAGGAGTATCAACCCGGTCAGACCTCGACACACAAGCCCGGCCGGGTCAGCATGGTCAAGTCCAACAACCGGCTTGAACCTCCTTATCCGATCGTGACTATCGGGGCCTCGGATCGTCAGGGTCTGATCGACAGGCTTGAAAAAGTCATCCGGGGCGGGATGCCGCTCACTTTATCACCCCAGCGTCACGAGCTTGAACAACCGATCCGTTTGGCTATCAGTTGCCAGGACGAGGCCGATTGCCGGAGCAAGGCCCCGAAGATACTGCAAGGGCTCAAATCTGCTAATACAGCCGTTCTGACCATGCTGGCCAATCAGGGTGTGTTTCTGGGGGAGGGTCGCCCGGGGCAGGTTGCTTTTCTGTTTCCCGGCCAGGGTTCACAGTATATCAATATGGGCCGGGCCCTCCGCGATAAGTACTCCGTTGTCCGGGAAGTCTTCGATCGGGCCGACCAGGTCATGTTACCCCGATTGGGCCAAAGCCTCAGCTCGTATATTTTTCCGGCAGAACAAGGTCCGGACGGTCTGAAGAAGGCCGAGGAGCAATTGAAGCATACCCGCATCACTCAACCGGCTGTGCTGGCTATGGACCTGGCCATATTTCTGCTCTTGTCCGAATTTGCCATTCAACCCGACATGGTCATCGGCCACAGTCTGGGTGAATATGGTGCCCTGGTTGCTGCTCGGGTGTTGACTTTCGGGGATTCGCTGATCGCTGCATCGGCCCGGGCCCGTGAAATGAGTGATCTCAAGATCGAGGATTGTGGCAAAATGGCCTCGGTTTTTGCGGACATCAGCCAGATCAAACCCGTGCTCGAACAGTGTCAGGGTTATGTCATTGCGGCCAATATTAACAGCCCCACCCAGACCGTCATCGCCGGGGCTACCCACACGGTCGAACATGCGGTCGAACTATTCGAGCGGATGGACATTAAAACGGTGCTCCTGCCTGTGTCTCATGCCTTTCATACGGATATCGTTGCTCCGGCTGCACCGCGGCTGCGGGCCTTACTTGAAACCATGGATATTCAATCACCTCATATTCCGATTATCAGTAATGTCACCGGTGAGTTTTACCCGATGCAAGCTGAAACGCGGACGACGGTCATTGATTTGCTCGAACAACAGGTCAAATCGGCGGTCTTGTTCTGGAAGGGAATCGAGACGCTTTATACCGCAGGCACCCGTATCTTTGTTGAGGTCGGGGCCAAAAAGGCTTTGAGTGGCATGGTAACCGATATCTTGCAGGATCGACCTCATGTTGCTATGTACGCCAATCATCCGAAGAAAGAAGAATTACTGTGTTTCAATGACCTGTTGGCGGCGATTTATGCTCAGGGCGTGGGCCTGACCGGTCTCGAGGCAACGGCGGCCCCTATGTCATCTGCGTATCATCACCAGCCTGAGCGGAGCGCAGCACATGATCAAACCATACAAAGACATGAACCAGCACTGGAAGATAGGGACCTGGTCCCGCAATCTGACCAAGGAGAAAATGATTTCATGAGCACATCGAACGAGATGGACCGACGTTATTATGAACTTGGCCGGGCAATCGGCCGATTTCTGGAAATACTTCCCGAGCAGAAAGGCCCCGGGCAGACACCTGTTCAGACAGCTTCCACTCAGCAGACTGTACCTTTGAGAACAGCAGAAAATTTTGACCAGCCGCTCCTGGTCAGCGGAATCTCGCTCGGTCTTCCAGGTCGAAACAGGCCTCTTTTCGATAGTAATAATTTCAACGACATGTTACGAGGTACGAATTTTATCGAGGTCCTGAGTGAAGAGGACCGGATCAAGATGGCCCGTAAGGGTATCACGCGATTGATCAAGCGAAGTGACGGTGATCCGACTCTCGAAGTGCTGACCTCTCCTGACGACATGGTCCATTTGGCGGCCATCCGTGGACCATTTAATCTGGTTGATGAGTTCGGGGTCGAGCAGGATCTGGCCGAAGCCATGAATATCTCGACTCAAATGTCTGTAGCCGCGGGCATTCTGGCCCTCAAGGATGCAGGTATTCCCCTGGTCCTGCATTACCGGACTACAACAACGGGGAAACAAATGCCCTCGCATTGGGCTCTGCCCGAAGAATTGAGGGACGGGACCGGAGTGATATGTGCTTCGGCTTTTGCCAGTGGTGAGGCCTGGATAAACGAATTGACCGGTTATTTCAGGGCCGAGAATAGGTTCTCCATTCTGAGAAAGCTCGATAAATATTGGGAATCCATGCCTCGAGAATGGCAATCTGCCCCACTGGGCCAAAATATCAGGGAGTGGCTCGCCGATCTTCGCCAGACCGAACCGCACCGGTTCAGTCGAAAGTTTATTTTCCAAGTGTTACCCATGGGCGCTTCGCAGTTAGCCCAGTATATCGGGGCCCGAGGTCCTAACACTCATATGAATTCCGCCTGTGCCTCGACCTCGGTGGCCATCGGGATCGCCCATGACTGGATCAAGGCTAACCGCTGTCGACGCGTCATCGTTGTAGCCGGTGATGATGTTACCAACGATACTTTCCGGGAATGGATACTGAGTGGCCTTTTTGCCTTGGGTGCGGCAACGGCAGCCAAGACCGTCGAGGGTGCCGCTTTACCGTTTGACCGCCGGCGCAGCGGTATGATTGCAGGCATGGGCGCCATAGGCATGATCATCGAACGCCCGGAGGATGTCCAGCAGCGCGGTATGCGCGGTCTGGCCGAATTATTGGGTATCGATTATCGCAACAGTGCTTTCCATGCAAGTAAACTGGATATCGAGCATATTAAATGGGCCATGGAGCAATTCATCTCCCGAATGGAACGGGAATACGGTTTGGACCGTGCCCGCATCGCTGCCCAGACCATGTTCATGTCGCATGAAACCTATACGCCTGCCCGAGGCGGCAGTGCTCAGGCTGAAGTCGAATCCCTGCGGACCGTATTCAAGGAAAAGGCTGACGAGATCATCGTGGCCAATACCAAGGGCTATACCGGCCATGCCATGGGCGTCGGTGTCGAGGAAATCGTCTTGATCAAAGCCTTACAGGAGCAGCGGGTCCCTGCCGTAGCCAATTTCCAGGAGCCCGATCCCGGTCTGGGAGCCCTGAATCTGTCCCGCGGCGGTACGTATCCCTTGAGTTATGCTCTGAAATTTGCCGCCGGTTTCGGTTCGCAGCTGGCCATCTCGCTCTATAAGCGGGTCGAGCACGCCGAGATCAGGATCGTAGATCAGAAAACCTATACCCAGTGGCTCGGGAAAATATCAGGCGAGAAGGAACCACAGGTCGAAATCGTCCATAATACCCTTCGGGTCAGAAGCGATGAGTTGCAACGTATTCTGAGCGGTAATGGCAAAAAGCAGATATCGCCGCGGCCCGAATTAACTGCACCTTCAGTAGTACCCGCATCGCCCGCGGCTCAACCCGTTACAGCCGAGCGTGCGGCGGCGAATGGCATCTCCCATGAAATCATGGCCCTGGTGGCCGAGAAGACGGGCTACCCGCTCGAAATGCTCGAGCTCGACCTGGACCTCGAAGCCGACCTGGGCATCGATACGGTCAAACAGGCCGAGATTTTCGCCCAGATTCGCGAGAAATATCAGATTCCAGCCCGGGCAGAGCTGAAGCTCCGCGATTATCCTACATTGAATCACCTGATCGGTTATGTTTCTTCGATGAGACCCGAATTAGCTCGAGCGACAACCGAGCCAACTGTATCAGCCGGCACACCTGCACCTGCTTCATCAAGCGGCATCTCACGGGAAATCATGGCCCTGGTGGCCGAGAAAACGGGCTACCCGCTCGAAATGCTCGAGCTCGACCTGGACCTCGAGGCCGACCTGGGCATCGATACGGTCAAACAGGCCGAGATTTTCGCTCAGATTGGCGAGAAATATCAGATTCCAGCACGGGCAGACCTGAAGCTCCGCGATTATCCTACATTGAATCACCTGATCGGTTATGTTTCTTCGATGAGACCCGAATTGGCTCGAGCGACAGCCGGGCCAACTGTATCAGCCGACACACCCACGCCTGCTTCATCAAGCGGCATCTCACGGGAAATCATGGCCCTGGTGGCCGAGAAGACGGGCTACCCGCTCGAAATGCTCGAGCTCGACCTGGACCTCGAGGCCGATCTGGGCATCGATACGGTCAAACAGGCCGAGGTTTTTGCTTTACTGCGCCAAAAATACAGTCTACCTCAGCAGGAAAACCTGCAATTACGTGATTATCCCACATTGCAGCATTTGATCGATTATGTTACGCGGCTGCAGCCGGTCGACACTCGCTCGAATCAATACGTTCAGGCTCCTGTGACCGTATCGGCGCCGCCTGTCGTGGCCAAACCATCTGTGGCTACGCAACCCGACAGTCCAATTCAGAACGAGGTTTTGCAACTAGTGGCCGAGAAAACAGGTTATCCGGTCGAAATGCTCGAACTGGACCTTGATCTCGAGGCCGATCTGGGTATCGATACGGTCAAACAAGCCGAGGTCTTCGCTGAAATCCGTTCAAAATACGGGATAAGCCTCGATAAAGATGTTCAGCTCCGCGATTATCCGACCCTGCAACACCTGATCGGATTTGTCCAGCAGAAGAGACAGAAGGGTCCTTCGGGACCAATGTCCCCGATCGCACCGTCTCCCGTGCCGCTTGTCAATCCGAAACTTCCAGCCCTGTCCGTGGCTGACCCGATCGCCACGATCATCATCGAGCTGGTT
Source organism: bacterium (assembly GCA_016934675.1). GTDB lineage: Bacteria > CSSED10-310 > JAFGSJ01 > JAFGSJ01 > JAFGSJ01 > JAFGSJ01. Next base: position 24,874 of record JAFGSJ010000068.1, on the reverse strand, counting down.
TCGGATAAAACAGGCTACCCGACTGAAATGCTCGACCTGGACCTTGATCTCGAAGCCGACCTGGGCATCGATACGGTCAAACAGGCTGAAGTGTTCGCTGAAATCAGGGCAAAGTTCAATCTGGCCCGGGTCGATAACGTGCAACTCCGCGATTATCCGACTCTGTCCCACCTGATCGAGTACGTCAAACGGCAATCGGGTGTGACTGAACGGCCCAGTGTGACTCCTGAAGCCCAAGCCGGACCTGCAGCCGCAACCCCACGAGCTGAACCGGAAAAGGACCAGGCTATTAAAAGACTGGTCCCTGAACTCGTGCCCTGCCCGCGTGAGCAAAGCGGGGAAGCCAAATCCAAACCCGATCTCAAGGGCGTCATCCTGCTGACAGCGGATGGTGAAAACGGCCTCTGGAAAGCACTCGCGAAAAAATTGACCGCGAGTGGCGCCACGGTCGTGCTTGTGCATGATGTCCCGGTCAAGAAAGGCAAAAACAAGAACCTGTTCATGGTAGAATGTCCGTTGTCAGATCTGGAACGGCTCAGGGTCGAGATCGAAAAGGTCCGACAGGACCATGGTCCGATCAGGGGCATCATCCATTTGAGCGGTTGGGCCGATGGGCCCGATATGACGGAACTGACCCTGGCTAGGTGGCGTGAAGAAAGTGCTCGACGCATCAAATCCTTATTCGTGATCGTCCAGACCTGCCAACCGGACCTGGTCTCATCGCCGGAAGCAGCGTTCATCCTGGCCCCTGTCTGCATGGGCGGTTCTTTCGGTTTCAACGGCTATGCCGATCAAACCCCTCTGACCGGTGGAGTGACAGGATTGACCAAAGCCCTGTCCAAGGAACTTGAAGGGGTCATGGTCAAGAGCCTGGATTTTGAACGGAACATTTCTGCGAATAAAGCCGCCGAGCTCATCTGGACCGAGCTGCTTACGCGCGATAATATAACCGAAATCAGCTATATCCGGGGCGAGCGCCAGACCGTTCAGGTCGTGCCCATGCCTCTGCACGAGACCGGTCCGGCACGATTGACACTCGATCAGGAATCGGTTATCGTGATCACAGGCGGAGTCCAGGGCATCACCGCGGAAATTGCCAAGGACCTGGCCCAATCTTTCAAGCCGCACTTGGTTTTGCTTGATATCGTAAGGATTCCCGAGGACATCGAGCGGTATGCGGCCATGAATGAACAGCAGTTACAAAACCTTAAAGACCAGCTTAAAACCGAATTATCCGCCAAACACGAGCGGGTCACTCCGGTCATGCTTGAACGCGAGTTCGGCTTGTATACGCGGGCCGTTACCGCTCATCGTAACCTCGAGCAGATGCGACAAGCCGGGGCTACGGTCAGTTATATTCAGTGCGATGTGACGGACGAAAGCAATGTCGCCGCGACCATGGCCCGGATCGTCGAGAAATCGGGCCGGATCGATGTGATTATCCATGGGGCCGGCCTCGAAGAGAGCAAAAGTCTGGCCAATAAGAAACTCGACATGTTCGAGAAAGTGTTCGATGTTAAGGCCAATGGCTGCTTTAACCTCATCCAGCAGGCCCGCCGCTTTGGCTTCAAAGCAGCCATCTTTTTTGCTTCGGTTGCGGGACGTTTCGGCAATATCGGACAAACCGATTATTCGGCAGCCAACGATCTGCTGAATAAATATGCGGCCTGGATCAATGCCAATATTGAAGGAAGTCGGGCCCTGGCTATCAATTGGACCGGCTGGGCTAAAGTGGGCATGGCTACGAAGGAAACGATTAAAAAATTGTTCGAAGAGGCGGGCATTGACCTGATCCCCCTTGATTATGGCCGGCAACTGGTCAGGCAGGAGCTGCTTTTCTGCGATGATCGGGCTGAGGTCATCTATGCAGGCAAACTTGGTTTTCTCGATGCCAGCCAACAGGTGGTTGGTCCGGAGCGGAGTCGAGAATCAATCCGGATCCAACAAACGATCAGTCAAAACCAGGACCATTTTCCACTGCTCGATCAGGTCGCTTCAGCATACGCCGGACAATCTGTGGTCTTGACTCGGACGCTTTCACCGGCCCGCGACCTGTTCCTGGCTGACCATGCTCTGAATGAAGTCCCGCTCTTACCGGGGGTCATGGGCTTGGAAATATTCGCGGAGGCGGCCCAGGCCTGGTATCCCGAATTGAGGCTCAGCGGGCTCGAACAGGTTTCCTTTCAACAGGCACTTAAAATTTTCAAAGGCAATCCGGTCGAGCTCACCATTGAACAGCATCTTGAAAAGTCGTCAGATAACGGTCTGTTGATCCAATCACGTCTCAAGTCCGATTTTCTCAATACCAAAGGCGTGCGTATCGGGGGGCCCCGGGTCCATTTCGAAGCCCAGGTCAGACTAGCTGAACAATACTCACCCGCTGAAACGGGACCGATCGTTTTTCAGGAAAAGGAACTGAGTCAAGAGCTTACCCAGTCTGAGATATACGCAATCCTGTTTCACGGCCCCCGGTTCCAGGTCTGTCAGGACTTTCGTCTGTTCGGGGCCAAGGGCTGTCTGGCTCGGATGAATCCGGACCTGGGCGAACAGATTCAGGGCCTGAACCCACTCTGGCACGTCCAACCTCTGCTGATCGAGCTGGGCTTCCAGGCAGCCGGTTTATTTGAATACCTGCAGACCAATCGCTTCGGTTTGCCCTTTGCGATCGGTCAACTCATCCTTCATGGTCCCGTTCCGACACAGATACAAACGGCAGAAGCCCGTGTCGCCCCTCTGGTCAGACCTGATGGTTCCTATTCCTTTACTATCCAACTCTGGCTCGGTGACACACTCATGGCTTCGATCCTGGATTATCGGACCGTGGCCCTGGCATCTCTCAGTTGAGGTCAGGCATGCACTATCACCTGTTAAACAGATCGTTCCCCGAATTGAGACGGGAATTATCTGCTCATGATCTGGCCAACTGGGCTACAGACCGGGAACGGCGGCGCTATGCGGGCTTCTCTTCCGCCAAACGCCGACGGGAATGGTTGCTGGGTCGCTTGACTGCCAAAAGCCTGGTCCGGACTTATTACCAGTCTCGAGGCCTGCCCAGCCTGGCCTTGGACCAGATCGAAATCATGAACGACTCGCTGGGCAAACCATGTGTGCAATTGATCGGGGCACTCGAGCTCCATGATCCGGACCGCCTGACCGTTTCGATCTCACATCGAAAGGACAGGGCCCTGTGTGGCTTAGCCGAACATGCACCGGGTCTGGGCTTCGGTTTGGACCTCGAATACGTCGAACCACGACCCCGACTCTTTGTCGAGACATTCTATCACCATAACGAGCAAGCACAGATCGAACAATGCCCACGGGCCAGCCGGGATGTGTGCATTACCGCACTATGGAGTATCAAGGAAGCCTTTCTCAAAGCGATCGGGCAGGGCTTGCGTCTGGATTTACGCTCGATATGGGTCAAACTGACCGGGATACCCGGGCAGGATTGGCTGTTCCCAATCCTGATATGCAAGGGCATTCCAGACCATGGCAGCACAGTCCGGGTCCGGTATGTCGGCGATTTCATCGAATCGCTAGCCTGCTGCCACATGCCAGAACAGTGGCCCGTAAAGACCGGACAGGGGCTGGCTGCGAATGCGCAGGCTTGTGCCTTTTCTTAACATGTGAATCCGGACCGTACACCGCCTAACAGGCTGGGCCGGACCGGACCTCGAGGGAGCTTAACCATACATTCATAAGAAGTGACCAACATGACCCGAAAAAAATCTGAACGAAGAACGACACGAATTTTATTGGAGCCCGATGCCCGTATCGGGATCATCAATCGGGGTGAAGCAGCGGTCCGTTTTATCCGTGCAGTCAAGGAGTATAATACTCTGCACGGGACCACGCTGCAGACCGTGGCCTTTTTTTTAGCAGTGGACCAGCAGGCCCTTTACGTCAAAGAGGCTAATGTTGCCTGTCCGTTAGCCTCACTCGAATCATTCGGTTCGATCAAGGGCAATGCCTACCTGAATCATGATCTGCTGCTCGAGGGTCTGGCGACCATGACCTGTCAGGCTACCTGGCTGGGTTGGGGTTTTTTGGCCGAGGATGCTGTTTTTGTCGAGAAACTTGAAAAGCAGGGCCTGGCTTTTATTGGTCCGACTGCATCGGCCATGGCTATGCTTGGTGATAAAATCGAAGCGAAAAAACTGGCTGAGAAAGCCAAAGTCCCGGTCTGTCCCTGGAGTCAGGAACCGATCAGGGATTTGGTCCATGCCCGGAAGGTCTCTGAGCGGATCGGTTATCCGGTCATTATCAAGGCTGCTCATACCGGTGGGGGACGCGGTATCCGAATGGTTTATAATCCCGAGGACCTGGAGCGACAATACAAGTCAGCGGTCGAAGAGACCCAACGGATAGCCGGCGATTCGATCGTGTTTATCGAATACCTGGTCACAAAGGGCCGACATCTCGAGGTCCAGATCATGGCAGATTATCTCGGCCATGTGGCCACCTTCGGTGTGCGCGATTGTTCCGTCCAGCGCAAAAATCAAAAAATAATCGAGGAAACGCCCCCTGCCCACTTGCCTCAAAAAACGATCATGGCAATGGAACGGGCGGCGGCCCGATTGATCAAGGCTGCCGCTTATGAGAATGCCGGCACGGTCGAGTTTATCTACGATCTCAACCGCGATCAGTTCTTTTTCATGGAAGTGAACACTCGCTTGCAGGTCGAACATCCCATTACCGAAACGCTTTTCAATGTCGACCTGGTCAAGATGCAGCTCGATGCGGCCCGTGGTTTGCCGATCGGGACGGATTTTCAGCCCCGTGGCTCAGCGATCGAACTCCGGCTCAATGCCGAGGACCCAGACCGTGATTTTACGCCGGCCCCGGGTGATGTGACCGTTTTCTTTCCACCAACCGGCCCAGGTCTGCGGGTCGATTCCGGGATCGAAGCCGGCAGTTCGATCCCACGTGAATTTGACTCCATGATTGCCAAAATCATCGCCCACGGCGCGACCCGGACCGAAACGATCTCGCGTTTGACCAGGGCCCTCCAGGAAATCAGGATCAAGATCGATGGCGGTACCACCAACCGCGCCTTCCTGCTTGAACTGCTGCGTTGCCCGGCAATCATCGAGGGCGGCGTGCATACCCGTTTCGTCGAGGAACTGATGGCTGGGCAGAAATCATTGGTCCGGCGGGACGATTGGGATATCGCCCTGGTGGTCAGTGCGATCAGGCAGTATATCACCCGCTATAACGAAGAACTGGTCAATTTCCAGGGGAAAATCCACCGCCTGGCCACACCCCGAGAGATTACCCGCACCTCGATCGGTGAAATATCACTCAACCTGAAAGGCCATAGCTACAATTTCATGGTCAGATCGGTCGGTAACAACATCTTTCACCTCGAGATCGATCAGACAATGATCGTGGCCCAATACTTGTGGCAGGATGACCAGGCTGTTCTGGTCCATGAGCTGGGCCGCTACGATATCCAGGTGGTGACCCGAGGCGATTTGCTTCAATGCGAGATCAACGGCATTCCCTATCCACTCGAGATCGAGTCGCAGGGTGTGGTCCGGGCACCTTCACCGGCAATCGTCCTGTCCGTGGGCGTCCAAGCTGGTCAGCCCGTGCACAAAGGCGAACTGCTCGTCACATTGGAAGCTATGAAAATGGAAATGATCGTCGCGGCACCCTCTGACGGTTTGGTGAAAAAAATTGCGGTCCGCGAAGGCGAACAGGTTTCAGCCGGGCAACCCCTGGTCGAACTCGATACTGCTTCACCGAAAGATGGGGCCGAAGAACAGGTGGAAGTCGAGCCGGCTGTCGTTTTTGACCGTTTGGCCGTTCCGCCCTCTTCACAAAGCAAAAAGGCCCTGATCAATAGCTGGGAAATCCTGCGTCGTGAATTCCTGGGCGTCCTGCTCGGTTATGACTGCGATAATCCCGCCCGGATATTGAAACAAATGCAGACATTCACGGAAAGCGAAGTCGGCTACTATAATCAATTTGTCCGGACCCTGATCGATGCACTCGAGATTTTCGTCGCCGTGGAGAAGCTCTTTTCACGCGAGTTGATGCAAGCAAAGGGTACGGCCAGGGCCCTCGATTCACAGGAATTGCTCATGCATTTTTTCTGGCGGACCGAGGACCGTGAGAAGGGACTGCCCGAAAAATTCCTCGAACGCTTGAACCAGGCTATTTCCTGGTATCCCTGGGCCGTGATCGACAATACCGATGCCTGCACGCGGGCCCTGTTCCGGATTTATAAATCACATGCGAACCTCAAAACCAAACATAAACTGGTCTCGATGGTCCTGTTCCAACTCGAAGACGCTTTTCCCAAATGTCAGGATTGTTTCCCGGGACAACACCTGGCCAGATTGCTGAGTGAAATTGCCTTGATGTGCCAGGAAAAATCGCCCTCACTCTCCGACCTGGCCATTCATGCCCGCTACTCCCTGCTCGACCGTCCAAGCTTGATCGCCCTGAAGGAAGCGAAAAGCAGGAAAGTCAGAGAATTACTCGATCTCCTGCTGCAATCGGCGAACAGCGACATGAATCATCCGGACCGGAGCGCCCTGCTCAATGAAGTCCTCGATGCCGGGCCTCGACTCGATGTCGACCTGGTCCACCTGGCTACCGCCCCCGATCCCATCTATCATGTTCTGGCCCTCGAATTGGCCGCCCGACGATACTGTCGTGATCGACAGATGATCGAGGGCATTTTACTCGCTAACGGGCAATTGAGCGCATATCTCTGTAAATGCCAGCAGGACCAGGACCTGTATTCGACACTCGTTCTGGTTTTGAGGCCCGAACAGATCACCGCTGCGCTCGATTGGCTTGATGTCGATTGCAAGCAACAGGCAGACCCTCATGAAGAACTCGTCCTGCTGATCAATGCCGATCAGGCTGATCAGGACACAATCCGGACCATTTTCGACCGTCTGACCGGGCACCCCTTTCCCGTCAAATGGTGCTGTGTCGGGGTCTGTAACGATCATTTCATCGACTATCGCACCTTCAACCGGAACGACCAGAACGAATGGTCGGAAAATACCAGGCTGCGCTCCCTCTCACCAGTCATGGCCCGTGAATTACGTTTTCAACGCCTGGATAATTTTGCCCTCGAACTGAGCTATTCGAGCGAAACCGTTTTTGTCTACCGGGCCGCCGCCCGAACGAATAGCAAAGACGAACGTATTTTTGCCCTGGTCGAGGTGCCGGAAGCACAACCGGAATTCAACGAACAGGGTAAAATCCAGCGTATCGTCGCTTTCGAGAACGCTTTTGTGGAAGTCAGCCAGGCCATCAGGGCTATCCAGGCCCAACGCATGCATCGCCTCTACTGGAACAGAATCATCATGCATGTTCGCTCACCACTCGAGGCCAGCCTCAAACGTATTCGCGAATACGCGGCTCTTATCTCACCCAGGGCCCGGGGCATGGGCCTCGAAAAAGTCGTCATCTATACCCGAATCAAACGTGGCAAAAAATTACGCGAAACCGAGTTTTTATTCGAGAATATCTCCGGTCCGCTCTTTACCCTTCGAAGCCGGGTGCCCTCTCAACGTCCGCTCGTGGCCATGGATGCCTATGTGGCCAAAGTGGTCCGTGCCCGCCAACGAGGCATGGTCTATCCCTATCAGATCGTGAAAATGATTACCAGCACCGAGTCGGGAAACCAACGCTTTCCGCGCGGCACCTTCGAGGAATACGACCTGGTCAAAACAGACCAGGGTCAGTATCAACCCGTGAAAGCCATGAAACACAGCAAACCGGATAACGGTCCCAATATCCTGTTCGGCATCATTAACAACTGTTTGCCCCAACATCCTCAAGGACTGAAACGGGTCCTCATTCTCAACGATCCCACCCTCGATATGTGTGCACTCGGAGAAGCCGAATGCTCCCGTATCAATGCCGCTCTTGATTTGGCCCAGCAGGAACGCTTGCCGGTCGAGTGGGTCGCTGTCTCGGCCGGGGCCCGGATCGATATGGACAGTGGCACCGAAAACCTCGATTGGACCGCCCGGACCCTCCGACGCATCATCCAGTTTACCCAGCAGGGCGGTGAAATCAATATCATCGTCCCCGGGATCAATGTCGGAGCCCAGTCATACTGGAACGCTGAAGCCACCATGCTCATGCACACCCGCGGCCTTCTGATCATGACCGATGACGGGGCCATGCTCCTGACCGGTAAAAAAGCCCTGGATTTCTCGGGCAGTATCTCCGCCGAAGACAATATCGGTATCGGTGGGGTCGAGCGGGTCATGGGACCCAACGGACAAGCACAGATGAGGGCTCGCGACCTTTCGTCAGCCTATCAACTGCTTCTGAGACACTATGATCTAACCTACCATCCACCCGGGCAAGCCTTCCCAGACCAGAACCCAACCCACGATCCCCTTGATCGTGACATCTGTCTCTATCCCTACAATGACTTTCTTGAACAAGGCTTTTCAACCATCGGCGATATCCTGCTGCGCGAAAAAAACGCCGAACGCAAAAAACCCTTCGATATGAGACAAGTCATGAACGCGATTATCGATCAGGACCACGGCTACCTCGAACGATGGCACATGATGCTGGACGCTGAAACCGCTATCATCTGGGAAACCAGACTCGGCGGCTTCGCCACCGGCTTGATCGGTATCGAAAGCCGCGCCCTGGCCAGACTCGGCTCCGTCCCCAACGACGGACCCGATTCCTGGAGCGGCGGGACACTCTTCCCCCAATCCTCGAAAAAAGTGGCCCGGGCCCTCAACGCCTGGAGCTCACAATTGCCCGTCGTGGTCCTGGCCAATCTCTCCGGCTTTGACGGTTCTCCGGAATCGCTCCGCAATTTCCAACTCGAATATGGCGCGGAAATTGGCCGGGCCGTCGTCAATTTCAAAGGACCGATCCTGTTCGTTATCGTGGCCCGCTACCATGGCGGCGCCTATGTCGTCTTCTCGCAATCACTCAACCCGCATCTCAAAGCCGTTGCACTCGAACATACCTACGCTTCGGTCATCGGTGGCGCCCCCGCCGCCGCCGTCGTCTTCCAACGCGATGTCATCAAACAAACCTATGCCGATCCCCGCATCATCGATGCCCAAAACAGACTCAAATCCGACCAGACCTTCAAACAACAGGACTTCGACGCGATCTTTCAACAGGTCCAAACCGAAAAACAAACCCAACTCGCCCAGAAATTCGACAGCATCCATTCGGTCGAACGGGCCCGTCAAGTCGGCTCCATCTCCGAGATCATCTCGCCCCACTTCCTCAGACCATTCCTGGTCCAATCACTCCAGGAAGGCATGACGAGCTATCAAAACCAGGAGAAATCCAACTGACCCCTCTTGACTTTCAGAAAATATTCTCATATAATGAATATAGTTCATAACAAAACAGAGTTGCGCTCAGATTGGGTTTCAAAACACAACGCCGGAGACGATTGTCATGGGAACACACACGCGGCGAGCCCGTGAAAAAATGCAGCGCCAGCAGGATATCCTGCGGGTGGCCAAAACCATGTTCTGGAAACAGGGTTTTCAGAACACGACCATGAAGCAGATCGCCGATGCGGCTGAACTGGCTGCGGGCACCCTCTATCTCTACTTTCCAAGCAAGAAGGAAATCTATGCCGAACTGCTCATCCAAGGCTATGATCTGCTGATCCAGAAATTCACCACGGTCCTGAAAATGAAAATACCCCCCCGTGAAAAAGCCGCGAAACTCATCGACGCCTTCTTCGACTTTGCCGCGAGTTATCCGGAATATTTCGACATCATCTTTTTTATCGTTCAACGCGAGGGTAAAAGCGTGGAGGAAGTCTTTCTCCGCCAGGACTACTTCATCCGACTCGACCGCAAGGAAACCGCATGCAAGGCCCTGATCCGACAATTCTTGAGCGAAATCAGGCCCACCCTGGCCGATACTGAACTGGAACTGACCGTCGAAGCTGTCTGGACCATGCTCACCGGCGTGGTCTTTTTCTACTTTCGGGACGAACCGGGTACGTTCCAGGCCATCGCGTCCCGGGCCCGTGACCTTATCCTGACCGCCCTGCTTGTCTGATTTTTTTTTGAGATAAAAATGAATATTGTTCATTATATGAGCAATATTCAAAAACAAGGAGAGAGAATGATGAAGATTATGCTGGTCCTGCCGGCCGCGTCAGTGGTCCGGGTCACCAATCCTGCACAGCAGGTGCCTCGTCGGGCAATGCTCCGATTCAGTCTGTTGCCGTTGACGACGGTAGCGGCTTTAACCCCGGTCGGGCATGAGGTAGTCATATGTGATGAGAATGTGTCGGTGCTTGATTTTGATGCCGAGGTGGACCTTGTGGGCTTGAGTTTCATGACCGCATTGGCGCCGCGGGCCTATGAGATCGCTGCGGAATTTCGGCGTCGGGGCAAGGTGGTCGTGGCTGGTGGTTATCATCCCTCTTTTTGTCCCGAGGAGGTATCAGCCCATGTCGATGTGGTGATAGTCGGGGATGCCGAAGTATTGTGGCCCCGTTTTTTGCGGGAATACGAAGCGGGGGAATACCAGTCTGTGTATCGGCACGAATGTTTATGCGATCTGGCGGCCACACCACCGGCCCGAAACGATTTACTGGCAGGGAACGGGAAATATTATGTCACGATCAACGCTGTTCAGACCGGTCGTGGTTGTAGTCATGGCTGTCGTTACTGCTCGATAACCGCCTTTCATCAGCAAACGCATCGTCACCGACCGCTCGAGCGTGTGCTCGAGGAGCTGGCGGTCATCCCGCGAGATTTCATTTTCGTAGACGACAACATTATAGCGGATCGGGCGTACGCCCGGCAGCTTTTTGAAGCCATGGTCCCGCTGGGCAAGCGTTGGGTCAGTCAGTGCTCGCTCGAGATCGCTGATGATGTGTCTTTGTTGGAGCTGGCCCGTAAGGCAGGTTGTCAGGGATTGTTCATCGGGATCGAATCGATCGATCCGGACAATCTCGCTTCGGTCCGCAAAGGATTCAATCGTTGTGATTCTTACCGGGAGCGGATCGCTCGCGTCCGGAAAGCCGGGATCGGTATCATTGCCGGGATCATGGTGGGGCTCGATCATGATGATTGCCGGACCTTCGAGAGTTTACTCGCGTTTCTGCAGGCCAGTCGGATCGATGCCATTCAATTGAATATTCTCACACCCTTGCCCGGAACACCGCTTTTTACGGATTTCGAGCGGCAGGGTCGGATCATTGATCGGGACTGGTCCCATTACGATTTCCGACACTGTGTCATCCAGCCGGTCCGGATGAGTGCGTTCGAATTGCAGCAGGGCGCGGACTGGTTGTATGCCCAGTTTTACCGGCTTGACCGAATCATAGTTCGGATAGTGCGGTCTATATTCAGAATTGGCTTGCTTCCAGCCTTTCTCAGCCTGCGCCTGAACCTGACCTATCGCTATGACAATCGCCGGGAAGGCATTCGGGGCACTAACCCGGCCCGAGTCAAATCCGCATCCTCAACGTGCCCCAAACGGTCCATGAAGGCTGGATTCCTCAGGAAACTGCTCCAGAGATTAGACTCAATTTCATCATTATGAGATGACGAATGGGAATGGTGGGAATGGGGACACACAACTGAGGCATTTCTCCGTGTCTTTGTGTCTCCGTGTGAACCTTTAGGTTTTAATATTTATCGTGCCTTTGTGTCTTCGTGTGAACCCTTGGGTTCGGAGCAGAATTTCTGGCATCCCTCCTGTTGCATGGTGGCGAAGAAGCTGACCAGGGTTCGTGCGGTCCTGCGATCGATACCTTTTACTGCGGCCAGTTCGGTTTCGGAGGCCTTCATGATCGAATGCAGGCTGCCGAAATGTCTGAACAAGAGGCGTTTCCGGGTGCTGCCGATCCCGGGGATTTCATCGAGTATCGACCTGAAATTCAATTTCTCGCGCAGGGAGCGGTGGTATTCGATAGCGAAGCGGTGGGCCTCATCACGGATGCGTTGAAAGAAACGGAGAACGTTTTCCGGGGCTTGACGATTGCTATTTTTCACATTATTTCGTGAGTGGGGCAGGACCAGGTATTCGGGTTCATCGGGTCGGTCCAGGCGGGGCAGTTTCTTTTTCGAGCGACCTTTGGCCAGTCCGACCAGGGCGAGTTCGGACAGGCCCAGATCATACAGCAGTTGTTCGATCATATTGACCTGGGCCCTGCCCCCATCGAGCAGGACTATATCGGGCAGGTCCTTGTTTTCGAAGAGCAGTCTCTGAAATCGTCGTTCAACGATTTCAGCCATCATGGCCACATCGTTCGAGCCGGACACGGTATTGATTTTAAAGCGACGATAGTCCTTTTTGCAAAAACCGTCATTCTGCCAGACAACCAGGGAGCCGACAGCCATGACTCCGGCGATGTTCGAGATGTCAAAGGCCTCGATACGTTGGGGGATATGGTCCATACCCAGGAAATCAGCCGTGTCTCGCAACAGTAGGGGGCCTTGGGTCACATTCTGTGTTTTTAAAGTGTCGAGTAGGTCCAATTGGGCGTTTTTCTGGACCATTTCGAGCAGGGCCCGCTTATCACCGCGTTGGGGAACGAATATGGTCACTTTATGTTGGGCTCGCTCCGAGAGTAGTTCCTGGACCAGTTCAAGGTCGTCTGGTTTCTGGGGGACGACAATTTCCGGGGGGACAAGGACATCATCGGTGTAGGCCTGTATCAAGAAAGAGCGGAGCATGCGGCCCGTGGTTTCGGGCGGCTGGTCGATCACGAATTTCTTCCTGCCCAGGACCCGACCGTTTCGGATAAAAAACTGTTCGATGACCACGATCTGATCGTTTCGGGCAAAACCGATCATGTCCCGATTATCCGTGTTGGTCGCAATGATTTTCTGGCGACGGAACGAGTTTTTAACAGCTTTGATCCGGTCACGCAGACGGCCCGCTTCCTCGAAATTGAGTCCGTTTGCGGCTGTGAGCATTTTCTGTTCGAGCAACCGGACCAGGTCATCCATGCGTCCATCCAGGAACAGCCGGACATCGCGGACGATCTGGGCGTAACTGTCCGGATCGATTCGACCGGTGCAGGGTGAGGAGCACTGGTTCAGTTCATAATGCAGGCAGGGCCTCGAGTTGGTTGCGAGAGGTCCCGAACAGCGTCTCAAGGGAAAGAGTTTCTTGATCAGGGCCAGGGTCCTATTCGCGTCGCCTTCGGGAATATAGGGCCCGAAATACATTGAACCGTCTCGCTGCACTCGCCTGACCTTGATCAGTCGCGGGAATTGTTCAGTCATGGTCAGGCACAGAAAGGGGAAATGCTTATCATCTTTAAGGAGCATATTGAAGTGGGGCTGGTGCTTTTTGATAAGATTGCTTTCAAGCATCAAGGCCTCGATCTCGGAATCGGTCGTGATCCATTCGATCGTCTTGACCCGCTCGGAGAGCAGTTTGGTTTTGAGCGTGTGGCCGCGATCTGCTCTGAAATAGGAGCGAACCCGTTTGATCAGCGATTTTGCCTTGCCGATATAGATGATGGTCCCGGTTTCATCCTTCATCAGATAAACGCCGGGGCTGTCGGGTAGATTGGCGAGCTGGCGTTCGATCTCGACACGGACGGATTGTGCGGTCATGGTTATCAATCCTGGGCTGAAGGGCTCGAATGGTCCAGGCCCGGGGCGGTCCCGTGCTCGATCGAGGCAGCCAGGACTTGACTGACATATTTTTTGGCCCGGGAAATAGCCTGATCGTAGTTGGCTCCGGAAGCCAGTTGACACGTTATGGCCGAGGACAAAGTGCAACCTAGTCCACGCCAGGGACCACCCGGTTGTCGCTCAGCCACGAATTCCCGGAACGATGAGCCGTCCCACAACACGTCCACGGGTGGACCGGAGCGGTGGCCCCCTTTGAGCAGGACCGCCCTGGCCCCGGTAGTTAAAAGTTTGCGGGCGGCCTTTTCGAGGTCGGCCCCGGTTTCGAGTGGTCTCAGCTCGCTGAGTAACTCGGCTTCAAACAGATTGGGGGTGACCAGGCTGGCCAGGGGCATGAGTTGCTGGCGATAGGCCTCGACCAGCTCCCGATTGAAGAAGCTACGTCCCGTCGTGCTCTTCAGGACCGGGTCGACAACCAGAATGATCTGTTTGTCTTTCAGGTAATCGGCGATCAATCTGACTATGCTTGGATTGGCCAGGAGTCCGGTTTTGATTGCCCGTATCCGGAATTCCTGCCGGATGGCTTCGAGTTGCCGGAGGATGGTTCGGGCCGGCACGGTATGTATGCTCAAAAAGTTGGTGCTGTTCTGGGCCGTGACTGCCACCGTCATCAGGGCCGGTCTTGTCCCATGGGCGAGGCAGGTCTTGAGGTCTACGGTCAGACCCGAATAACCGCACGGGTCCAGACCGCCAATGCATAGAACAGGACTCACCGATTGAGAATCTCTCTGAATGAACGATTGATGACTTTGATGGCGCAGAACTCGCCACACATAGTGCAGGTGTCCTTATCGGTCAATGCGTTTGGATCTCGCTTGGATCGGGCCTTGAGTGGATCGAGGGCCAAGGCGATCTGGCCTTCCCAATCATGTTCCTTACGCTTGTGGGCCATAGCCAGATCACGTTCGAGAGCACCGGGAATACCCTTGGCAATATCCGCGGCATGGGCTGCAATGCGGGCAGCAATGACCCCTTCCCGGACATCGTCAGGCGTGGGTAGGCACAGGTGTTCCGCCGGGGTGACATAGCACAGGAAATCGGCCCCGTTGGCCGCAGCAATTGCCCCGCCAATGGCCGAAGTGATATGGTCGTAACCAGGTGCAATATCAGTTACGATCGGACCGAGCACATAAAAGGGCGCCCCATGGCATAACTGTTTTTCCAGGAAGATATTATGGGCTACATGGTTCAAAGGCATATGGCCGGGGCCTTCGATCATGACCTGGACCCCCCTGTCCCAGGCCCGTTTGGTCAATTCCCCCAGAAAGATCAATTCCTGAATCTGAGCCCGATCGGTCGAATCCGCCAGACAACCCGGTCGGAAACCATCGCCTAGTGACAGGGTCACATCATGTTCCAGCGCGATCCCGAGCAGACGATCGAAATACTCGTAGAGCGGGTTTTCCGCCTTGTGATATAGCATCCACTCGACCAGAAACGATCCGCCTCGACTGACCACGTTCATAAGCCGGCCTTCAGTGAGAAGTCTTTCGATCGTAGCCTGGGTCACACCGCAATGGACAGTCATGAAATCGACGCCATCGCGGGCCTGGGTCTCGATCACCCGGAAAAGATCGTCCACGGTCAAGTCTCTCAGGCCTTTTTTTTGGGCGATCTGCTCGAGATGGGCCTGATAGAGAGGTACAGTCCCGATTGGAATGGTCGACTGTTCGATCAGGACCCGTCTGATTGCGTTCAGATCACCACCAATACTCAGGTCCATATAGGTGTCCGCACCAGCCTCCTCGACTATACGCAGCTTCTCGAGTTCACGGTCCGGATCACAATCATCGGGCGAAGTGCCGATGTTGGCGTTTATTTTTGTGGTCACTCCCCGACCGATAGCCTTGGGATTGATCAGGTTATGGTTCTTATTGGCCGGAATGACAATAGTCCCCGAGGCCAGGTCCTCGAGCAGACTGGCTTCCTCGATCTGTTCCTGCTCGAGCACATGCTTCATGGCTGGAGTCACTGTGCCCTGCCGGGCCGCTTGCATCTGGGTCATGAGTGCTCTCCTGAATAATGGTTCAGTCTCCTCACATTAAAGAGTATTGCATAACCCGTCAAAGTCAAGCCACATCAAGAGCTGATGCCCGTGATTCAAGACGAGGATAGAGGATAGGGAGGGGGACACTCTAATTGATCCAATACTTTTCTGAGTGTGATCAGTTATGAGTCCATGTGAGTCTGTGAACTGCTCAAACATTCGAAAGATGTCAGTAATCTGAAAGAAACAGAAAGAAACAGGGAAAATTCGATTTGATCCGGGAAATTTGAAAGAAAAGACTCATTCAAGGCGCAGAGAAGTACACTGAAAAAACGGAGAAATGCCTTCGCGGATGATTAATACCGCGTGATGATGTGATAGTTTCGCTTGGAGTCAGTTCTCAGAAGCAGTTCAGGTCAATTTGCGAATGGTATAGAGGTCCAAGAGTCCTCCCGGCACGGCCGCATGGCGAGGCATAACCGGATGACCCTGACGCTCCTTCTTCGTCTGGAAATACGACCGGAAGTCAGTGAATTGTTGCTGACAGAAGTCTTTGCCGCCCAGAAAGACCCCATCACTGAAATGACGGATACGTTGCCGAAAGGACAGCACACCCAGAGAGGCGAAATCCTCACTCAAAGCCTGCTCGCCCACATGCTTATCGAGTGTCGCTTTACCCGGACGCTCGACCATCCCTTGCCGATAGACCAGGGTGAGATACTCCTTGACCACTGATGTGCTTCGCCCTGCTTGAGCACTCTTGTCGCGGCGATCTCGCTCTTTTTCATGCAGCTCGGCTCGCCATTCCAGCTTGGTCTTGAGCGTCTCGTGATCCAACCAGGCTGCCGTACGACCACCACTGACATAGTGGGCCAGACTGCTCCAACGATACTCCTCGGGACGGGTCACCAAACCGGCCCGTAAACTGTTCAATTCCACGTAAACCATACATGCGGTCAGAGCCCGACCCGCTTCGAGTAATACACTTGTGAACCGCTCTCCCCAAATATGCCCGTGATTGTCCATCCGTTTGTTATACCAGCGTGAAAACCGCTGCTTGAGGTCCTGCATAAACTTTGACAAATCCCCGAAGCGGGACCGGTAATACTCTGTCCGCTCAGGATCGAAACGCTGCTTCAAAAGCGTCATCCCCTCATTGTAATAGCGATGATGACGTCGTCTCAAATCCTCATCACTGATTTCTTCCTGTGGTAGCATTCGTATGATCAGATGCACATGATTGCTCATGATCGCAAAGGAAACCACCTTGACGAAATAGACCTGGGCCAGCTTCCGGAGTAGGTTCAGAAACTCCTCCTTGCCAACCTCATCCAACAGAAATGACTTCAGGACCGTGCGGGTCATGATGTGATAATACCCACTCCGGGGGTCCTTATACTTCAATCGTGAGCGACGAGCCATAATCGTTTCCTCTCTTTCTGTTCAAATCTTATCGTCTATTCTCGACTACAACCAGTATACAACACAAAAATTCATTTGACAAGTTCTATTTGAGTGTCCCCGCTCGACTTCCCCAACATTTCCCCAACATTTGCAGATTCATCTCTTTTCGAGTATACTTTTTTATTAAGTGTTTGAACTCTTAAGTGGAATGATGTATATAGTATCTATAAGGAGCAGAAAGTATGATCGTTCGATGCCCATCATGCAAGACCGTATGTAAGATTGATGATAGTCGGATAACCCTCAAAGGCGTCAAGATACGTTGCCCTAAGTGTCAGTATATTTTTTCAGTCAAGAAGCAGGAAGAGACTGAACAGGCACAGGAAATCCGGGTAGACAATCAGGCCAATATTCCGGCCATGATGAAGGATGAGACTTCGCCGGCTTTTTATCAGGAGCGGAAGCAGAAACGGATACTGATTGCCGAAGATACGGCTTTTTTTCGGAAAATGCTGGCAGACTTGCTGACGAAAGAAGGATACGAGGTGCTGATGGCCGAGGATGGAGAGGCTGCTCTTCAGATGTTGAAACATGAGTTGCCCGCTCTTGATTTGCTCATACTTGACCTTCAGCTTCCCAAGATGGATGGTTTTGAACTGTTGAAACAAGTACGAGCCGCGAAACTCAGTCAGAATTTACCTGTATTAGTTATGACCGGTGTCTTTAAAAAGGCTGAGGAAGTCATGCTGGTCCGGAAGCTTGGGGCGAGCGGTTACATCAGTAAATCCAACCCACCGGACCATTTTCTGTTTCGGATCAATCAGATACTTTTCCCGGAATGATCTGTCTGGTTTCATCATATCTAACCTTCTGAAAGCAGACAATTTCACCTGATAAAGGTCAATCGATGAAAATCCTGGTTATTGGTGCAGGTGATGTTGGTTATTCCCTGGCCGAACGTCTTTCACGTGAAAACCACGATGTCACTGTTATTGAGAGTAATCGAGACAAGGCCCAATATATCAATGAAAAACTCGATGTGCTTATGTTGACGGGAAATGGTGCGAGTGCTCGTCTGCTTGAAGAAGCCGGGATCGAGCAGATGGACATGATGGTGGCCGTCACGAACCGGGATGAAGTCAATATGCTTTCCTGTCTGTTAGCCCGTGAGTACAAGGTCCGGGTCAAAATAGCCCGCGTCGCAAATCCCGAATATTCGACTGACATCCCCAATTTCATCAAGCGCAAAATGGGTATCGATCTGATCATAAATCCTGATTTTCAGGTTTCGGATGAGATCGCCCGGATACTAAGTTTTCCGGAGGCGAGTGATATAGCCCGTTTCGGTGAGGGACGCATCCAATTGGTGGACCTGGTTATCCATGAAAATGATCCCCTGATCAATACCAGGCTCAAGGATTTTTTTGAGTTGAAGAAACAATATGCCTTTCTGATCGTGGCCATTCTGCGCGGTCAACGTATCATAATCCCCTCGGGTGAAGATTCGATCATGCCTGATGATCATCTCTACCTTTTGGGTGAAGCAGCCTTGATGCACGATATCCTGGGACTACTCGGTCGACAAATGGATAGTTTGACTAGTCTGGCCATAATCGGTGGTGGGCAGATAGGCGGCCATCTGGCCCAAAAACTCGAGCCCAAGATCGATCGCATCAAGATCATCGAGCGTGATCTCGAGCAATGCGAGCGTTTAAACGAGCGATTGACCAAATCGCTGATACTGCAGGCAGATGCGACCGACATTGAAACGCTGATGGATGAGGGCCTGGACCAGGTAGACGCCCTGGTCACGGCCACCTCGAATGACAAGACCAATGTGCTCATGTCTCTGCTCGCCCGACATCTCAAGATCAGGAAAATCATTGCGATTATCCAGGATGATCGTTACAATGCCCTATTGAGTTCGATGGGCTTCGATACGGTCATAAACCCCAAGCGGATAACCGCAGACAATATCTTTAAATTCATGCGCCGCGGCACGGTGCTGTCCATGTCGTCCATAGCGGGTGATAAAGCGGAAATCCTCGAATTCATACCTCACTCGAAATCGCAGATCATCAATATTCCACTCATTCAACTGACCTTACCGTATGGTTGTATTATCGGTGCCATCATTCATAATGACGAAGTCATCATTCCGAGTGGGACTGACAAGATTTTCCCTGCGGACCGGGTCATCGTCTTCTCGTTGCGCTCGAATATTAACAAAGTCGAGCTTTTATTCCAGTGAGTGGGTCTGTATGAATTATCGGGCGATCATCAAAAGTGTCAGTATTCTTCTGCTGGTCACCGGTGTGACCTATATTCTGCCCCTGTTTTTCTCGATCACTCTCCACGCCGGAGACTATCAGGCTCTCTTGGTGTCCATGTGTATCACATTAATCGTAGCCGGCACAGGATATGGGCTGACTCTGAGCGAGACGACCCATATCCAGCGTAAGGACGGATTTGTAATCGTCACATTCGCTTGGCTTTTCATTTCTTTATTTGGCGCTTTACCCTATTATTTTTCAGGCACGGTGACCTCATTTACCGATGCTTTTTTTGAATCCATGTCCGGATTTACCACGACCGGGGCGACAATTCTGACCGAGATCGAGGATGTTTCTGCCGGCATTCTATTTTGGAGGAGCCTGACCCATTGGCTGGGAGGAATGGGGATCATCGTTTTATCTCTGGCCATTCTGCCGATTTTCGGTATTGGCGGTATGCAGTTATATAAGGCTGAAGTACCCGGTCCCACGCCGGACCGGCTCAAACCACGAATAACGGAAACCGCTAAGACACTCTGGATTGTCTATGTGGCCATATCAGCAGCGGAAACAGTCCTGCTGCTCCTGGGCGGCATGTCCCTGTTCGATTCGCTCTGTCATACTTTTGGTACGATGGCTACCGGCGGATTCTCGACCAGAAATCTCAGCATCGGTGCCTACGACAGTGCCTATATCGATGGGGTGATTACCGTCTTCATGTTTCTGGCCGGGGTCAATTTCGCTCTTCATTTTGCGGCTTTAAAAGGCAAGCTAGTCCATTGTTATCGGAACAGTGAATTCAAGTTTTACGTAACAGTCACGATTATCAGCATAGCCATGGCCACATGTTTCCTGGCCTTTCAGACGCCTTATGGCTTCTGGCATTCGTTTCGGATGGCTTCTTTTCAGGTTGTTTCAATAATAACGACCACGGGCTACTCGACAGATAATTTTGAGTTATGGCCTTATTTCCCCCAGGTTATTCTGCTTTGCCTCATGTTTATGGGGGGGTGTGCTGGCTCGACCGCAGGTTCGGTGAAACAGGTCCGTGTTCTGATGCTCTTGAAACATGCCTATATCGAATTTTACGAGACTATTCACCCAAAAGCCATAAAAAGAGTCAAGCTTGGTCAGACGATTGTCTCGAATTCGATAATCCAGGACATACTCGCCTTTTTTTTACTTTTTCTGGGAATACAGACCTTGGGGACCTTGTTCATGGCCGCCCTTGGTCTCGATCTTGTATCGGCTTTCTCGTCGGTCCTGGCCTCACTCGGCAATGTCGGACCGGGTCTCGGATCGGTCGGGCCAATGGACAACTACGCCCATATCCCTATACTGGGCAAATGGTTCCTGTCGTTTTGCATGATGGTCGGGCGGCTTGAGCTGTATACCGTTTTAATTCTTTTCATTCCTGAATTCTGGAAACGCTGAGAGTAAGGAGGACATATATATGATCCGTTCGCGTTTGTGTATCTGTTTACTTATGATTGTCTGGATGTGTCTGGGGAGTTACCCGAACGGCTCAGCTACGGAAATCGGTCCGGAGTTCAATCTCGATGTGCAGGAATTTCGATTGGACAATGGCATGCTCTTCCTGGTGGTCGAGCGGCCGATAGCGCCGCAGGTGGCCTGTCGCCTGGCGATCAGGGCCGGGTCTGCCCTCGATAATGCGGGTCAATCCGGAACGGCCCATTTACTTGAACACATGATGTTCAAGGGTACGAAAAATTTTGGGACACTCGATTATCAAAAGGACCAGGAGTTACAAGACCGGATCGAAGCCGCCTATCAGGTCATTCTGGCCGAGGAAAAGAAGCGTGAGCCCGATCGGGCTTTGATTGAACAGAAAAAGGCGGAGATGGACCGTTTACGGCTCGAGGTCCAGAAAATCCTTGTACCTCGGGCTTTTTCGGCCCAACTTGGCAAGAATGGGGCTATTGATATCAACGCTTTTACCAATAAGGATCAGACCATGTACAAGGCTTCAGTTCCCTCGGACATGCTCGAACAATGGTTCTCAATAATCAGCGAGCAACTGTTCGAGCCGTCCTGGCGTGAATTGTATGTCGAAAAAGAGGTAGTCCAGCGCGAGTGGGCTTATCGTTATGCCAACAGCCCGACTCGGTCTGCTTTTCTGGATTTGAATGCAGCCGCGTATCAAGCCCATCCCTATCGTCATCCGACCATCGGCTGGCCGAGCGATATGATCTGGTATAATACGACTGCGGCTCAGAATTTCCATCGGGCCTACTATACTCCGACCAACGCGGTCTGTGTCCTGGTCGGTGATCTGACCATCGAGCAGGCCCGGGTTTTGGCTGAGCGCTATTTTAACCGCTATCCGGCCGGAGATCGGGCTCCGGATGAGTTGCTTCCCGAACCGACACAGCAGGGGCCGCGCCAAAACGTTCGTTACCTGAAGGGGGCCCGTTCACCGGTCATCCGGATTGGTTATCATGCTGCTCGCATGGGTACAGCGGATTTTTACGCGCTCGATGCCCTGATCATGGTCTTGAGTTATGGTCGTGGGGCCCGTTTGGTCCAGAATATTACCAATAAAGGACTCGGTCATGATGCCTGGGCTGGCAATCCGGATAACCGCTATGCCGGCATGTTCCTGCTGGGAGGCTCACCGAACGAACCGGAAGGCATAGCCGGCAACGATGAACTGGACTTCGAACAGAAACAAAAGCTTTATTTCGAGGCCTGCCGGGACTATGAGCGCCTTCTGATCGCCGAAGTCGAGAAATTGAAAATCGAACCAGTCGAGGAACGGGAGTTGACTCGCATAAAAAAGCTGAACCAGCGTGAATTTTTGGATGCATTGCGGAACAATGACGAGCTTGCCGAGAGTTTGGCGAGGCTCGAAGTCCGCGTCGGTTGGAAATATTTAACCACGTATCTTGAAAGGATTGCGACGGTCACGCCCGATGATATTACCCGTGTGGTCAACAAATATATCAAGGACAGCAATCGGACGTCGGTTTACATAATTCCCGGTGATGGTCCCGATGAGAGTCCGGTTGATTACGAAGAAAACAGGGCGGTTACGCGAGCGGAAGCATTTAAAATCGGCAGACCGGATTCATTCGAGAACCATTCGGATTACCCGACCCCGAAAGGCTGGAAACACCCGCTTTCATTCGAACGGGTCCCGAACAGGATCACGTATCCTCAAGCAAGGATCAGCCACATCAAGGGGGCGACGGTTTTCTATCTTCAGGACCCGGAATTACCCTTGATCGATGTCTCCATTCTGGTCAAAGCGGGTAGTATCGACCTACCTGACTCAAAAATCGGGTTGACCGATCTGTTGAACAGGTCCATCATCAGGTGCGGTACCGAGACCGCCTCGCCCGAGGAATTGGCCCGACGGCTCGATGAAAATGCTTTGCAACTCACTTTTTATTCCGGCGAGGAGGCCACTGAAATCCAGCTCTCACTGATGAAAGAAGACTGGGAAAAGGGCCTAGCAATTCTCGAGGATATTCTTCTGCACTCACGTTTTGACACGGAATTGCTGGATGTTATTAAGCAGCAGATTCGAACCTCACTCGAACGTCAGGGTGAGAACGCTCAGGCTGCGGCCATGCGAGAAGCTACAATCGCCCATTTCAAAGGACATGCCTACGGTCGCGACCCCCTGCGGGCCATAGAGAACTTGTCCGGGATCAATCCCGCCGAATTGCAGTCTTTTCTCCGGACTTATTGTGTGCCCGGTAATATGGTCGTGGGTGTGGCCGGTGATATAGACATCACGACTGTGGAACGGGGCCTGAACAAGCTGTTCGCGTTACTACCAGGCACGAGCACCGCGGAGCGAACTGTACATAGTCCATCGGTAACGCCTCCGGTCCTGGCCCTGATCGATAAGCCCGGCCAGGTCCAGGCCCAGATCATCTTCATGCTCGATACGGTCAAACGGACCCACCCTGATTTCTGGAAAATTTCCTTGCTCACGAGCGTGTTTGGGGGCAGCGATTCCTATCTGCTAAACCGATTAAGGAGCGATCTCGGCCTGGTTTATGCGACCTATGCCTATCAGGCCTCAATGTGTCAAGCCGGTTACCTTACCGGCTATATCGGCTGCCAGGCTGACCAGACCCATCAGGCTTTGACGGAAACGGCCCTGATCATGAAGAGAATGCACCAGTCCATTCCTGAGGCCGATCTTGAACTCAAACGTCACGATCTGCTCAATTCTTTTGTGTTCAAAGTGGATACACCCCGCGATCTGGTCAATACCTATGCCCGATACCAACTCAGACTGGAACCGATCAATACACTCGATCTCATCCAGGAGGCCTACCTGACCTGTACCGCTGATACGCTCGAGGAACTGGCCCGGACTTATCTTATCCCGGAAAAAATGCAGATTGTGGTCGTGGTTGACAAGACTACACCGGTCAAGAGCTCGGATGGTCAGGCTATAACGCTCGAACAGGACCTGCATAAACTGGCTGAAGAACTCGGTCTGCCCTTCGAGCTCATCCCCTGGCGCTAGGGGCCGCCACTATGGCCAATTTTACCATCGTTCATCTTTCCGATCTGCATCTGACCGGGACCGACGGGGCCAGACGGACCGAGCTGGGTATTTTCCCACCGCTCAAGGGCATGAATCAGGCCTTTCGCAGGATCTTGGCTTCAGGACCGGTTCGTAACGCGAACCATGTCCTCATCACCGGAGATATTACCGATCGGGGCGATCTCGAGACCTGGACCCTGTTCTGGAAAATTATCCGAGAAGCCGGTCTGGAGAACAGGTTGTCCATAGTCCCCGGTAATCACGATCTGTGCTGCCTGGCTGCCCGTTTACCCGGCAAGCGCCGGATGTACCGCACGCAGGATATGCACAAAGCGGTCCTCGGTCTCAAAATGGGACAACAACCCGTGACCTTTCCCTGGGCCTGTCAACCCGACCCCCGCCTGGTCATCTTCGGACTCAATTCGAACAATCTCGGCAACCTGAATGTCGCGACCAATGCTCTGGGCTGGCTTGGCTATTATCAACTCAAAGCTCTGGCCAGCAAGCTCTATCAATTCCGACACATTCCGGTCAAGATCATCGCCCTGCACCACAGCCCCAATATCCCGGCCCCGGAAACCGCCCACCGCCGCGGGTATCAGACCCTCTCCCTGCTGGAACGGCTCGGACATCAGATACCCCAGGAACACCGACATGCCCTGCTCCTGTTGGCCTTGACCCACCGCGTCCGTTTACTGGTTCACGGCCACCTCCACAGGGCTGAAGACCGCAAGATCAGCGGCATCCGGATCGTAGGCGCACCCGCAACGACCGAACCCATCCATGATCAACTCCACGGCTGCGGCTACCGGTTCTATACCTACACGGTCCAGGGAAGCGGAGGCCGAGTCCGCTGCCAATTACGGACCGTCTGGCTCGGCCATCAGCTCATCAAAGAATCCTGAAACACAATAAAATATTAGCAAAGGCAGATAGAAAACGGGAGTGGCACGGCCTCTCAGCCGTGTGAGCAAGAACATCCAAACATGAGCGGGACGCTCATGCCACCTCAGACATAGAAAAACTAAGAGCAGATACAAAGTGGGAG
>JAFGSJ010000067.1 GCA_016934675.1 bacterium | reverse complement strand
AGCCCAGCGAGCACGGAGCTGACGGGGCCCGAATGGAGTGGGGCGGGGACAAACCCACCGTCGGAGACACCAGAACCGGACCAGCCCAGGTCCACGATAAAACGCGCACCGGTCGTGCCAGCTCACTCACGAACGCCGGTCCTTTGGGGCGAGACCCAGGTGCCGGTGCCCGCATAAAGTGAAGCGTGGGCAGGCCCCTTCGACTGGCTCAGGGCAGGTCGGTTGCTGCTTTTTCCCCTTAGCTGCAGGCGGCATGCCCGAGCGTCGGGACGGACCCACAGCTCGATCAAAAGCAGCGACTAAAATAAAAAGAGGCGATAGAACTCACCTGGCCGGTATCCTGACCCTCGTCAGGCACAAAAGAGCCCTTAAAAGCGAGATATGGGCGTTATTCCATGAAAAAAAACAGAGATGGTCCGGTTACTTTTTTCTTTGTTCAAGAAGTTTGTGGGTTCTTTCCAGTTCCGCAGCCAGGACCGCTTCATCGGGCAGAACCATCCGGTATTCTGCAGCAATGACTTGATTGGGCAGCCCCTCCAACGCATAAGGTAACAATCGGACATAATGAGACCAGGACATTGGAAACGCTTTACTGATAATGATAAACGAAGATTCAGCAGACAGTGTCTGCTGAATTGTATCGTGATCAACACTGGATGGATACGCAAGAAAAAAAGCCCTCATATGCCGTAGATTAGTCGCACTAAAACCGCGTCCGAAACGCGAGGTCAGATCGGATGCAAGGAGTTCCATCACCTGTGCACCATATTGAGCCCTGCTTTCTCCTCCTTGCTCAAACTCGACGATACATCGTCCAATGGTCCAATACGTCGCGATTATGAGCAAACAGAGAGTCAGACCTACGCTATCAAACAGATGGTCAGACCTACGCTATTGACTTTGATCATGTGTTGGATGCTCATGAATAGTAGCTTTACGCAATCAATAAAAATACGTTTAATCAAATCTGCATTTTTTTGAGGTTTCTATGAAGGCATTAAACAGGATTTAAGGCTGTACTATTCAAAAAATCATCTGTGGTTACAATCGAGTCAGATTGAGGGGTGGCACTATTTTTTAGTGTGAGATTTCATCCGAATTTACTGGATGGAGAGCGACAGGGTCGATGAGATCGTTATCAGAGTGCTGATTCCGGGCAGATTCGGCTCTTGTTCATAAGGAAAGAGAGAGTAAGAACAGCTATTCATTGGCTCAGGGATATCTGGATATGAGTACACACTTTATCTCGGAAACAGGGGTGTCTGTTGACATTTCTGGACACCACACTGTTCTCAAGTTTTTAATTGACAAGTTTGCTTTGACCCAGTACGATGGAATTGAAAAGGGGAACGAGGGTGAAAAGCCCGGCTGATCGTCTCTGACCCCAACGATCACCCGGCGTATTTATACCGATCTGGATAACACGCGGGAAAAGAGGAAAAAAACTGTTGATAGCCTTGATGTGCAAGAAATCAGGCAACTAGTCAAGAATGATTGTTAGCCGGCGTTTCGCCGCCTAAAGGCATTATCGGGAAGCCTTTTAAACCTTAGTTATAAGAAAAAAACGAAGAAAAGTATTTCGATGTCCGCAATGCAACAGGATAATTACCAAGCCAACCATAACGGAGCGAAAAGAGGGGGACCCGTTAAATTATATTTGTTCAGTCTGTGATATTGAATGGGAGACAGGACTCACAGAGGGTGGTGTTGACGGATAAATCAAAATCACTTATAGCAACTCCTTCCAGCGGACATCGCTAACGTACCGCCGCTGAAGTCGAGCGTTAGCTGCCATAAAAATTTAAAAGGGAAATCATGAAATCAGAAAGATATAAAAATGGATGGGATAAATTAGCGGAAATTGATGGTGAACAGGGAAAAAGGGTTATGGAAGCCCTTAAGGATATTTCTCCTGAGTTTGCAGACTTACTAATAGAGTTTCCTTTTGGGGATGTATATTGCCGGCCTGGTTTGGATTTGAAATCCCGTGAAATAGCGACAGTGGCAGCTTTAACCGCTATGGGCACTGCCTTGCCACAACTTAAAGTACATGTTCATGGAGCGCTTAATGTTGGCTGTAGCCCGAAAGAAATCATTGAAGTCATGATTCAGATGGCCGTATATGCTGGGTTTCCGGCGGCATTAAATGGACTTTTTGTTGCTAAAGAAGTCTTTGATGAACGAAATTTAGAAGTCAGCAGCTAACAAGACACATTAAGCGGGTGCAAAAAGCCGCACCGCTGATTTGCAGGGTTGGGCGGACACCAGGGCGTCTGACACCGCGAAGGGCACGAGGTTCCAAGGTTGGGGGAGGTGAGTATTCATGGCACTCAAGGATCTGAGCGAGAGCGACCAAGAGATCATTTTCAGGTGTGTTGGCGACATCCTTCGTGGCGGGTTCGACCTTGAAGACGCTGAGGTGCTGCTGGGGGTGACTCCAGACGTGCTTCGGGCGATCGAAGCCACATGGCCGCCAGATGACAGTCAGCAAGACGGCGAAGCGTTCCTGGCCATCAACAACGTGCTGAACGAGACCTGCGAAGGCCTCGACGCACTCAGTCCGGAAGTGTTACCACGCATTGGCGTCACGCGTGAGCACGTACGAGCCGTATACCATCGGTGGGCGCGTTCACACGGGTTGTCGTGGGTAGGGATTCGTTGAGCGGAGAGAATGTGTGCCGCCCAATAAGGCGTTCAAGCTGACGAAGCTCATAGCGAGAGCGGGAATCGCACGAATGGGTGCCGCTGTGTGGCTCCTGGACTATTCAAAAATTCATCGTAAAAGAGAAGGGAGTCGAGAAATTGTCAAATTCAACGCCGTGATATTGCATTATGTTTGCTGTGGGTTCGATACGATTTTCTGATGTGGCTCTAAGAAATCCTCGTTTTGTAAGCCTCCAGCAATTCTAGGGTCACTTCATCGGGTGGAACCAACCTGAAATGTTTTTCAGCGGCTATTTTAATGCTTTGTTTTTCTTCCACTAATTCAAAGAGCGCAATCAAGTTGTTTCCCATGAATTGGGCGGCGATGGGGCGGTGGATTAGGGCTGGGAATTTGTTGCGACACATGGCCATGTCTTGTTCAATTTGGACGACGCTGAGTTTATCACTGCCGCCCTTTGCCTGCACGGGCAAGACATAGTGGATCCCTTTTTTATCAAGGCCGATGTAGATTTCATCGGTCTCAATCTGGCCCATATCGGGGACAGAGGTTCGAAGATGATTTTGAAGGGAATAGCAGGTCAACCCTGAAAAGATGTCCACCAGTTTGTTATAGCGTAATTTTGCCAACAGTGCCTGTTCATCACTCAGGGCGTACATGGCGATGATACCGGGGGTTGCATCCGGTATTTTGATTTCGCTCAGCATCGTGTTCGGAGTAATCTCAGCGAAATCAACCGCAACGAAACAATATTGTGCTTGACCAATTGGTCGAATGATCCATACTTTTCCTTTGGGTGCTTTTTTCAGAATGGACTCAGGGAGTTGCATTCGGTAGCGAAACGTATAAATGAGGTCACCCAGATTCTTGGGGATTTTGATCTTTTTTTCTGAGCCACGCGAATAATATCATCCCTTTCAAAAGAAACTTCTTTATTCCCTCGTTTGAATTTCTCCAGAAAAATGTGCTCAATAATGTCCGCATATCGATTTTGTTTTTGGGTCATGTTTTTGCGTCCTGAAGGAGGTGGTCAACCATTCCAGCGTAACACAACAACCTCTTCACGTAAGAAGTTTTTTGTTCCCGTTGCGATTCGTTCCCGGAAAAGATCAATACTGACGGTTTCATACCCCAAGGAATGGGCAATCTCAGCCAGGTGTTCACCGGTTCTAATCATCACCCGCAGATACGAGGCTTGATCACCCACAACATAGGCCAAGTAGGCACCCTTATTGAGGATATTTCGGAGACCAGCCAGATGCTTTTTGATGCCCCCAAAATAGAGTTTCGTAACCCGGGCGTATTGCCGTTCGAAACCGGAATTTTTTCCGAGTTCAATCCGTCTTTTTTCAATCTCATCGGCAATATTGAGAATCGGTTGGTAATCCAGAATCCATTGATCGTCATCATCTTCCTTATAGACACCGCGGGTGTTCGAGCGAATGAAATTCTTTTTTAAGCAGCGCAGTTCCGCCATGTTTTGAATAAAACCCAGAATGACTGACTCGAGTCGCGTGGTCCGGGTATAATCCTTTTCATTGGGATAGGGGGGCGACGTAATAACCGCATCAATTCGATGCTTGTTCAGGATGGTTTCAATCTCGCGTGAATCACCCCGATACAGAAAGGTTTCAGTTTCATTCTTCATGTTCCCATCATCGAGATCACTGGCCATCTTTCTGACTTCAGTAAGCCAACTTTCAATGACGGCAGCGTCTTTTTTTATTTTACGGACACCGACTTCCGGCCCAAAATGCAAATTACTGATCGAACCCACCAGTGCCTTGGCCAGGGCCAGCAGTTGATGGTTGTACCATCGGGAACCGGCATGTTTCTTGAGATTATCGAGGAGGTGTAATGTTTTATGCAGGGGCAAAGGACTGATTGAGTTCGTGATCAGTAATTTTGATTTTTCTTTCCCCAGGGAACGTAACGCAACCTGTGTTTCTGTTTTTTCGCCCAAGAGTGGTATAGGCTGATCATAAATCCCTTGTTTAATGAGGTCTTCTTCTGTTTTTTTGGCAATGTCCACCGATGAAGCAATAAGCTGTTTGGGATCAATGTCCCAATCCAGTTTCACACGCGTGGCAAAGTGTGACATGGGATGTGTTTCGATACCCACATTTTTGATCCCATTCTTTTTACACTCAACCAGTGTTGTTCCGGTCCCACAAAAGGGATCAAGGACAACCTGGTCTGGTGTGATCCTGAATTTTTTAAGATAATAGCGCACCAGATGGGGCGGAAATGAAAGAACAAAGCGATACCAATCATGAATGATGCGATCGTGCTCCTGAATTTGATTGACACTGGGCGCAATGTTGTCGAATGAGAACCGATCAATCGTCTGCTTGTCAATGTTACTTGGTGTGTTTTCATCTTTTCTTTCCAGATGGAATGTTGTCCTTATCATGATAATAACACGATCTCCGAAATGAAGCAATGCATTGCATCCCAACATGAAGTAGCGGCGACCGTATCGCCGCAATCTTGGGAGGCAGTGAGTGGACCAGGATAACGCAGCGGCAGGTCACCGCCTTCATCAAGATTACGGCGTGACGTTGCCCGCCTTCATCAAGATTACGGCGTGACGTTGCCCTCGGAGTGGCCTAGTTCGCGAGCGGGGCGAGAACAAACCCACCATCGGAGACACCAGAACCGGATCAGCCCAGGCACACCGACCACTGTCCACCGGTCGTTCATGACCACACTTGAACACGACTCATTTGGGGCGAGACAAAGGTGCCGGTGTTCACGTGAAGTGAAGCTCGGGCAGGCCCCTTCGACTGGCTTAGGGCAGGTCGTTTGCTGCTTTTTTGTTTAGATGAAAGCGGCATGCCCGAGCGTCGGGATGGTCTCACAGCGAGAGAAAGAATCAACAGTTCGCTCAAAAAGAAGCGATCAGAAAAAACTGGTCGCGGTCATGATCCTTGACAGGCAGAGAAGTGCCTTTAATAACAAACTATGAGTGTGCTGTTTGGGCCATCCTGGTCAACCAATCAAGGGCGAACATGTGGCGATGTGTGTTTCTTTCTTTCCGAACTCGATCCGGACTGCATGGAAGAGTGAGTAGCCTTCAGCATGAGGATGTGTTCATAATGAATGAGTGAGGTATAAAAGAATGTGGGTCTTGACAATGGGTTAGGTGCTTTATATAACTATGGGAGTTGCCGAAGTGGTGGAACTGGTAGACACACCATCTTGAGGGGGTGGCGCCGAAAGGTCGTGGGGGTTCGAGTCCCCCCTTCGGCATCCCTGTTCATCTTTCCTAGTAACGGACGTAATCCTACCGAACAGGATAAGGAAACGAGGAATGACTCTATTACAAAGGCTATTACTGGTAAGGAAAAGTAATATGCTGCATTTTTTAGGTCACTATCACCTGCCTGAACTCCAATTCTAAGCCATACTATGAGGTTAAACATATACTTCCCGGTAGACTATGCATAAAAACGAACGGTTGATGCTGTATGCTTAAAAAGATATATATTATTTGTATTATCATTATTATAATATTATCTTTATTATATCTTATAACTAAGCATAGATATAAAAGTTATTTTATTCCTTTGCCAGTCATTCTGTTATCGGTGGAGAGTCTTCGAGCGGATCATCTCGGTTGTTATGGATACAATCAATCAACGAGTCCAGAGCTTGATAGATTGAGTCGTTCGAGTGTTTTATTCGCAAATAATATGAGTTCCACATCCTGGACGCTCCCATCAAATGCATCATTACTGACATCTCTCTGGCAAGGCGCTCATGATGTCATCAAAGATAATGAAATATTAAGTGATACTCGGATTACGTTAGCAGAGGTGCTTCAGAAAGAGGGATTCAGGACAGCGGCTTTTGTGACCGGTCCATATATGGATCAATCATTTAATCTAGATCAGGGATTTGATACATATATAAATTGTTCCTATCTTGATCAGGTTGATGAGAACAAAGGAGAGAAGATCAACCCCGCGGTAGTGGAAAATATTTATTTATCTTCCCATCATGATGATATTGTTAATCCAGATCATCACCAACAGATAATTTCTTGGTTGAGCCAACAGCAGGATTCACGTTTCTTTTTATTTTTACATTATTGGGATGTACATAACGACTATATTCCTCCTGAACCTTTAAATGCGATTTTTGATCCTGAGTATCATGGTTCAATTTCAGCCAGACGTTATGTTTTCAACAATGCGATTTCCTCTGATATGGCAGCAGAGGATCTTAGGCATATTATTGCTCTCTATGACGGCGAAATTCGTTGGACTGATTATTATCTTGGTTTGCTTTTCCAAAAGTTAGAACGAGCTGGATTGATGCACAAAGCTTTGATTGTATTTACGGCTGATCACGGGGAGGAATTTTTCGAGCATGGTAACAAAGCTCATCGATGTACTTTATTTGATGAAGTCATAAGAGTGCCTCTTCTTTTTTTTTCGAAGGCAGTGATTCGGAATCCGAGTATTATTGAAAATCAAACATCGAGTATCCATATAGCTCCTACTATCCTGGATTTGCTGGGAATTAGTCAACCACGTGAGTTTATGGGGCAGAGTCTCAGAGCTTGTTTCTGGGATGGTTCACAGGCTCCCCCTTACGCATTGTGCGAATTGGATGATATATTCAAAGTAGTCCGAACGAATAGTTGGAAGATATTCTATAATACCCATACCAGTCGGATAGATGTTTTCAATCTTAACCAGGATCCATCTGAACGGTATGCATCCCAGAACATTGATGAAGAAACCAGAAATGAGGCTCAACACAGGCTTATGGAACACTTGATCACAATAGAAAATATGAAACATATCCTACCGCAGCCGGAAAAGCAGGTAGCGCCTGATTTAGATCCAAGAACTATTGAGCATCTCCGGTCGTTGGGTTATATAGAATCTGAGGGCGAATCAGAAAAGAGCGGATCGGGGCTATAGTATTTGCCTCTAAAGGAGAAATAACCCTCAAATGCAGATAAGAATAGTAGTACTGAAAAGGTTGATTTTTAGTGAAAGTTACATTTGATTGACATACCACGGAGTTGTTGCAGGACCTCGAGATTGAAATCGATCACCAGTATTTTTTCCAGGAGATGGAGTGCGGTTTTCTGCAAATTTTCAATCAGGGCAAGTGCGCCACGGTGAAAGCCAAGCAGGACAATGGGATAGTCTTGATGATCGCTTGGACCGGGTCCCGGGTCAGAGGCGGGAGTGCAACCGAACATGTTCAGCAGGGTTTCGAATGCTTGGTAGAGAAGGTGGTTAGCTTTGATGAAATAGGAAGTCAAGACAGAGGTTATGGCCATAGCATAGATGAGCAGGGACATCAGGTTTTGTTCAATATGCCCATAACTCACGCCCAGGGCAGCGACAACCAAGGAAAATTCACTTATCTGAGACAGGTTGAGGTTACAGCTAACAGAGCAATCCCGATTTCCGACACCATGGTGTGCATGTCTATCCTCTCTGAATTCGGGGAATATCTGACTTCTTCTCAGGACTTACTGGCTAGTCATTAAACTAAAAAAGTCAAGTGCCGCTCAGGGATGATAGTAATGGAGCACGATTTGAAAATGCCATGAGTGTGTATCATCAGTATTTTCAAGCTTTCCAGGCTGATCATCCGGTCGAGATAGATCGGTGCATTATGGTGACCCCTGGGAGCGATTATGCGTCAGCAATAATAAGTCATGATCCACATCGACTGCGAATCGATCAATGGGGTGAAGCCCTCAGCCAGGACTGAGAGTGGTCTGATAGGCTCACTTATTGGATATGGCCATTGACATCGGTCTTGACGATCCAGATATCCAAGCCACCTGCGCCGTTCGAACTGCTTTCTCCCGTGGCCAGATAACCTCCGTCAGCAGTCTTGATCAGGTAGAAGAGTTCGTCATGAGCAGCACCGGTAAAAGTCTGTTCCCAGACCTTGGCCCCGTTCTGGTCGAGTTTGACCAACCAGCCGTCGCCGCCGCTGTTCCAGGAATCGCCGTTGATCATGCCGCAGAAGACATAGCCGTCATCTTGAGCGGTCGTGATGCTCCACGCATAGTCTTCTTTAGCACTGCCATAGGTTTTGCGCCACTGTTCGTTGCCATCCTGATCGAGTTTGAGGATAATGGCATCCGAAAATTCATACAGACTTGGTTTAGTGTAGGCTGCGACAATGAAACCGCCCTCAGGGGTCTGTTCCACATGGAAAGCTTCTTCGAGGAGTGGGCCTCCGAAGTTGTTTTCCCACAACACGTTACCCTGGCTGTCCGTTCTGATCAGCCAGGCATCGCTCAGGCCATTGCTGTGTGAACATGACTCCGCGGCGATGATGTATCCACCGTCCGAGCAGACAGCCATGTTATTACTCTTGTCCTGACCCTCTTCGCCGTATTGTTTATACCAGGAGATCGATCCGTTTGCACTGATATTCATCAACAGGACATCATGGGTTTCGACTGTGGTTTTGTCAATCACACCGGACATGATCAGAGAATTATCATGGGCCAGATACAAGTTGTTCGGTCCGTCCTCTTTTTCGATTTCACCGAAAAAGGTTTCCCAGACGACATTCAAAGAGGCATCAGTTTTAAAGATCCAGCCATCCCAAGGCAGTCCGTCATCCGGAGCGGTATAACATGCAACGCCGAAACCGCCCTCAGGTGTCTGGACAAGACCGTTACCCCAGTCATTATGGGCATCACCGAAAGTTTTCTGCTGGACGATATTGCCGGCCAGATCGAGCTTCATGACCAGAACATCATCCTGACCATTACCCCATGAACGTGTATAGCCCACGACGGCGTATCCGTTATCGGAAGTCTGGATCACCTGTCGACTGTATTCATCGTCACCGCCTCCATAGGTCCGGTTCCAGGTCATCAGCGGTGGAGTGGCAGTACCGGTCGGAGTATACGTAGGTGTAGCGGTTGAGGTCGGTGTTGGTGTAGCAGTGGCATCATCATCGTCATCGTCACCCGTGCAGGCCATGAAATGAAATCCAAGTGTTACGAGCGAAAGAGTCAGCAGCATAGCGAGCAATTTTTTCATATTGTGTTTCCTTTCTCAGTTTTGAAATCAGACCAGATACAAAGATCAACCATCGATGTCAGGAAAACCGTCGATGATACACCGGTTCAGCCGACATTACCCTGAACGGAAGAACAGCCGTCAAAGCCTGGTAAATAGATGTAAATAGCCAGAATAAGCCAGAGTAGTATTACTTTCATCGTTGAAAGTCAATGAGTTGGGTGATGTATCCTGTTTCGATCTTTTTTTTCTATTCCATCACCCGGATTAGGAGTATGGACGTTATTACATGTGATTGTGAGTGTTGATGAGGGCAGAATCGGTATTTAGTGTCACGATCGAGGGTGACGTTGAAGAGCTTTATCTACTGGGAGAATGTCTGAATAGGAGCCTGCTCGAAGGAGGAAACGCGTTCATGAAAAAACCCTGTTTGTTCTTTATGTTCAGTTTTATCTGTTTTTCATCAGTACTGGCACAGTCAACCCGCTGGATGCCGGTAGATGGCGGTTCATATCAGTTGGAGGAGCCGAGGATAACCACTTTGAGTTCGGGTAGCTCAAGGATATTTTTTGAAGTCAGCGTGCCTGGTTTTCTGGTCCAGGAAAGGATGACGAAAGACGGGATGCATCACGAGTTGGTCTTACCCGGCCAGACATCATTCGGGGAGATCGGGCAAGCGAGTTTACCGTTGCTACGGCTTCTGGTCGAGATTCCCTATGAAGCTGAACTCGGCATCCAATTAGCAGACGAAGAGACCGTCGAGTATCCGCTTTCCTATTTCGGTATTGAGAACATGCTGTCCCCGGTCCAGGAGTCCATTCCCAAGACAGCGGATGGCTATCGGGATTGGAAGTACAGCATAGATAAAGCATATTACGAGCAGAATTCATTCATGCCGGAGGAGAGAGTAACGATTGGCCAGATTAACTTCTACCGCGGGCATCGGGTTGCTCAGATCGATATCCGGCCTCTGTCATACAATCCTCGATTGGGAATTGTTCGAGTGAATGTGTCGTTGTCGTTCGAACTGATCATATCGGGTGGTACTATAGCCAAGACGGTAAAGGAGATACAGAGGACCTGGTCTGATGATTTTGAGGAGCAGTATGCCACACAGTTCATTAATTATGGAATGTTTCAGGAACGTACGTCAGCAGAGGAGGTCAAAACGGGTTATAGCGATGGTTTACTGATCGTGACGGATAGCAGTTTCATTGCCGAGATCAATCAGTTGGTTCAATGGCGGAAAAAGATGGGTTTTAAGGTTTATCAGGCGACGACGGTGACAACCGGGAGCACGGTCAGTGAGATCAAAACCTATATTCAGAATCAGTATAATAGCTGGTCCAATCCGTCTCTTTCGTATGTGCTGCTTGTCGGTGATACGGCCCAGATTCCAACGCCCTTAGGAGCATATTGTTCCAATTGCGCTTCGGACAGCGATTATGCCTGTTTGAGTGGGAGCGACAATATTCCTGATGTTTATATCGGCAGGATTTCGGTTGAGAACGACACGCAAGCTTTAGATGTCATTTCGCGGATAATGACCTTTACCAAGGCCCAATATACGGCAACATCCTGGCTAAAGAAGGCCTGTTTTTCATCATCGTGTGATGAAGCTTATAATTCAGTGTTGACCCATGAATACTGTTTAAGTACCTACACCAAGCCCAATGGTTATACCGGGACTTACTATCCGGGAGGAACAGACCCTGGTGGCGATCTGATCAGATGTATCGAGGATTATGCGGGAGATGGTAATGCTGCTGGGGATGATGTGGTTAGCGCAATGAATCTGGGCAGGTCGCTCATTACCTATTCGGGGCATGGTGGGTATACCAGTTGGTCAGGACCGTATGTTTCGACAAGTGATATACAGAACGCAACCTGTGGTGAAAAGACACCGTTTATGATCGGACACTGCTGTATTGCTCACAATATTCTCTATTCCTCACCTTGTTTTGGTGAGATCTGCCTGCGTGAAGCTGCCATTGGCTATTTCGGCTCATCCGAAAGTTCATTCTGGGGGGAGGATGATTACCTGCAAAGGACCTGGTTCTCAAAAATCTTTGACAGCAACCAGTTGAGGATAGGTCAATTCATGACCAATGCTTTGATTGATTTTTATAACAATTACCCCAGTCGGCAGGACTACTATCTGGACATGGAGATACTGGGAGGCGATCCGACCATGGAATTGTACACGGAAATCCCGGTCAATCTCAGTGTCAGTCATGGAACATCGTTTGATATCAGCAACGATACGTCGTTGACGGTCACTGTCTATCGATCCGGCTCTCCATTGAGTGGTGCCCGGGTTTGTATCATTAAGGAGGACGGAGGCGATGCAATCCATGAGTATGGTGTGACCAATACAAGCGGAGTGAGAACGATATATTTCAATCCTCTCCCCGGCCAGTATGGGACGATGCAGATCACGGTGACTGCTCAGAATTCAAAACCGTATGAAGGAACAATCGATGTTTATTATTGCCCCTGTCAGTAAAAGAGAATCAAGGAGAAAGGAGAACGTGATGTTCAGGTATTTAAAAGTGATGCTGTTTGTTGTGTTTGTTCTGATCCAAGGAAGCGTGTTTGCTCAGCAGATACCGAGCATGATCAGTTATCAGGGTAAGGTGCTGGACAATGGCGTGCCGTATAATGGCACAGGGAATTTCATGTTCGAGATCTATTCATCGGGTTCCAAAGCGCCTTACTGGTCAAATGATGGCAATTATCCTCCCTCAACGAATGTGGCGATACAGGTTAATAACGGGCTCTTTTCCGTGAATTTGGGAGACGACACTTTAATGTTACCGTTGCCCGCTGATTTGTTCAATGTCGCCGATCTTTACCTGGGCATCTGGTTCAATGGTGTTCGTTTGAGTCCGGACCAGGCCCTGGTTTCGAGCGGTTATTCTTTTCGGTCCCTGGTTTGTGATGATGCTGAGAGTGTGGATGGTTATTCCTACAGCAGTATTTGGCCGACGACTCTGGCCAACATTCAGAATGCCTGCAGCGATGATTTTCATACGATCGGTGGTGAAGATGATGATGTTCCGGACACTGATGCTGAGGTGCCCGACGCCATATCAATCAATAACAGTGTGCTGTATGCTGTGGAAGGGGGGACCAATGTCGGTATCGGCACGACGAGTCCCAGCGCGAAACTGACGGTAAATGGTGGTATTCTTCGCTATGGCAGCACGATGTATGGGACCAATGCGGCGACTCACATCAATCTTGGCACCAGTAGTACGACCGGTCTGAGCGGACAAAATTATTCATATGCGATTATCAGCGGCGGATACAGCAACACAGCTTCCAATAATTACACCACAATCTCTGGCGGTTACAGCCAAATTGCCAGTGGCTATGGTGCAACGATCGGTGGCGGTTACAACAATGAGGTCAGCAGTGACTATGGCAATGTGAGCGGTGGTCGCGACAATACTGCTTCGGGATCATACGCAACGGTCAGTGGTGGGCGTTCGAACACTACCGCAAGTGCCTATGCCAGCATAGGTGGTGGTTACAATAACAGTGTCACTGGTTTGAGCTCGACCGTATCGGGAGGAGATAGCAATGCAGTGGCCGGTGATTATTCCTGGGCGGGCGGCCGCAACATGCAATTGAGTAGTGCAGCGGACCGCACATTTGCCTGGGGATGTAGCGGTACGGCAGTCACGGTCGATACAGCGGATTCGTTTTTAATCTATTCCGGTAATGTGGGTGTTGGCACATTGACTCCCGGCGCCAAGTTTCATGTCGAGCAACCGACAGCTCTTGATGCATTCAGAGTGAGTCTAGCCGGAACAACGCAATTCATAGTAGACGAGAACGGTCGCACCGGTGTAGGAACCAATGCTCCTCTGGCCGCACTTCACGTCCAGGAGGACTCGACAGACGATCTTTTCCGGGTCCGGAATAACAGCACGACCCACTTCATCATCACCAACGATGGTAATATCGGTGCTGGCACTTTGACTCCCGGCGATCATCAACTCTATGTGGCTTCGGGCGTGGGCGGGGCAAGCGGGGCATCCTTGTTTGTGACAAATACGAATACGACGAATGGCATTGCCCTGTCGGCGGACAATGATTCCGATGATGTGACTATTCTAGCCTCGCAGCATGGGACGGGCGATATCCTTCGATTGGACAGTTATCAAGGGGGCTGGCATCCTGTTTTTGTCGTCGAAGAGAGCGGTCGAACAGGCGTCAAAACTTCGACACCAACTTATGATCTCGATGTGGCCGGAACAATCCGGGCTACGGTTTCCTATATCTGCCCAAGCAAGGACCTGGCTGAGAAACTGCCGGTCCATCCCGATTTTCAATTGACCGAAGCTGAACTCGAACAGAAGCTTGACCTGATGAGCCTTTCCGATGAAAGCAAAGAACGTGTCCGGGCATACCAGGAAATGAGTAAAATAGGACCTGGGACAGTCGTGATCATTACCAGTGAGGGTATGATACCCTGCTCGATCGAGAATGATACCCGCCTGGCCGGGATCATTTCGACCGAACCGGCCGTGAAAATGGGCAATGAAGTCAAAGGACAATATGTGGCTCTGGCCGGGAGTGTTCCCTGTTATGTTACCGGACAGATCAAAGCTGGCGATCTATTGACAACGAGTTCAGTCCCGGGTCATGCTCAAAGAGCGGACGAGGTTGTTCCGGGCAGTATCGTGGGCAAGGCCCTGGAGGATTTTGACGGTGAAAGCGGATTGATTCGTGTTTGGATCGGGGGCTTTTAAGGATGTCCTGCTGTGGTGTGAAATCGGAAAAATTCACTTTTTCAGTTAATGGAAAAACAATGTGATAGAGGCTGCATTATGACGAAAACTCTACGATACAGCGTATTTTGTCTGCTGGGGATTCTCCTTTTGTTTCCGTGCCGATCCGGAATGGCCCAGACCGGCGGAACATATGATTTGAGTTGGCATACGACCGATTCGGGCGGAGGGACCTGGACCGGCGGGACGTATTCGATCTCCGGAACGATCGGTCAATTGGATACCGGTGAAGTCATGAACGGATCCGGTTACGAACTG
The DNA here is from genome assembly GCA_016934675.1 of bacterium. Classification (GTDB taxonomy): domain Bacteria; phylum CSSED10-310; class JAFGSJ01; order JAFGSJ01; family JAFGSJ01; genus JAFGSJ01. The sequence goes on along the minus strand of JAFGSJ010000067.1, from coordinate 13,809 downwards.
CGGGGTGGGTTCTGGATATCTTCCAGTTCGGCAGTCGTTCTGGAAATATTTGTACATGCCCTGGATGATGACATAGAAATCACCTGGACTGACTCGGGCAGTGACTTATATAACGTCTATTTTGGTTACTCACCGGACCAGGAGCCGTTCGATCCGTTGCCCGGTGGACAAGGTGTTCTACCTCCGGTCTATCATTGGAACGCTCTCAACGATAAGTACGATTACTATTATAACGTCGAAGTCGTAGTAAAATAAGATGGTTTAGTCTGTTTGTTTATACTGATAAGGCCCCCCTGACAGTGAATCTGTGAAGGGGGCCTTATGCTTATTTCGATGACCGATGAGGTATAGGTACCACAAGGGACCCCCAGTCGCTGGCTTGAGGCCACTACGTCTTGCCACGTTTCATCGGTTAATCATTCATTTTGGTGAGAAGTGGGATTGTGCTCGAGGGCAGTCCGGCTCAGGATGAGACACAGGACGATCAAGGCTGCAACGCATATGTTGGCTGCGGTTCCCAGTATTCCGGGTTGTCCGTAGAGTACATATCCGTTCAGGGCACCGTCGATTACAAAGGCTGGCATGAGCCAGAGCCCCCAATACCATGCCCAGAGCTTGCGAAAGAGAAACCCAATACCTGTCATCAGGATCATAGCGCCAAGAATAAAGAGGAGTATGCCGAGTGTGGTTATACTGGACCCCGATGCAATAATTGCCGGGTCCGTTGCCCCTTTTTGGATTATGAGTATGAGTCCACCTGTTCCTCGAATTATTCCCAGCAGGGCCATCAGAATACCACCTATTTTTACAGCGATGCGTTCCTTCATATTATCTCGATTTCCTTGTTAGGGTTAGCGGAAGGTTGTTGTATTAGTCGCGGTCGAGTTCCGCTTCTTCAGCTCGGCAATCGTATAGTTTGGCTCCACATGTCGAGCAGGTCTGATCGTACCATGAGAAGGACGTGCCGCACTCCGGGCACGACCAGCGGATGCGTTGTTCCTCAAGCCACCTGGGCACGCCCATATCTCGCATTCTCTTTGAATTGTGCAGGACCACGGAATGATGGGGTGCCTTATCATTCCGGAATTGAACCAACTCGTCACAGGGGAATTCGGAGCATTGGAAGCAGTATTCGAGTCCCTTGTTGTTGACGCATTCTCGGAAGGTGCAATCCTGGCAGAATGCGGCTATGGTTTCGGTTTTGCATCCGTGGCAGACCAGTTCAGCCGGTTTTATTTCCCACTCCTGGGCCAGGGCCTCGACTGTGCCGGTCTGATTGGCCATCACGGCCTTACATGCCCCACAGTACAAGCCGCACACAGTATCATAGCGGAATTTCATCATGTCCTCCTTGGGTCGTATGTTCTTGTTTTATCACTTTACTGACGCGTTTCGCGAGGGCGATAATCGTGAGTATGGGTGGATAACCCAATGATTTAGGTATGAGAGTGGCGTCGGCCACATAGAGATTATCCGGTAAAACAGCATGATGAAATGTCTTCGACTCAGTCTCGGTCAGGGGCAGCATGCCACCCGGGTGTCCCGCATTGAGTGTTCCCAGAAAGATATCCTGCTTGCCGATACCCATTTTCCCGAAAATCTCGGTGCAGAGATCGACCCCTTGCTGAAGATGTTCTTTATCCCGTTCGCTCAGTGTTTTGATCACTTTGTGTTGTATGCTGCCGGCATTGGTATCGGCCAGTTTGATCATGAGACTGAGTATGTTCCGAGCAGGCTTTCGCCAGTTTTTATTAAAGAAAAAGCTCAAGTAATCAAAATAGGGTGAGACCATATAGTGTTCCCGCCCAACATAGAAGGGCATGGCTACTTCTTTGTTCTGGTGAGCATTCCGCCATTCGGTTGCCACGCACAGGACAGGATCGACAAATAATCCATGCTGACATTCAATGCCGGAATTGTGCAGGATGACCGGTGTGGATAAGCCTCCCGCCGCCAGGACGATCAGATCGGCCGGTAACAAGGTAGAGCCGAATCGCTTATGAATCTTCACACCTTGTGCATTGCCGTTATCGATAATGATTTTTTTGACCTGGCAGTTTGTAATAAGCTGGGCCCCTTTGTCCAATGCATCCTGCAGATAGTGCCGACTATCCCATTTGACACTCAGCGGACAGCCGAAAATGCACTGGCCACAATGAGCACAGTCCTGATAATGCCCCATTTTGGGCATGGGTTGTGGATTTAAATTCAGGGCCGAACAGGCCTCAAAAAGCTGTTGGGTAATTTTTTTCCATTTGTGCTGATGATCGGTTGAGATAGGAATTTCCGCGGATATTTCCTCGAATTCAGCATCGAGATCGATCCCCATTCCTTTCAAGTCCCGGTCCATGCGCAGGGCGTTTCCGGTCGAGATCGCAGTGGTGCCGCCTGTTCCCATGCCATTGACCAGGACCATTCTTGCCGCGGTCTTGCGGACGTGCATGGCGGGGAAGAGCCAGCGGATGGCACGTTCGTCAATAAACAAGCCGGATTTCCGCAGATGTTCCAGGCTGGCCAGTGAATAATTGAATGGGCGAAACGGTTTACCGGCTTCGATAACAGTCACCTCGAAGATCTGTTGCAGTTCACGTGCAACCGTAGCTCCTGCTGCGCCGCTCCCGATTACAATGGCTGATTTCATAAATCCATGTCCTTGAGCGTCAAGGTGGCCCGACAGCAGGGTTTGCCATCGGTGATCCGCTCATGAAAGACCAGGCTGCCTCCGGCTGAAATACCGGCAATTACCCCTTGATCGAGTGCTGAGATGATATCGCAAACCTCTGGCGTATACCATTGACTGAAGAAGCAGCGTTTGATCGTGACCTCGCCTGATTCCTGTCCGGAAAATTCAATTTTAAGGGTCTGGTACAGTATTTCACAGAGAATGAGCACATCCTTCCGTGTCCGTATTCTGAAGATGCTGCGCAATTTTTGACCCAGTTGATAGGCGTTGTGAGAGAGTCTCATTTTTATTGTTTCTTGATCGTGACCCTGTCTGATCACTTCTTCCGCCTGTCTCTTACTGAAGCGGGCATATTCTACGAGACAATCATCATAGCTGAGTCCCCGTATCGAGGGTAGATCACTTTGAAAAGCTCGGGCCGTGAGTTCAAAGAGCTCACAGAGCTTCCTCTTTTTGATGCAATTCGGCAGATACGACCGGGAGATGTGTAAGAGCAGATTCATGTCTGTGTTTTCCTGATTTGAAGATAGAAATAGAGTGTCAGCAAGCCAATCACACCGTCGACGATACAGTTGGTCAGATAGATCGGATACGGCCTGTGCACTATAAAAAAGGCAAGAGACATTACCGAGCTGGCCAGCTTGGCATTGGTCAACAGCATCGGGAACGTGGCATTGCCGGGATGTGCATGCATCAGGTAGGCCAGGAGTGAAACCAGATACATGTACCCGACTGCCAGGACCAGATAAAAATCAATCCCCTGAATGGGTGCCTGTTGCATGCCCGCTCTCGAGGCGATGGTGTTGAAAAAAACCAGGACACTCTCAGAGAAGAAAAGAAAGATGAAGCCCACCACGATAAAGATGATACACATCAGGCAACTGAATGGCCGATAATAGGACATATCATCCTCCTTCAATGATAATAGAGCTTGAAAAAGCGTGAGCGTGGTTCGAACTGAACTTCCCGCATCAGGGCAAAGGAGTCCTCCGGGCTGACAATGGCATCATCCCGGACATATTTATGGATCAGCTCAAAATTTTTATTGATAAAGCAGGTGCCCTCGGAGGGAAAACACCGTTTCATATCCGCAAACAGGGTCTCGATCGATTTCTCTCGAATATTACCAAAGGTCATGGGCGTAAAGACACACGGACTCAGTTCTCCGAAGGCATCGACATAAACCATTTTGTGACCCGCATTACAACCGAAATGTTCTCTGCCCTCGAAATGACCGAGGTAATTTACGGTAATTGTGCCCATTTGATTATACTGGTCCTGAAGTTGGCATACTTTAAGCCGTTCTTCTTCGGTGATGACCAGTTCTTTGTGCCAGTAGGCTGCAACCGAGGGTTTGGCCTCACTCAACCAGGCTTCATGAACCTCCAGATCGATCAGAAATTGCAGGAACTCCTCGACCTGCCCGTTCCGGATCATGTCCCGGGATAGAACAGACGAGACACTGAGATGGACATTTCCGAGCCCCTTGAAAATCTCGATTGCTTTCAGAGCTGTCTGAAAAGCACCGGGATAGCGGCGAGCTTCATCATGTTTCCGCTCCTGCCAGTGATCCAGGCTCACACTGACATAGACCAAGCCCGCTCGGCGCAGGTCCGCTGCCAATTGTTTCGTCAAAGTGCAGCCGGTGGTGAATAGTTTGAGCGTAACATCGTCACCGGCACTCTCTAAAATTTCGATGATGTCTTTATTCAGCAGCGGCTCACCACCGGTAAAACCGAGCCAGACAACCCCCATTTTTTTCAACCGTCTGATCAGTTCGAGAATTTCAGCGGTTGCCATGGTTTGACCACGGCGGTTTTTATTATAACAATACAGGCAATTCTGAGGGCAGGCATTGGTGAGCCCGATCTGGGCATGGGAGGGCCCGGCTGATTGTCTCAAGAGATGTTCGGTGACAAAACGTGAATAAGCCTTACTGTTCAAGGGCGGCAGATGGGAGTGTATGATCAGATTCCCGTCCAGATCAATGGGCTTGAATTTCTGTAAATAGTGATAGAGAAACAGATTTAACGAAGGTTTTACCCGGACCATCCGGTAATTGGCCAAAAGGGCTTTGACAATCCCCATAAATCCGGCTGGTTTCATATGGTCCATTTTCCTCCTCCCTCATCAGTGCGGTCGGTCGAGCGATCCACACAATCAGAAATCAGTTGCCAAGCAATTCTTGTTCTGTCCTGTATATTCCAAGTACTATTTCTTTGACAGTAGGGTTGCGGTTTTGACACTTATCCTTCTATAATATGGGGGAAGATGCCATAATTGGAGAAAAATGTCAATCCTGTGATTCGATGGGGCATAATTATCAGATGATAGCGGAATCCGAGAGCACTGTTTACTTCAAGAAGGTCGCTCCTTGCGAACTATAAAGTCAAAACTATCGAAATACATTAAAAAAACTGGCTTGGCTTCACAACCGGTCCTGATTTTTTTGCTCTTTCTGGTCCTGACCTGCCTGTACTTTGCCCGGGCGTTTGTGGGGGACCTGCTCATAGCGCCCGGTGACGGTATCTCGCAGAATTATCCGACCCGGGTCTTTTTTGGCGCTGAATTGAGAAAGGGTATTTTCCCGTTATGGCTACCCTATGAGTTTCTGGGGATACCGTTTTTAGGCAGTACGCAAGGGGGGATATACTATCCTTTCAACTGGCTCTTCGCGCTTCCTTTTCCCTTCGATGTGTATAATTGGGTCCTCTTGGTGCATTATGCCATGGGCGGTCTGTTCACTTTTCTCTATCTTCGCTCGCTTGCTCTTGCCCGATTTCCTGCGTTTCTGGGCGGAGCAGTGTTTGTGTTTGGCGGTTTTCTCCAGGCCCATAAAGGCCATAATCAGATCCAGAATGTCGGGGTTTTCATGCCGGCCATGTTTCTGGCAGTCCAGACTATAGCCCGCCATGGCCAATTGAGGTGGATACTGGGGGGAAGTATCGTTTTTGGACTCCAGTTATTGGCAGGTCATATTCAGACCGCGGTGTGGTCTACCTTTTACCTTGGTCTGTATATCATCTTCCTGGGAATCTTTGTTGTCAGAACGGAACGCATGCGGTTCTGGGCGAGAATCGGGCTCATGTTTGTGCTCGGGTCCGGTCTTGCCGGTCCTCAAATCTATGCGGGCTGGGAACTGGCTTCACAATCCGGACGAGCTTTTCTGCATTATTCCGGGTTTACGTTCGGTTCGTTTTCTTTGAACTATCTGCCCATGCTTTTATGCCCATACTTTTTTGGGGGCGGTTACGGTCAGGCATGTTATTGGGCCGAATACTCCATGACCGAAATATGCGGATTTATGGGCATCTTTGTGACGGTGATCGGTTTGAGTACGACGATCTGGTGGCGTCACGCTCACAGGCAGGTCATATTCTTCACTTTTCTCCTGATCGTCTCCTTTGTCTTAGCGTTAGGCGAAAATACGCCTTTGTATCGTCTGATGTACCATATGCCCCTGTATAACCTGTTTCGTGTTCCGGCTCGCAATTTTCTGGCGTTTGATTTCAGTATTACTGTTTTGTTTGCAATCGGTCTTCATCATCTCCTCGTCGTCGAGCAAGAAAGGGTGAAGAACTGCCGGCGGTTGGCCTGTTCGATGCTCGGGCTCATCCTGATTATGTCAGGCGGGATCTGGACCTATTATCGGTATCTTGTGCAGTTACCGGCCCATCTGAGACTTGGCGACTGTCGCGTCAGTGAAATCGTGTCAACATTTCACTGGACCAACAAGGCTTTTTGGGTCCCGCTGCTTTTTGCGGTCCTCTGGTGTGTCTGGTTGCTGTTCTGGTCAAAGACGCAGAAGCGAAAATGTCTGCTTGGCGTGTTATGTTGTCTTGTCATGGCTGAACTCTATTCATTCGGTGGATTTCATAACCTGGAATGGCCGAATCGATCTTTAACAGGCTTCGGCAGGAGTATCGATTTACCACTCAGTGATCAATACCGACGGGTCACCATTCCCTATGAACAGGGCAACATTCTATTCTCATTGGTCTTCAATGAGAATCAACTCGGGGGCTACGATCCTTTACAGATCCAGGATTTTTATGAAATGACCGGAATCAGGAATAATGGGAGTTCGATTCAATGGGGTAACCTCATCATTCAGAACACTGTTTTAAGTCTATTGTCGACCCGGTATATTTGTATTTCGAGAAGTAAACACTCACTGATCAAGCTCTTGAACGAATGCAGGTACAGACATGGACCGGCGGATAGCGAGCCCGGTTTCAATATGCTGACCGGTACCTGGCAGACGATCAATGCTGAGATCAGTCCTGATCAGACGTTACTGTGCGGGGGGCAGGCCGGACAATTATCCGAACTATTTCAAACCATCGCGTTGAAACCGGACACGAATTACCAGTTTACCGGGGAAATCAAGGCGGACAGATTTCCTGATCAAGCATTGTCCATCGATCTGTTTGCGGGAGCCCTGTTTGATCGGAGTGAGCATCAATTGACCTTTTTGCCCTCAGAAGTAACAGATCGCTATAAACGGTTTCATTTCTCGTTCAATTCGGGTGAAGTCCCCTCGCAAGATATCCTCCTGCGCGTTTTTTCCTCGAGCAGTGAGCGGTATGAGCTGCGAAAAATTGAAGTCAGGGAACACAATGATATCAAACTGGAGAGGAATCTCGATTTGACTGAATTGGGATCGGTATTTTTACCTCATTATCGGTTTATCAGACCCGCCACAAGGTGGCTGGTATATGAGAACATGGCTGCTTTACCGAGGGCCTATACAATCTCGACCCTTCGTCCCGCTGCCAGCCTGGAGCAGGTCAAGTTCATGATCTATGAGGGGCAGTTTGACCCGGAGAGTGAAGCCTGCGTGACACTCAGCGATTACCAGATATTGGGCCGTCATTCTTTCAGCAAGGGCAAGGTTTCGATCAGCAGGTATTCCCCAAATAGAGTCGTTCTGCAGGTCGAAGTCCCGGGACAAGCCGGTTTCGTTGTCCTGACCGATCAGTATTATCCTGGCTGGCGGGCCCTGATCAATGATCAGCCCACGACTATCTACAAAGTGAATGGCCTGGTGCGAGGTGTGGTGGTCCCCTCGGGAAAGCACACCCTCATCTTTCACTACAGGCCGGTCCTGATCTATATACTCACTTTGGTGAGCCTGATGATTGCCGCGAGCATTGGTCTATTATTTCTGAGGAGAGCCCGTAGTGACAGTCAGAAAACTGTGAAAGTGAGCGAGTCCTGAAGGAGGGTGCTTCAACTAGTCCGGCCACAACGTAATTTCCCGGCAGCCGCGTGGGGAAAGATCATACACACTGGGTGAGACCCGATCGTACCAACCGTAGACATTCCGATACAGGATGTCCCGGGCTTTGGGTTCTCGGAGTGTCTGAGCAATCCGGGCGGCTTTGGTCGGTCCGTGCTTGCGCAGGAAGCGGGCAATGGCCAGAGCCCTCTGGCGGTAAGCGGTCAAGATACCCTTTCGTTTCACGGTCCCACCTGGATTGGGATCGCCGACCCGTTTGACGAATTCGCCCAGCACCAGCTCCAGACGAGGCTTCGACAATCTCGGTTTGTACGGACCCGGGTCGAGCAGCACTTCCACACTGCCGACCTCGAGGTCAGGGTCGATCAGTATCAGTCCCAGACCGAGCATCCTGAGCAGTTTTATGATCTGCCTGCGCTTCTTTTTGAGCATTGTGCAGTGCCGGGGAATACCGATGTAGACCTTGGGTGTCAGGGCGGTTCGCTCGACCGCCTGTAGGACCAGCTCGAGATTGAGCGTAAGCTTGAGTTCCACCACCACCGGTGCTTCACCGGTCCGGACCGCCAGGACATCACAATCCCGGATTTCACCCTTGACCGTATAGCGTTGTTTTTCTAAAAAAAGCTTCAGCGGTGGATACAGGTCCGTTTCTTTCATGGATTTTCGTTTATGCTCTCTCATTGTCTGTAATTTTCCGAATAATCCAAAGTATACTAAACAGAGAGCACCCTGTCCAGAGGAATTCAGGCTCTGGGCCCGATGATTATTGTTTTGTAGGCAATGAACAAGCTCTGTCTCCGTACCTTCTATCTGATAGTAGCTGCGGCATATGACGGTGTGGTGTTGGGTTTTAACGCAGAGTTCGCAGAGAGGCATGAGGTTAAAGCATAAGGATTGAGTGTCGAAGGGGGACAGTCAAATTCATGCTAGAATGGAATTGAGTCTCAAGATTTATGTATAAGCTCACGAGGCCGAGTAAACGCGGAACTCATACCATTGTACCAGATTGATGCTTCTCTTGATCGGCAGCCTGTTCAACCGCTTCATGCATTAATGTATGATTTATTTCGTGGATTCGTGACCGATCCTCATACCGTAGAATGAGCGATAAATATAAAACAGGGCTATGATCGTGAAGACCAGGGCGATAGCGGTTTTGAGTCCTTGCGATTGCATAGTTACGGCGATTTCCGTGGCCAACAAGCCGAACAGGGTCGTGAATTTGATGACCGGATTCATGGAGACCGAGGACGTATCCTTGAAGGGATCGCCGACCGTGTCACCCACGACCGTGGCTTCATGCAACGGTGTGCCCTTTTCCTTGAGTTCGACTTCGACGATCTTTTTGGCATTGTCCCAGGCCCCGCCGGCATTGGCCATGAAAATGGCTTGAAATAAGCCGAAAAATGCAATGGCGATCAGATAGCCGATGAAAAAATAGGGATTATAGAAAGACAATGCCAGGGTCATGAAGAAAATAACCACGAAAATATTGATCATACCTTTTTGGGCATAGATCGTGCAAATCTTGACTACTTCTTTACTGTCCTTGATCGAGGCTTGCTCGGCATCGAGCTTGATGTTGTCTTTGATGAAGACCACGGCCCGGTACGCACCGGTCACAACCGCTTGCGTGGCGGCTCCGGTGAACCAGTAAATAACGGCGCCACCCATCAACAAGCCGAGGATGATTTCCGGTTGGACCAGGCTCAATTTGGCCACGGCTCCGCCGAAAATTCGTTCGAGCAGGATGATGATACCGAAGACCATGGTGGTGGCACCCACGACCGCAGTGCCGATCAGCACCGGTTTGGCCGTGGCTTTGAAGGTGTTCCCGGCCCCATCAGCCTCTTCGAGATAGTCCTTGGCGTTTTTAAAATCCGGCTGGAAGCCGAAATCTTTCTTGATTTCCGCGGCGATATTGGCCCGGCTCTCGATACGGGACAACTCATAGACGGACTGGGCATTATCCGAGACAGGTCCGAAACTGTCCACGCAGATGGTGACCGGACCCATGCCCAGGAAACCGAAGGCCACCAATCCAAACGCAAAAACCGGAGCGGCAAATCCAAATTCAGCGGGCATTAGGGCCATAATAGCCGGATTTTTCGAAACGAGGTAAGCGATCAGCATTAAAACCAGAATCGCCGCTCCTTCCCAGAAAGCGGAAAAATTACCGGCCACAAATCCGGACAGTATGTTCAAGGAAGCGCCACCCTGGCGGGCGGAACTGACAATTTCCTTGACATGCCGGGACTTGGTGCTGGTAAAAACCTTGGTGAATTCAGGGATCAATGCCCCAGCGATGGTCCCGCAACTGATGATGATCGACAGGGCCCACCACAGTTCACCATGCTGACCGCCAAGTAACAGGTAACTGGCAGCAAAAGTAACCAGAATCGAGACGATCGAGGTGGTCCAGACCAATGTGGTCAGCGGTTGCTCGAAATTGAATTTCTGGCTCTGACCGTAACGACTGTTTGAAAGCCAGCTATTCAGGAAATACGAAACCAGGGAGGTCAGAATCATCAGGATCCTCATGGCAAAAATCCAGATGATCAGGGTAGCGGCCATGGTCGGGTTGGCTGAAAGAGCCAGGGCCAGAAAAGTAATCAGGGCCACTCCGGTCACGCCGTACGTTTCAAAACCGTCTGCCGTGGGGCCGACACTGTCACCTGCGTTGTCGCCCGTGCAATCGGCAATGACACCGGGATTCTTGGGATCGTCCTCAGGCAGATGAAAAACGATCTTCATCAAATCTGAACCGATGTCCGCTATCTTGGTGAAAATACCTCCGCAGATTCTCAAGGCGCTCGCCCCTAGCGATTCGCCGATCGCAAAACCGATAAAACAAGCTCCCACCAAAGCCCGGGGCACAAAAACCAGGATGCAGATCATGAAAAATAGCTCGACACTGACCAGCAACAAACCGACACTCATGCCGGAACGCATCGGGATGCTCACCACATCGAGAGGCCGACTCCACAATGATGCGAACGCAGCCCGCGAATTGGCCCGTGTGTTGATTCTCATGCCAAACCAGGCCACACTATACGAGCCCAGAATGCCCATGACCGAACAAAACAATATCAAGGCGATACTGCCCAGACCGGCATGTTGAAGCCCACCAAAATAATAGACCACACAAAGGGCTATCAATGCCCATAAAATGACCAGAAATTTGCCCTGTTGGATCAAATACGACTTGCAGGTCTCCCAAATTATATCGGAAACCTCATGCATACTCGAATGTGTCGGTGATTGCACGGTCTGTTTATACTGCACCAGAGCAAATGCCAAACCGATCAGGCAGACCAACAAACCCCAATACATGATCGTTACACCACTGAATGTGCCCCCCAAGACAGTGAACCGGACCGATGTCAAATCAGGCAGCTCGATATCGGCTTCCCCAGCTTGGACCGTCCCAGCCATAAAACAAAACACACATCCCAATAACACGAACCCGACGAATAAGTGATGCCTCAATCCCGATTTCACACCAAGCCCCCTTTCAGACCATGATCCCAATTGCACTTTTATAGTCGCTATGTCTGAATTTCATAGAGCTCTTTTCAGACATGTCAACAAAACAATTGAAAATATATCAATTTCACGGATTGAATTCAGCACTACGCACACCGGATTTAGGTTTGATCTCATCATGATTGTACCGGCTCGGTCACGTTTCAACAGCACGAAAACACTTTTTCTCCCCTGAAACAGATCAGTGTTCATAAAATGAACATGGTCAAAATAGTGTTAACATTATGAACAGATTTTTCGGAGTCGATCGTCTGGTTTTGTGTGTGAAGATGTCCGAGATTTCAGGATGAATGATTAGAAATGCTTTAGGTAGAATGGGTTACAGTGACCAGGCTCGCACAGTCGAGACCTGTATCTGTTGAAGTCGGAAAGATGGCATCAAAATTGCCCTAGAGAAAAGCGTGTCCAGAATGTTTTCAGCGGGGAAGTGGCGGCTGAATGATCGGGTGAGGCGTTTTGGTATCGGAGAGGTGTTTAATGAGAGAATGCACGGTGTATTTGATAATTCTGGTCATTTTCGTGATGGTGCTGATTGTATTAATAACAATGGACGCGTGCAGCGATGATGATGGGGGAGTGGTCGGGTTAAAACATGACGAGACGACAGGTTCGAAAGGTATTGTGGTGAATGGATTAGCGGTGACGATCAGTTCCAGGTTGGCACCCGCGCTGAGTCCGACGGTGACACCCACGGCGACAGTCACGGCGACACCCACGCTCAGGCCGACAGCTCGGCCGATACTGACAGCCGGAGCATTATATGAGATCGAACCCATAGTGGGACCAATGCGGTACATCCCGGCCGGCAGCTTCGTCCAGGGTTCTCCGGAGGATGAGCCGTGTCGGGGTTTTGATGAGAAGGAGTGGCGCCATCGTTTGACTCGGAATTGTGCGATCATGGAAACGGAGGTGACGCGAACGATGTGGTCTGAGCTTCGGGCAGTCCAGGCGACATTGCCTGCTGAACCCACGAATCCGGATTACAGTCCCGAGTTGGTCAATCCGGTCAATCAGGCCACGTGGTATGAAACGATTCTCTTTGCCAATTTGCTCTCGGTGCAGAATGGTTTCGAACGCTGTTATTATGCGGATTCCCATTATAGTATTCCGATCGATGTGACAAATTATACACTCGGGCCTTTTTACTGTAATTTTTATGCTGACGGGTATCGGCTTCTGAGTGAAGGTGAATGGGAATATGCCGTTCGAGCCGGAACAGTCAGTCCCTTTTCCTGTAGCGAGTTTCGTTACAAGTCCGAGAATTGTTGGGTATGCAATTCGGGTTGCCATCCTGTTCTGGAACAGTATGTCGTTTTCTGTGCCAGTGCGAACGGGCAGAATGAACCGGTGGGGGGGAGGCTGGCCAATCCCTGGCGGCTCAAGGACATGCACGGCAATATCTCTGAATGGTGTTGGGATTACTATGGGATGTACCCCCAATCAGCCCGGACCGATTATACTGGTCCGGACGGTGGCTCACTTCGTATCTGTCGGGGAGGCAACTGGCATTGCTATCCGCATCGTTGCCGGTCCGCCTTCCGAGATTATCTGACGCCGGATTCCCGTTCGGGCGACATTGGCTTCCGATTGGCCAGAACTTTGGGTTTTTGAACTTATCGCAGGAGTGGCATGAGTGTCCCCTCGCTCATGTGTGGACCTTCTCGCTTGCACGGCCGGGACGGCCGGGTGCCCATCCCACTGATGGCTTGGTTATGCTGCATGTGCGCTCTCGATCCAACCAGGGACTCTTTATTTTATCCGTGACCTATTTTTTTACTTTTGCCACGGATTTCAGTCGGGCGGGTTATCTGGCGCCGACCTTGGCTCGAGAAGGGGCGGAGCTGTTTGTTTTCAACTGGTCGCCTGTGCAATGGGATGAGGCTCATGAGCAGCAGCACTACACCCTGAAAATCATCACTCCGATCGGCATCGACGAACATGAAGAATATCACCAGTTGGTGGCCCAGCAGGGCCTTATTCTGACCGAAACATGGGTGAATGAGGCGTATCTGATTGATTATCGTCGCTCTGACACCGGTCGTCTGATTGTGGTCTTCCATCGTGAAAATCCGGGCAACATGTATGCCTTGCGGACGCAGTTTTATATGCCCGCTTCCTATTTTTCGGCTGAGGCGGTCCGGAAAGCGGAACGCTCGGGACAGATGGCCCGGGGTCTCTCGGCCCACGAGTCACCCAAGCGGGGCAGGACCGGACTCCTGGTCGGTCTGATCGTCCTGGGTGGTGACACCTTTTTTTATTTAGTGTCGGAAAACTTTTCATCAGAGTGTAATAATCAAAGAAAAAAATGGATTTCAGTCTGTGTTTTCGGACTGATGCT
>JAFGSJ010000066.1 GCA_016934675.1 bacterium | reverse complement strand
TTTCTTCTTTCTTGTTTTATCTTTTACTCTTTAACCGAATCTCCTCTGCGTTCCTTTGCGTTCTCTGCGTCTCTGCGTTTCATTCACTCTCTCTTTTACGTGGAGACGCGGAAAAACCGAGATTTCTTCTTTCTTGTTTTATCTTTTACTCTTTAACCGAATCTCCTCTGCGTTCCTTTGCGATCTCTGCGTTAAAAATTAGCGCCACAGGTCATTGATTTTCTTTGTTTTTCATATCCAAGGCCCATAACCTGGCGCTGGTTCGTCTGACCATAAAGATCAGCCCGATCAAACAAGCCAGACACAACAAGGGTACTGAATACCAGAAATGGCTGGTTCCGGTCAGAATGATAGTCGTATTGAGCAGGATGAATACAATTCTCATTTCAGTCGGACCGATCCCATAGAAGTAGATTTCAAATTGGTTCGTCGCTGCGAAGCCCAGGAATGAATTGACCATGAATCCCCCGGTCAGAATGAGTAGGATAATGAAATAGAAACCAAGGTTGGATGGGGCAATAAAGTAACCGGCAAGCACGAGTGAACTCAAAAAGATGTAGTCAAGGAAATGGTCCATGTAAAAGCCCCACTTGACCAGGCCGGTGTCGCGAGCCCGACCGACTGCCCCATCGAAGAGGTCAGTGATGTACTGCAACACGATCATGACCGAAATCATCCAAAGCCACTTGAGGCTATACTGGGCCAATAACCCGAAAATGATAGAAAGTATACTCCAGAGCACAGTCAGTAATGTCAGATGATTTGTTTCCAATCCAAGGGGGATTTTGGGTGTTCCCCAGGCAACCAGGGCTTTCTCCGGGACACTCAAGAAAGACTGGCCGACCTTCTTGTCTCCGGCAAATCCAGTTTCGGTCATGATGTTGTCTCCTTTTTGTTTCTTCTGTCCGATCCCGACAACGATCTTTCGGCATTGTTTGATGTGGGTATCGCGGTAGTTTTCTTTTTCCACGAGACATGATACAATTCCGAAACGAACAATGCAAGATGTGAAATCGATGCAAAAGGAACTATGGTGAAAAGAGAAAAAAGTGTCTCAATGATCTGAAAGAGATCAGGGGAGGTCCAATCATGACTGAACAGCCGAAATTCAAATCTGAGGATGTAAAGCGGGCCCGTTTCCTCTATGAATTCATCCAGGAGACAGAGACAGCCATCAAAAACCTGGAAATTCCCCGAAAAACATTTGAGTATGAGAAGCTTGTTTTTTTAAGAAGGCTGCTCGATAATCCGCGCTGCAGTCGCAAGCGCCGCGATGATGTTGATGAACTGATCAGGCAAACCAATATCGAACTGGATAATCTCAAGGACCAGTCACGTTCATATAATAATGAGCTCGAAGTATTTACCAAGATGTTTGCAGGCCTGCCTGATGAGCTTCAGCAGATTGCGAGCAGCACACCGTTCAACGGGCTCTGATTCAGATGTTCTGCTTAGGATCTTCGTGCCTCGTCTCGTCCCAACTGGTCATGCGCAGCCACAAATGCTTCCTGCTGGATTTGGAGTAACGGGAGACCTGTCTGCTTGGCCAATGCGCTGCATTCATCGTATTCAGGATGCATTGAGTGTATGACACCATCAATATACGAGACTTTGATGGTGATTTGCTGTCCCCGAAGCAGAATTTTTTTGGACTCGCGTTCGAGACTGGACCGTTCTAATCGGATTGCTTTGATGCCCAAAGTGGTCGTTTCTTGAAAGATGGCCCGTTCGATCGTGGTCCTGAGTGGCGGATCAATCAGGACAGACAGGATGGTGCCCGGTCTGTTTTTCTTCATCTGGCATGGGATTAAGTTGACATCACGGGCCCCCAGTTCCAGTAGCACTTGAAGAACATGCTGGTAGTTCTCCGGATTCAGATCATCGATCGAAGACTCGAGTAAGAGCATTTCCTCGGACCTGAATGGAGAGAGCAGTTGTCCCTGGATGACTCTGAGTAGATTGGGAACATCGCGGATGATCATTGAACCGGCCCCGTAACCTGTTCTGTAGACCTGTATGGCGGGCAAGACACCAAAATGACTGGCCATGTTTGTAATCAGGGCCGCGCCGGTCGGAGTCACCAATTCGGCCTGCTGACCGCCCGAAAAGACCGGGACATTGCCCAATAATTCGAGCGTGGCTGGAGCCGGGACCGGAAGTTTACCATGCTCGGTTTGCACAAAGCCTCCCCCCACGTTAAGGGCTGAAGCATAAATTGTGGGTTTTCCCATTTGTTCGAGCAGATACATGGCCCCGACTACATCAATGATCGTATCTGCGGCCCCGATTTCATGAAAATGAACATGATCGATTGGCATCTGGTGTACCTTGGCTTCGGCCTGACCTATGGCCGTGATCACCTGCATGGCCTTGTGTTTTACCCAATCACTGAAATGAGACGATGCGATGATGTTCGTAATCTGCTCCAAATGACGCAAAGGCTGCTCGGCAAACGCAATCTCCATTTGCAGGCAACCGATATGGTGACGTTCGGTCTTCACGGCTTTGATCTTCAGGTCCCGGATGGGTAAACGCTGCATTTCCCGCTCGAATTCAGCCGCATCGAAGCCAAGATCGAGTAAAGCCGCTAAAAACATGTCACCGCTAATGCCCGAAAAACAATCAAAATATAGGATTTTGCTCATCTTCTTCCTCATAGTTTCTGGTTTCTCAGTTATGATGATTTCTGATCTTTCAATCTGAAATAAGAAATGGTGGGAGTATTGACTCCGCTGATCATTTTAGGTACACTTAGGACACTGACACTTTTCTGTCACGATTCGGACTGATATCACGGAGAAGTGACCGAAATAAACGACCGATTCGAGGACAGGGCCATAATCGTAGCGGAGGCAGTGCAAGGTATCCAACCCCTGGGAAACGTGGATGAAGAGAGATCGAACATATGACAAACCCTCATGGATTCAAGTTGTTTCTCGAGACCGATCTGGTCGAAATCAAATCGCGGGGTTATCTGTACGGGCATGAGCGGAGCGGCGCCCGTTTGGTCTATATTCAGAACAGCGATGATAACAAAGTATTTGTGATTACCCTGAGAACGCCTGCATTCGATGACACCGGGTTAGCACACATTTTGGAGCACTCGGTCCTGGGTGGTTCGCGCAAGTATCCGCTCAGGGATGCCTTCAGCGAGGCCCTAACGGGCTCCCTGCAGACCTATCTCAATGCTATCACCTATCCGGACAAGACCATGTATCCGCTGGCTTCGAGGAATATGACCGATTTCTATAATTTGGTTGATTATTATTGTGATGCGGTCTTTTTCCCGCGGATATATGAGGACCCTTTCATTTTCCTACAGGAGGGCTGGCGTTATCACTATCCTTCGAAACGTGGTCCGATCAGGTATAACGGGGTGGTGTATAATGAGAATCTTTCTTTTCAAGCCATTCCCGAGCATATACTCTGGTCTGAATCCGTGCAAGCGATCTTTCCGGATACGCACTATCGTTTCGATGCGGGCGGTCGAGCTGAGCGGATCATAGACCTGACCCGAACAGCGTTTCTGGATTATCACCGGAACTATTATCATCCTTCGAATGCCTATTTCTTTGTCTGGGGCGATCTGGCTATTGATGAGCTGCTCGAACGCCTTGACCGGGACTATCTCGGTCAATTTCAGAAAAAATCAGAAATCAGTTCCTTGGAAGTCCAAAACAGTTTTTCTGAACTGGTCATTAAGCGGAATGTGTATGCCCTTGATGACCGGAAAAGGGCTGGGCGACAGACCCTGATGGGCCTGAACTTTGTCACGGGTTTCACGGTCGATCCTGAGCAGCGATTGGCCCAGGGCACCCTCGAGAACATGTTTTTCACTTCCGAAGCATCGCCACTGAAGAAGGTTTTATACGAACGAGATATATGCCATGATCTCTGGGGTGGTTACGACCCGAATTATCTGCAATCAGTCTTCTGTTTTTTTGGGTCACAACTCCGTCAAAACTGGCATTTGAAGTTCAGACGGACCATTCTCGAAACACTAACCGAACTGGTCAAGAATGGTATCGATCGAGCCCAACTCGAAGCAGCTCTCCATACGACTGAATTTGAACTGCGTGAGAGCGATCCGGGTCATGATCCACAGGGTCTATTCTACGCTGATCTGTGTTATCAAAGCTGGCTATACGGCGGTAACCCCTTCGGGCATCTGGCTTTTGAACCCTGTCTCACTGCTTTGTGGCGAAAAAAGGACTCAGATTACTTTGAAAGGCTGATCAGGAGACTCTTTCTCGAAAATACACATACGGCCCTGGTCGTCCTGACTCCTCAACCCGGATTGGTCGAACAAGAAAGGCGTAAGACCTGCCGCTCTCTCGCCCAGTATAAACGACGTTTGAGCGAGCACGCAAAAAATGAATTGCTCGAACAGACCAAAACCTTGCTCGAAAGGCAGACGA
Source organism: bacterium (assembly GCA_016934675.1). Taxonomy (GTDB): domain Bacteria; phylum CSSED10-310; class JAFGSJ01; order JAFGSJ01; family JAFGSJ01; genus JAFGSJ01. Next base: position 16,570 of record JAFGSJ010000066.1, on the reverse strand, counting down.
CGCCGGACCCTCCAGAAATCATCCAGGACTTGTTCCATCTGCCCATGACGAGCATCAAACCCAGTCCGGACCTGCAGATACCTCAGATCGCATTCGCCGCAGATAATCGCTTGTTCATTCATCGAAACGATCAAAATGAAGTCGTTTACTTTCACTGTTATTTCAAGGCAGATGGTTTGACATTCGAAGAATTGTGCTACCTGCCCATTTTAGCTGAGCTCCTGACCGATGTTCGGACTGAACAGCACACATTCAGTTCCCTGGCCACCCAACTACAAATCTACACGGGCGGAATCTCCGTTCGACCGATCGTCTTGCCCCTTGAACATGATCACAGTGGCAGTCAGATTTATCTTTTAGTTCTGGCCAGAACACTACCACATAATATCAATCCCATGTTCGAGCTTCTCGGCGAAGTGTTGTTAACATCCAAGTATGATGATGCTATCCGGATACGTCATCTTATCCGATCAATATTAGCCGAACTCGAAACGGCCATTCGGACAGGCTATGAAGTCGTCCCGCTCAGACTCATCTCTTATTTTTCGGACCGGGGCGCCATAAAAGAAAGCCTGAACGGACTATCCCTCTATTATTTCCTGCGGGAGCTCGAGTCGCAATTCGAACGGAAATTTGACGAGTTACGGCTCACTCTTGAACGCCTGCAACGGAAATTGTTCACTCGAAACAGACTCACAGCCAGCATTTCGTGTCAGGAGCCGGAATTCGCAGGATTTCAGCAGGCATATTCCCTGTTCGCGGAGCAACTTCCCGTTGACCAGGCCAAGCCTGCCCCGCTGATCATCACCAGACCGCTGGCGAATGAAGGGCTCATGTTCGAAAGTTTGATCAATTTCGTGGCCCGGGGTTATAATTTCAGACAACTTGGTTATGAGTATCATGGCGTGATGCAAGTGATAAAAAATTACTTATCGCTGGATTACCTGTACTACGCTATTCGCTCCAAAGGCGGTGCATACAATGTATCATTTATGCTCGATCGTTTTGGGACCATGCTGGCCCTGTCCATATCCGATCCACGCATTGTAAAAACACTGAAAACATTCGGGAGTATCGGTCCCGTCATCAGGGGCTTGTCACTGACCCAGTCGCGTCTCAATCGGTTTATCATCGGCACTATCGCCTCGCTCGATCTTCCCATGACGGTATTGCAACGGACTGAGTATGAGAACGAACACATTCTCTGCGGTGTAAGCATGGAACAAAGACAACTCGAACGGGAACAGGTCCTGTCGGCCACTGTCCCCGTAATCAGGGCCCACGCTGAACTGATTGACGCGGTCATGAAACAAAATGCCTTCTGCGTGCTCGGTAATAAAAAACAGATTATCTCCCATCGTCAGATTTTTTCCACAATTCAGAATGTATTCGGGAAAACAGCCAGACGATAATGAGATCTGTTCAAGACGATTAATTCTGAGGTTCGACTGGGACTTGATAATGAAAATAGTCGATGTTGATATGTCCGAAATGACTGCTGTCCATGTCATTCACAACAATCTGGGCTTCCTGTCCGACCAGATCCGAGACATCCCAGGTGTTGATCCGCATGGCCTCGAGATAGCCAGCGCTTGTTTTTCGGACAATACGATCGCCAATTTGCAAGGCGACAAAGAGTGAATCCGGCTTATTACCACCGCCGATGAGGAAAGCAATCCGGCCCTGGCTAATGATAAACGGTAGTGAGGTAAGTGAACCAGTCGCAGTATCTCCGCGACAATCGCCCTGGTTCTGGTTGTCATTAGTTTGATACGGTTCGCTCGTTCCAACCCAGTATTCGCCCTGCTGATTTGCTCGAGTACTGTTCGAGGTACGTTGAGCTATCGTATCACCACGAATCGGTTGGTCCAGAAAGGCAGAACCTATATAACGCCAACCCTTCATGGTTCCACTTTCAAAATCACTATTGGGAAAAATAAGTCCAGACGGAGTGTATTTCTGCTCAAAATCAGGTAAGATCGGCAATACGCTTATATCAAGGTCAAGCTCGTTCATGATCGAACGGGCTACTTGCTCGGAATTATATTCGGCCCCGACCTCGGTCAGGTGATTGTACGAAGCACACAACTCGATGGGATAAAAACGATACAGGGGTGAGTGGAGCCGGACGCAATCATAATCCCGAGTTAAAGCCTTGATTTTGGCCTCAAAAAGGTGCAGATTGTGAAGATTTTCTGGAATTTTAGCGTTGAGTGGTATCGGATTGAGTACGATTATCATGGTTATGTCATGCCGGGCACACAGTTCCACGGCCCTGAGAAACTCTGACTGGGCTTCCGGATGAATACCCGGTTTGATCAACTGTGCCTGTGAAAGGTCCTCGAATTGGATTTCAGTCAAAGCACCCCGGCTTGTTCTTATCAGTTCCCTGACCTCATTATCTGAAGGATAGGGTCCTCGTTTCTCGTCGAGCCATTCCTGTTTTTCTTCTCCAGAAAAAGTGGTCACAAATCGCTGGACTTGTCGTCGGTAACGCATGCTGGGCAAAGTGGGCATCATGCGACCATCATCTTCCCCGCTTCGATAATGCGATAGCCAGTTATGAATGCGTTCGAGATAACCAAATCGCTTGATGGCTTGTTCGTTGAAATTGAGTGAAATGTTGACAATATGATAGATCACTATTTTGGGAGCCCCTCGGACCTGGATAAAGAGTTCCAAAGCATCAGTGTAACCGCGTGCTCCAAGATAATCGAGTGTCCCGATATTCCAACAACTCAGCCCGGTCCTTTTCTGGATAAGTTCAGGCCGCAAACCCATCAAGCACGAGCTGTCTCCAACCAGAAGAATATCAACCGGTGTTTGATCGGCTAAGGCATGATAAAACTGCCATTGAATGATACTCTCCTCGAAAGCCGGAACACGATTCGGAGGATAAAACCGCTCATCGAGTAAGTCCGGCAGATCAGCTCTGCTATCCCGATGACCCCAAAAAATAATGCTTTCGATCAGGACAATCAGCAGGACCGTGAAAATCAGACTCGGCGATTTCAAACACTTACTAAACATAGTCGAAATTCAATCTCCTGTTAAAACTGAAAATAGATGAATGCTTCCTGGACCGGTTCACCTAAAAGAATAATACCATACAGTAGACAAAGATAAAAAGGGACCCTGATATACCAGGGCCATTTCTCCCACGGTTCCATATCGTCCTTGACTAATTGGTAAACCTGAAAAACGAGAAGAGGAATACCGAAAACAAGGACTTGTAAAGCTGAAATACACCAGAAATCAGCCAGGATTGTCTGGCTGAAAATCGTCCGGGTGAAGTGCCATAATTGGCCCATGTCCTTGACCCGGAAAATAAGCCAGCCATAACAGGTGACCTGGAAGTATCCGATTACTTTGAGCCAGAAAATCAGGGTCCGTGGTTCCTTTTTCTTATTTCGTTTCACTTTCTTTTTCGGTCTTAAAAAGCTGTTGATCACCAGAAGCAAACCATGGAAGACGCCCCAGATAACATAATGCCAGGCTGCACCATGCCAGAGTCCACTCAAGCCAAACGTAATCATGACATTGCGAATCTGGGCTGTCTCTGTGATCTTTGAACGGAATGCAAGTGGCATATACAGATAATCTCTGAACCATGAAGTCAAAGAGATATGCCACTTCTTCCAGAATTCAGTCGGATTAATGGCGAAATATGGCAGACGAAAATTCTCCATAATCGAAAAACCGAAAATCCGGGCGACACCCCGGGCGATATCGGTGTAGCCTGAAAAATCACAGTAAATCTGCACAGCAAATGCATAAACGCCAATGATGATAGCAGCCCCGGTCGGCCGGGCATCGGTAAAAGTGCTGTTCACCAGGACACTGAGATTGTCTGCGATCACCATCTTTTTAAAAAAACCCCAAAGGGCCAGGCGAAAACCGGAACCCATCTTCTCAGCGCTCATTGTCCTCGGATTCAGAACTTGGGGTAACAAGTTCACCGCCCGTTCGATCGGACCGGCAACCAATTGTGGGAAAAAACTGACATATAAAAGAAAATCCAGAAACCGGGTCGAGGCCCGGAGTTTACCCTTATATACATCAAGCGTGTAACTCATGGATTGAAATGTATAAAATGAAATGCCAACTGGTAAAATGATATTGAGCGGAGCCCAACTGCCTGAATACCCGAACTGATTCAGCATTATATTCGCGGTATCAATGAAAAAATTGAAATATTTGAAAAAACCTAATATCGCCAGATTCGAGCAGATCGTCACGTAAACAGACACCTTGCGTCTTCGCGGCGATAGCTGTTCATTGTGGGGATCACAGTTCAAAGCACAGACAAAATCGATCAATGATGACAGAAAGATGAGCGAAAGGAAGCGATAGTCCCACCAGCCATAAAAGACATAACTGCTCACCAGCAATAACACATTCTGATATTTGTGATCAAGGACCCGATATAGTCCTAACACAATCACAAACAATATGATGAATTCGTATGATATGAAACTCATGCTCGTATCAATTCATGCTCATTGTACACAAATGTGATCAAGAAATGTGATTGAACTTGTCTCCCGCCCAGATTCTTCATAAGCCTGGTCCTTCACGACCCGAGCTGGCAATTATACAGTTCTCCAGATACAGCAGACTGTTTTCTGGAACAGAAGAGACGATGAAGTAACACTCGATTGTATCTGATATTGGCTGACAGGTGACCTCGATCGAAAAAGACATTTCAGAATCCTTTTCAACCCCGACAGTCCGAACCAGATGAGTTCTGAGTATTGTCCCAGAAACTGACCGGATAAAGAGAGAGAGATGACTCCGGCTTTGATCGGGGCCCCGCAGAATGAGCTTCCCTTTAATTGAAAAACGTGGGGGAGGCGTCATCAGACTGAATGCCGCAATCCCCGGTGCAGACCAGACCAGGGTGTGATCAGGATAGGGTGCCGCTAAAACCCGAGCTCCGGTTTCAGTACCGTCAGGATATTTCGCCTGCTTGCGTTTGCCATTCATGCGATCGAAACGGACATAATCAAAAGCAACAGACAGGGTCCTCGTATCAGACGATCCCTGTATGAGTTGAGCGGGAACACCACTTTTCAAGGGTTCCATCACCAGCACTTCGGGACCATTCAGTTTCTCATGAGCAGAAAGCTCACAGGTATACTCCTGCCATCCGGGCTTTAACTCGAAGGTGACCAACTCTTTATTGGGGAGAGAGATGCCACTATCTTTGTGATTGAAATCCGACCAGAAAAGGCTCAATGACTGGTTCTGAAGATTGGGTGCATAAAAAGGTTGAATTCGCATGGTCATGAGCCAGCTTTGCTCATCGAACGGGGGACAAATTAAAAATGCATCACCATGCTGGAGCCATCGAAAAGAAGTTGAGTGCGTCGTTTCCGGTCCGGAAAAGTCTCCCCAGAACCAGGCACGTGCCACATTTGTGCCGAAATCGATCTCGATCTGATCGACGAGCTGGTAGATGACCTCCGCCAGAAAAAATGATTGATCTTCCGGCATTTGCATTGTTTCAATGAGAGGAGCCTTGGGCTTTAATGCCACAATTTCGACCGGTGCATGGGTGTATATGCTTTTACAGAGTGAGAACTTATCGATCCCGGCTGAATTCAAATTCCGTTCAGCATTTCCGATAAACACTGCATCAATTCCAATCTTATGGCACAGGTCCTGGGTTTCAGTGAGATCAATGCCATGAAATAGTTGGAGTATATCACGCTGACGGGTTTTATACTTGTGCTGATCGATAAGATAAATCTGGGCATGCATACTGTCAGCCAGTCCTGTCCGTCGTTCCGCAAAGACCGTTATCAAATCACTGCAATGAATATCACGCTCAGGAAGAGCTTGCACACAGTAATCCAAGGGAGTGTTCCGTGCCAGCCAACGGGCCGCCGTGAGGTCCTCTTTCTGAAAATAGACGGTAAACCGGTTATTATCAATATCCTGAGTGTTAAACACATCGATAATCCAATGTGGCCCAGCTGGAATCAGCAGTAATAAAAGGACAAGATAACCGTATCCTCCCCATTTCCGAATGAGAAATGATGCGGTCTGCCCGGTAAAAAGAGAGAGACCGAGAGCAACCAACAAGCCTGTTTTTAACGAGACATCCGAGGGAAAATCTTGGATCCGGATGAAAAGCATACAGAATGTTGCGAACAAGGTGAACAAAAGGATATTAAGCCAACCTGACCCGCGGCTTGACTTTCGACAACAGCTTAGCATTCCCGGAATGCCAAGAATGACCAGTGGGCCAAAATTATACAGAACAATGCGGTGCAGTCCCAGAATATACGTTTTATCGATCATCAAGCTGAAAACATTACCTTTACTGGGAAACATATCGAACAGATAATAGCTGCCGATCGAACCGACCAAAATAAGAGTGATCAGAGACAAGTCCAAATATGATAGGCGTCGATAGAACAGCCAGGCAATGCCAAGACAAATACCTAACCATGGTACTACCACCGCCCCCGTGAAAAAATTATAGCCCAATACGGCCGCACCCAGTAGCGCTATGAGAAAGGATACGGTCAAGCGAGTGGCATGTTTGATCTGAACGGGCCAGCGATCCTCACGCAAAAGTAGGAACAAGAGACAGAGCGAACTCAAAGCGAGTTGCTGTTGAGGCGTATAGAGAAAGCTGCGAAACAGACTATCGATCTGCGGATGTCCGAAATCCCACCGGGTCAAGGCATCTATGTTATAATTTCTGATCTGGAGGATTTCACCAGCCTGACGCCAGATACGATACAGAATAAGACCACCTTCATAGGAATTGACAAAGAGTAAAGTTGCCAAACCGACAATTCGACCGATAAGGTCCGTAACATAGTGTCTGAAAAGAGTAAAGATCGTCAAAAGAAGGAAAACATTCACGAAAAGACTGAAGGCAATCGTAATCCGCACAAGGGAGTAGTCCGGACCCAACAACCGATAAACCATGGCTGACGGAATATAGCTCAGCCAGTAATAGTGCAAGGTTTCACCTGCACAGAACGGATTGACCGGGGGAACATCTCCTTTGGATAATTCGGCTGTAACACTGACATGTTTCAAGAAGTCAGCACTGAAATATGCTCTGACCGCATAACCGAGCTCGGTCTGTTCGGCAATCCGGCTGAACGGAAGCATGGTCCCAATAAGGACCAGCCCAAGAAACACCAGGAAACAAATCACCGTCTTGGTCGAAAATGTTGGCCACTTTCTGCCTGAAAAAGCATGCAGTCCTGTTGTCCCGAAATAACTCAACAGAGCGGCACCGGCGTATATTCCCAGTAATAGGAACGGCTTGAATCCCAGCAGCTTGATCAGATAAACACAGGCCAGCGTCCCACAGAATTGCCCGGCCAGAAACGCTGATAAAAACCGTTCCGCCTTTCCAAAGTAACGGGATGATAAGTGTCGATATACCTGGATAAAAACCGGGGCACTCAGAAGGGTGACGATAACAATATAAAGAGCACATTCGATGCAGAATAGGGACCAGGCACCTTTCAGACCAATTACTATGTCCTCAACAGTCTGGCCTGTTCCACTCATCCTGCACCATACCTCACCCTCTGAGATACAAACCCGTGATTATGACAAAAAGGGCACTCCCGTCAGGACCGAACAGTAAAGGTAATTGCATAGGCTGGTCTATTCATCATCGAATAGACCAGCCCCTTACTCTCTTATTCGGCTGACAATGAGCGCAGGTCCGGATTATTCAGCATCCACTCTGTAAGGACACAGTTTCCTGAACCAGATTGTCCCATGCCCACCACTCTCAGGTAAATTGTTTTCCCAGGCCATTACAAAAAAATCGTTCGAGGGATCAACCGTAACATCGGGATACGCTTGACTCGCTGATTCAAGAATCATCGGCGGTCTTTGATGTGGGTCCGGCCAATCTCTATCAAAAGCCTTGAACATATAGTGAACATTGATGATCGGTGTGGAAATTTCCTTAAGACGTCCGAAGATAACCAGGATATCCCCTCGGTCATTGATCGCCATCCGCGGAGTAGGCGCCATTTCAACATTGGAAATAGCATCTTCATAATATATATATCTTTCCTGAGCCCAGTCATTATCCCAATTGGGACCAGTCCGATAATTGTAACCGATCCTGTCGTAGTGAACGCCACCATCACGCCATTCGAGCCAGACAAAATGGGGTTGATTCAAGCTGTCCATCGCGATCGAGGTCGAATGGGTTATCCCACCCTGCCAGCCCAGGGTCGGCCTCATCGGTTCAGGCCAATAACCCGCATCCTCCCATTGACTGAAACCTAAGTCCAGGTTCTCCTGATTAAAATGTGAAAAAACGCAGACGGGCCGATTGTTTGAACCGCATGCCAGCGAAGGCAGGACCGGTTCCATCGGATCATCAAAAAACAGACCGGTATCATTGACATCATTGGATGCCCGCAGCCAATCCCCATCGATCCATCGCCAATTCCACTTGATACGATAATCAGATTCGGTCGCCACGAAAACACTGCCATTCGGGCAGGCAGTCAAGAAAGGACGACGGGTGTCATTACCACCCCAGCCCATGTCTTCAATGGGTACGGATGGACTGGCCCACTCCTTGGTGGCTGCATTATACATCGTATATACGATCTGGTAATGATACGGAATAATCAATCCCCAGGCAAAATGAGCATTCTCATTCACATCAATCGCAAATGCGGGATACTCAAAGCCTGCACCATTCACACTACCCCGGACTTCGAGCTCAGGCTGCATGACACCGTCAACCTCATGTAAGTAAAACAGGCTATAACCCCGCCAATAACACAAATGCACATCGCCATCCGTATGGACCCGGACCTGAACAAAGGTACCTGTCATATTAGTGTTATAGGGAGACAACATCTGCTGACTCATTGCCGGAACAGCCATTCCTAAAAATAGTACAAAAGCACATACCACAAGACCTGCTTGTTTCATCATCTGCATCATTTACTCTCCTTCATGTTCTGTGCGAATCGTGATCCGCTCATTATCAAATATGTGACCATTACTATTGACCTAGTATATGAATTGTCCATAGCACTCCTTTCATTGATATTGGCCTCATAATGTTGTAAGGTCATTACAATAGTTCTATTTGTAGAACCAGTAGTAATACATGTCAAGGCTAAGAGTATCGAAGCAGAATGTAATGAGGTCGAGATGCGCCGTTTATTTCTTTCCGTCATCGTTGTGGTTGGAACATTTTTGTGTATGCTCATGATCTTTGAGATTGCCAGCCGTCTTTTCTGGAAGCATCTGAGTGGTGAGCTGATACCGCTTTCTCTAGAGATCCATCGTCAATCAGCGAATCCTTTGTTAGTTTTCGAGCTGATACCCGACAGCCAGGTTTTCCAGGATGATGTTTTCTATCGTATCAATACTGAAGGCTTGCGGGACTTGCCGAGTCACACGCATGAAAAGACGGGGTCTTTTCGGATAGCGGCCGTTGGAGATTCATTCACATTCGGGATGGCCTTGCCGCTCGAGATGACCTGGCCGAAACAGCTTGAACATCTTTTACAGGAACGTTTTGGACCAACAGTATCTGTATATAACTTTGGGATTATGGGTTATGACACTCAGCAGGAGATCGAGCTGATCAAGACAAGAGTTCTGCTTTATCAGCCTGATCTGATCATTATCGGCTATTGTCTTAACGATGTGGGTGTTTTTTCGCGTGAGCGTTCGGAGGTTAATCATTATAAAGGTTATCATGAGTATCTGAAGACTGGTGTGGCCCTGCTCGATCATCTGCTTGATCAATCCCGTTTTTTCCGTTTTATCAAGGAACGGCTTTTTCTTTATCGGAGCAATATCAAGGTTGGTTTTGAGCATATGGACTTGCATCCTGATGTTTGGGAAGCCATCAGATTAGGTTATACACAGTATTTGTACGAGTTATACCAAAAACAGGAAGTCATTGAGACCTTGAAAAGTAATATGGTCCGTCTGAAACAAATTTCGAGTGAGCATAATCTCCCTATTATTATCTGTCTTTTCCCGGAAATTGACAATTTTGACCAATATATTTATGCGGAAGTCCATCGACTCCTGGTCGACACTATTCAGGAGGCCGGACTGCTTGCTCTGGATTTCTATCCTCGGATGAGTCAGTTCAAACCGGCACAAATCCGGATCAGTCGGACCAATCATCATCCCAATGCTCGAGGTAATGAAATTGCCGCAACCGAGTTACTCACGTTTATCGAGCGACATGCTTGTATGGAAAAAGCACACTCATCCCGCTCATAGACGAATTTTCGTTCCAGTGCATGGATAACCCTATAATTCTCGCTTGATTTTTTTAACTTGATACAGTACATAGTTTTCATGTATGCTTTGAGGCAATTCATTACCTCAGTGTAATCTCCGGAAAGATCACCGTGTAAGACTTTTTTCATCATTGTAGGGCCATTGTTGATCAGGGAGTGGAGTGAGGAGGATTTTGCGTGCTTGGATTAAGAGCGATGATGGGAGTGACATGGCGACAATTTTAGTGATTGAAGATGAAAAGGACGTTTTGGCCAATCTCCGTGATATTCTCGAACAGGAAGGTTATAAAACGCTTGGTGCTGAAACTGGTCGGAAAGGGATTGTCTTTGCGCGTGAATACTTACCTGATTTGATAGTCTGTGATATTCTCATGCCGGAACTCGACGGTTTTAACGTTCTGACGGAAATTCGTGAAGATGCGCGGACGGCTTCAATCCCTTTCATTTTTCTGACAGCCAAGACTTTACGTGAGGATGTTCGTGAGGGGATGAACCATGGTGCTGATGATTATTTGACCAAGCCTTACAAGATCAATGAGCTGCTCTCTTCGATCAAGACCCAATTGAAAAAGCGGCGATCTTCGTTTCAGCAGTTTGAGAATCTGATCTATACCTTAACGATTGCCCTGCCCCATGAATTAAGGACACCATTGACCACGATCATTGGTTACAGTCAATTTTTGATCGGTCCGACCTTTTTGACTGAACCGCATGAGATCATCAGGATCGGCGAATCAATTTATACGAGTGCTCTCAGGTTATCGCACCTGATCGACAATTATCTCCTCTATCTTGAATTGAAGCAATCGAGTCATGTTATAGCCGATAAGATGAGGCATAGTGATGTGCATTCGATCAAAGCACAGGACATTCGTGAGTTTTGTGAGAAGAAAAGTGCTTTTCTGAAACGAAAGAACGATATTCGACTTGATCTGGACGAACAATCTCTGTCCATGTCCATGAAGGCTTTCATGAAAATCCTGGAGGAATTACTGGATAATGCCCTCAAGTTTTCCACACCGGGCTCGACCATCCTGATAAAAACGCGAAAGGATCCCCAACGCTACATTTTACAGTTGAGTGACAATGGTCATGGCATGAAGCCCGAGTATATCCGGAGCATTGATGCTTTCAAACAGTTCGATCGAGATATTTATGAACAGCAGGGTCTCGGGTTGGGCCTTTATATTACTCAGCAGCTTGCCGGGTATTATGGAGGGTCGGTCCATATCGAGAGCGAATACAAGATTGGGACCAGTGTGACCGTGACTTTTGCCACTGTTTCTGATGCTGTGTAACCAGGCTGAGGGACATACCAACAGAGGAAACCATTGTCAAACGGAGATATGTTCTCTGGAGAGCAGGAGATCGGTCCAGCGGTTGAGAGATGAATGTCCTGATAATAACAGATGCTGAGAAATGCTGCCCTGATGTCGAACATGAACTTGAACAGAGGGGGCACTCCGTTTTCACACAGAGACTTGATGCCTTTCCTTTTCAAGTATTGCAGGAACATGACATCCCCTTACTCATTCTCATCCTTGAACGAAATACGACCAAAGCCCCGGAATTCTGCAAGAAAGTCCATTCTTTACCTGAATATCACCGCCAGATTCTGATTATTGCATGTCAAGAGGCGAGGGATACTGTGGTCGAATGTCTGGCAGCAGGGGCCCAGTCCTGTTTTTTTCGACCTTATACCTCTGAGACATTACAGGTCTATCTGACTTTTTCGATACAACTTGTAGAAAAAAAAGCCTGTTTTAAGATCGACCATAAAAATCTGGGGCAAGGTCTCCCCCTGTCAGCAGTACTCTTCGATTACACGAATGATCTTATTCAGATCATTGATCAGCATGGAAGATTCTGTTATGTCAACTCGGTTTGGATGCAAGCACTCGGTTACTCCGAGTCCGATCTGGATACCATGTCCTTCTTCGATATCGTTACCCATGAGCAGCCAGACTTTCAGTTTTCTATCGAGACGTGGTTGAACAATAGTCAAACCCAAGGGGCAAGCGAATTTGAATTGATCGCTTCGGATGGTCGCTTTGTTTCAGTAAAAGGGAAGATTCACCTGTTGCCACATTCAGTGCCATCAGCCTCTTATTTTTGCTCATTTACCAATATTACTGAACAGAAAAGATTGACTGAGTCCCTTCAATTCAGTGAGGAACGCTATCGTCTGGTTTATGAGACTGCCCAGATTGGTATTTCCATGGTCGATGAATCAGAATACTTTTTATTGGTAAATCCGGCTCTGGCCCAAATGCTCGGGTATAGTCAAGAAGAACTACTCCAGATGAACTTGTCGCAAATAACCGAACAATCTGAATTCAATCGCTATCAAAAAGAGACCCAGTTCCGCAAATTGGGCCTGAAAAATGAATATGAAACCAAGCTGAGAAGAAAGAATGGTGAAGTCCGGCTCATTTCTATTTCAGTATCGCCGGTGTATAATTCACGGGGGGAATATTTAGGAGCCTTGGGGATTTCGACTGACATCACCGAGATTCGTCAAAATTATGCCGAACTGGAAAAGTTTCGTCAGAAATTGCTTGAGCTGGTCGAAGAAAGAACAGCGGAACTGAAAAAGGTCAATGAAACACTCCTTTTTGAAATTGCCGAACGAAAAAAGACTGAGGTTGAGTTGTTACGTTTTAAAAAAGCGGTCGAGACCATGCAGTTGGGTGTTACCATTTCAGACCTGGACCGGACGATCATTTACTCGAATCCTGCTGAAGCAGCCATGCATGGTTATACCGTAGCTGAATTGATCGGTAATAATATCGGGATTTTTGCTCCATCTCGATATCACGCCCCCATGCCGCGGACTAAGATCGAAAAAATCAAAAGTTTTACTCGGGAAACCGAAAATATCCGTAAAGATGGCACGGTATTTCCGGCCCGGTTGATGTCTGATGTGGTCAAAGATGCTGAGGGAACACCAATCGCCATCGTTTCCTGTTGTCAGGATATTACCATTGAAAAAAAGGCCCTGGACGATCTGAAAGAAAGTGAAGAAAAATTCAGGCGTCTGACCGAAACTGCTCCCCTGGCCATTTTCATTCTCAAGCACCGTAAATTTGTTTACGTCAATCCGGCTGCAATCGAGATGATCGGATATAGCGCGGATGAATTGATGGCCATGAGTCTGTCGGCATTTCATATCTCGGATGAAGATGTCAAAACGATAACTGTTAGCTTTTCAAAAGCGTACAAAACTCAAACAACAACCCGACATGAGATTCTGATCACATCTCGAACTGGCCATCAAATCTGGGTGTATCTCTCCTTTACCACTATCGATTATCAAGGCGGACCGGCCATACTCGGAACTGCGACTGATATCACTGAACAAAAACATGTCGAAAATGAATTACGCCTGTTTAATGAGCGACTTGAGCAAAAAGTTGCTGAACGGACGCAAGAGTTGAATCAGGCCCTGGAAAAGGAAAAAGAACTGCATGAACTGAAGTCTCAATTTGTCAGCCTGGTCTCGCATGAGTTCAGGACGCCCTTGACCAGCATCTCCTCGTCGGCTGAGATTATCCAGAGATATGGCCATAAATTGACTGCTGAAAAAAAGGAACAATATCTCGAACGCATTAAAACCAATGTTCATGAAATGGCCTATCTGCTCGATGATGTCACCCTGATCGGTAAAACTGACAGTGGAAGGGTGCAGCTCAGTCTGTCTCAGATTGAGATCGACTCTTTCTTCCATGACTTAATCGAGGAAATACAACTGAGTTCAAAAAATAAATGCCAGATCAGTTACACCAATACCTGCCCACAGCCCATTCTCTCACTTGATGAAAGATTACTACACCACATTGTCGTTAATTTGTTGACCAACTCGATCAAATTTTCTCGACAGGGGAGTCATATTACACTGAGCACGGGCATTGAAAACGGTCGCTTTCAGATCTCGGTGAAGGATGAAGGGTGCGGTATTCCCGAAGAGGACCAGTCTATTATCTTCGAAGCCTTCTGTCGGGCACATAATGTGCTTGATATTGATGGGACCGGTTTGGGCCTGACCATAGTCAAACGCTGTGTCGACCTTTTTCACGGTTCCATCAGTTTTACCAGTCAGGTCGACCGGGGGACCACATTTATCATCAATCTGCCTCTTGAATTGAAGGACTGATCAGTATTGTTGACTTCTTTCATTACCCTCTTTTGCCAGGCTTTCAACAGGATTGAAAAATACCACTCGAACGGGACCACGAAATCCGGCGAAAAGGTATTTATTCGGGTCCGGTCCTGGTTTCTCTGATAAGCTTAATCAACTCGGTCAGGGCTATTTTGACCGTCCTATCACGAATGCCCACCCGATCTCCAGGAAAATGATAGCGTTTAGCTCTGAGCCGGTCTCGATAGTACCAGGCGATATAGACCGTCCCGACCGGGTTTTCTGCCGAACCTCCCGAGGGACCGGCAATACCGGTAACAGCGATGGCTGCATCAGTCTCGAATTTCCGGATGGTGTTCCGGACCATGGCTAACGCACACTCATAACTGACCGGACCATGTTTCTGGATGATTTGCTGAGGAACATCGAGATGCTTGATCTTGGCCCAATTGCTGTAAACAACCAGCCCTGCAATGAATATATCAGAAGCCCCGGCTACAGCAGTAATAGTCTGACCAATCTGACCGCCGGTCAGGCTCTCTGCAACCGCAAGGGTCTCTTCGTACTTCCTGAGCTGGTCAATCAAAACATGTGCGGCTGACAGGTCACCAGCGCCGATAAAATCAGATGCCAGGCTTTTTTGTAACGAATGGGCAAAACGGGTAAGCTGGTCCTGGTCCTGGCTCATCAATCGAACCAGGATTTCGCCTTGTGATGCGTTAATAATACATTCCAGGCCGTCCGGTATCCCGATCCGGCGGATTTGTTCATCAACATCGGATTCCGGCCGTCCGGCAAAGCGAAGCACATCCGTATAGCGGGGCTGAGTATGAAATCTCTTGTTCAAATAAGGTATAAGCTGAGCCTCAACCATGGGTTGCATCTCAAAGGGCACACCCGGCAAAGAAACAATAACTGTATTCTCCAGCTCGACCGCAAAACCGTAGGCAGTACCCATGCTATTGGGGAGAAGGACCGCCCCACTCGGTAAAAATGCCTGATGACGGTGCGTCTCTTTCAATTCCACATTGCGACCGGTCAGCAACTTTTCGATATGAGTATAGGCCACGGCATTGAACTCACAGGGCCGTCCGGTCGCTTTACTGACTGACTCAGCCGTAAGATCATCAAAAGTGGGCCCCAATCCTCCCGTCGTCACCACGAGATCGTAGCGGGAAAGAGCTGATTGGATGGCCTCGACCAGATGATTTTCCTGGTCCGGTAGCAATGTGATTTCCAGCACATCAATGCCCAACTGGCCCAACCGACCACTGATAAAGGCTGAATTTGTATCGATGATCTGACCTCGGACCAGCTCACTGCCGATGGCATAGATTGCACTTGTGACCATGATGCACCCGACTTTTCACGAAACAGACGTTTTACTCGTTGGGAATCTACATAGTTATTTTTCAGCCAAATAGCAAAATCATGTTGACAAATGTGCGGAAGAAAACTATATCTGGACATGATTTGTTGATCAGATTGATCCTCAGTAGCTCAGTCGGTAGAGCGAGTGGCTGTTAACCACCAGGTCGGGGGTTCGAGTCCCTCCTGAGGAGCCAGATATCATCCGCTGGATATGAGCGGTTTGTGTTTGATGCAAGACCCCGTGGGCTGTTCCCCTCGGGGTCTCGTTGTTTCTGCCCAGTCTTCGCTGACATACGCCCGCACATATATTCTGATTCCCTGCCTGCTGAAGCCTCAGAAACCCGCAATCCGAGGGCCGGATGCAACCCCTGAGGTTACGGGCGATCTCAGAATACTCTCCTGACCTTATTGTGCACCTTCTCCGCTTTTCGATTCGACGTGCTCAACAAGGATTGGTCTGCGACCGGACTTCCACTGAAGAAACTCTACCAATCAGGTCCGATGCCCATGCGCTGCTGTGCCATGACGCCGTGATCACAGGTGATAAATCGAATGAGCAAAACTGCATGTTAAGGCTTTCGCAAAGTAATGCAAGGAATAACAGCTCGAAAGCCGCGAGCCCATTCCAGGGTCGTGCCAGTACTGTGACGATGCATAAGTATACCCCCTATTTCTTGGGAGTATAGCTGGAATTCCCACGAGCCATGTGCGATGTCTATAGACCAAAGAGCGGAGCGATTTTGGTCGATCAGAAAAAAACATTTTCCCCAAAATGCGCACCATG
>JAFGSJ010000065.1 GCA_016934675.1 bacterium | reverse complement strand
TGAAACCAGTGGGTGAGCCCGGTGCGGGAAATCCGCACGCCGGGTTCGATGAGGAGGCGGGTTACGCCCGCCTTACTCTCCCGTCTCCACGTAAAAGAGAGTGTGACTGAAACGCAGAGACGCAGAGAGCGCAAAGGAACGCAGAGGAGATTCGGTTAAAGAGTAAAAGAAAAGAAAAGATAAGATAAGAAGAAATCTCGGCGTCCTCAGCGTCCTCAGCGTCTCAGCGTTAAAAGAGAGTGTGGCTGAAACGCAGAGAACGCAAAGGAAGACCTGAACGCTGAATGCGACAAGTTTCGAAAAAAAACAAACATCTGAGATCACAAGTAGTCCGAATCAAAAGAAACTTATTCTTCTGAGAGATTGTTAGATCAGGTGACGTTTGATTTTGTGTTTTTTGGTTGTAACAGATTTTAATAGGATGATCGGTAGGATTAAGGAGGAGGTGTTCTGTGAAAAAACTGTTTTTTTTGGTTTTGTTTGCTTCTGTATTAGCCGGGTTGTGCTGGGCTGAACCTGCTCGGCCATTGGAGCAATTGACCCGCATGCCCGTTCGGGAAGTCACGGTGTTCAAGGATGGTCATGCTTTCGTACTTCATGAAGGCATGATGCCGGTCAACCAGTCGGGTGATGTGGTCCTGGATTATTTACCCTGCCCGGTCATCGGGACATTCTGGCCTTTCTCCGCGGACAAGAGGGCCAGTCTAAAGGCGGTGACTGCCGGTCAACACAAGGTTCTCGTTAAATATACGTCCCTGGACCTGGTCGAATTGATCAGAGCTAATATCGGGGCCGAGGTCATGATCACTGAGAAGACATCAGAGCACGATTCTGCATATAAGGCAATCATCCTCGATATTCCCGAGCGGAGCGGGGAGGAGTTGGAAGCTCTCAGTCCACCTCATTCCGGTGAGAAGCTGACCCAGCAAAGCAATCTGGTCCTGTTGAAAACATCTGTTGGGGTGAAAGCTGTGCATCTGGAACAGATTCAGGATATCACTTTTCTGGGGGAGTATAAAAAACAATTTCCACGTGAAGAATTCCGTAACCTGCTCAGCCTCGATCTGGATTGGGCTGGACAAAAACCGGCTCAGGAAGCCCAAGTGGGTCTGCTTTATCTGCAATTGGGATTACGTTGGATACCCAACTACAGGATCAGTCTCGATGGCCAGGGGAATGCGCGAGTGACCCTGCAGGCTACGCTGATCAACGAATTGGCCGATCTGGACGATGTCACTACTCACCTGGTTATTGGCGTGCCGACTTTTGAATTTAAAGAAACACTCGACCCCATCTCGATGCAAAAGGAGTTGGCCGAACTTTCAAGCTACTTTCGGCATGATGCCCGGACTGCATATGGTCTTTCCAATGCGATCATGACCCAACAGGTCATGCCGGTGAACTATATGAATGAAGGTCCGGGAGAAGCAGGAACGGGACGGACGCTCGATCTGGGACCGGAAGTGGCCGAATCCGCTAGCACTGAAGATCTGTATGTATTCACCGTTAATCACATAACGCTCCGAAAGGGGCAACGAATGGTTTTGACGATCGCCGAAACAACCCTGCCTTATGAAGATGTTTTCTCGCTGGATATTCCCTTTGCACCGCCGGCTGAGGTCTGGCGTCATTTCGATAGCAGCCGTCAAGCTGAACTGGCCCGGTTGTTCAGTGGACCCAAAGTCCATCATAAAATCCGTTTATCGAACAAGGCTGAATATCCATTGACCACTGCTCCGGCCCTGATTCTCCGGGATGAACGCGTTCTGGCCCAGGGTTTAATGACCTATACCGCTGCAGGGGCCGAAACCGATCTGAACATAACCGCAGCGGTCAATATCCAGGTCAAGAAACAGGACAATGAAGTGAAACGCATACCAAATGCCGTGACCTGGCAGGGCGACCAATACGGCCGGATCGATCTCAAAGGCACGATCACTTTGACCAGTTTCCAGAAAAAGCCAATCGAGGTCGAAGTGATTCGCCATGTGATCGGAAATGTCGAGTCCGTCAGTCATGATGGGCGGATCGAGATGGTTAACGTGTTCGAGGATGCTTCCTTTTCGACCGGTTCGAACGTCTATCCCTACTGGTGGGGCTGGTTTTCCTGGCCCTGGTGGTGGTCACACT
The DNA here is from genome assembly GCA_016934675.1 of bacterium. Classification (GTDB taxonomy): domain Bacteria; phylum CSSED10-310; class JAFGSJ01; order JAFGSJ01; family JAFGSJ01; genus JAFGSJ01. Next base: position 105,170 of record JAFGSJ010000065.1, on the reverse strand, counting down.
TCAACGGTATCGGTCGAATCACCTGGACGGTCCAACTCGAACCGGATAAACCTTTCGACCTGCTCTATTCCTGGAATTATTATTGGAGATAAGAAATAGCAGGGATTGACAGGCTCAACTAATCATGTTAATGCTGAGATATGATGCGATTGAGGGAAGTGCGATGTTTTTCTGATGTTTTGACAGAGGACAATGCGTTTTGGAGAAACGAATTTTATCATTCCTCAGTAAAGGCAGCTCTTTACGTTCTGGTTTTTTAGCAGTCTTTACTCCGTTCATTATCGTGACTGCACTCATATCTCTGACCATAGTGTCGAATAAATGGCAAGAATGGTATCTTACTCTCTCCATTCAGTCCACGGTCACGGGTATAGTGCAGGTTTTTTTTGATGTCGGTCGGGACTTTAATGCGGAAGATTCCGTCATAGGCCACATCGCGAAAGCAGATACCTTTTTTAATTTTACTTTTACCTTACCCGATGAGCCGATTAAGTTAATTCGGATAGACCCGCTTAACCGTGAAGGTCAGTTTCGTTTGAAGAATCTGGCAATCATCAACGGTTTAAACCAAACGGTGCAGCGTATCGAACTGGATAGCATCAAACCGTTGCAACAGGTGTGCGAGATCAGTCGGGACAATGATGTTTATCTGGCAGATACAGTGGTGGGTGCAAATGATCCGATCATAAGTCTTGATCTTAACTACCCGCTTGTCCGGGCACACAATTTCTATCGACTGGGCGTGTATGTTCTGACAGCCTTCATCTGCGCAAGCGTGCTCTGGTATCTGATCATGTTGGGCTGGGTTTATACTGTTCCAAAGATCAAACTAGCTTCTCGTCCCTCATTTTTGACAAAAAATGCACTCCTCACATTGACCACCTTTGTGATATCTTTAGGTGTGAGCGGTTTCGTTGGCTTTGGGATGTATACTATTTTCATGAAGCCAGAAAAATCCGTAGTTTACCAAGGACAAAACGGCGAGTACGCTCTTTCGTTTTTTACTTCTGATGGTCAAAGAATCAGTGACCGCGAAGGAGATTTAAAACAGAAGCTTGATCCGTTCACCCTGTATGCCAATTATCCCAATCAAAAATCTGCCAGTTATACAATCGATCCAGATGGATTTCGTCAGACCTATTCCGGGGAATCGGTATCTGATAGGCTAGCTTTTGTGATGGGCGGATCGGCGGCATTTGGTCAGGGATTATTTGCCGATAATGACACATTCGCCTCACAACTCGGTCATCTTAATCCTGACTATCGCTTTATCAATGCCGGGACGGTAGGTTATCTGTCAGGGCAGGAATTAGCTCAGATGATCCATGTCCTTGATCGTTTCAAGCCTTCACTCTACATTGTTTTTGATGGCTGGAACGATGTGTTCATACCTTTTTCCTATGTCAGAAAATGGCCTGTTAAAGAAGGTCCGATCGGTTTTAATGATGTGTTCTTATTAATCGAACAGCGACTTGTTGACGCTTTGAAAGAGAAGAGAAAGGCTCAAGGCAGCAAGAATAGTGACTGGACTTTGCCTGTGACCACTAAAACTTCTTATCGAGAAGCGGGCTACTATCAGGAAGTCCGATCGACCTATATTGCCAATATCAGTAGAATGAACGCCTTTGCCAAAGCTCGACAGGCCGATTTCTTGCTTGTTATTCAACCGGAGTTGACGAATAAAAAAATTCTGTCTCCGATCGAACAGAGCTCCCTCGAGCAATGGAACAAGATCTATAATTATCTTGATAAAGGCTTCCCAGAAAAATATAAAAAATTGATCGAGGTTACGCGTGCTTTTTGTCAGGAAAACGATATCGCTTATCTCGACCTGAATCAAGAAGCCACTTTTTGTGAAGATCCTGAAACCTTGTTTTATGATGTTGTTCATCCCAACGAAGCGGGACATAAAAAAATTGCCGAATTGATCAACACCGTTCTTCTGGAGAAATTTTGACTTTTTGATCTTCTTTATTGAGGAGTCTCTATGATACAGTTTTTTCTCGGACCCATTTTGGGGACAAGGAGTTCGTTTCATGATACATCAAGAAAACAAGCGTGACTGGATCAAGGCATTTTATGATTCAGCCGTAGAGTGGTGGGGCGATAGCTGGTATGACGGTGAGAATCTGCAGGGTCGACTGGAACTCGTTCAGAGCTATGGTAGTCAGACTGACAAACGTATTCTGGAACTGGGAGCCGGGATCGGAGAGACGGCTGAATATCTCTGCACTCATGGCTATTCATCTGGAGAGATTGGACCATGTCCCCGGTTCAGTCGCTATGACCGAATATTGCTATTACGATGGTCTCAAGAGCCGATGGATCGATATCTGGGAGCCGGTCCAGGACAAGAGCCGGGCCCGGGTCCAATCCATACGCTGTTACACTCCGGCTGATCTCTTTCTCTTGCTCGAGGGGACAGGCTTGAAGACCCATGCTATCCTTTATCAGGGTAAATTGATTGATTTCGAGCACACTGAGATCAGACCCGATCTGCTTTATAGCGATACGAATGGGTCTTATACTTATACCGCTATGAGGAGTATCGAGCCAGACGGACACAATGACGAACACATGATGCGATGCTTGGCAGCTTATTGTTCCTGGTCATTTGCCGGATCAAATTTCTGACATAATTGGAGCTGATCTTCGCTCAGATGCCCCGCCTTGGCCAACCATTGCCGGAAAGGGTGGTTGATGTATTGCAGGGATTCACCCCTGAACAAGAGATGGTGATGCCCTGTCAAAAAAAGTTCGTTACTATTTTTGAGTTTTTCCAGGAGTCTGCCGCTATAGTTTATCGTGGTGATTTTGGTCGTGGCTAATAGTTGTTCGATCAGAGCAATCTGATCAGAGGCGTTCTGTCCGCGGGCCAAAGCATTAAAACCTCGCTGACAGTGGCAGTTGACCAGTTCAAACGTATCATTCATGGTCTCCAGAATGGAAATGGCTTCGTTCAGGAGCAGGTCGACCCGGTCATAATCAGCAAAAACCAGACGGGTAATCAGAGAAATACCCTTCAGAACATAAGCGGTCCAGCGGATTTCACCGATTTCCTGAAAAAGGCCGAGGGCTTGTTGAAAGAGTTCATATGCTTCCAGAGGCTCACCCAGATCGGTTTTCATCACAGCCAAACTGTTCAAGGCCAGTCCTTCCGCCCGCGGATTCCCGACGGTCTTGATCACCTTCAGGGCCTGCTGACAGAGCTCGAGCGCTTCATGGATCTGACCTTGATCCAGGGGAACGGCCACCAGATTGATCAAGGTGATACCCTCGCCGTGTCGGTCACCCAACTCGCGATAGAGTTCGAGTGCTTGGTTCGAATAGGTCGTCGCTGCTTCAAGATCATCGAGATCACGGCTGACAATGGCCATATTGGCCAAGGTTTTCGCCATACCTGCTTTGTTCTGGGCCGCCTCCAATATGATCAGTGATTGCTTGAGCATATTCAGTGCCTCCTGGGGCCCTTCGAGGTCCCGTAACATGACCGCCATATTCATTATGACCGGACCGAGTAATTCACGTTCACCCAGGTCTTGAAATATCGCAATCGCCTGTTTAAAGAAGGATTGGGCCTCCTTGTTTTTGCCCAGATACCATGAAGTTGTTCCGAGATTGACCATTGTTTGAGCTTGCAGGAGCTGATTACCGAGTTCAAGGGCCTCTTCGAGGGCCCGCTGATGTTCTGCGAGTGCTTCGTTATTGCGACCCTGGACCTGTAGGACCGTGCCGGCCAGAGCGTTCCGCGTTTTGACACTACATTCAGATGGGGCATCCGATAAACGAAGACTGTGTCGGAACAAACGTTCCGCTTCTCCGTAAGCATACTGTTTGGCCATATGATGGGCCGCCTGCAGATAATACGTTCGAGCTTTCTCACTATGTGCAGCCATCTCCCAATGATGTCCCAGGGCCGCATAATACTCATCCAACTTGAGCGGATAGGAGCGTTCGATCTCATCGGCCACTCGATTATGATAACTCACTTTGAGTTGCGCCGGTATGCGTTCATAGCTGACATTTCTCATGGTGGTATGACTGAAATCGAGGGTCTCATGACTCGAACGGACCATGATATGGCGTTGTTCCAGTTCCCGAATGCAATCGTCCAGATCATTCACGCTCATGTCAGCTAATTCCGATAATAGCGGTAGCGGAATTTCACGGCCATAGACAGCACTCAAGGCTGTAATCAGTTTGTGTTTTTCAGACAAGGCTTTTAAACGGGTATCAACCAATTCAACAACCGAAGCCGGCAAGTGTAATTGTTCGAAGTCAGTGATGCTCAACGTTTTTTCCCGCGTCTGTCTGATCTGCCAGTGACCGTTTTGATCACGCCAGAGCTGGCCCTGCTCGACTGCTGCTCGCAAAAACTCGGCAATGAAAAATGGATTGCCTCCGGTCCACTGTAGTAAAAATGAACAGAAGACTTCAGGGACCTGAGGCATAGCCAGCATATCACCAACCATTGACCCGACGGCTGCATAGTTCATGCGATCAAGATCGTGGCATTTGACCCGAGCATCATTCCGTATAATTATTAATTCATCAGGAATCTCATCAAGACGAATAGTACCGATAATCAGGAGGGGAATGTGGCTGAGATGATCATGCCGAATCAGAAAACTCAGAAAGCCGAGTGTGAGATCATCGGCCCATTGCAGATCATCGAGTACAAAAAGAATTGGTCCATCGGCTGTGAGTATCTGAAAGGTCTGCCACAGATAGTTGAAGAGTCTTGAACGGGCCTGAGCTGATGGCAAATACGCCGGCTCCGGATAGTTGTCCTGTCCGGGGAGTCCGTCTAACGAAGGTTCATATCCGGCCAGCAGCTTGCCACGTTTTCCGAATAAACGGTCCGTCTCGGCGACACCCCTTTCACGACATTGGTCTGCCAGCATCTGGAGCGGTCGACGAAATGCGTCTAATGGCTGTTTGTGCTCTGCAGAGCACTCACCGACCAGGACGGTGATCTTCATTTTCTGGGCCTGGAGTGCAAATTCCTGGACCAAGCGGGTCTTGCCTACGCCGCTTTCTCCGCTAACCATGACCATTCCACCCCGGTTGTGCGTGATATCGGACAAGTAACCCTCAAGCTGCTCTAGATGCTCTGTTCGACCGGTAAATCTGGCTTTATATAGATAGGGCCGGGCTTTTGGACCTGACGAGGACCATCCGTTCTCCGCCCCGAAACTGGCCAGAATGGAGGCAACATCAGCCGCATAGCCAATTCGCCTGGTGGCATCTTTGGCTAATAGCCGCTCCACCAAATCGTTCAGAGCGACGGGAATTCCCGGTAGGTAGGCTGTTAGCGATTGCGGCTGGGCTCGCAAATGGGATTGAACGATCTCGGACAGGGTTATCGAATGAAAAGGTGGATTACCGGTCAGCAGTTCATAAAGAATACAACCCAAAGCATACAGATCGGTGCGCGGATCGGTCAGATTTCCAAGAATCTGCTCCGGGGCCATATAACACACTGTTCCGGAACCGCCCTGATCAAGTGAGATGGTCTCGCGATTTACTTCTCCCCGGACATGGATCACGAGCCCAAAGTCTACCAGTACGGGCATACCGTCAGCTCTGATAATGATATTGTCCGGTTTTAAATCTCGGTGAACAATACCCTCACCATGCAGATAGGCCAATGGATTACATATCCGCCTGATTATGGTCAGTACGGATCGGACATGCGAAATCGAATCGGACCTTTGAGGAGTAACATCTTTTGGAGTTACAGGAATGTGTCCATCCGCACCGGACAGACATTCACTCTGGTCCGCTTTTTGCCCTGCTTCGGGATGACCACGAACATAATCAACAGTAACATTTGTCTCTGTCATCGCCATTTCTGAACAGGTCTGGGTCATGACTGCCGGATCGCAATCAGGATCGTGCGCCGGCCCGGGTGGCTTCTGATTCGATGCTCTCAGGGTCGATCTCGAACACAAGGCACTATAATGCCGTAATGTCTGGCCTTCCAACAATTCCATGGCATACCAGGGGAAACCGTCGCGATCACCATGATCGATTATCCGGACAATACCGGGATGATCGAGACGTGCCAATGCCCGGATTTCACGACGAATACTGTCGAGTAGCTTCATATTAGACAAACGGATCGTTTTCAAAGCTACCGGTTGGCCTGACCGAGAGTCGACTCCTTTATAGACAATACCCATTCCGCCTCGACCCAGTGGCCCTAATACCCTATAAGGGCCAAAATATTCGACCCCAGGCCCGTCTTTTTTATCCACGTCAATCATCATTTCTCTCTTTGTATCTTCTTGTTCCCTCTCCATTCCAGCCAGCTACTATCATAACATCATCATCATAAAAAAGTAATAGAGTAGGTAGCCGGCCCCGGTCAGCACGGCCAGGAAAATCAGGACGATGCTGATCACGATCGACCACAAAACCAGTATCTTCTGGATGGGATTGAAAAGGGTGATTACTGTCCCTGATATTTCCCATAAGCTCATGATCAGATTCAGATGACCGAATAGAGCGATGACGTTCTGGAACCAGCGGGCCAAATCGCACTTTCCGGAGGGCACACTTTCATTGTCCCGGTTGGGGAGCCGGACCGCTATCTTCTTAGCCTGATTCGCATTCAAGTGAATATGGTCTCGGACTAATGCGGGCAAATCGATCAGGTCTCGCAGACCCCAGATAAACCAGAACAGGATAAGCGAGGGGAGCAGCATGATCAGCAGCACAATCAATGCGGGAATGAGCCAGAGAGAAAGGGAGAAGAGCAGGGACTGAAACAGGAGAAACCAGAGCCAGCCGGCGGCCAGAATAGCCATGATACTGAGAAACCTGGCCTGGCCCAGTATCTTTTCCGCCATTTTTTTGACGAATTCCGCGCTCCGGACCAACTGTTTCTTGGTCGACGAAACCAGGTGCTCATCCTGTTTGAGCGGGTCTTGTTCACAAGACCCGGGCTTTACTTCATTATCCTGTTCATTCATATGGCACCCGTTCATGTTCCGATACATGCTTCATGTGGTGATGATGCCTTGAGGAAGGTTTGCACGCGCTGAACCCCGAAACAGGGCATGGTTTTGTCCTCGTTCAAAAGCATCGAGGTCGTGGGATAATTGCTCGATCGCTTCGCTCAGTGCAAGTGGTGGGGTGGTCCCGGTCGTGCTGATCAGGTTTTGGATGTGCTCGAGTTCCGCCCGTGCGGTCCGGTTGGTGGCCAGGTTGACGTGCCCTCGTTCGCACAGGGTTGCGATCAGCCCGAATTGATAATCGTATTGCTGAGATAAATGCTCGGATTCGTCCAGTAATTCGCGGGCCCGGCTCCAATTTGCCTCGAGCAGGCGTTCGAGTTTGGCGTTGAAGACAAGGGTATCGATATATTTATGATGGTTGCCGGTAGTAGCCTGGATGTCACGGGCTTTTTGTATCTGCTCGAGGGCTTCCTGAACGTGTCCGAGTCGAAAGTTGATCTGGGCAAGTTGGGAAAGACAGTTCGCTTGACCGTAGCGATCGCCGAGTTCAAAGCGGATGTGCAGGGCTATTTGAGCCGTATCCTGGGCCTTGCTGAATTGGCCGTCATGCTGATAAATTTCGACCAGGTTCAGGAGGCAGATCGCTTCAGTGCGTCGATCGCCAATCTGACGGTGGATAGGCAGGGCTGATTCGAGTAGAGTTCTGGCCTGATCATACAACCCTTTCAGGACAAGGAAAGCACCGAGGTCATTGTACATCACGGCCTCACCCCGCCGATCGCCGATCGTTTGATGTTTATGTAAAGCCTCCCGACCCAGAGAGATGGCTTCATCCAACTGGCCGAGTTCTGCGGTGATTGCGGCCAGGTTGGTCAAGCTGATTGCTTCCCAGCGGGTATTGCCGGAAAGACGGTCGAGGGCGAGCGCTTCTTTGACTTTTATTTGGGCTGCAATCAATTGTCCTTCAAGCCGGAGGATGTTACCAAACTGGTTGCAAATGCTGGCCCTTTTATCGGGTCCGGCATCGGCGGGCAACAAATCGAAAGCTTTTTGGATCAATTCATGCGCTTCCACCAACTTGCCCTGGTCCGTTTTAATCCGGGCCAGTCCTTCGAGAATATCGACCTCTTTATGAGAGAGCTGGGCTTGGTTGGCATGTTCAAGTGCTTCGATACAGTTGTTCTCGGCTTCAGTCAAATCTCCGATGGTGCGATTGACATCTGAAAGATATAACAAGCTTGAAATAGTGGTCGAGGGGTCATTGAGTACTAAGGCATCATGATATGATTTGATTAATTCAGACCGGGCTTGCTGCATGAAACCACGCAAGGACAAGACATTGATCGCCATCTGGTTCCGAGCAGCCACAGTCTGAGGCGTGATTCCCGGTGACAAGCGGAGATAATCTCGATACAGTCTTTCCGCATCGGCGGCAAAACAGTTTTTGGAACGTTCGGCGGCTTTGAGGTAGTATTGACGGGCTTTCTCGATGAGTCCTGCTTGTTCCCAATGATGCCCGAGTGCGGCCAGGTAATCGTTCAGGTCTGTCTGAAAGAGTTGCTCGAGGTTCTCAGCGGCCTGCTGATGGAAGCGTCTCAGTTGGTCCAGCCCCAGATTGTTATAGGTTACTTCCCGGATTTTATCGTGACTGAAACTGACTGTAAGCGGGGAGTTCTGATCGACAATCTCTCGTCTGATCAGTTCATCCAGGGACTGAAGAAAAGTGACTTCGGACATAGCGCTCATTTTTTCCAACAGGGCCAGGTTTATTTCCCGTCCGATCACAGCCCCGATCTGGACCAGGAACAATGAGCCGGGCTTCAAACCCTGCAATCTTTTTTCCAACAGTTCCTGGATGGATTGAGGGATGGTGACGAGTAAGAGATCGGGAGCTGACGGGTGGGTCGGGTCGAACAGTTCGGTCGGGATATGCCAGGTCCCCGCGCTGGCCCGAACGATCAAACCCGCTTCCACAGCCGTCCGGATATACTCGATCACAAAAAATGGATTACCCTCTGATTGCTGGGCCAGAAAATGGGTAAAAGCCGAAGGGGGCTCCTTGAGAGCAAGCATGTGTTGCAGTATGTTCCGGACTGCCTCCGAAGAAAGGCGGTCCAGTTGGAGGGCCCGGATATGGGGCAGGTGTAACAGGTTTTCGATATCGGAATTTGTCTCTTCTGAGCGATATGTGGCCAGAACAAAAAGGGGAAAGTGGTCCCGATCCGGGTCTGCACCCAGAAAGTGCAGAAAGTCGATCAACAGGTCATCAGCCCACTGTAAATCGTCCAGCATCAGGACCATCGGTTTATCCTGGGTCATGGCTTCGAGCGTCTGGACCAGGGCATTGTAGAGCCTGAGACGAAAGGCAGCATAGGGCAGATGCGTTGGTTGAGCATATGCTGATTGTCCCGGCAGATTGACCAAAGCCGGTTCATACGGGGCCACAATCGGACCTCGAGGACCTAATATCCGTTCCGTTTCATTCAGACCATATTCCCGACAATAATCGGCAATTACCTGCAAGGGTTTACGCAGACCTTCCAGGGGTTGACCGCTGTGTTCAGTGCATTCACCGGTCAAGACCCTCATGCCGAGCTTTACCGCTTCTCGACCCGCTTCAATGGCTAAACGGGTTTTACCGACCCCACTCTCTCCGCCCAGCAGCAGAATTGAAGCTTGCCCTGCTTTGACCCGGTCCAGATGCTCCCTGATAAGAGTTAAATGCATTTCTCGACCGCTGAAACCAGGGCGATAAAAATAGGAACGCGGTGTCGGTCCAAGTGAACTCAAACCGTTTTTCGCTCCGAGATGGGCCAGAATAGCAGCCACATCACTGGCAAAGCCTAGCCGTTCCTGGGGGTCTTTGGCCAGCAGTTTGAGTATAAGCCGATCCAACTCGACCGGCAGACCTGGAACGCTTTCCGATGGTGGCCGTGGAACAGCATATAAATGAGCCTGAAGGATTTCAACACCCGATTCGCCTCGAAAAGGTGCCGAACCGGTGAGCAGTTCATACATTATACAGCCCAGGGCATAGAGATCGGCCCGGGCATCGACCAGTTCACCCCGGATTTGTTCCGGGGCCATATAATGGACTGAACCGGCTGTCCGTTCTTCCACGCCCAGGGCCTCGCGGGCCTGATGATCGCTAAACCGGGTCACCAGACCGAAATCAACGATGATCGGTTGACCTTCCGGCGTGATCACGATATTTTCCGGCTTCAGGTCCCGATGGACTATGCCCCGGCCATGAATATAGGCCAGTGGCTGGCAAAGCCGGCGGACCATGGTGAGCATATCAAGTATTTCGTGCGGCAGCAATGATAGTATCGGCCTCGACGGTCCGATCCCGTTGTTTTTCTGGTCCGGCTCACCGAACCAGCTATCTTTCAGGCCATGAACAGGAATGATATCAGTGGCGAGATCGAGTGGTCCCTGATAATTGCCCAGATCAGACGTTTCACCCGCTTCAGTGGGCCTGGATTCAATCGTGGCTTTGGTCGGACTGCATATTCGTCCCAGTGACGTTTCAGTGTCAGCCGCGACTGCGCTGTTTCTTCTTGATTGGGAATGGTAACGCCGCAGGGTCAACCCCTCGAGATACTCCATGGCATACCAGGTCATATTCTGATGCATTCCATGCGCGACAATCCTTACGATACCTGGATGATTCAAGGCCGCCAGGGCCACTATTTCACGGCGAAGGCTCTGCAATAATTCCGACTTCGGCAGCAGCACGGTCTTCAAGGCGACCTGCTTACCAGTCTCCTGGTGAACAGCACGATACACAATTCCCATACCACCACGACCGAGCTGCTCCACAATCCGATATGGTCCGATAATGAGTTCCGGTGAACTCATGGCCTCACCACTCTCACTGTTCCTGTTTTTTTATAAACATGTCTATGCAGCCTGTGCGCCCTGTCACTGCTCTGTTATTCCGGATATACCCCCGCATGGACCCATCATCATCATAATTGGATCAGGGATGCGCAACTTTTTCATTTCGGTGTTGACAGAAATCACAGGATCCAGTATACTGGCTCCGGCATTTTTCAAGTTTGGACTATAGTTGATTTTCAGGGTTGTATAAACAGTCAGATCAAAGCAGGGAGAAATTCGTTATGAGAGCAAAGATATCGTGTCTTGTTCTTCTCGTCATTTTACTGGTAACTTCTATATTTATTTCGACCATGATTTCGTGTGATGACGATGATGATGACGCAACACCGACGCCGACACCGACAATTGGTCCCACAGCTACGCCTCAGCCTATCCATTTCACCGAGGTGACAGCAGAAGTCGGCTTGAGCCAGGCTTCGGGTTTTTATGCTGCGATTGCTGATGTCAATAATGATGGTTATCCGGACCTGTTATTGCACGAACCGATGAATGAGGCCACGGGTGATGTTCTCAATAAACAGTTCCTTTATTTGAATGTGCCGGGTGATAACAACGGTCGCAAGTTTGTTGATTTTACTCAGGAATCCGGCATTCGAGCCAACCGACGCGGCACTGATCAGGGCCGTCATTCAAGTCTGGCCGTGTTCGCGGATGTGGACAATGACGGTGACCCGGATATGTTCTCGGGTATGTATTTTCATCGCTTGGAAAATTATACCGATCTGGGAGATCGGAACGACCTCCTGCTCAATGATGGCTCGGGGCATTTCAGCCTGGCACCGGATCTGGTCTTTTTCGATGCGGGCCTGGTCAATACGTCCGGGGCAACTTTCCTGGATTATGATCTCGACGGCCATGTCGATCTCTTCATTGGCAACTGGTTCCTCGATTATCATGGTGGCACCAATGACGTGTTTTCACAGGACCTGCTCTACCGTAATAATGGGGACGGTTCATTCACCGATGTGACCAATGCAGTCGGCTTAAATCTGATCCAACCTACTTATGGTGTCGCCATGGCGGATACGAATGGTGACGGTTATCCCGATCTGTTTGCCGGTAACTATTGTCGTGGCAAAGGTTATCATTGGTTAAATAACGGAAATGGTACGTTCAGCGAAATCGGGGCCAGCTCTAATTTCAGCGAATTCATACATTGCTCCTGGGGTGCCATGCCGCGTGATTTCGATAACGATGGTGACGAGGACCTGTTCGAAGTCTATGTGCACGGTTATAATAATAAAGAAAGCTCGCGGATTCTGGTCAACAACAATAATGTCTTCACCTGGGAAGGCGCACAGGAGGGACGCATCCTCGGCCGGGCAGATGAAGATCCTACCCTCCATAACGGTGATCACTACGGCTGTTGGATTGATGCGAATAATGACGGGCTCCCGGATTTTCTCATTACTGAATGCGGTTATAGCAACGATCAACTCTATTTCTTCCAACAATCGCCCGATCATATTCTGCATGCCTGCACGGCTGCTGTGGGTTTAAGTGTCTTGAACAATGGCCAGCCACCCCATCCGGCTATCAATTTCGATTATGATCTGGATGGTGATGAGGACCTGTTGATCGGTTACGCCAGTACACACTGCGTTGCCCTCATGCGTAATGATCACGGTAACTCGTACAACTGGCTGGCCTTCACCTTGCAAGGTTTGGGGACACAGGGCAAGAGCAATAAATCTGCTGTTGGAGCCAAGGTTGTAGTGACAATCGGGAACCAGGTTTATAATCAAACCGTGTATGCCGGTAATGGCCATTTCAGCCCGCAGACCCCCTATCGCTTGACTTTTGGCATTGGTCAGGCCAGCAAGGCAGACTCAGTAACGGTCCATTGGCCCAATACAAATCACACGACCCAGACCCTTACGGACGTGGCCGCTAACAAACATTATGTTATCGTTGAACAATAACGGACCCACAACCGACTCGAAATGACTGTATGAAAATGCTACAACCGGAGCACCTTTCATGCCATCTCGACGATGAACAGTTGCAGACTCCGGTTGAAACGTGTCCTTTTTGCGGTTCGAGATCACGGCCGCAGGTCGGAATCGTCCAACGTGAGCCGGATGTGTACCTGTTGAAATGTGACCGATGTCACGCCAGTTCAGTATCGCGTTTGCCGATTCCTGAGGCGCTTGACCGATACTATAACCAGTTCTTTTACGAGCAGAACTATTCGAGTTCACATCAACACCAGGTTACGTTCGATAATACCGGTAAGTTTGGCCGGCACATTGCCTCGGTCTTCAGGTCCTGTTCAGGAGACGAGACCATCCGTATCCTCGATTATGGCGGGGGAGATGGCACCTTGGCCTTGCGAACAGCCGAAGTTCTTCTGAAGAAAGGCCTGAAAGAAGTGGCAATTACCATTGTCGATTATGGTGAAAACCTGGTGACCGGCTCCAATAGTGCCATCTCGCTCCAAAAACACTCGACCCTGGAGCCGATCAAGAACAATATGTATCATCTGATCATTGCCAGTGCGGTCCTCGAGCATTTGCCCGATCCAGGCTCCATTCTCGACCGTTTACTGGACCTGGTTGCTCCGGGTGGACTTTTGTATGCCCGCACACCGGATGATGTTCCCTTCATGAAGTTATTTACCTTGTTGGGATTACGCTGGAACTTCGTGTTCCCGGCGCATCTCCATTCACTTGGTCAGGATTTCTGGGAATATTATTTTCGGAGCGGGACCTTCCGATCGGACTTTTCAGTGGTCCTTTCCCGACCGGCCCTGGTCGAGACCTCTTTTCGCGATCACTTTGTAAAGACCTTGGCGGCATATGTATTTAAAACACCCTGGTATCTGCTCGGACAGCGATATAATCTCATCGGTGGTTGGGAAATATTTTCCCGTAAACAGGTCCACTCATACTGAGAAGAGCGTGTGGGTGTATTTCTCTGTCAGAGTGTTCTATTTAGAATCGGGGGACATCAGCTTGCTTTTTTTAAGAGTAAAAAGGGCTCAGTGTTATTTGTCATGAGGCAGAGAAAGGGACGAGAACATGGAACGCGCACCCAAAGCATATAAGAACATTGGTTTTTTAAATTCGAAAGAAGCACGGACAATCAGGATATTGGCTGAGTATCTGGAACCGGAAAAAAGGTTCCTGGAAAAAAATATCAAGCATACCGTGTGCATATTCGGTTCTTCTCGGGTCAGGCCTGATCAGGAAGATGAGCGGAACACCAAGAAATATTACCGGGCCGCCGAGGAATTCTGTTTCAAACTGGCGAGCTGGGGGCATGAAATTGCCATAAATGGCGATGGTTTCACCATTTGTTCCGGTGGTGGGCCGGGCATCATGGAAGCAGCCAACAAGGGTGCCCAGATGGCCCATTCGCTCACAATCGGCCTGAACGTATCCTTGCCGCATGAGCAGGCCCCTAATGATTACATTACACCTGAGCTCAATTTCGAGTTTCACTATTTTTTCATGCGCAAGTTATGGTTTCTTTATCATGCCCGTTCAGTCGTGCTTTTCCCGGGTGGTTTCGGGACCATGGACGAGCTTTTCGAGACATTGACCCTGATCCAGACCGAGAAATTGGACCGGACCCGTATGGTGATCATGCTCTATGACAGCTCTTTTTGGCAAAGCACGATCAATTTTCCGCAACTGGTCGATTACGGATTGATCTCGCCTGAGGACATCAATCTGTTTCACTATTTTGACACACCGGACCAGGGCCTCGAATATATTAAACCACGGCTGCTCGAAATCATTCGGAACAATCATTGGCCCCAATCGGATGTGTAAGGGTCTGCGTTATTGGTAGACAAAGCCATCTGATAAGACAGCCGATTGTTCATCCGGATTGATCAGGATAACATCACAACTTCCTGCCGAATGAGTCGGTGTCTGGCAACTTACCAGGCTCGCGTTTATGAATTGTACTGCTGTGGCTTTACTATCACAGAAATAGATAGAGCTCCCCTCTTGGAAGTCTTTGCCGTATAATTCGACAGTTGTGCCGCCAGTCACAGGTCCGTAAGTTGGATTGATCCCAAAAAGAAACGGTGCTGGAAAAATCGGGAGGGGAGTATTCCAGACCTGGTAATAATAGAGACCTGAACCGGGCGAATCGGATAGGCTCGTCTCGGTATTTTCAAGCGGTCCAGCCAGTAATTCGAGTCCTGCAAAGAACGGATTGGCGGAGCGGTATACATAATATTGCCCTAAAATCAGGTCATTCTGCCCCAGTTCAGGTTCCCAATGGATGCTTAAGTCCCCGAGCGAGGTTTCTTTCGACAAAACGATCGTAATCTCGAGATCATCTCCTTCTGATAGTGGGTCACGACCATTATAATATTCCGAACCGTCATTGTCGAAGCCCCCATCCGTATCAGCCAGACAGGGGTCTGTTTTGTTCCTAAACTCATCATAATTGATCAGAGAATCATAATCGGGATCGAGTTCGCTATCAGGTATGCCAATATTAAGACAGGGATGGAGTGCTTCATAGATATCCGGCAGATTATCGCCGTCGGAATCAGCGACTGTGATTGTAAAGGTTTTCGGTTCGGACCAGGTTGAGCCGTAAGGTTGGCCTAAACCATCAAGATCATCACCATTGAGCAGGATACAGCCGACATTACCATTGATATCGACGGCTTGAACATAATAAAGAATACTGCCAATCAATTCGAGTGAAGCGGTCCACAGGTCGGTAGAAGTCTGATAGACGAGGTCGAGCGTCTCCCAGGTTTGATCGATTTCTTCGTTATAACTCACGAGCACTCTGAAAATACCTTCGGGATCTGTTACCGAGACGGAGAATTGGACGTTTAGTCCTTCGACTTGGTGAAAGCCGTTCGGACCGGGATCGGTAATGATCGGATAACTCTCATCTTCTTCATTCGAATAATAAATCGTCAATTGCATATCGTCAAAATGATGTTCCAGGGCATTAGCTTCAACAAAATAGCCTGTATGTACGACCATAGTCGTTTGACCGGTCTTATTCGTTGCTTTCTGGCTTGAACCACCGGAACTGCCATACGAAACCCTGATACAGGGGGTGAAACCACTTACCAAGGGTAAAGGACCCTCTCCCAGATCAGGATTGGTCGAACGCGGCACGGCGATGACCGGATTAAACGATGAATTCAGCGTATAAGTACCACCCCTGAAAATAACACCATGGGCAACGGTTCCAGAAAGATTCGAATCATAGACAAAGTGGGGTTGAATGGTCTGCCCGACTTCTCCGGAGGACTGTCCATTCAGCTCGTAATAATCGCCGTCGGGTGTTGTAATCAATTGATAGGTTCCTGATCCGAACGTAAAATGGAGATCGAGTTCAGTCAGCCCTGGTGGCAGAAGGGACGAGTTACTCCCAGACTGAATGCTCTTTTCAATAGAGATATTGAGCTGATTATGATCATCAGGGGTAGCTTGATCATATCCATCAGCCTCAGAGTTCTTTTTGGCAGGCAAAGCTGACACGATCAGGTAGTGCGGAATACCGAATAGCGTAAGTTGATGAAGTACTTTTTCATCAAAGACATCATAGCGACGTTCTTGCTGGAAATATTTTCTTTTCGCTTGAGTGAGAGCTGCCCCGATGCTGAGAGAATTATTCTGGACCAATTCAGCACTAACCAATTCCATCAGTTTTTCAGACAGGCCGCGGCCATATTTCAATCCCCAGCCATAGCCGGTATTTCCGATATATGCGACGACGCTTTTGAGTGCCATCTGTTCGGGCAGATCAAGGAAAAAGGCATCGGTTGGCGGAACAACCAGGCCAGAATGACAGCCGGAACTGAATAATACCGAGCCGGTCAGGATTTGGGGATTCTGATACATGTCCGAACCATAGCAGAGTTGTGAATCATAGGTTTGATCGGTACAATAAAGAATGTCGTAAACACTAGCCGGGATCGAAGCGGCAAAGGAAAAGTGATTGGCGTGCGTATTGATATTCATCAGGGCATGGGCCGGGACTGAGAACATTTCAGCCTCAAGCTGGGCTGGCGTATAGGGTGCATCAATACAAACCTCGGTTAGTTCACTTTCTGGATCGTCCAACAGACAATCGAGATCAAACCCAGTTGTATAGCCGAATTGATCAAACTGTTGGGTAATCGCGAAGGCTGAATCATATAAGAATGAGCTACCGGTTACCAGGACCAGATTCTGCGCCGGGTCCGGTTCTATATTAGCTTGACCGTCCTGGGCCAGAAAAGCGTTAATCACTGCAGTGATCTGTTCTGGATTTTCGACCAGACGACCCACCATCATATCGGGCAAATAAACCAGGCTATGCTCGGGATTGGCAATACCTGAAGCCTCCGGTTCGAATTCAACATAGTAATTATCTGTCAGGAAATAATCCTGGTCCAGGGCTGAGCCAATCGTACTCGTCTCATCCACCAAAGCCTCAAAATTGGTGTAATTACTCTCAGGATACACACTGGTCCCATCTCGCAATCGAAAAAATGGGACTTGTATATCATCACCAATCAGGATGACAGCATTAACTTCAGTATATACAGTGTTGACCAGATTCTGCAGATAGTCCCTGATATTTTCTGCCAACTCATTGGCCAGGACTTGATTGGTCGGATCGAGGTCCCAGTTCTGATAATACGGGGTCAGGCTGCTGACATCCGCCAGATCGATGATCGCTCCCATGATTTTAGCATGATCTGATAATTCGAGCAGTTTACTCCAGAGCATATTTGCTACCGGACAATCGGAATTATTGACCCAATCGGTACAGTTACATAAAGGATTCGTCTCATAGGCGGCACACATTCTTTCCGAATTCCAGGCTATCAAGGTTTTAACACTCGTCGTGCTTTCCTGGATAATATAAAAATTATGATCGGATTGATCGCTCTCGAGCGTACTACCCTCGCCCTCGACTTGTACTTTAATTCGACATGTGGCCGAGGGAAATGTCTGACCAGCCAAACTGGCTTCAGTCTCAGTGGGAAGTTCCCAACAAAAGGTCGTGTCATTGACTCCGAGTCGATTGTCTCCTGAAATGTTTTCATTCGAGCAATCACTGAAATTGATGGTCCAGGAGAGTAGTGTCCCCGTTTCAGTTGCGATATTATCAACGACATGTAAACGCCACAGTCCGTCTGTGTTGAGACCGTTGAAAGCCATCAACGATTGGTCCGGTTTGAAAAAACCGGTATAGGGCGCACTGCCCTCATCGATATATTGATCTGCCTCCTGGTCAAAAATGGTTCCATTAAAGTTAGCCCCACTCGTGCCGACCTGATCGCACAGGATCACGCTCGTGGTATCAGGTCCGATCAGGGATATCTCAAGATCGCTCACACAGGGATGGTCCAACTCAATTTTGATGTTCACATTGGCAATATTCAAAACATCACTGATCGTGATCAGTGACTCGCTGCCGCTGCTGTTACCGTCCGGTATCTCGATCGGGCCATCAGTCGAATGATAATTGTCCAGGGCTGAATCGGCCAGGCAAGTCCAGTTTTCGCCCTCATCCGTCGAATAGTACAGTGAAGTCCGTTCAATTTCCAAGAAATAAGATGATTCCCAAGCCAGGAGATGATTTTTCCGCGAGGCCGCCGAGGGTGAATATGCCCAGGACTCGCCCCCGTTCGGACTCAGCAATCTGACCTGTAATTCAGGGGATGTGCCCTGACCAAACAGGAAAATGGTGTTTACTTCACCTCCCACACTCGTGATCGTGAATGTATCGGAATAGACGCCCACATCGATTGGAGAGAAAGATATCTCCAGATAACATGATCCCCCGGGCTGGATTTGACCGCTACAGTTATTATACGATATTGAAAATGGCGCGGCTGGACTGGTAATCCCGGTAATGGTCACGCTCGAGCCTGAAATATTGGTAACCTGGATTGTCTGATGAATGATTTCACCGGAAGGACAGTCAGCAAACCAGATAGGATTGGGCTCGGGATCAAGGGCAGTGATCTGGACCGATATTTCATCGTTTTCAACGATAACACCATCAGTTCCCACAACCTGGAACTGGAAGATATCACCAGCATTATGATTATGCGAAAGCGAGAGAGATAACTGACTCGTTTGATTATCGGACAGATCAAGGCTGACATGTGACGGCCCAAAAGAGCAGATGTCATCGCCAAAAATCAGGCCTTGACAGGACAAGTCCACTTCGGCAGACCACCAGGGCCCGGTGGTCAGCGTACACTCACTGTAGACTTTCCCACCCCGATCCGCGAAAAAAACATCGGGATTACAACTCAGATCAAATACATTGTAATCAGTGCAATCCCCACTGATCTGGGCAGAGCTCGTTACTGGGACTGCTGTTGTGCTGATCGGTCCGAGTGAGAGGACCACCGGACTGACCGATGTGTCAACTCCCGAAATAGTGGTTGGATCAAGACCAATATTTAAACCGGAATACCCAGGACATTCACTCTCATCGTTAATGGAACCATCATAGCGGGTCTTGATCGCTCTCAGGTCATACTTTAATCCTGGATGGGATTCACTATTGTCAACCGTACCCCCAAAAATGAAAGAACCGTCAGACATTTGCCGAACTGATACTAATTCTCCACGTAAAGAATGCAAAGCATCAATTGCATCTCCAGTTGATCGTGAACTGACTGCACTATAATCCCTGTTCCAGTCGAGACTACCGTCTGCAAAAATCTTCTGAGCCCAAGTCTTCCCTGATTCAATCAGCCCTAAACAGGACCCAGTAAAAATGTATCCGCCATCCGCGGTTTGTTCGATATCGTCGATGCTATCAGTCAAAACATTACTGTCAGCATTATAATAGCGATTTTGCCACTGGATGGAACCCTGATTATCAAGTTTAAGGATCCAGCCTTCATCAGTCAATAAGGGTATATAGCTGCCCGTAACGATAAAACCACCGTCAGTGGTTTGCCTGATTGCTTTGCCAAATTCATTCATTGAATCGGCACCATACATTTTCTGCCAAACAATGTCGCCCGATTGGTCGAGTTTTATCACCCAAACACTATAGCGTGACGTGCTTGTCAGATAATAGCTACCTGCTACGATATAGCCCCCATCAACCGTCTGCCGGACCGATCGGCCTTGGCTTTGCTCGCCATAAGTCCTACTCCAGTTGACTGTGCCGTCACTATTCAATTTCATGACCAGAAAGTCCACACTGTCACCAGTTAAAATAAAGCCACCATCGAGAGTTTGTTGAATCGAATAAGCACTATCATCCGTACTGGTGGGGTAACGATACTGCCAGAGCACACTGCCTGTGCTGTCAAAACGAATAACCCAGATATCTGAACCTACAGCCCCAAAGGAGCTGGTTTTGCCGGCACACGTAAAACCCCCATCGGAATTGAGACATATCGTTTCAATGTAGTCATCTGAACTGTCGCCCAGAGACATCTCCCAGACAATAGACCCGAGCTTATTTATTTTCAGGAGCCAGACATCATCTCCTCCCAGTGAATATGAAGCACTATAGCCGGCCAGAATAAAACAGTCATCGGGGGTGATTATACAACCGGTGCTTGCATCATTTTGAGTACCTCCAAAATTGAGGGAGAAGGATTGGGCTTCAAGAGTATCTTGACCAATAATAATGAACAATAAGGTAAACGTTGCAATCCATAGTATAGAATTGAGACGGGTTCTCGTACGTAGTCCCTCCTTTTCAGTAAATTTACTATCAATGAAGGCCCCAGTCAACTTCTTTGAAAAAAAAAGCGGACATTCTGAAATACGATGATTTATGTATCGGAGCGTGGGCCTGATTTTAAGCGTGCCTGGAGCGATTCAGGCAACGAGCTGATCAATTCGCCGGCAAAGAAACAATCATGTCGTCCTTTGCGATAGGCTGCGACAGTCTCTTGAAAACACCGGATGGAAGCCTGATAACTACTGAATTTTTCTGCGGGACCGGCCATAATGATCCGCTCGAGTTCATCGCTGAATTGGCTGACCGGCTCATGTCGAGCCATGGCCAGATAACCGCGTTGAAACAACAGCTCGAGATTTTCTGCGTGAGCATTTTTTTCGTCCAGACGGTCCAGCTCGATCTGATCGAGGGCATTGCTGGCTTTATCGAATTCCAGATTCCAGCGAAACAATGTGGCCAGGAATAAGAGGCACGAATTACGTCGGAGCTTATTATCGAGTTTTTGGAAGATATCGAGTGCTCGTTCGATCTGATTTTGTGCTTCCGCGAGTTTATCCAGTCCGATACTGATGCTGGCCAAACTAATCAGGCATCCGCCCTCTCCCCAGATGTTTCCCATTTCTCGAAAGATCGCCAATGCCTGTTCAATTTGCGTGCGAGCGGGCTGGAATTCGTGTTTTTCGTAGTAAAGCATGCCCAAATCGTGCACTGAACATGCTTCGAGAAATTTCGAGCCAGCTTTTCGCAAAATGTCGGTTGCTTGTTGAAGCAGGGGAAGTGCGGCATCGTTTTCACCGATATACATCAGCAATCCACCGAGATTCATGGAGGTCACAGCTAATTCTTTGACCATTGCGTGTGTTTTGAAAATCTCGATAGCTTCTTCAAAACAGGCCCGTGCCTTGGTCAAGTGGCGTAATTCGCGCAGATAGAGCGCTTTTATGGTCAGGAAATGACCCAACTCCCGCTTGTCTTCTTTCCGTTCTACTTCGCCCCGAGCAGCATCAAGTAATTCGAGTGCTTTATTGATCTCGCCACGGGAAAAATAATACGTGCATTGAACATAGGTGATTTTTAAAGTAAGACCAGTAAGATCATTTGTCTGTGCGAGTTCGTTGACTTTATCCAGATAGTGCTTGGCTTTGTCCATCATGCTGTGAAGATCATAAACCGAGACAAAAGCCAGATAGATTTTCGCCAGAAATTCGGGGTCCTTTAATTGAAGTGCGCCTTGTTCGAGCATGGTAAAATCATCGTGAGAAGGAGCCTGTCGTGCAAGTGAATAGAAGGGTTGATTGATCAATTCGAGCCGGATTTCGAGGCTTTCCCGGCTGTCAATCCGCATAAGTTCGAGAACAGCCCGATACAATCTGTGTGCTTCGATCATGGAGAACTTTTTGATGGCGGCCCGGGCCCCGATCAGGTACCAGGAGCGGGCCTTATCCATGTCACCGGCCATGCGCCAGATATCCCCGAGTTGATACATGAATTCTTCTTGCTCCTGATCCGGAAGTTGTTCGATGGTCAGGGCCACCAATCTATGGTTCGTCGTTCGGGCCTGGTCGGACATGGTCCTCAGGACTACTTCCCGGATTTTATCGTGCACAAAAGCCAGGCGGTCTGCTTTTATTTCTTCGAGCACCTGTTTGAGCAGGAGTTCTTTGATTGCTTTGAGGAAGACTGTTTCCTCGATTTCCCCGAATATGTTTCGGACCAGTGGCAGGCTGAGTTGTCGGCCGATTATGGCTCCGCATTCGATAATACTTCGTTCAAGTGGTGAAAGGGCGGTCAAGCGTCGGGCCACGAGTTCATAGATTGATCCGGGGATGTCAGTGTGCAGAAAGTGTTCAAGTTCAGCTTCTTCGAGTGCTTTATGTTTCAGGAACCAGCCCCCTGAATAGTCACGGCTCAATAAGCCGGCACCAATAGCAGAACGGAGCATTTCAGCGATGAAGAAGGGATTACCTTCGGCATGCTGATGGAGCAGCCTGGGCAGGTGATCGGGGAGGGGAAATAAAGCTAACATGTCGCTGATCATGTGATCGATATCTTCCTGTTCAAGACATTTCAACTCGATATTCAGGACATGCTCGGCTCTGACCAACTCAACCAGTCCCTCGTTCTGTTCAGCGAGGCGGTACGTGCCCAGGACCAGGAGCGGAACAGCCTCATATGCCCTCGAGATACGCAGATGGTTCAGGAAGTGAAGGGTCAAGTCATCAGCCCATTGCAGGTCATCGAGTACGAGCAGGGTCGGTTTTTCACGGGCGATACTCAGGAAAATTTCCCGCAGATATGTAAGGACGCGATAGCGTGAACTTTCTGCATCCAAAGCGACTGGTTCCGGGACAGTATCCAGGCCGGGTAGTATCAAAAAGGACGGTGCGTATAAACCAATAACACGAGCCCGATGTCCAATGATCCGCTGGCACAATTCAGCTCCGCCACTTCGACAGGAGTCTGCAATCCATTGGAGCGGTTGACTCAGGGCTTCCATGGGACGATTGCGTTGATCAAGACACTCTCCGGTCATAATCTGAACATTATTTTGGACGGCGATACGGCAGATTTCCTGGGCAAAACGTGTTTTACCAACGCCGCTTTCACCGCCAATTAATACGAGTTCTCCCTGGCCCCTGAGCAGAGTCTGAAGAGTCGAGCTTATGATTGAAATCGCCTCCCTTCTGCCGGTAAAACCGGGTCGATAAAGATAGGACTTGGCTGGCACTGCATAATCAGGCCTGCCTTGATATCGTATCGGGTCTCTGTCACCGTTCTGATACATTTTGGCCCTGATTTGGGTTAAAACTGTCATAACATCAGTAGCGTACCCCAACCTGAAACGTGGGTCTGCAATCAAAAGCCTTTTCAGTAAATCATCGAGTTCCAACGGGAAACGTTGATCTATCTTCGATGGCAGCGGATAATCGTAAGTCGAAGTCGAGGTCAATTGGGCAAAAACCTGGTGTTTGGGATAAGGATGATAGCCCAGAAGATACTCATAGAGAATACAGCCGAGCGAATACAAATCAGCCCGGGCATCGACCTGTTCGTTGCGGAACTGTTCGGGGGCCATATACATTAATGTACCGGAAGCGCGAGGGCTACTGCTGAGCACTTCCCGGTTCACTTCATTACCCAGAAAGGCGGACAGCCCGAAATCGACAATAACAGGCGAACCATCAGTTCGGACCATGATATTATGTGGTTTGAGATCGCGGTGCACGATGCCCTGGCCATGAAGATACGCCAAGGCATGACACAAATCAATCATCGTTGCCAATAACTCGTCTATGAAACGATAAAAGAGCTCATCTGGGAGCACAACTGCGGTATGCTTCACCTTGGGTGTGACAATCAGCCGTTCATCATCCGTTTTTGACGATTGTGTCTGTGGCTGCACGTGTCCGTTCGAATAGTCCGCTGTGAGGGCGAGTTCCGGATCAGGATCGAGTCGGACCAGGCTTGCTGTCCACCAATCCGCCGTATCGGAACGTTCGTTTATGTTCCCGGTTAGAACCTGGTCTTGCTCCGTCGGGTCCAAGTCAAGACTAGCCGTGCCGAGCATTTCGCGCATTTTCCGGAAATGGACATTCAGCGTGGCGGCTTCGAGATATTCCATGGCGTACCAGGGCATGCCATCATACAGGCCCTCCGCCATAATCCGGATAATGCCGGGATGCTCGATCCGGGCCAGGGCCTGAATTTCACGTCGAATACTCTGGATAAAACTGACATCAGACACCCTGACGGTCTTCAGAGCAACTTTCTGACCGTTGGCTCCGTCACGGGCCAGAAAGACAATACCCATCCCACCCTGACCCAGAATATCCAGGATTTCATATTTGTCGATACATGCAGGCTGTTGCTCTGTCGTGCTCATGCTCCCTTGGTTTCCATGCTACGTTATTACTTTCCTCTTTGTTTATGTTTTCGTCTGGCCAGAATCTGCTCGTTATAGACGGCCCGATTGTGTTCAGCAAGTGTTTTCGAGAAAACATGTTGACCTGAACGATCGCCTTTGGCCACAAAGAACAGGTAAGGAACATCGGCAGGATAGAGGGCGGCTTCGAGCGCACCTCGACCTGGACTGCAGATCGGACCAGGGGGCAGGCCTGCATACCGATAGGTATTGTAGGGTGAATCATAATCAAGATCAGCCCGAGTCAGATTCCCCTTAAAATGGGGTAAGGCATATATTACCGTGGGATCGCATTGGAGACGCATGCCCTTTTTGAGTCGATTGTGATAGACAGCGGAGACAAGTGACCGTTCTGAATCCAGAGCTGTCTCCTTTTCGATAAGCGAGGCCAGAGTCACGACTTCAAAAACCGTCAAACCAATTTCCTCAGCTCTGTTGAGGAAATCCTCAGTCAAATTGAAGGAGAACCTTTTGAGCATGTTTGTGACAATGGTATCGGCACTGACGGATTGTGCGAAATGATATGTGTCGGGAAAAAGAAAGCCCTCAAGATTGGGGGCATGAATGTTCATTTCAAGCAACGGCTCGCCGTTTTGACACAGTTGATTAAGAATTTCCGGTTCAATCGAGAAGGTCTGCACGATACGCTGCTGTATCTGGGCCAGATTCCAGCCTTCCGGAATGGTAATCGGATGCAGGGTGATGCTCCCGTTTACCAGGCTCTCAAGCAAATCAATCGGCCGGGGATAGGCCGAAAATGTGTATTCGCCCGCTTTAAATGGCTTTTGGGCATATTTTAAACGCCAATACAGCAGGAAAAAAAACGGAGACTCTACGAGCCCCTTCGCTTCAAGCATTGCCACAATCGATTGGGCGGACATACCCGGATTGACGTTCACTACCGTTTTGATTGTGGCTGATTCGACGGGTTGAAACAGTCGTGTGTACTGCTCATTCAGCCAATATACTGTCATGGTCCCAATGATCAGGAACAGAACCAGGCCGATCCGGATTATTTTTTTCATGAGTCTGTTTTTCCCCTGACTCAAGAAGATGGATGAGCATCAAGATAATTTTGGAGAAGTAGAACCGCAGCCAACTGGTCAATTTTCTGTTTTCGCTTGGCCCGTCGTGTTCGACCATAAATGAGTGTTTGTTCAGCGAGCTGTGAAGTGAGCCTTTCGTCCCACAACTCGATCGGAACGGAAGCTTCTCGCCGCAAACGGTCGGCCAGATGTTCAACTTCCCTTCCGATCTCACTTTGAGAACCATTCATATTCAGGGGTAAACCAAGTATTACTTTCTCGACATCTTCATTTTCGATCAGATCAAGAATTTTAACAATGAGGTCCTTCATGGAAAGGGGTTCGATGGTTGGACGACCTTGGGCCGTGATCTGGAGAAGATCACTCACCGCTACGCCAGTCCTTCTTTGTCCATAATCGAGTGCAAGTATTCTTTTCATTGTGAAAGTAAAAGACCCTCAGCAAAAAAACACACAAACCAATCAGGCCGCATAATGAGAAGAAAGGTGGGTATGCCCGGTGCATTTCAACATACCCTCACTTTATGATACTGATCCGCCCCGGTGAAAGCAAAACTTGCACATGTTCAAGCCGGTTACCCAGTTTAACGCCCAGATCCATTCCCTGTCATTGATGCCTGGAAAATCCTGCTGCCTGAGCTACTATTTTTTGCCTGCTGGCTTGTTGGCATTGAAATTAAGGTTGAAGTTAAACGTCAAGGTCGTAACCACCGATATTTCTTTCCCAGTATTATCTTTCATCGGTTCGAATTTCCACTTCTTCGCTGCTGTGAGGGCAGACTCCTCGAAAGCTTCAGCAATTTTTTGTTCAAGAGCTATCTGGCCGTAAGGATCTCCATCTTCATCCAGGACTTCTTCATTTTCCTCGGCTTCCTCGCTCTCCTCAACTTCCTCAGTTTCCTCAGCTTCTTCTTCGCCCTCCTCCTCGCTAGCGGCAGGACGGGCACTCCTTCTCTTCGTGGGGGTCTGGGCTTTCTCTTTTGAAGCACTATACTCTTTTTTGACCTGTTTGTCTAAAGTCACCTTTGTATCAACGACACTGGCCTTGGAGACCATCCCAAAAGCATCGATGGTCACTTCAACGATAACCTGGCCCTCAGCGAAAGCCTTTTTCGCAATTTCAGGAAATTCGGCCTCATGCTGTTCAATTGCTTTGAGTTTACTCAAATCCGGTTGAAGTCTGACCGGTTCATCATCAGATGGTGTTTCTTGTGCCACTACAATCATGCTCCCCATGGGATTGAACAAGAAAAATGCACAACAGAACAGTGTTAAAACGGGAAAAATTTGACTGAGAGTTGATTTAAACATATAGTCCCCTTTCTGAGTCAGGTTTTGATGGCATTCGTTGGATTCTTCTCAATGATCAATCTATATAACATATTACACACAATTCTCTAAATGTCAAAGTCAATCATAAAAGAGGAGAAGAAGGTCCATGACCCAAGCACAACGAGAGCGAAATCCAGCGCGAACGAAATGTCTGGTCAATTCTGTTTTTGACGGTCAACGGTTTCGGCATGATGAGACCGTGCTGGTACTTGATCGGACCATGATCGGGAGCATCAGGACCGATCAGAACGGGCCTGATCATAGACAGGGGCTTCCTGTCTATGATCTGCGAGGCAGGACTGTCCTGCCGGGTTTCGTCGATGGCCACAGTCACTTTCTGCAGATGGGATTAGACTCGCTTGAGCTCGATTTAGCGCAAATCGATGATCGGAGCACATTTTTTGATGTGCTGGCGGAAGCGGTCCAACATCATCGGTCCGATCGTCCGATTGTGGGTAAAGACTGGGATGAGAGTAATTGGTCTGATCGTCGTGTGCCGACCCGTTCAGAATTAGATGCGGTTTCGAGCAGCATCCCGATCATGGTCCGGCGGGTATGCGGTCATCTGGCGGTCTTGAATAGTGCAGCCCTTTTATTTTTCCAAACCGGGCATTTTCAGGGTGATCCTGCGAACGGCTTGGCTCTGGAAGAAACCGTCTGGGAGTTTGATAAACAAATCGTCTACACGGCGGAAGATTATGACCAGGCCCTTGAAAACGCTCAGGCTCGTGCGTTGTGTGAAGGGGTGACCACGGTCCATGAGATTACATCGCCCACTCATTTCAGATGGTATCAGAACTGGTCGATCCAGGACAAATTAAAAGTCAGAGTGGTCGTGTATCTCGCGGCAAGATGGCAGCATCATCTGTCGCAGGCTGGCCTGGTTGCCGGTTTCGGTTCAGACAGGCTTACTTTTGGTGGGCTAAAGCTTTTTTTGGATGGTTCGCTGGGCGCGCACACTGCGGCCCTGTCCAAGCCTTATCAGTCTCAACCAGACAATCGTGGGTTGTTGTTCTATGCACCCGGTCGGTTGAACCGGATCATACACAAGGCCAGGACTGCGGGTTATCCGCTGATGATGCATGCCATTGGTGATCGGGCTATCAGCCAGCTCCTGGCTGTTCTGAGAAAAGACACTGCGGAAGACCGGACTGACCTGCGCCATAGGCTCGAACATATCGAGGTTTTGGATGCCGACTTGGTCCAGCAGTTGGCTGACAGTGGACTGATCGCGTCCTGTCAACCGAATTTCGCCCGGCGTTGGTCACAGCCCCCGGACGGCATGAATTGGCTTCGACTCGGTCCCGAAAGGGTCCGCTGGTGCAATCCTTACGCGAAACTGTTCGCCGCTGGACTCAACGTTGCGTTCGGTTCGGATTGCATGCCGTTTGGACCGCTTTATGGCCTCGAAGGAGCGATAAACCATCCGATATCTGATCAGTCCGTTTCACTCGAACAAGCCCTGAACGCTTATACTGCAGGCAGCGCCTGGGCCGCTCACCTCGAACATAAAATCGGACGCATTGCTCCCGGTTTTCATGCGGACCTGGTTGTGCTTGATCGGGATATCAGCTCGGCCAAAACGCTTCGCGATGTCAAGGTCGAAATGACTGTAGTGAACGGTCAGATCGTCTACGAACGACTTTCATCATAAAGAAATTTATTATGGGTTTTTGCTTTTTTCACATCCAATCTTCTACTGTCCCTCAGGACCGGCGTCGTTCTTCAGCAGTGCCTCATTCCGCCTGGTACAATTGTTCGTAGTTCCACGGTTACGTGGGCTTTGTCACGTTCAACACCCAAAAGCCCCACTGAAGTGGGAACTACGAGCAATTGTACCAGGGTGTGTGTTTTCTTGTATTCGAATGCTGATCGGATGGAGATCGTCTCGATTTGAAAGAGTAAAGACATACCCTTAGGACCGACATTGTTCTTCAGCGGTGGCCCATCCCGCCTGGTGCAGGAGATTCCGTGTGTGGAGTTCTCGCCAAATTATTGAATTATTTCTTAAATTTTCTGCAATTCCTCACGACTGTGCTGAAGAGCTTCAGATTTCTTGAACTGTTTCATAAGTATGTTTTTTTGGGAAACGGGCCTGGAGCACGATATGGCTGCTGAGGAAACGCAGGAAAGGCGGCATGAATCGGTCACAACAGCGGTCCAGGAGGAGGGTCAGATGGGCCAGACACACGGACAGTGTATGCCAGGGGAGTTCGATCCGGTTTAATTGCGTGAAATATCCGCGCTCGCGACAATCGAGGATTTCAAAATCATTCTTTCGCAAAAGGGTCTCGAGTTCTTCTTTCTTGAAGTGATGTTGTTTATGGGCAGGGTTCGGTTCGGATTTCTTCCAGATCGTTCTAACCCATTGCATGAATGAATGAAGGTGATTTCTGCTGTTCGGTTCGATGATAACAAGATGTGCACCGTTTCTGGTCAGGACTTTCAGGCGTTCAAGGACTGCCTCTGCGTCAGGGAAGTGGTGCAGGGACTTGATGCTCAGGACCAGGTCAAAACTCGCGACTGGCAGGTCTGCTTCGAGAACATCGGCCAGTATTAACCTGACGTTAGTATTGTTCCGGTGAATGTCCTGGCCGAGCTGGACCATCTCAGCGGAGTGGTCGACACCGGTGTATGATTGGTACAGCCCAAGCAAATACTGAGCTGGAGTGGCAAAAC
Organism: bacterium; assembly: GCA_016934675.1. Taxonomy (GTDB): domain Bacteria; phylum CSSED10-310; class JAFGSJ01; order JAFGSJ01; family JAFGSJ01; genus JAFGSJ01. The sequence goes on along the minus strand of JAFGSJ010000065.1, from coordinate 75,688 downwards.
CGCAACCGATATCCAGGACATGACCGAGTTGTTGTTTCACCTGAAGGACTGATTGCAGGGCGTTCAGCAACTGAAAGCGTCTCATGATACGAGTGCCCGGTCGCATTTCCTGGCGAGCATATTCCTGGGCGATCCGGTTAAACATGGCTTTATCTTTGTCTGTATCAGTCATGCTATTCACTCCGGTTTTATGACAGAATCATTACTTGGATACGAGCTCGACCACAGTCACCCCGTAGCCTCCTTCGACACGATCGCCGGACCTGAAGCTCTGGACCATGGGATTTTCCTCGAGGAATTGATGTATAGCGGGTCGCAGTCTTTCCTCTCCGATACCGTGGACCACAACGATCCGGGCATGTCCGTAGATGAAAGCGTCGTTCAGGAAACGATCGAGTCGGCTCAAGGCCTGGTCAACCCGTTCACCCAGGAGCGTGATTTTAGTCGGGACCTGACCACGATCAATTTCATGCTCGAATGAGACATGGGGCTGAGCTGCGGTGCGGTCCTGGGCCGGTCCAACCAGTTTGAGATTATGCAGAGGCACCCTCATGGTTTTACCGGCAAGTGCGATCACAGCGGTCTGTTTCGCCTCGATCAATTCGAGCACGGTCCCTGTTTTTCCGAGGCCTTCCAATTCGACCTGATCGCCAATCGCAAGCGGGCGTTGCACTTCGACCGGCGTTTCTTCTTCGACTGGCGGCTCGGCTTGGGCAGGTGCCGGTAGAATCTGGTCGAGCTCAGTCTGAATCTCGACCAGTTGATCACGGGTTTTTTCGAGGCCAGCCCGGTCCGGTTGGTACTTGCCGAGCTCGCTATGGAGATAACGGACCCTTTGCCGGACCTGGTCCAAGAGTTTCGAAGCCTGTTTGCCCGCTTCGAGAATGATCTCCTGGGCCCGTTTTTCCGCATTTTCTTTCATCGTATGTAAGGCCTGATGCTTACGGGACAGTTTCTTTTCGCTTTTCTCAAGTTCACGCTGCCGATTTTCCAGTAATTCAGCCAACTCGTTCAGTCTGACCTGGACAGGGTTGAGACATGATCGGGCTTTGGCGATATAATGGGCCGAAATGCCGAGGTTCTGGGCGATGGTGAAGGCGTTACTCTCGCCATATTGGCCGTACTTCAGACGATAGGTCGGACGCGTCAATTCAAGATCAAACTGGACAGAAGCGACCATACGTTCGGAACGCTGATAAGTCCTCTGCTTCAAATGGGACAGATGCGTCGTGGCAATAGTGATGGCCTGGCGTTGATACATTTCGTCCAGAATCATCTGACCCAACGCGGCACCTTCATCCGGATCCGTGCCGGTACCCAGCTCATCGAGTAAAACCAACGAGGTCTGACCGGCCTGGTCCAAAATCGTTTTAATCCTGAGCAGGTGCGAAGCAAAAGTTGACAATGATTGGGACATATCCTGCAAATCACCGATATCGGTGAAAACTGACTGGAAAACCGGGAAGGTGCTCCGCTGTGCAGCCGGAACGAACATGCCTGACTGGACCATTAAGCACAGTAAACCGGCTGTTTTCAAGGCCACGGTTTTTCCGCCCATATTGGGACCGGTTATCAGGAGCAGTCTTTCTTGACCGTTGACCAGAATATCGATGGGCACAACATGTTCGCGAGTCAAATAATGGGTCAGCAAGGGGTGTCGAGCGTTATAGATTTCCAAGGTGGCCTGATCTGAAAGGGTGGGGCGGGTAGCCTCGTATCGATCGGCAAACACGGCCTTGGCCTGGATAAGATCGATCCGGGCCAGGACCTGGATATTTACCCGTAACTGATCAAGGTTCTCACGACAGCGGTCAGCCAAAAGCCGCAGGAGACGCTTGATCTCTTTCTCCTCGGCCAGCTTGTCCTGCAGAAAAGCATTGTTTAAAGGTAAAATTCCCATCGGTTCAACGAATATGGTCACACCGGATGACGATTGATCGTGGATGATGCCCTTGACTTTAGCTTTTCCATCGATTTTGACCGGGATGACAAAACGTTGATTGCGCTGAGTGATCACATTGTCCTGAATAAGTGGAGCAATATCGGCCCGCGCGATAAACCTTTCGAGACTACGGTAGATCCGATCACGGTTTTTCTGAATACTGAGCCTGATCCGTTTGAGTTCGACCGAGGCATCATCGAGCAGCTCCGCATTCGGACTGATTGTCCGTTCGATCAAGGCACGTACAGCAGGAAGAGCATCGGTCTGACCAATCAGAGCACCCAGCAAGGGGAATTCCGCTTCCCGCTTTCTGATCATGCCCTTGAGTGCTTCGATCAGGACCAGTATCTGATAGATATCAAGAATCTCGACCGGTGACAGTGTTGAACCCGGTGCCGCAACTTCACGGAAATGACCTTCGAGCTCGATCATGCCTTCGAAGCGGAAACCGCCTTTCATGGCCCTCATGACCAGATACTCATCGAGCTCATCCAATTGACGCTTGATATGATCTGGATTGGTCGAGGGAGCGATCATCATGACCAGAGCACGACCCTGTGGGGTTTGGGTCAAATCGGCCAGGAGTGATTGCAATTGCGGGAACTCGAGCGACTCGAACGTGGTCTGATCGACCAAAATTTCTGCTTCATGGTCCGTCTTCATGTTCTGAAACCCTAAAAAAAAAGGGTAGTATCTCGATACTACCCCTTATCGTCAAAATAGAAAAACCTGAATAGACAAAAGAAACGAAAGAAAACAAAAAAACAGTCTGCCCCGAGTCTTATAAATCCTCGAGCTTTTTCTGAAGTTTGATCATTTTCTTTCGAGCGGCTAAAGACTTTCTTTTTCTTTTGACGCTCGGTTTTTCGAAGTGCTCTCTTTTTCTTATTTCGGAGAGAATGCCGTCTTTTTCACATTGTCTCTTAAACCTTCGGAGGGCTTTCTCAAAGGATTCTCCGTCTCGCACTCGAACTTCAGACATTCACAATTCAACCTCCCCTCCCAGTGGATTTGGGGTACTACGCTTTTCGACCATTTTTTGTTTATTAGAATATTTTACATAATTAGTCAAGTGCTTTTTCTTTTTTTACCGCGTGGGTTTAAAAAATTATGGTCGCTGTTGCGGACCAGTTCCAGATATCGTCGTCCTGATTGAGCGAGGCGGCGGTATCGAGTCCCAAGAACCCGAAAATCAGGCCGGCCCCCAACGTGTAATGAAGGGGAGAGCCGGTCTGGTGCGTGTCCTTATGACCACCGACCCGCACCCGGAATTGTCCCTGCCAGAAGAGCATTTCGAGACCGGTAGCCAGGTTCTGCTCTTCGAGATCGGAATCGAACAGGGTGTTAGGGGTCAGATCATAGTCCAATGTCCAGATCATACCGTTCGAGAAAGGATAGGCGAAACCGGCCCGATACTGGGGTTTGGCGGTCACACTTCGCTCATCCGGCAGCTTGAATTTTATTGTATTGATATCTTTGGCCACGATGCCGAGGCGGGCCTGGTCGATAAAAATGACCAGACCAAGATCGAAAGACCAGGTGCTGTCGGTCCGGTTCGGGCCGCTCAAAGCATCATCGACCAGACTGACACTGTCGGTACTGGTGCCGAGAGTGATATCCCGCTCCTTGTAGTAACCCTTGTATTCGATATAATTGGCATTGAGCCCGATAAAGTAGCCGGCTTCTTTTTCACCATAGCAGAAACTCGTTGTGTAGCGTGAGGTCCGCAGGCCTGAATAACTCAAATAACCGGGCACGGCTTTGCCGGGCACGGTCTCCTCTTGATTTTGCCGAATGAAATGGGGTCGGACCGAAGCAAAACTGCGTTCGATGAAACCCAGACCGAAACCGGGCATACCATAGATAAAACCGATACTCTGATCGCCGCTGATAATCATGTCCGAGTCATCGTATTCCTCGAAAAATTGGGGAAAAGTGGCCGAAAACAGGGTGTCCTGAAAATCGTGCAGGGCACCTTCCGTGCTGTCACGGTCCTCGGTGAAGCGACCGTACGGCATGGTGATCTGGACATTCTCGAGAAAACCGAACCCGGCCGGGTTCCAGAAAATGCTGGTCACATCGTCAGTCATGGCGGTAAAAGCGTTGCCCAAGCCCATCGAGCGGGCTCCAAAGGTGCCGAAGGGCAAAGCAGATGCCGGTCTCGACCCTGAGGCACTGACCAGACAGATCAAGCAGAAAAATACGAGTAGAACTGATGCGTGTGTATGGCTGTTCCTCATCAATATGCCCTGGCGAAATAGACGTTCGAGGCCTTTTTCTGTCCACAGATCAAGCAGTCACCATGGCCGATATCCTCGAATGGAATGACCCGGATGGTGGCCCTGGTCTCTTCCTTGATCCGCTCTTCACAATCAGGATTTCCGCACCAGGGTGCGATCAGAAAACCGCGCTCCTGTTCGATCACCTCCTGGAACTCCTTGTAGTCGGTTATCCGGTGCGTATGTTCCGAAACAAATTGTCGGGCCCGTTCGAGCAGGCTATGCTGGATTTCGGTCAGGATACGGGGAATCTCGCTTTTGAGTTGGCTAAAAGGCACGATTATTTTTTCGCGGGTGTCGAGTCGAACCAGGACTGCTTGTTCGGCCTGTATATCGCGCGGGCCAAGTTCGAGACGCACGGGCACACCTTTCATCTCCCATTCGTTGAATTTCCAGCCCGGCGTATAGGTGTCCCGGGTGTCGCTCTCGATCCTGATCGTCTCTTCGAGATCGGACACGATCGTGGCTAGTTTTTCGAGGACCATGCTCCGGGTCTTATCAAAGAGAATGGGCACGGCGATGACCTGGATCGGGGCTACCCGGGGCGGAAAGAACAGCCCGGTCTCGCGACCGTGGACCATGATGATCGCACCGATCAAGCGGGTGCTGACCCCCCACGAAGTCTGCCAGGCGTATTTTTCGATCTGGTCCTCATCCAGGAATTTGATGTTGAAACCCTTCGAGAAATTCTGACCGAGATTATGCGATGTGCCAGCTTGTAAGGCCCGTCCGTCTGCCATCAAGGCCTCCACGGCAAAAGTCTGCAATGCCCCGGCAAAACGCTCCCGGGCCGTCTTCTCGCCCGCGATGACCGGAATGGCCAAATCCTCTTCGGCAAATGATTTATAGACTTCGAGCATTTTCAGGGTCTCTTCCTGGGCCTCGATGTCAGTGCGATGCACGGTATGGCCCTCCTGCCACAAAAACTCGGTCGTCCGCAGAAACAGACGGGTCACCTTCTCCCACCGGACCACGTTGGCCCATTGATTGATCAACAGCGGCAAATCCCGATAGGATTTGACCCACTTCGAATAGAGACTGCAGATGATCGCCTCCGAGGTGGGCCGCACCGCCAGACGCTCCTCGAGCTCGTTCTGACCGCCGTGCGTTACCCAGGCCACTTCGGGCGCAAAACCCTCGACATGCTTCGCTTCCTGTTTCAAGAGCGACTCGGGGATAAAAAGTGGGAAATACGCATTCTTATGGCCGGTTTTCTTGATCCGACGGTCAAGCAAATGCTGCACATTCTCCCATAAGGCATAACAGTACGGCTTAATGACCATACAACCCTTGATGGAAGTATAATCCGCCATATCGCTCCTGCGGACCACATCGACATACCAGCGTGAAAAATCCTCACTCTGGGGCGTAATCTCCTCGTGCTCGTGTTCGTGCTCTGCCATCACCGCCTCCTAATAAAGAATACTTCTTCATCACCAACCAGTCACATAATCAGGATCATATATATCTGAAATAATTTATTTCCCTACATGATAGTCATCTGAGCGAAAATTTCAATCATCAAAAAAATACCGGTTACTTCACCCATTTCTTTTCGACGGACGTTTTTAGAAGTATAAAGTCGGGAAGAGTGTTGATGTTCTATGTGGGAGCAAACCATAATAATTTTTACAAAGGAGAGATTCATGGAAAAAGGAAGAAGAGCCATGAACAGTATTTTGTGCTTGATTCTGATCAGCATGCTAACCTTAACGAGTGCGGTGGCCCAGACATCTCAGGGAACGGGCCTGAGCTATCAGGGCCGGTTGAATGATGGCGGCAGTCCCGCCGATGGCCTCTATGATTTCGAGTTCACCTTGTATGACGGGCCGGACCCGAGTGTGGACAATCCGGTCACGACCCCGATCCAGATAGCGGATGTTCAAGTCAGTGACGGTCTGTTCACCGTGGAAATCGATTTCGGAGACAATTTTCAGGGCGATGCCCGTTGGCTCGAGATCAAGGTTGGACCATCCGGCGGAACCTTGACCCAATTACTGCCGACCCAGTTGCTCACATCCGTGCCCTATGCCGTCCATGCACTCAGCATCAATGATACCGGTGTCACTGCAGGGACCTATGGCTCCTCGACGTTGATTCCACGCTTAACGATTGGCTCTGACGGAAGGATCAGTTCCGTGACAAATCTGACTCTGGACCCCCGCGATAATGATTGTAATGCCAGTAATGAATTGAATAGCTCGCTGACCATGATCGGCACCCAACTGCAATTGACCGATGCGGGCGGGACCCTTTCCCAGGACTTGAGCAGTCTGGTCGATGACGAGGATTGGGCCTGGTCCAGTGGTTCAGGCCTGACGGGCAATCTCTATCGAACAGGAAAAGTCGGGATTGGCACAAACAACCCGGATTATGACTTCGTGATCGAACGACAGGCGAATGCCAATATCAATCCCATGGCAGTCTTCAGGACGATCGGGACCAACTCTGCCGCGGCGGTCCGTTTTACCAACGCTTCCAGCAATTTTTTCAATATGGGTATTACAGGCAATAATGATTTTGCCCTGGCTTACAACAACAACATTTCCCTGAGCAGCGATCTGGTCAGGATCACGTCAGCGGGCAATGTAGGGATCGGAACCACAAGTCCCTCGTATCCGTTGCATGTGGTGACGGACCAGGCTTATGGTGGATATTTCGACAGCACAGCGACCACGGGCACAGCGCGTGGCCTTCACGGTCGGGCTGAAGGTGCCGCGGGCGGTGCGGTCGGGACGCTCCATTACGGTCTTTACGGCTCGGCTAAAAACGCCTATAACAACGTTGGGGTTTTCGGGGAAGCTTCAGGCGGGACCAATAATTACGGTGGCTATTTCTCAGGCCAGCTTTATGCCAGCGGTAACACCGGCATCGGCAAAACCTTACCAACGGCGAAACTGCATGTCCTCCAGATTAACGCAGCCGAGGCAGTTCGGATCGAGGATGAAACAGGTGATACGACCCCATTTGTCATCGACCAGGACGGCAATGTCGGCATTGGCCAGCCCACTCCGCTTGCACCGCTTCACGTCAGTGGTGACACGCTTGTGGATGGTTTGTTCGCCGTGGGTACGACTGCTCCGTCTGCATATGTGCATATCGTTAATCAGGGATCAGCTTACAGTGCTTTTCGGGTCGACGATGAAGTGGGCGATACCACCCCCTTTGTCATCAGTAATGTCGGCAGCATTGGCATCAGAACATCGTCACCTGAAGCTCCTCTCGATTTTGTGTTCAATGACAGGACTGTCCAATTTGCAAAATTTGAATATGGTTTCCCTTGGAATATCAGTAGTGCTGTGATAGCCAAGGACAGCGAAGATACAATGGGTGCTCTGGCTCATGAACGTCATCAATTTGAAGAAAATTGGACCTACCGTTATGGCGTGTATGCGATTGCTGAGGATACTACATCATCTAGAAACTACGGTATTTACGCTGCAGCCTCGGAAGGGACTTACAACTGGGCCGGATATTTCGAGGGTGATGTGACCGTAACCGGGAACCTGTCGAAAGGGTCCGGTTCGTTCAAGATCGATCATCCCCTGGACCCGGAAAATAAATATCTGCAGCACTCATTCGTCGAATCGCCCGATATGATGAACGTCTACAACGGAAATGTGGTCCTAGACGAAAATGGCGAATATATCGTAACATTACCTGACTGGTTCGAGGCCCTGAACAAGGAATTCAGATATCAACTCACCTGCATCGGTGGCTTTGCTCCGGTTTACATTGCTGAGGAAATGAACGAACGTACCTTCAAAATCGCGGGCGGCACACCCGGGCTCAAGGTGTCCTGGCAGATAACCGGTATTCGCCAGGACCCCTACGCAGCGGCGAATCCGATCCCGGTCGAACTCGACAAGGCTGAATCTGACAAGGGCAAGTTCTTGCATCCCGAAGCATACGGATACGACCGGGACAAGGGTATCGGCCGTTGAAACTCAAAAATGGGAATAGAAGAAAGTGTTATATACATCTTATAATCTGATATATTGTCTGCATAACACACGACAGGAGTCGGGATCATGAAACACACACGGTATACGTACCTGATACTGATGACAGTAATGCTTCCATTCATGTATAATCAGGCCGTATCGGCTCAATCCGGCGGCACGTACGATCTGACCTGGAATACGGTTTGCGATGGCGGTGGCGGCACCAGTGAGGGCGGCAGCTACAGCTTGTCCGGGACCATCGCTCAACATGATGCCGGACCGGATGTCAAAACCGGTGGGATTTACGAACATATCAGTGGATTCTGGGTAATCGGTTATACCAGCACCGGTGAAATCTATATCTATTGTTACAAGGATGTCGATGATGTCCGGATCGAGTGGGCCACCATCCCAGGCGTGACCTTGTACGATGTCTATTACGATGTTGCTCCGGGTGATCCGGAGTATTTCACCATCCTGGATGCCAATGTGACACCACCTTATTATCATGTCGAAGCTCTTTTAAACCTGGATGGATACTATTATGACGTCAGGCCGGCACCTTAATTGACGTAGTGCGATACATCGCCCGCCTGTCTTGTTCAGCGTGTAATATTCACTGCTGCCCGGTCTCGATCAAGAACATGTTCCTGAATCCGGACCGGGCGTTTCATTTTTTCTTCCCCCTCTTTTTTTTCTCCATTTCTTTTGACTTATTCCATTTTAGTATTTATATTATCCAATAAATACCAGACTGAACAGAAGCGAAATATTACTATCATTCATTACATTTTCTTACTGTTATAGTGAGAAGGATGAGGGGGAGTAAGCCATGAGAGTTCTCAGGTCATGTACTGTTTCTTTTGTATGTTTGATGCTGTTGTGTGGTTGGAGTACCTTGGCTGGGACCAGGGTTGAGCACGAGCCATTGACGTTCGAGCAGCGTTTGGAGGCCCAGCGGGCGATCGAGCGGGTATTTTACCGGCACCGGCTGTGGCCGGGCAAGGACCAGAGCAAGAAGCCGGTGTTTGAGGATGCGGTCTCACCTGAAGAAATAGCCCTAAAAGTCCGAGAGACCCTGAAAAAATCTTCATTATTGAATGATTACTGGAAGACCCCAATCACCGGCGCGCTGTTACAGTCAGAATTGAACCGGATGATCAGGCAGAGTAAGGATCCGGATATGTTGCGCGAACTGTTCGAAGTCTTGAACAATGATGCGTATATTATAGTTGAATGTTTGGTCAGACCTTTTCTGGTCGACCAACTGATCCGGGAAAAATTTGCCTATGATGAGCGGATTCACGGTGGGCAAAGGAAGGAACTCGAGGCCCTGCACGCGACATTATCCATTTCCCAATTAGAGCACCTTGTCCAAGGTGAGTATCATGTAGTTCATTTTGTCGTTATTCCTCAAGGCACGGGTATGGATGATCACACCGATCCACTCATTCGAACAAGTGCTGAATATGCTCAGGGAATTCACAAATTAGATCAGAGCAGCTTTAACGAGAGCGTGGCTTACTTTCCCCACAATGCCGGTGAAATCACGCTTGAGGAAGAGCCGGATGCTTTTGTTTTCAGATTGACTCAAACCCGAACTGAGATTGATTTCCAAGGGGCGTTCCGGGTTCTGGCGAAACAATCCTTTCACGATTGGTTTGCACAGCAGAAGGCTGGTCAACCGGCTTGTTGTGACACATCCTCATATCCTTTCAAGCTCACTCAACCCAAGATTTCCGGCGGTAGTTTTTTGCCGGATAGCTGGTCCCGAAGCAGTAACGCACCCATTGCCCGCAGAGGTCATACGGCGGTGTGGACGGGGACTGAGATGATCGTCTGGGGCGGTTATATTCATCCGAACGAGAATGAAATGACCAATACCGGGGGGCGCTACAATCCAGCCACTGATACCTGGTTGCCGGTGACCCTGTTTAATGCTCCCAGTATCAGGGCGGAACATAGTGTAGTCTGGACAGGCTCGGAAATGATTGTCTGGGGCGGGTATCCGCTGACCAATACAGGCGGACGTTACAATCCTTCGCTCGATCAATGGATTTCGACCAGTACCGGATCGTACACGCCCAGCCCGCGTCACAACCATAGTGCGGTTTGGGATGGCCAACAGATGATCATCTGGGGTGGTTGGAACTGGGAAACAAGTACGTATTACAGTTCAGGCTCAGTATATAACCCGACATTAAATGAATGGAACACGATTTATGCATCCGGGTCGCCCCCATCAGCCCGGGCCTATCATACCGCGACCATGGGTGCACGGACCTTTGGGACGATCATGATCATCTGGGGAGGTTATGATGGTTCGACCTATCTCAACACCGGCTCATATTTGCAAAACAGGGTGGTTTGGTTTGAAGTGAGTACCTCGGGTTCACCACCAGTGGGTCGAGTCGGTCATACGGCTATCTGGAACGGGGAACATGTGGTTATTGCCGGCGGAAACGATGCCACCTCAGAATTCAATGACTGCCGAAAGTATAACCTTAATGGTGATTCGTGGACTTCTATTGCTGCAATGGCCGATGCTCGCACCAACCATACCGCGGTGTGGACTGGTGAAAAAATGATCGTTTGGGGAGGGATTCAGTCGGGTAATTTTCTCCAGAGTGGTGAGTGGAATGATGCTTACAACGATTCCGTTTTTATTGATCTAAACACCGACAATCAGCCCTCGGCTCGGGCTTATCACACAGCGGTCTGGACCGGGAATGAAATGATTATCTGGGGCGGACGTGCTGAAAGCGGTCTCTGCGATGACGGCGGTCGTTACAATCCGAACCTTGATGCCTCGCTGGGTTACGATACCAATGAATGGATCGGCATGAGTACAGTCAATGCCCCGTCGGCCCGGCAGGATCCTGAGGCCGTCTGGACGGGCGCGGAAATGATTGTCTGGGGCGGGGTGGATTCGGTTTCACCCCTCAACACAGGGGGAAGGTATTTACCTGCGGCTGATCTATGGTTGAATATAACGACTGAGAATGCCCCGGAAGCGAGATATGTGCACACGATGATTTGGACGGGAACCGAGATGATTGCCTGGGGCGGTGGTAACGGCACTGCCACACTCAATACCGGGGGCCGGTACGATCCGATCCTCGATTCCTGGGAAACAGTGACAACAGTGGGTGCTCCAGGTCGTCGGAGTGTTCATACCGCGATCTGGACCGGCACGGAAATGATAGTATGGGGAGGGAGCAATGATACGTCACCTCTGAATACAGGGGGGTGCTATAATCCCCTGACCGATACCTGGCGGGCGACCAGTCTGGTCAATGTCCCGGTGCGCCGGAACGTCCAGACAGCCATCTGGACGGGGACCGAGATGATTATCTGGGGGGGACTCACCTGGTCTCCCAGCGTTTATCTGAATACTGGTGGGCGCTATAATCCTATGACCGATACCTGGACCGCTACAGATTCTGCGAGTGCGACTACTCCGGGGGGGCGGCGCTTTCATACCGCAGTCTGGACGGGGACCGATATGATCATCTGGGGGGGGCGCGATGCTGGGGGGTGTCTGAACACGGGGAGCCTGTACAATCCTGCGACTGATACGTGGACAGATTTATTTTCCTCACCCTTTATCCCTTCTGCGCGGATGTATCATTCCGCGGTCTGGAACGGCACTCTCATGTATATCTGGGGTGGGTATGATGGCACGGCTGCCGTGGATAATACTCCGTATGGCTATAATCCGTATGACGAGTTGTACGGTGAGTCTGGTTGGTGGTTTTACACGAATGGGACGCCACCCAGCGCCAGACATCATCATTGTACTGTCTGGGCCGGCGACGAGATGATTGTCTGGGGCGGATTTGATGACTCAATCAATCTGGGTGATGGGGGCCGGTTGCAAGATATCCCCGGCAGTTGGGCCGGCATCGAGCATTATCAGGGCATTACTCCACGCAGCGAATACACCGCGACCTGGACGGGCTCGGAAATGATCATCTGGGGCGGTGTCTATAATAGTGGTTATGGCTGCGAAGATGGCTTCGCCTATTATCCTGGTCTCGATCTCTGGAAAGAGATCTCATCCGATGGCGCTCCCGAGGTCCGAATGTATCATACCTCGGTCTGGAGCGGAACTGAAATGATTGTCTGGGGCGGAATCGGTTCCTGTCCCGGCTGTGAAGACGGGATCAATACAGGTGGGCGTTACAATCCGACCAATAACACCTGGACTGCCACGAGCCTGAGCAATGCTCCCTCAGCCCGATACTTACATACTGCGGTCTGGGCCGATTCATACGGGATGATCGTCTGGGGAGGTAATACCGGTCCTGATTCGCTAACCATGGTCAACACTGGCGGAATGTATACTCCGGACTCATGGTCAACTCTGAGTGTTGCGAATGCCCCTGAACCGAGGGTCTATACCAGTTCGATCTGGACGGGCTCGGAAATGATTGTCTGGGGCGGATTATGGGCCACACGATTGAATACTGGGGGTAGTTATAATCCCGAATCTGGTAATTGGCAGACATTACTGGTGGATGCTAATACGCCCTCGGTGCGCAACCTGCATTCGGCTGTATGGACAGGAACTGAAATGATCATTTGGGGAGGGCAGGATGACTCCTTATTTGATTATGCTGACGGGGCGTGCTATCGACCCGATCCGCCATCCTGGACCGTTCTCCCCAGTTCTGCTGCGCCCGAGGCTCGGGAAAGACACACCGCGCTCTGGACCGGAGCTGAAATGATCGTGTGGGGTGGTCTTCATCGAGAAGGGGTTTATGGATATTTTTTGAACACGGGGGGATCATACGATGTTGCTCGTAATACCTGGTTAGCGACACCGACTGAAAATGCTCCGACCGGCTTCAGTAATGCTACGACTTACCGTTCTATCTGGACCGGGAGCAGCATGATCAGTTGGGGTGGTGATCCATCCTCAGCGTTTGGAGTGTTCTTTCCCAATACATATCCGACTTCCGCACCGGATATTGTGAATGCCCTAGATCAGATCACGTTGAGTGATCCTCCCGATGAGGTGCTTCAGCTAACGCATACCCTCAGCACAAGTAATGTGTGGGATCAAGTCGAGGGTCTCGATCAGTGGACGAGCACAGGACACTGGCATGTCGTTGATGATCAGGATTGTTCCGGAATTCATGATTACTACTCGAATTCCAGAGCCTGGTACTGTGGTGACAGCTCGATTTGCTCGTACGACACGGGTCTCAGTGTACCGTATCTGTCATTGCTGAATTTAATTGATCCAGTCTCTGTTACCGATGGTCCGACGACAGGTTACAGCTATCTGACCTTCCGCTATTTACTCGATACGGATTCATTGAAAGCTGATGGGGATGATATCGCTTTCGTGGAAATATCAGTTGACGGGGGAGTAACCTGGACTCGAGTGGCCACCGATGTCAGTCACTGGTTATATGAAACGAATGGGGTCAAACTTGATGACGATTGTTCCTCATGGCAGTCGGTCAGTATCAAGTTGAATGATTTTGTCGACACCTCGACGGCTTTACTCTCTGTCCGCTTTGGATTTTATCAGGATATGCTGCTCAACGATCATCTCGGGTGGTTGATCGATGATATCGGCATCGGGAAATTGTCAGGTGACGGTTGTAATGTGTTACCCTACGCGACAATTCCCTATCACGATCAGTGGGACCAGGCCACGTTCGAATGGGACCTCGATGGAGATGGTTTTCCGGACAATCCCGATTTACTGACACCGGTTTGGGATATTCCCGAGGAGGATTTGGAAAATTTTGGACTGGCTGTGCCGGGTCTGCACACTCTGACGCTGACTGTAACTGACGTTCTCGGTCTGAGTGACAGCCAGACCGTGGCACTCGATGTAGTCGACGGAATAGCTCCGACGGCAGTGTTGATTTCACCGAACGGGGGCGAGTCCTGGACCTTTTCGGAAAGTGTCGACCAGTGGGTCAGCCATCTCATCGTCTGGGATTCAGATGATAATTTCGGATTAACCAGGACCAGGTTGCTGTATACGACCGACGGGATACTGTGGACACCTATTGTCGATACTGAACCGTTGATTTCAACTGCCCTTGATACACCCTTGGCCATACCTGATCCGGGTGAAACGATCTCGACTCTTACCGTGACTGACTGTGGTCCAATTTCTGATCTTAATGTGACAGTCAACATTGCTCATACGGCGGTCGGTGATCTGATCCTCTCGCTGGTCGGACCCGATAGCACCGAGATCATACTCAGTGCCAATAATGGCTCTACAGGGACTAATTATACAGATACCATCTTCGATGACCAAGCGAGTAGCTCAATTCTAAGCGGTACCCCACCATTTACCGGCTCATTTCAACCGGAACAGCCGCTTTCGACATTTGTCGGGAACAATATGACCGGGAATTGGTCTCTGAAAGTCGTGGACAGTTCCGGTAATGCTGAAAGCGGTTCGATTACCTCCTGGTCTATGACAATTGAAAGCTCGTTGGAACCTGATGATACCAATTATCTCTGGATCATGCCGACCCAGGCTGAAGCTGCGGCAGCCGGACAGACCTTTCCTTCGGCCGAGTGCAAAATCCAGGTCGAGGTCTGTGATAGCTCGAATAATTGCGTCACGGATGAGTCGGACAATAATTTTTATATCATTCAGCCAACCACAACCGCGGTGAGAACGCTTATTTTGTGGGATGCGGGCCGGATCGAGGGGCACTATGGCAGCGCGGCCCGGGACGCCTTGGCTCTGAAACTCGTGGAGTTGGCTGATCATAACAAGGTCTCAGGCGTAGTGCGTGATCTGTCTTCAGTCACGGCAGTTCATGATGCTTACAGCCTGTGGGATGCCGCACCCACGGACCAGGGCCTGGCCAATGCCGTGGCCCAGGCGATCTGGGACTATCTGTACGATCCCTCGAACGGGCAGATCACTACGGTTTATAACAATGTCCGTTACCTGGTCCTGGTCGGGGACGATGTTCAGATTCCTTTTTATCGCATGACTGATGGCACCAGTATTCATTCCGAGTCACTCTATCCCGGGGAGGTCGGTTTGAATACGAGCACGACCGTAGGTTCTGCCATCGCTGCGGGCTACTTTTTGACGGATAATTTTTATACCGAGTTCGAACCGGAAGCTTCGAACCTGGTCAGTAATGATTGGGTTTATCAGAACGATCTGGCCATCGGTCGATTGGTCGAGACGCCGGACCAGATCGCGGGAACAATCAACACCTTTCTGGCCCGGGACGGTCAGGTCAATCTGACTCAGGCCGCGGACGAGGTGTTGGTGACCGGTTTCGACTTTTTCTATGACTCGGCCTGTGCTATCGGGCAATCCTTCGCTGCCCAGGAAACCACGGACTGGTTACTGGATGCGCCGGCAGGGGAGAGTGCGGATTGCGGCGATGTCGGATACACGTATACCACGTTGGGCGACCAGGTATTCTCGACGCCACCGCACAAACTGGGGGTCATTTCGACGCACGCCCATCACTTTGGCTGGGCTGCTTCAGACCTGTCCGTGCTGACCACGAATGAGATGACGACCGGTTCCTATGCCGGCCAGAACTTGTCCGGAACAGTAGTCTACAGTTCGGGCTGTCATTCGGGTCTGCCTGTACCGGCCACTGATACGAATCCGCTCGACCTGCCCGAAACGGTCCTGGTAAAGGGTGCTCTGGCCTATATCGGCAATACGGGTTACGGTTGGGGGATCAGATATGGCCGAGGTTTGACTGAGAAATTGATGGAATATGTTTCGAACCAGATACTGGCTGTGGATTCGGTTTCGATCGGTAATGTTCTGGCCCAAGCCAAACGCCAGTATTATCTCGAGGGCAAACGTTACGATGTTTTCGATGAGAAAGTGTCGCACGAATTGACTTTATTTGGTATCCCCAACACTTTAATCGTAACGGACCTGGCCAAGGACAGCTCAGCTCGGGCGACGCTGCCCGGACCGGCCGAACCAGACCAGGGCTGCGCCGAGGGCATCTGCCTGAGCAAGACCATTCGGAACTCCGAGCAAAGCAAAGCGATACCGCCAGGCATGACCGAGCTCGATTTAAACTTCAGTTTCGGCCCAGCAACATATCAGATGATCAGCACCTCGAGTGGGGATTATTATCAATTGAACGGTCGGTCTTCGGACGAGGTCGGTGATACACTCCAACCGCAGTTTGTTTATGATTCGCAACTTTCGGGCACCAATGCTCACGGGGTCACTTTCAGCGGTGGATCATACATGGCCGAGAGCTCGTTCGGTCCGGTCGTCGGCGTTCCGCAAGCGACCGAGTTGAGCTATCTCGAAGGTCCTCTGCCGTTGGTCAGCGGTTTCACGCCCTGTGTTCACGTTTCCTACGGTACTGCGGGCGGTTCGGCCCAGAAAGCAGTCGGTGAAGCGGGTTACACCACCATGGTCGTGCATACGGGTTACTTCGAGGAGGAGAACGACTCGAGCCAGGTCCGCTTCAATGATCTGCAGATGACGATTTATTATTCCAATTCGAGCGATGTGACCCCACCTAGTATAACGGACCCCGGTCCTGGCGGTTTCCATACGCTTGACGGTCTGGTTGCCTCATTTCAAGTCGAGGTCGGTGATGATACGGATGTGTATCGGGTATTGATCACCTATAATGATTATCGGACCTCGATCTGGGACACGTTCGATCTGACCGAGAATGTGAGTAACTGGCAAGGTAGCCTGACACTCAAGGGCAATATCCGCTACTTTGTGCAAGCGGTGGATACGGCCGGGAATATCGGCCTGGTATCGTTGACCGGTCCCGATCTGAATGGAGACGAGCCGCCTGTGCCGTATGGTTCAACCTGGGAAGGTCCCCAGACGTATGAAATCGTCCTGGCTGACACTGATGATGACGGCCTGCCCGATCTGTACGAGGACCTGTATTTCTGCCTCGACAGTGGCGTTTCCGATGCAGACGCGGACCCTGATTACGATTATTTGACCAATCTCGAGGAATTCGGTTATGATACCGATCCCTGTGACGGTGACACGGACGGAGGCGGTGACAATGACGGCTCCGAGTATAACAACGGGCGTAAATTCATGGACAAGTCAGATGATCTGTATTTGAGCATCGAGGTAGACAA
This sequence comes from bacterium, assembly GCA_016934675.1. Taxonomy (GTDB): domain Bacteria; phylum CSSED10-310; class JAFGSJ01; order JAFGSJ01; family JAFGSJ01; genus JAFGSJ01. The sequence continues at coordinate 58,424 of JAFGSJ010000065.1, read as the reverse complement.
GGTGTATACTACCTATTGGACCTACACGATCGGTTGGTCTGATGGATTCGGCGTGAATGACGAGATTGATGGGTATTACTTTGTTTATCGTTCGGATACACCGTTTTTCGATCCGAGCGATCTGATCTCGACTGCCCTGCCCGACAGCACCAAATCGTTCGAGGACGTCGATCCGCCCTGCACGACCTGTTATTACCAGCTATGGAACTACCAGCTCGATACGCAACCGCCCATCGTCGGTGCTGTGGTACCGGCCTCAGGCACTGAATTGATGACGCATAACGTTACCATCTATGGGCAGCATTTCCAGACCGGTGCCACCGTCACGTTCTGCGGGACCAATGCCACAAACGTGAATGTCGTCAGTGAATACATGCTAACCTGCACCACGCCGGCCCTCGCACAAGGCAGTTGCGATGTGACCGTGATCAATCCCAACAACCAGGAGGGCACACTCGAGGATGGCTATACCTATCTGCCTTGATCTCCAGTTTTGTCGGCGTTATTGAAAAAAGTGAAAGTACTTGCTAGAGATATAGGCACAGAACAACTATACTTATAGTAACGTACAATGAGACAGGACTGCGGATAGACCGTGGCTAATACTGGTCCACTGGTGCCGAGGAGGTAGCGTGTGAGCACAAAAATGATCGAGAACGTGGCGGGACGCATGGTCCCGACAGAGATAAACGGGAAACCGGCCATCCCTTTTCAAGGAGTTAACCAGTATGCGCCGACTGGTCGGAAGGCAGCTCCGCCGATTTCGTCATGTGTCAATTATCCGGCTGACGGCAACAAGGTAGTGGGTTCCTTGAAGGAAGCCCTGCATCTTTGTGGGCTGCGCGACGGTATGACCATATCGTCACATCATCATTTCCGGAATGGCGATCTGGTCTCGAATCAGGTGTTCGATGCGGTCGCGGAACTGGGCGTCCGTGACGTGATGTGGTTCCCGAGCGCCTCGTTCCCGTGTCATGCCCGATTGGTCGATTATCTCGAGAGCGGTGTCATTCATCATATCGAAGGCAGCATGAATGGTCCGTTGGGTGATTATTGCTCGACCGGCAAGATGCGGGGTTTAGGCGTGCTGCGCTCACATGGTGGACGTTACCAGGCCGTCCAGGATGGTGAAGTCCATATCGATATTGCGGTCATCGCGGCCCCAACGGCGGACCCGTTTGGCAACGCCAACGGTCTGACCGGGCCGAGTGCCTGCGGCCTGCTCGGATTCGCCCTGGCAGATTCTCAATATGCGGACAAGGTCATCGTGGTTACGGACAACCTGATCGATTTTCCCTGCATACCCTGGCAGATTCACGGTAATCATGTCGATTACGTGGTGGTCCTGGACAAGATCGGTGAACCGGAGAAAATCATATCCGGGACGACCCAGTTGACCCGGAGTCCCGATCGGCTCTTGATCGCCGAGCTGACGGCCAATTTCGTGCGTGAAGCAGGCATCATGAAGAACGGCTTCTCGTTTCAGGCCGGGGCAGGCGGGACGGCCCTCGCATTCGCGATCTATCTCAAGGAGCACATGTTGCATGACGGGGTCAAGGCCCGCTTTATCAGGGGAGGCTCGACCCAATACCTGGTCGAAATGCTCGAACAGGGTTTAACTGACTATATTCTCGACGGTCAGACCTTCGATCTCGAAGGTGTCCGCTCGATGCGCGACAATCCTCACCATGTGAATACCAGTCCATTCACCAGCTATAATTTTCATGGCAAGGGCAATTTTGCCTCGATCCTGGATTGTGTGGTCCTGGGTGCGACAGAGGTCGATGTCGACTTCAACGCCAATGTGGTCACTCATTCCGATGGCAAATTACTGCATGGGATCGGTGGTTGGCAGAACTGTCTCTTTTCCAAATGCACCATTCTGCCAATACCTTCTTTCCGTGACCGCATCCCGGTCATTGTGGACCGAGTCACGACCTTATGCGGTCCGGGCGAGTTGATCGATGTGATCGTGACCGAACGGGGCATTGCGATCAATCCGTTGCGGCAGGACCTGATCAAGGCGGTATCCGGAAGCGGTCTCCCTCTCAAATCAATCCAGGACCTCAAGAAAGAGGTCGAGGATTTATGCGGTGGCAAGCCTGAAGCACCCAAACTTGGTGAGAAAGTAGTGGCCGCGGTCAAATGGGTGGATGGCACCGTGATCGATTCGGTGCGACAGGTCTTGGTTTAACGAGTTTCAGTCCAAAAAACATTGTTACAAGGGGCATGTCCCATAGAGCCCGCAAAATTCCTTTTCTCCGGGCACCAGAAAATCGAAATAGAGATAGTCGTCTGCGCCGATTTCAAGTATCCAACGTAAACTATTGGGTATAATGACCAGATTGGTGTCTGTCTTGATCAGCGTGGGAATATGGCTAAAAACAGTTTTCGCTGTATCATGAAAAACGGTTTCTTTATCCGATCTCATGACCGAGACTGTGGTTTTATGGTCGATGGGCAGTTCTGACAATAACTGCTGCAACCCGGATTGTCCGCGTCGTGGTAAATACCACTTCTTTGAATAATGCCTCGAACTCCAATCCAGGGCGCCTTCAACTGAAAAACTGAATTCCCGGCTCAAAAAACTGAACAATGAATCGAGTTCCTGTTCTGATAAAATGGAGCCTTGTTTCTCATGTTGAATGAACAGGTCTTCATTTTCAAGCATCATGTTGCCCCTGATTTTTTTTCTTGCTAGTATGAAAAAGTGTTGATAAAAGAAATGAAAGAGAGAATGACTCTTTCCTACAATTATCTGAGGACAGTATTATGGTAAAATTGTCCAAATTTCAATGTATGAGTTGGACGGTAAACAGGAACTCGTAATAAAGGAGTAGTGTGATGTCTACGTTAATGGTAACTGCTGCAAGTCAAGCCGAATCCACATTCGAGGCAGTTGACCAGGCCTTGATATCAGCATTGAAGGGATTGGGACCTAAACCGGTTTCTCTGGCGATTGTTTTCGCTTCGGCCGGATATGACTATCAGACTATACTGACCGAGATCAGACGCCGAACCGGGAATGCTCCACTCATCGGCTGTTCTTCAGCCGGGGAGTTCACAGAAAAGAGGGATTATAAACGAAGTATCTCTTTGGCTTTGATCTCATCCGATACCCACCGGTTTTTTACCACTACGGGCCACAATTTGCGGGCAAATGCCCTGGAATGTCTGCAGCAGGCGACCTCACAGCTTCCTGAACAGATCGATGGCTTTCCTCATAAAACAGTTTTACTGGTGCATGACGGCTTGGTCGGCCGCGGCGAGGAAGCTGTTCTGGCAGCGACCATAGCCTTGGGACCGACCATCCGGTTTGCCGGTGGGTCCGCGGCAGATGATCTTCAATTCAAGGACAGCTATGTTTTTATCGATGATCAGGTCAGCCAGGATTCCGTCGGGCTTTGCCTGGTTGCTTCGCAAAAACCGATTGCGATCGGTTTCCAACACGGTCATGTCCCCTTCAGTGATGCTTTGACCATTACCAAAGCAGAAGAAAATGTATTGTTTGAAATTGATGGTCGTAATGCCTGGGAGGTCTGGACTGAGGTTGCTCGAGCAAAAGCTGCCTCCTGGGGGATCGATGTCGATACTCTTCAGGATGATTCCGCAATTGGACAGTTCCTGATCCGTTACGAATTAGGACTGTCAACCGGTCAGCAATACAAGATCAGGGTGCCCTTGTCCAAGAATAAGGACGGCTCCCTGAATTTTGCCTGCTCCATACCGACCGGTGCAACCTTCAAGATCGTGGAAAGCACGATTGATCGACAGATCGCCTCTGCTCGGGCCGCTGCTGAAAATGCGTTGAAATCGATCGGCAATACACGCCTGGCCGGGGCTCTTATCTTTGACTGTGTCTGTCGGCGGATCATCCTGGCCGACCGATTTTATGAGGGAGTCCAACAAATCAAAAACGTTATTGGACCCATTCCGCTCCTGGGCTTCGAAACCTACGGGGAAATCTGTATGGTCGCTGGCCAACTCAGTGGCTATCATAATACTTCGACCGTGGTTGTTCTTATTCCTGATTGAAAAGTGAGAATAAATATAGTATCTCTCTTATAAGCGTTCTATATAAGTATTTTAGAGAATGACCAATGTCTTGATACGATGAATGGGTTGACTAACTGATGACGACATTTTCAAAAGACGAGATAGTGAACAAACTGGCCCAATGTATGGGCATCGAAAAAGCGGATGCTCTGATCGATGCTCTCTCTACCGAACTTGGTTTCTCACGGCAGGCCGAACTGACAAACGAAGAAATGATTCTCCTGTGCGACAGCATGGAAAAACAGGGGGGCTTTATCAAAATGATGGCCTCGGTCCTGAAAATTCAAGCTCTATTGAATAAAGGAGATAATTGATGGACAGGTCGGCCAAATCGAGTCATCTTAAATACATGCTCTGGGAAAATTCCTGTTTAACTCAATTTACTCTGGGTTGGAATGAGGGCCAAGGAGGGGAAAATGAATATTTTACTTGCACTATTTGTCAGGTTTTGATGAAATTGGACAAAATCGTCTTTCTTTAAGCTCCACTTAGTCCTATGGTTTTTTGTCCAAGAGGTTGAACTGCACAATCGGGGTTGGGGCCGGACCGGATGATGTCAGATTTGAATCATGCAGGTAACGAAAACCTTCATCTTCAAACAATACTGATCGCACTGTATCGACACAATTCCACCCTCAGGCAATGCGGTATTCACCTCAACCAGGCTATGGTTGATTTTCTTCAGGCAATTTCCTCGGAATTGGCCGTTTCTGCTTGTGCTTTTTGCACAGGAAAACCGGCCGAGGGCACGATAACGGACTTGTATCAGATTGGTTTCCCTGAAGGGGCCCTGATTCAATTTGACAGCGTGCCTATGCCTACCGGTTTGTTTCAGTACGATCACAAGGACCAATACGAATCATTCTACAAAGAATTAGTGGACCGGACAGGTTACAGTCATCATGTCTGGTTCGTTTCAAAACAGCATCCTGATAGAAATATTCTTATTGCACATAACGAAGCCATTGATAGTATTGAAGCACTTCCGACAGAGCAGATCACAGCCTTTCTCGAGGAGCTGGTCCAACTGCTGGTAGACCTGGCAGCTGACAAAAACGCACTTAAAAATTTGATCAATTGTCATTCTCAGCAACGATTTTTGGATGAACAGAGCCTTGTCGGTCTCATCATGATCCAGCATGGTAGGATTAGATATGCCAACCAGTATGTCTGTCATGCTTCAGGTTATTCCCTCTCTGAATTTCAAAGTTGGTCGCCTGAGGAGTTCCTTAAATTGATCCATCCGGATCATCGTGCGTTTGCCTTGGAACAATTACACAAAAAAATGAGTGGTGATCCGCACGCTATTCCTCGCTATACCAGTAAGATTATAACCAAATCGGGTGAAGAAAAATGGATCGAACTCTTTTCCATGGTGGTGGATTTTGAGGGTCATCCGGCGGATATCATAACGGTGATTGATATCGGCGTGCGGATGAATGCCTTGCTTTCTGCGGAACAGTACAAATTCTTCATCAAGAATGTCGATGATATGATCTATACTCAATCTCTGGATGGTGCGATCACCGTCCTGAACGAAACATATTCCCGGATCACGGGTTATTCGACCCAGGAACTCGATAAAAATCCCTTTCTATGGCGTGAGATTACCCAGCCTGATGATCTAAAAATCATCGAGGCGTTTTTTGCGAAGTATACAAACGGTGTGCCGTCCTATGAGTTCGAATATCGACTTAAGAGTAAATCCGGTGACTGGCGGTGGATTCAATCACATAAAGTCGGGACCAAAGATGCGTCAGGCCGCATTATCGGCTATCATTGTATCGATCGCGATATCACGGACCGCAAGCGGATCGAACAGCGTTTAGGATTACTGTCCCAGACAGTTGAACAGAGTGCGATAGGCATGGCCATGACGGACCTCGATGGTCAACTGCTTTATACTAACAGGACTTTTACGGTCATGCATGGTTATTCTGCTGAGGACATTATCGGCAGCAATATTTATCTGTTTCAGAATCAGAATAGTCAGGAGTTGCTGATCCAGGCCATGAAACAGGTCAAGGAAAAAGGATCGTTCAGCGGGGAACTGGTCCATAATAAAAAGGATGGGCAGACTTTTCCAGCGTATTTACAGAATACTCTGTTTCGGGACAAAGCCGGCAAACCGGTTGGGATCATTTTCCAAATTCAGGATATTACCGAGAAAAAAGTGGTCGAGGATGCCCTATCTGAGAGTGAGAGCAGGTTGAGGACCATATTTGATACCGAACCGGAATGCGTCCTATTGCTCGATCAAGAAGGGAAAATCCAGGAGATCAATACCGCGGGTTTAAAAACCCTGGAGATAGATAATTCGTCTGAAATCATCGGCCGGTCCTTACAGTCTTTTTTTAGTCCAAAGATAAAGCGGCAGTTCAAGCGATTGTTGAATCGCGTTTTTGAAGGCAAAGCACGTGACCTGGAATGTGAACTGATCGGGCAACAGGGATCGTTACGCTGGTTGGATGTCCGGGCTGTGCCCTTACGTACGGCTAAGGGCATCATTTCTTTTTGCCTGGCTGTTGCTCGTGATATAACCATGCAGAAGCTGGCACTCGAGGCCCTGCGTGTGAGTGAGGAACGTTACCGTAGCCTGGTCGAGCAAGCCTCAGATGCTATTTTCATACTTGACCATCAAGCCGTCATTCAGGATGTTAACACCGTGGCCTGTACAATGCTGGACTACTCACGCAAAGAATTACTCGAAAAGCCTTTTGCGGACCTGATCCCGCACGAAGAACTCAAGCTCAAACCCTTGATTGCTCAGACACTCACCACGGAGGAAACGGTCATTATCGAGCGGACCTTGGTCCATCGTGATGGGCATTATATCTCGGTTGAGATCAGTGCCAAGGGGATGCAGGACGGTCGTTTTCAGGGCATTGCCCGTGACATTTCCGAACGAAAGAGACAGGAAGAAGAAAATCACAAGCGTGAACAAAGGATTAAACGTCAGAATGAAAGCCTGCTCTATCTGACCCGGAGTGGATTTTTAACCACGGGCGATATTCCTGAAGTCCTGTCGGAAATAACGCGGACTGCCTCTGAGGTCAATGATGTCGAGCGGGTCGGAATTTGGGTTTTTACCGATAATGACCAGCAAATCTACGCCCAGGATGTCTATGAACGTGGCAAAGAGGAGCACTCGTCCGGTCAGGTCCTGAAGGTTGCTGATTTTCCGGAGTATTTCGATGCGCTCTACAAAGAGAGGGCGATTGTGGCCCATGATGTTATGAATGATCCCCGGACTGCCTGCATGGCCAAGAACTATCTCGAAGATTTACAGGTGAGTTCGATGCTTGATGCAGCCATCGTGCTGAAAGGGAAAGTGATCGGGATTTTATGCCAGGAGCATACCGGGCTCATGCGGCATTGGGATACGGATGAACAGCAGTATTCCGCTTCGCTGGCCGATCTCATCTCCTTGGCTTTCGAAGCTGCCGAGCGGGGAAAATCGGAAGAGGCCCTGAGGGAGAGTGAGGAACGCTATGCTCTAGCCGCACTCGGGGCTAATGACGGTTTGTGGGACTGGAACCTGAAAACAAATGTCGTTTATTATTCACCGCGCTGGAAAAGCATGCTCGGTTATGAGCCGGACGAGATAACCATGTTTCCCGATCAATGGCTGGACCGGGTCCATCCGGATGATCTGCCAAAGCTGAAAACCGATATACAAGTTCATTTGCAAGGGATCACGCCCCACTTTGAGAACGAACACAGGATGCAGCATAAGGATAAGTCATATCGTTGGGTCCTGGGCCGTGGCATGGCGGTCAGGGACCGAGAAGGCAATGCGACCCGTATCGCCGGATCGAACATCGATATCACGGACCGCAAGCGAGCTGAAGAACAATTGTTGCACGACGCCTTCCACGATGTTTTGACTGCTTTACCGAATCGTGCTCTCTTCGTTGATCGTCTCGGACATTCGATCGATCTGGCCCGTCGTGATCCCAAATTCAAGTTCGCGGTGGTTATGATTGATCTGGACCGCTTTAACATGGTCAATGACAGCCTGGGGCACTTTGTCGGGGATAAGCTGTTACATGTTATCGCCGAAAAACTGCATTCATTCCTGAGGCCGGGCGATACATTGGCCCGTTTGGGCGGTGATGAATTTGCCATCCTGCTCGAAGATGTCAAGCATACCAACCAGGTCAGCCGCTTGATCGACCGCATCCAATCAGCTATTGCTCAACCCTTTAGAATCGAGCAACACGAGGTTTTCACTTCAGGGAGTATCGGGATCACTTTCTCGAATGTGCAGTATGATCGACCTGAACTGTATTTGCGAGATGTGGACACGGCCATGTATCGGGCTAAAGCTGCCGGGAGGGGTCGGGCTGTCATTTTCGATGCCCAGATGCATGAAAAGGCCCAAGCCTTGCTCGAGCTCGAAACAGACCTCAGGCGGGCAATCGATCGTGGCGAATTTCTGCTGTATTATCAACCGATCGTGAATCTCGAAGCCGGAAAACTAGCCGGTTTCGAATCACTGGTTCGCTGGTATCACCCCAAGAAAGGGATTGTGCTGCCCGTCGAGTTCATTAACACAGCCGAGGATTCGGGCATGATCCTGGCCATCGATCGCTGGGTTCTCAACGAAGCCTGTACCCAGTTACAATCATGGCAGTCCAATGGCTTCAAGGACAAGGATATTTCGATCAGCGTCAACCTTTCGGGTAAACAGTTCAACGAAACCAGCTTCCTGAATTTTATCGAAAGTATTCTGCAGAGCAGTACACTCGAACCTGATAATATCAGGCTCGAGATAACCGAAAGTGCGATCATGGAGAATCTGGAGCATGCCACAGACATCCTGCTTAAAATGAAGAACCTTGGGTTCAGGTTGTATATAGATGATTTCGGAAAAGGTTACTCTTCACTGAGTTATCTTCACTATTTTCCACTGGATGCCTTGAAAATCGATCGCTCCTTTATTAAAAAAATGGCTGAAAACGAGGACGAGATCGCTATCGTTCATACGATCATCACCCTGGCCCATAATCTGAACATGGATGTTATTGCTGAAGGGGTCGAAACCAAACAACAACTCATGCTGTTACGTGAGTTGAATTGTGACTATGCGCAAGGTTTCTATTTCTCAACACCCTTGACCACTCAGCAAGCTGAAGACATGATGACCCAGGATGTTTCCTGGTTTGATTCGGATACTTGATAAGGAGAAAATTATGCAGAGGGACCTGTGGATAAAAATGTCTGTTCTCGTGTCGGTTTGTGTTCTGGCTTTCTTACTGGTGTCCTGCCCTGATGACGACGACGATTCGACCATCTGGATTTTCACCAGTGAACTGCCCGGCGGGAGAGTTTTGATGAGTTATACTGTCACGCTCGAAGTTCGCGATGCTGATGGAACTGTCACCTGGTCTATCCAAACCGGCACTCTGCCCCCTGGTCTCCAATTGGAAACAAATGGTGTCCTCCACGGCCAGCCGACTGATCACGGTTATTACCAGTTTACCGTCAAGGCCAGCGATGGTCATGACAGTGCGACCAAGGAATTGGCAATCGATATTCCACCGGTGGTATTAATGAGCGGATTTGGCCCTTTTGGCAATTATGAGACCAATCCTTCGATTGAAGCTCTCTGGCCCCTTAACCAGACCCTCTATGAAGGTCTCGATATCAGAGTCATCGAGTTGCCTGTCCTGTGGGATGTGTCTTGGAGCCTGCTCGAAGCAGCGATTTACCTCCTTAAACCGACCGTGCTGATCGGAACAGGTATGGCCTATGCTGATGCTATGGCTCTCGAAACTGTGGCTAAAAACAAACAATTCGGGACTGATAACAACGGGGTCAAACGGTCCAATGATCCAATATACCCGGACGGACCGGATACCTTACCGACAGGTTTGCCGGTCAATGAAATGAAGACAGCCATGGAACAGGCCGGTTATCCCGCCGTGATTTCGAATAATGCCGGGACTTATCTGTGTAATTATATTTTTTACCATATCATGTATTACACAACGTATCAAACGGAGAATGAGATTGTGGGCGGTTTTATACATGTGCCTCCCGCACCTTATCAGGGCACTTTTACGATCGAGGACATCACCGCTGCTCATCAGGCAGGCTTGAAAGCCCTGGTTGATTGGATGGAATCCGGGACAGCTCTGTCAGTCCCGCTTACCGATACCAGTGCCGAACCGGTCTATTTCCCAGAATAACAGTTTGATTGCTTTTTTTTAGACCCGTTCAGAAGGTTGGGGCCAGGGGCAGTCGAATGGTGAAGATAGTGCCCTGACCGGGCTCGCTAACCAGTGCAATGTGTCCTTTATGATCATCGATGATCTTTTTAGTGATAGCCATCCCCAGACCGGTGCCATGTATTTTGCCATGAGAAACGAAGGGTTCGAAGATACTATCCCTGATTTCCGGGGGCATGCCGGGTCCGGTATCGGCGATGGTCAATTCGACCGCATCTTCTTTTCTGGCTGAGGCAACGGTGATCGAGCCACCGTCAGCCATGGCGTCACGGGCATTATCGATGATATTGAACAGGGCCCGTTTCATTTTTTCGACATCGATCTGTATCTGCTCTTTATAGTCAAATTGCTTAACAATCGTGATACCTTTACCTTCAAATTCCTTTTCGTAGACAGTGCAAATTTTATCGAGGACATCGCCAAGGAGTACATCGGTTTTTCGGAATTCTCCCCGACCGCCCCGCGAAAATTCGAGTAATTCGTTGACCATGCCCACGACCCGGTCCACTTCTTCGATGACCATATTCGAGTACATTTTTCGTTCTTCGAGGGCAAAGTCGCTGTCGCCCATCAGGCCAACCATACCCTTGATCGTGGTCATCGGATTCTTGAAATCGTGTATGATCGAGGAGATCATCTGTCCGATGGTGGCCAGGCGTTCGCCCTTGATTTTATCTGCAGTTAATTCGAGATTATATAAGGTCGTAGCGAATTGGTTCGCAAGAATAGAAAGGGTCGAGGTCAACTCCGTTGAAATCGTTTCATTGAAAAATAAACAGATAGTCCCCAGGAATTTTTCCTTGGTCGAGACCGGGATCCAGACGGTGAATTTAAGGGTTGGAAACTGGTCGGAAAGGGGCGTACTGAAGTATTCGTTTGCTTGACGGTGATCGAGTGTGAGCGGAATACCTGCCTTCAAGGCGTCTTCGAGGTTGTGACTATAGCCTTGCCACAGGATAGACACGAGTTCGGCAGCGATCTGGGGACTGGCCAGTGGCGGTTTACGGTCAATACCGCTCTGATGGAAATAGATCAGGTCCTGGTTGACGGTAAGTTTAGTGCAGGCTGCAATCACAGCCGGATATAACTGGTCCGCATCACGGATCGCATTGAGTGTGATCCCGATCTGGTGCAGGGTCTCGAGGTTTTTATTCTTTTTTTCGAGTTCTTTGTTGTACAGATCGAGTCGACGTTTGAGGGTGTATTGCTCAGTCAGAGTTTTGATCGTCATGGACAGGTCTTCAATTTCCCAGGGCTTTTCGATATATTTGTCGAGATTGGCTTTGTTGATGGCATAAATAGCCGATTCAAGCCCGGCCTGGCCCGTAAGGAGGATTTTTTTGATCTCGGGAAATCTGGCATTGAGCTGTTCGAGACAACGATCACCCTTCAGACCGGGCATGATCTGATCGCATATGACTAACTCGACATGTTCGTGTTCCTGATTGATCAGTTGATCAATCAATTCCATGGCTTCCTCAGCGCTTTCGGCGATCTCGATCTCATGCGAATTCCCAAATTTCTTGGCGAGTTGCCCGGATAATTGATTTAATACAGCTTGTTCATCATCGATACAGATTATGAAGCCTTTTTTTGACATGATGACTCCTTCTGTTATCCTGTCAAATTTTATTTCTGAATGGTCACTCTCCGTCAATCGAATTCTTAGGCATCGATTGTGACCTTGTCAATGGGCAGGATAATCTCGAAAGCTGTTTTGCCTGGAGCGGAACTGACCGAAATTTTACCCTGATGTTTTTCGATGATTTGAGTGACCAGGCTAAGCCCCATGCCGGTTCCCTCACCAGCCTTTTTGGTCGTAAAAAAGGGCTCGAAAATCTTGGCTTGGATTTCCGGAGGAATGCCGGGACCATTGTCAGAAATCTTGACTGCTACATCGCCATCTTTCAGATAGGTATCAATGATCAATTCACCTCGTCCGCCCATGGCCTGGATCGCGTTATGGATGATATTGGTCCAAACCTGATTGAGTTCATTGACATAACAGTTTATCTGGGGCAGTTCCGAATAATTTTTGATGACCTCGATACCATATTTCAACTGATTATGCATGATCGTCAGGGTCGTCTCGATGCCTTCATGGATATCAACGCGGGCAATCTGGGCTTGATCGAGATGAGAATAGGTTTTCAACGCTTTTACCAGGCGTGTGATTGCATCAATCGATATTTTGATATCACGGACCGATTGGGCCAGATTACTGAAGTTCTTGAGAGCATCGATTATCTCGGGTTTGTTCATTTTTTTAACGATGTGCATCAAGGGCGGGATATATTCGTCAATATGCATACTCGCATATTCCCGAGACAGACTCTTGGCTGTTTCCGGGTCCAGGCTACCCAGGGAAATCAAATGTCCTTCGATCTCCTTCATTTTCTGGCGGCGTTCAACAGTACTCAATCTCAGGCCTTGAAGATGGCTGATGATAGATTTCTGGAGGGCATCGAAGAAAACCTGCTGGTCCTCGGGAGTCAATCCGACGCCAAGCAGCATTTTCTGAAACTCGCTGATATCGTTGACATAGGTCATGATATTGTCGATAGCGGCGTTTATGGCTCCGGCAGGGGTGTTGATCTCATGGGCAACGCCCGCAACGAGTTGGCCAAGCCCGGCCATCTTTTCGGATTGGATGAGCTGGGTCTGGGTTGTCTTTAACTCGTGGATCGCTTCTTCAAGTTTCACGTTCATTTCCTTAAGATGTTCATTCGAGGCCTGGATTTCCAGATGCGATTTCTTTAGGTTTTTGGTCAGGAGAGCCTGATTGAGAACAAGGACCGCTTCTTTGGCGAAAGTATTGAGGATGAGCAGGGTCTCGGCCTGCCAGGGGTTTTCGAGATGACTGGCCAAAGCGACACCGCCGAAAAATTCACCTTTCATGGTCATGGGCAGAAACTGAAAGGCGTTGATTGTTGCTGGTCCTTTTCCTGATTGGCGCCTGAGGGCTTCAGACTCGGGAGAAATGTTAATGATTTGGATCGCAGGATTATCACTCTGGGTCAGTGCTTCCGGGACCTGGCTGAAAGTCCTCATTTTAAGCTCCTCGATAAAGCCGGCTTCAGCATTCTCGGGAACATAACCCACAAAGAGAAGCGGATCGTCTTGCATGATAATGGCTGCCCCGGAAAAATCACAGATGGAATCGAGCATCTCGAGCAGACAGCTTATAGTCTCATCCAAATCGATCCGTGATTGACTGATACGCCTGATCTCATTGACAATTGTTGATTGAAACAGCTTGCGGTCGAGTAAATTGTTGACTTGCTCGAGAACAATCGATTGAGAGATGACCCGTTTCGGTTCGGCCTGGACCTGTCGGACCTTGGGTCCAGCCGTGGCTAGATATTTATCGATCTCGGCAAAGAGCTGCTCAGGCTCGAAATCTTTGGTCAAATACGAATCGGCCCCGGTCTCTATCCCCCAGAAACGATGGCTCTTTTCGATCTGGGAGGTGAGAATGATAATGGGGATTTGCTTGGTGTTTGCGTCTTCCTTGAGGAGCCGGCAGACCTGATAACCATTCATTTTGGGCATATGAATGTCAAGCAGGATCAAATCCGGGGCATGATCGTAGGTTTTTTCAATGGCTTCGAGCCCATCCTGGGCCGTAATCACATTATAACCCGTTTCAGAGAGCATGAAATGAAGCATATCGAGGATTGTCGGACTGTCATCTGATATGAGTATGGTAAATTTACTGTTGTCTTCAGTCATAGTTTCACCTGCCCATTGTTGATGTTTCCTTGTAAACAGGACCGGCACATATCCGATCTTGGCAATTATACCGATCTCTCAACCGATTCCGGGTTGTTCGCCGTCTTGGTGTAACAATGAAATGTGTCAAACCGGTCCGATCAATGTTTCAATCGTATCAATCAGATTGTTCTCATCGAAGGCGCTCTTGGTGATATATGCATCCGCTCCGATCTCGATACCCTTCCGTTTGTCTTCTTCTTTGTCCCGAGAGGTGACGATAATAATGGGTGTGTTCTTATAACGTTCATGATTCCGGAGGCGTTTCGTCAACTCGAAACCGTTCATTCTGGGCATTTCAATATCCGTCACCACCAGATCAAATTCTTTCTGATCAGCGATTTCAAAGGCGTCTTGACCATCGACCGCCACCTCGACTTCATAATCATGGGCTTCCAGTATGTTCTTTTCCACTTCACGCGTATTGAGTGAGTCATCAACCACAAGAATGCGTTGCTTTTCGATTTTCTTTTTCAGTTTGCGTAAATGGGCCGGGACGGCTTCCGCAAGCAAACGGGCCGAGAGAATCAGATCGGGAACATGCAGGATCGAGACGATTTCACCATCGCCCAGGATCGTAAAGCCGGACAAGTTGGCGACTTTATGGAGAACACTGCCCATGGGTTTAATGACAATTTCCTGTTCATCGATGATTTCATCAACGATAAAGACCATGCGGTCCTGGTTTGAACGCAGGATGACCGTGGTAATAACCTCATCGGTTATTTCCTTGAAATCAGGCAAGTTGAGGACCCGGCCCAGAAACACGAGCGGTAATATTTTATCCCGGACATTAATCGCGGTTTTGTCGACGACCTTGATGATGTCCTTGGGTGAACGATAGTGTGTCTCTTCAACGTAACTATAAGGGATGACGAAACGTTGCCCCGAGATTTTGATGACCAGGGCCTGGGTCGTGGTCAGGGTTATGGGCAGGCTAATGGTAAAGAGTGTCCCGTAACCCTGACGGGGCGTGATCTGGACCGTACCTTTGAGTTTATCTTCCACATTTCGTTTGACCACATCCAGACCAACACCACGACCGGAAATATCAGTGATGATCCGACTGGTGCTGAAACCGGGCATGAATAGCAACTCGAGCAGTCGTTCTCGCGACAGTTCGGCAAGCTCTTCGGCTGTTGCGATCTTTTTCCTGAGCGCCGTGTCTTTTATCCGATCGAGGTCGATACCGCGACCATCATCTTCGATCTCGATAATAATCGTTCCCCGACCCTGGCGGGCAGACAATCTGATCAGGCCGGTTTCACTCTTTCCCTTGCCGACGCGTTCCTCAGGTTCCTC
This sequence comes from bacterium, assembly GCA_016934675.1. Taxonomy (GTDB): domain Bacteria; phylum CSSED10-310; class JAFGSJ01; order JAFGSJ01; family JAFGSJ01; genus JAFGSJ01. The sequence continues at coordinate 43,062 of JAFGSJ010000065.1, read as the reverse complement.
GATACCGTGGTCGATCGCATTGCGGATCAGATGGACCAGCGGATCGTTCAAGTCCTCAATCATCTTCTTATCGAGCTCTGTCGTTTCGCCAATTATTTCGAGATTGATTTTTTTCCCGAATTCCCTGGCCAGGCCCCGGACCGTACGCTGATAGGTATTGAAAATAGTCGAGATCGGGATCATACGCAGGGCGAGGACATCATCCTTGATCTGATCAACGAACGTCTGGGAATGGAAAAAATCGTCCCTGAATTTTTGAAAGAGCCTGCCGGATGCTTCGACCAGATTCGAGACCGTGCTGTTCATATTGTCAAACAACCTGCCCAGGCCATTAGTCTGGTGCTCGATCCCCACTGTTTTAATAGTCTCCTGCAAAGCCTTGGCCTCAGTGAAAACCTGATTCATCTCGCGAACGCGCTGGTCTTGTTTCGCCCGATCGAGCACAATTTCACCCAGGACCTTGATCAAATTGTCCAATCGAACTGTGGATATCCGAATGGTATCGTCTACCAGGGATTTAGTCTCGATCTTGGGCTGTGCCTTCGCGGTTTTACCTTTTTCGGGTTCAGAAGCACGGGGAAGATCAGGCAGATCGGTTGGCACACTCGTTGTCCCGGCTTGATCAACTTCTTTTTTCTCCGGCCCGGGTTGCGGAACAACAGTTTTGGGAGTCTCCGGAACAGGTGCCTTCGAGGCAGGAGAAGATGTCGGGGCTGTATCGCCTGCCTTTGGGGGCTCGGCAGACGTAACTGCTGGCTTCGTAGCGGCCTTTTTGGTCGCTTTCAACTGAAACTGCTCGCCTCTCAATGCCTTTTCAAGCTGCTCCACCTGCTGCTCGATGTTCTCATTCGCAGACCTTTCCTCGACTGCCGCGGACAGACATTCATCAATCACATCACAATTCTCTAACAAGAGGTCTGTTATCTCCGCGTTCAGGGTCAGCTTCCCTTCTTTGACCAGTCCGAGCAGGTCTTCCATCTTGTGGGCAACCTGATTAATATCGAGTAGTTTGAGCATTCTGGCCGAACCTTTGAGCGTATGGGCTGAACGGAATATTTCGTTCAGTATTTCCGCATTCTGGGGGTTCTTTTCGAGTTCCATCAGGCCGTTTGTGATCTTTTCGATGTGCTCGCGGGCTTCTATACTGAACTTCTTCACAAATGCCATTCGGTCAAATGCCATACTATTTGTTCTCCCCGATAGATAGACCTGGTTCGAGAGCATCGATCTGGCCGATGTTCCGCTCACAGGTCCGGATTAAAATATAGCGTCGAAAACCGCTGGCAAATTTGATTATATCGTCTTCACCATATTTTTTCAAAGCTTTGATGGCATTGACATATGACCGCCGGGCGTTTTTCAGATCAGCCTGATCACGAAAAATGTTGGCCAGAGAAAAGTGGGCCATGGCCAAATCCGGATTGAGATACATGGCCCGCCGAAAATAATCGAGAGCAGCCTGATCATCCTTTTCCTTTTTCAAAATACAACCCAAAATATAGTAAACATCAGGATTGAGTGGATCAATCTTCTGAATATTCATGCAATAGGCAATGGTTGATGGATAATCACCCAGGTTCATGACAACTTCACTCAGCAATATCTGAGCATTGAGATTATTCGGGTCGACCGCGAGAATAGTCTCGAGAATCGCCTTTGACTCCTGAAAGTTTTCCTGTACAAGTGCCTGTGTGGCCTGAGTCAAAATCTGAGCAAAACGGTCCTGACCCGAACCCTCGGGAGTTTGTTCGATTAAAGCAGTGCTCGTCCCTGATGCAGTGACCGAAACCAGATCAGTTTCGATTGGACCCGTCATCTCTTCGACCGGAGCCCATTTGTCGACTGGGCTTTCAACCTTCACCGGTTCGGGACTAATCGGCGCTTTTATCGCAAACATTTTACCGGTTGTCCGTATCCCTCGTTCCTTGCGGTAATAAAATGTATTATGCAACAGGACGTCAGCAAAACGATGCTCATAGAGATTCAAGGTCTCAGTGCCGCCCAGGAACAACACACCTCGCGGCTCGAGTATACGAAAGAAAAAATCCAACAGCCTGTCGATGAGTTCATCCTGAAAATATATGAGCACATTGCGGCAAAAGATAATATCCAAAGGATTACGCAGAAAAGGTGAATTATCCGTATTCAAAAGATTATGCACAAAAAAACGGGGTATCCTGCGAATTTCATCCTGGAGACAAAAACTGTCTTTGCTGACCGGGACAATATATGGCTGCAGTTCTTCGTGTCGCACACGGATCGAACGGTTTGAATAGACAGCTTTACGGGCCTGAGCAATGGCCTGATTATCGATATCACTCCCGACTATTTCACAGTGCTCCCGTTTACTCAATCCCAATTCATAACAGGCCATGGCTAGTGTGTATGTTTCTTCGCCCGTGGAACAGCCTGCGCTCCAAATCCTGATGGTCTGGCCTGAAGCGGTTTTACGTGAGATCAATTCTGGCAAGACGTCCTTTTTCAGAACATCAAAATGCAGGGGGTGACGATAAAAATACGTTTCTTTGATAGTGATTTCATTAATCAAATTATGTAACTCTGTTTTGTACGGTCCCTCTTGCATAAGAAATTGGTAATACTCGGCCGCAGTTTCGAGTCCGATAGCCTTTTTTCGTTTATTGACCGCATAGGTCAGAGATTTTTTGCGGTCCTCGTTGATATCGATCCCACTCCGGGCGGTCAATACTTTCTGGAAGAGTGCGAATTCAGTCTGAGAAAGGACTGGCTGAATTTGAGATGATGTAAGAAAATGACTCATTTCATAGTCAGGAGCTGATGTTGGATTTCATCAGCAACTGCTCCCAGAGGTTTGACGCAATCAACATGACCAGCAAGGAAGGCACTGTGAGGCATGCTGGCGATCACACTTGTTTCTGTATCTTGAGCAATGACTCGCCCGCCAAATTCCTTGATAAAAGCACAACCCTTGGTCCCGTCCTGACCCATCCCTGTCAAAATGACGCCCAACGTTCTCGGTCCATAGAGCCGGGCGGCGGATTCGAACAGAATATCGGCGCACGGTTTCAATCCGGCGACCGGAGGCAGGTCTACCATCAGGAGCCGCCCCAGTTTATCTATTTTCAGATGATAGCCGGTTGGGGCGACATAGACTCGGCCTGCTTGGAGTCGATCCCCTTCTTCCGCCTGTTTGACATCGACCAGGGCAGAAGATTTGAGCCATTGGACCAGACCAGGGATAAAACCATCGGACATGTGTTGGACCACAACCACTGCGGCGGAGAAATCGGACGGTAAGCTGCTGATGATTACTTTCAGGGCTTTGGGACCGCCCGTTGATGAGGCTATGACCACGATCTTCTGACTGACCTCCTTACTGCTCGCAATATCCGGAGTGCGACGCTGAAATCTTTTTCCCTTTATATGAGTGATTACTTTTACGTGGGCTAACAGTTTCAACTTATTAATGAATTCACGACAGATATCATCTTCAAGTACATCACCTGTCTCCGGCAATGAAGGCCGGTTGATAATATCGAGTGCTCCGACTGCTAAAGCGTCAAATGCCAGACGCGGGTCCTGATTGATTTCCAGAGTAGTCACGACCAATATGGGCGTGGGAGTGAAGGCCATGATGTTCTCGATGGCCTCGAATCCATTCATGATCGGCATATTCAGGTCCATGGTTACGATATCCGGTTTGAGCCGTTCGACGGCCCCGATCGATTCACGACCGTTTTCCGCAAAACCGACTATCGTCAATCCAGAATCTGACTTGATGATCGCTTCCAAAATATCGCGGCTGATCGGAGAATCATCTACAATCAGGATTTTGATCGGGCCAGCCTCGAGTTCCGTTTCCTGCTTGTCCGTGTGCTCAGACATGAAATGCCTCCACTACTCTCTGACTATTTTCTTTTGAGACTGCCCATACTGGGTAAACGATGTAAATCTACCAGAAAGTTGATCGTCTCTGACTGAAAAAAGAAACCCCACAGGACCATATTACCCCGAAAATTATTGATCAAGGTCGGCATGGCATACAGGTCATCGAGATTGACCCGTGAAAAGGAATGGGGTTCCTCAATGATCAGACCATACTCGTTACCAGCACTCATGAATTTTACCAGCCTCGGTTTGATAATACTGTCGACCTTTTCTCGTAACAGATGGAACATGGAAAAAACGGTCAAGTCATAATAAATCAGCACTTGATCAGGGTTTCTACGATCGATATCGAGACTTTCCGGCACAAAAGACATTTCGTGAATTTGTTCAGCATCAAGAGCAAAATTATGTACTCCAATCCGGAAAAGCATGACCGCCAGAACATGTTCGTGCTCGTTGTGCTCGGTTGCTTTCTGCAGCAGAGAGATATTGCTGTCAGTCTGTTCAATCATGGCGCATTCTTTCTCCCGTCCTATTGAATGCACAATCCTTTACACATAAAACGGGTAACTCCCCTGATGATGATTTGTAGCCAGCCCTACTTGCTGGTCCCGGTCGAGGCAGATAAACCGCTCAGCGCCTTTTCATATAATGAATGAACATTGAGGAGCAGGACCAATTGATCATTAAAGGTCAATTCACCCTGAACAACATCTTTCTTGTATTTATCAAGAGTGACCATGGTCTTTTTAATGCCACTGACCGGGAAATCCACGACATCCTCGACATTATCCACCAAAAAACCAATGACATTTCCCTCGATCTGACAGTAGACAACCCGCTTTGCCTGAACAAGTTCATCCCTGGCCAGTTGCATCAATGATCTCAAGCATAGAACAGTGGCAATATCACCGCGCAAATTCTGAACACCTCTCACATAATCCGGTGTTCCGGGTACCGGGTAAATCCTGCTGTTACTCCCTATCTCGAAGGCATGTTCGGCCGGAAGAGCATAAATCGTCTCGCCGAGAAGAACAATGATGATCTGGAGCGTGTCCTCATCAACCTGAACTTGCTGATCACGTGCCTTCAGCGCTTTGAGCTTCTCGAGAATTTCATCTGATTTCAAAATATTGTCCAACTGCCGATCTCCATGTTCAATGTTTTGTTCCTGGTCCATCAATGACAAGGAACCAGACCCTTTCTCCAAAACTTGTTGTGTCTCACTATGATTGAGTCACTTGATACTCACTACAATATCAAATCGGGCTCTGCTTGTCAATGAGTTTCAGGACGTATCAGTCCTGAAGATTTGAGAATCTGCTTGATCGAATGACTCTTCTCTGTTATACAGGTGAGAACATCTAGGTAAGTGTCATTTTTTTTGATGACAATGCAACTGATCACAGTGAGTGCATAAGTATGGACAGTCAATCATGGTTTCGGACAGGGTTACGGGTTATTCTGACATTGTGTGGGTTGGCTTCATATTGTGCAAATTGGGGGACTTCGTCGCTGACCCTCGAGGATATACCGTGCGAATACCAGCGTTTGTGGTCATGGTCTGGTTTCGATCATTTAGTCCTCAGCGGGTTATTTTTGGTGATGACAGTAACCGTGCTGTGGTGTGTGATTATGCGGGTCTTGCGTCGTGGGGCTCGATTATCAGTCCGATCTGCACGGTCGGTGTGTTCCTGGCTGTTCGTGCCCTTGAGTCTTGGCCTGGTCATGCTTCTTCAATTCAGCCCATTTTTAACCGGCATTTCACGGGTTGTGCAGGTGATGGGCAATGAATTAAGTATGACCATGTTTCTCTTTTCGGTACTGGCAGTACTGGTGAATATCGGGCTTATTACAGGCTTGATCGCCGGAAAGCGATTGGAGCTCTACCTCCAGACAGTGAACACATGGCTGTTTTCATCCGGGCCAATCAAGTCGGGCCTGGTAATCTTTGTGATCAGCTTTGGGATATATTACTACTGTTCGGGTTATCTGCCCGGATTGAACGGTGATGAGCCGCATTATCTCCTGATCACCCAGAGCCTATTGCAGGATGGCGATCTGGATGTTCATAACAACTATTGCGAGCGGGATTACAATGAGTATATGCCCGGTGTTCTGGATCGACATGTATCGATAGGCCAGGGCGGGGTTCGTTATTCGACGCATCCGGTCGGCCTGGCCTTTCTGATCGCTCCGGCATATTATCTGCTGGGGTATCGAGGCGTGGTCCTGTTCATGAATATGTGTGCCGCTTTGTTAGCGGTCCAGCTATTTCTGTTGAGCAGGTCCGTTCTGAAAGGCTCATCATGGGCTTATTATATCTGGGTCCTTGTTTGTTTTGCTCCTCCCTTATTGCCTTATTCGGCCAAAGTCTTCCCTGAATTACCGGCTGCTCTTTTATGTGCCTATGTGTATCGGGTCATTGTGACCGGGAAACCGTTAACGAGTGGTTCATCAGTGTTCGTAATGATCTCCCTGGCAGCCTTACCCTGGTTACAGCAGCGTTTTATCATCTTGGCACTGTTGTTGGCACTGGACCTGGTAGTCAGGAACTGGTCCAACATAAAGGCATGGACGGTGATTGTGGGCGGATACTGTTTATCGATGGTCGGTTTGATGCTTTTCTATCAGGTTTTATACGGTAATCCGTTACCATCTGCACCCTACACCAGTATCGGGATGGATACGATCTGGTCATGGGATACTTTTATCGGTCATGGGATGTGGGGGCTCCTGTTCGACCAGGAGTATGGCATACTGGTCTATGCCCCTGTTTTCCTGCTTGCTTTGGGGGGGCTCTATCTCAAATTCAGGCGAAGTTGTCCGGATGCGTTTTTCTGGATGGCCATGTTTCTTTCGGTCTACATACCGGCAGGTGGTTTTACCCTGAAATGGTTTGGGAGTTGGGCACCCATGGGACGCTATATGGTCGTGCTCATTCCATTACTGGTTGAGTTGATCGCTCTGATACTCACACGTCCAAAAAGACAGACCGTTCTCTGGACATATGCTCTCATTTTCTGGATAACCCTCATGTTTTCCTATCATTTACTTGTGGGTTACGATTTATGGATCGGTTCGGAGAGCGGTCGGAGCAAACTGCTGAGTTCACTGACCGAATCGACCCAGACCACGCAATGGTTTCCGACTTTGATCTCACCGATCCGGCATGATTACTTTGTGGTCGGTATATGGCTCGTCAGTGTGGTGTTCCTGAACTGGCTCATGGTCCGTTCAAAAGAGAACGCTTCATTTTCAGGATGCCGGGACCGGATACAGACATATCTGTCTGAGGAGGTCGTAGCCATGTCTGTAGCTCAGGTGTCACGGTCATTTTTATCCTGGGCCGGCATGAGCTTGTTCGGTCTGATTCTTTTGACAGGCCTGATCAATGCAGACCTCGGTACCTGTTTATCCGGAGGGGATGTTTCATTCGGTCCGGGGCCGATTATCGAGTTGAAACAAACCTGTTGCGAGGGTCCCAAGAGCTACGAGGAATATCGTTATCCGGTAAACAGAAACTCGCGTGCGGGCAGTGGCCCGCCCGATTATATAGTGTCTGGTCCGTATATCTCATTGGAGCCGGGGCTTTATGAAGTTCTTTTTACAGTTGAGCTGACCGGTCCGGGATGGGCCGAGAACATTCTGAGTTTCGATGTCTGCACGTATCGGGGGCATCATGTTCTGACGTCGGGTCGGATCGGTAGTGCCGATTTCGGGGCAGATGACAGGTGTGGTTCCTTTTCGCTCTATTTCTCGTTGGATCGTATGACTCCGAACATCGAGACACGTGTTTTCAGTTACAGGACCGTTGATCTGCTCGTCAGTGAGATTGTGATCCGGACTTCCGGTCAGTTGAAATCGTTGTGGCAGGGCCGGGTGTTAGCCGAGAAGGGTTATCGTCAACAGGCTTTGGCCCGTTACCTACAGATCGAGCCGGACGATGGCATGCTGGTTGTGGTCTATAAGGAACGGGCCCAGCTTTATCAGGTCATGGGCATGATCTCCGAAGCCCTTGAAGATTATGGTCAGTATTATGCCCACCATCCCGAAGACCAGACAGCGACACGGGCGTACGGGGCACTCTTGCTGAAAACAGAGCGACGTGAGGAGGGGATCAGGGTGCTGCGCCGTCTCGAAGGGCTCTGACCGGGTCCATGAACATGTCCTCCCATGAACTGGGAGGATTGGGAGGAAAAACCTGTTTCAATCAGGCTGTAAAAGGTTGCTTGCAGAGAAAAGAGGACTAATTAATCATTGAACGTGCGTGTGGTCACTTCGGGAGAGGGAGAAAAAAACACGTGATCCAATTGTATCATGTTGTCAAGAAATACCCACCTAATATCAAGGCCCTGGACGATATCAATCTCCATATTCAACGCGGGGAATTCGTTTTCTTGACCGGTCGGACCGGTGCGGGTAAATCGACCCTGCTCAGGTTGATTTTCAGGGAAGAATTGCCGAGTGAAGGCCAGATTTTGGTCAACGGTCGGAATATTGTCAAAATGAAAAATATGCAAATCCCATATCTGCGACGGGATATGGGCATTGTTTTTCAGGATTTCAAGCTGATGAAAGACAGGACCGTTTTTGAAAATGTGGCCCTTGTCCTGAGAATTCTGGGTTATTCACGCAATGACATTCACAAGAAGGTGTGGCAGACCTTACGTATGGTCGACCTGACCAAATGTTCCGAGACCCCGGTGATCAGATTGTCCGGTGGAGAACAACAGCGGGTTGCCATAGCTCGGGCAGTCATCAACGAGCCAGCTATTATCATAGCTGATGAGCCGACCGGAAGTCTCGATCCAGAGATTTCGCAATATATCATGTCCTTGTTCGAGGATATCAATACGCGAGGCACGACGGTCCTGATCGCGACCCATGACATCACGACCGTACAACGTATGAGAAAACGCTGCATCACATTGCATGGAGGAGCCATCTGTGAGCAGATGCCAACGTGATTATTCACCGGCCGGGTTTCCACTGATCCTATCAGTCCGAACTGTTCCGGCGTTGCAGTGGGACAAGAGTTGAAGAAAAAGGTGGGCAATGGATAAAAAATTTCAGACCTTGCTGCATTACTTCACCCAGGAAGCCCTTCATGCTCTCTTACTCAGTAAGGGGCGTTCCTGTGTGTCCATTGCCACTATAGGTTTTGCCCTTTTTATTTTCGGGATTTATCTGCTCATTGCGGGAAATGTACAAACTTTCGTCGAGGTCTGGCAGGAGGAAATCCATCTCGAGGTTTTTCTGTCCGACGACTTGACCCTGAACGAAACCAATGAAATCGCCCATACTATCGAAGCTCTCCCGGATGTGCTCAGTCCGGTCCGCTATATTTCTCAGAACGAGGCACTCGAGAGATTCAAGAAGCAGGGCTATGAGAATTTCTTTGAAGGGTTAAGCCACAATCCGCTACCGGCCTCATTCCAGATCATATTACAGCCTGAAAAGAGGACCATTGCGGACATCAAGCGCATTTCGAGTGAACTCCTGGCAATTCCGGGGATTGACGATGTCACATCCGGCATCGATCTGGTCAAAAAACTCGAAGTTGTGTCTTCCTTTATCCGCATGGCTGGTTTTTTTGCCGGTTTTTTGATATTTATCGCTTCTATTTTCATCATTTCCAACACGATCAAACTCAGTCTCTATACCCGACTTGACGAAATCGAGATCATGAAACTGGTTGGTGCAACCAATTCATTCGTCATGGTCCCCTATTTAATCGAGGGTATCATCCAGGGGATTACGGGCGCTTTTTCCTCCATGTTCTTTATTTTTATCGGTTATCGTCTCTTTCTGGCACGAATGCAGTTTGCCGAGGTTGTCCTCCTCGGTTTTGGTCCCCTGTCGTTTCTATCATTTGGGCAATGTCTCGAACTGGTAATTATTGGGATTATCATAGGACTGGTCGGTAGTTTTATCTCAGTCAAGCATTTTTTAAATCCACGATTTTCGCGACGCTTAAAATCGGGCTATTAATGAAGATGGAAAATATCACACGATCCGGTCGGGTCCTAATCTCCGAGCGGTTTACACATTCCTTGATTATCGGTTTGGCTTTTTGTGTGGTATTTTTACTTGTGGTGCTGCCGGCTGGCCTGTGTGTCGATCAGGATGTTATTACGCTCAAGCAGCAACAATTACATCAAACCGAACGTTTCCTCAAGAACAATCTGGACAAACTCGAACAGACGGAGGAGAAGGAGCGGACACTGCTCGTGGAGCTCGAACGTCTTGATTTCAAGATCGAATTGATCAACACCCAGGTCCGTCTTTTATCGCTCGAGCAGGAAAGCCTCGATCAGGAAAAGACTGAAATCGTCAGCGAAATAGCCCACCGAAAAACCCAGATCAGGCAGCAGGAACTCATTATCTGCAAACGGCTGAAAGCCCTGTATAAACGTGGCGAGTGGACCGCTTTGCGGCTCTTTTTCAACACGCATTCGATCTCAGATATTGCTCACAACCTGAAATTGATGAAATTTATCGCCACAGAAGACCTGAATCTAATGAATGAGCATCGTCGCTACCTGAATATCCTGTCGCTCCGAGAAACGGAACTGATCACCGTTGAAAAGGACCTGGCCCGGTCCAGTGCTGAAATTGCTCGTAATAATAAGGAAAACAACCAGAATAGAAGGATGAAAGAAATCCTGCTCGAACAGGTCCGCAATAAGAAAGAAGACTATGAGCAGCGTTGTGCTCGGCTCGAGCAGAACCGATCTGAATTGGAGAACTGGTTGAAGGAACATTCAGATGTTCCCTTAAAAGGGAGTTTTCAGTCATTAAAGAAGCATTTACCCTGGCCTGTTCAGGGCAAAATCAAGCGTTTTTTTGGCCGACAGATCAATGCCCGCTTTATGACCTCGACATTCAGTAACGGTCTGTTGATCGCTGCTGAAGAAGGCACGCCCGTGTGTGTGATCGCCGATGGCCAGGTCATGTATGCGGGCTGGTTTCAGGGATATGGTAATCTGATCATCATCCAGCATATCAATGATTTTTTCAGTTTATACGGTCATTTGTCTGAAATCATGGTCAGTGCGGCTCAGAAAGTATCAGAACTATCGATTATCGGACGGGTCGGAGATACCGGTTCCGACTCAGGTTTTGTGCTGTACTTCGAGCTCAGAGATAAAGGTATTCCCCAGGACCCGGTCAAATGGCTATCTGCAGAAAAAAAGTGACTGCTAGATTTAATTGATCTGAAAAACTAATAGAGTAGGGGAAGCTCAAAAAAGGATAACTGTATCCCGGGTTTTAGGCATACTGATCAGGCCCGGTCCGCTCTGATCATTTTGATGGAGGTACCGTCTATATGATACTGATGCACACGAATCTGTTGAAATGGATGAATCAAACAATTCAGACCTGCTTGAGGCAGAGCGTTGTGCGCTGTGCCTTAATTCTGCTCGTTCTGATTGGGATCGGCAGTACGGTTTTTGCCGACAAGGCGAAAAAGGACAAGGAAATCTACAATTATTATCAGCTTTTTGCTGATGTCTATGACAAGATCGTCCATTACTATGTGGACGAAACACAGCCTGAAGTCCTGATCCAGGGAGCGATAAAAGGTATGCTCCAGATATTGGACAGGAACAATTATTTTCTGACTGCTGAGGAACAAGCGGATGGTTTGATAGAGCGGGTCTATAATAATGAGTACGGCCTGATTCTGGGGGTCAAAAACGATAAACTCCTGGTAATCAGTGCCCTGCCTCATTTTCCTGCCTTTCAGGCCGGCATATCCAGTGGAGATTGGATCTGGTCGATCGGCGAGAATGTGATCGGAACACTGCCATCACTCATGGACAACTATTCCTTGTTATTCGGGATTGATCAGGGTATCACTCAGATGGAAACCGGCTTGACTTCCCCCCAGATCCAATCCCCAGAACAAGCAGAGAACAAGGGGCAATCGGTTTCTGAGGAGCAAGCCTCTTCGAAAACTGGCGAAGTCACGCAGCCCGGTCTGACTGTTACTATTTTGCGCGGCGAGAATTATGAAGTCTATAAACGAGAGACCCTGACTCCCATTTCGACAACAGTGCATCGGGAGAATGAGATTGAGACATTCGGACCAGACCACGCTATTGGCTATATTCATCCCACGGGTGTTGAAACATTACTCCAATTCGAACAATGCATCCAACAATTCAGTCCGGCCGGTTCCGACCAGAGGCCGTCATCAATGGTTCTGGACCTTCGTCAGATATATGCTCTCAGCGACCAGGTCGCCATCGAGATCGCTTGCTTGTTCATGCGCTCACATCAAGTGATCACCTCATTACACTATCATGATACCAAGAATCCGAGACCATCCCTTTGCACAATTGATGGCCCCTATGCCCGCAATCCCGTGGTGGTCCTGGTCGATAGCGGTACGGCGGGCGGTGCTGAAATATTGGCCGCGGCACTTTCGTCACAGTCTCTTTGTCAGAGTTTTGGTCAAAGCACATTCGGTTACGCTTTCAAGCGTGAACAGATTCCGACTTCCGATGGGGGCAGCATTTTTGTTGTTGCAGGCGTTTATCATTCTCCGGAGGGCCGCAAGCTCTATCCGGATGCTTTTTCACCTGAAAATAGTGTCAAGGAAGCTCTCTCACCTTCAGAATGGCAAAAAATGACACCATCTGAACGGTTCGCACAAGATCCAGTCCTGGTCCAAGCGGTGCAAGCCCTGCAGGGAACACTGTCAACCACCCGGAACGATTGAAAGCCCTCCTCGAATGAAGCATGACCGAACCCTACTATACCGGACCACATCGCAAGGATGATATCGCTCGGTAACATTATTGTCCCAGGTGAATTGGTCCTTGCACCGCTGGCCGGTTATACCGACCGCTTTTTCAGGAAACTGATCTATTCTCTGGGAGCACGGGTAGCGTTTACCGAGATGATCTCTGCTGAGGGTATTGTCCGTTACCAGCGGCAATCATTGATGTATCTTGATCAGGTCGATACTGAATTGGCTACCGGTGTCCAGATTTTCGGAAGCCGGCCCCTGGCTATGGCCCGTGCGTCTGAAATTGCTCGTGAAAAAGGGGCCAAGCTGATCGATATCAATATGGGCTGTCCAGTCAAAAAAATCGTCAGAAGCGGGGCTGGTGCCGCTTTGATGAAAGACCTCATTCTGGCTGGTCAAATCATGGCCGCAGTCCGTAAGGCAGTAGACCTGCCCGTTTTGATCAAATGCCGGTCCGGTTGGGACGATGCTTCCCTGAATTTCAAGGAATTGGTTACAATTGCCGCCGGGGAAGGAATCGATGCCATTACTTTTCATCCGCGGACACGTTCACAGAATTATCAATCCCCCGCCCGTTGGGAACAGATAAAGGAACTGGTCGAGTACACGAACCTGCCCGTGATTGGTAATGGCGACATTGTCAGCGCAGAAAGTGCTCAATCCATGCGGACAACAACGGGTTGTTATGCTCTTATGGTCGGCCGGGCCGCCTTGCGCAATCCACTGATTTTTAAACAATATCAGGACCTGACCGGATCAGGATTCGCCAGTGATCCCTTGACTGCGGTCGAACGTTGGCACCTTATCGATGCGCACCTGACCAGCGTCTTGAAAGCACTGGGGCCGAAACATGGCCTGATCAGATTTCGAAAATTTCTCAGTTTCTACTTATCAGGTCTTGATAATGTTTGTTCGATCAGGGCCCGGATTTTTACCATTGATCGGGAACAGGAACTTCGGGCCATGCTTCAGGATTTTTTACTGGATGACAGGGAAAAACATGAACTTCGACAGCTTCTCAGTTGAAGACAATAAGCCGTTGCCGGACAGGACCAGCTATGACCGTCATGGGACAGACCCAAAGAACGAGTAAATCGCCGGAATCAGTGCTGGGCATCCATGCCTTTACCCATGATTCTGCCGCAGCCATTGCTCTGGACGGTTCTCTCAATGCCTATGCCGAACAAGAACGTTTCAGCCGTATTAAGGGTGACGGGGCTTTCCCCGAGGAAGCCATCCGGTTTTGCATGAAGTGTGCCGGCGTCACTCCGAGTGAGATCGGGCGTGTGATCGTGCCTTTTAGACCTCGTCGCGGGGCCTGGTCCCGACTCAGGTACCGGCTGCGCTATCCCTCTGGCCTGATCACGGTCGGAGGTGATCTGGTTCGGAAAGGCATGCGTTTGTCTCTGATTGGTCGTTCACTCCGGGCAATGGACATCATGGTCAAGCCTGAGTATGTCGACCACTACTACTGTCATGCTTTAACTGTTTTTCTGTCTTCAGGCTTCGAGGAAGCTGTCGTCCTGGTCATGGATGGCGTGGCGGAAGCCTGGACCGGTGCTGTCTATCACGCCCATCGACACGAACAGCACGGCCTGAGCCTGGATTGTCTGCACAAATTCGTGTTCCCCCATTCACTCGGTTTAGTCTATGCTGCCGTGACCGAACATCTCGGCCTGCAACACAATCGTGACGAAGGCAGTGTCATGGCCCTGGCCGCTTTTGGCGACCAACGCTATCAGACTGACTTCGAAGAATTGTGCACCTGCTCAGGTCGCAAATTTCGTGTCCGACAAGAGTATTTTGATTTTGGCGGTTTATGGACGACTCACTCTTTTGCCCGGCGGTTTTTCCCACGGAAGGAAGCGGGCACAGATTATCATGCTGCTGATTTTGCCTTGGCTTGGGCAGTCCAGAACGCAGTCGAACGCATCTGTTGTGCCTTGGCCAGGGAATATCTGCATAGGACGGGTTGTCCTCGACTCTGTTTTACCGGCGGTCTGGCCTTGAATCCCGTCCTGAACGGTGTTTTATTACATGAGACCGGTTGCGACCAGTTCTATGTTATGCCGGCCGGCGGTGATGCCGGTACTGTGGTCGGAGCCTGCTTATTACCTTTTCCTAAAAGCCAGTGGCGACTCGAACACGCTTTCTGGGGCCCGGATTTTCCGCCGGCTCGAATCGAATCGCTGGTCACTACCGCTCCCGGTCACATTATCGGGCGAGGCCAAGACAGTATCAGGATGGCAGCGGAATTGTTGGCCCAGGGTAAAATTGGCGGTCGTTTTACCGGCAAGTCTGAAATGGGGCCACGCGCACTCGGACATAGGTCAATTCTGGCAGATCCCCGCTCAGTCGACCTTCGTCAAAAACTGAACGATACCATCAAACATCGGGCCCCTTTCCGACCCTTTGCGCCTGTCTTGATCAAAGACAGAGTGCCGGAGTTAGCCCATCGTATCGTTGACAGTCCATTTATGCTTCTGACTTTCCAGATTCCCGAAACAATCTGTCAACGCATCCCGGCTGTTATCCATGTTGATGGTTCAGCCCGTATTCAAACCGTGACTGAACATGATCAAACCGGGCTCTTTCCCCTGCTCCTCGAATTCGAAACATTGACCGGCTTACCGATCTTACTCAATACTTCGCTGAATGATCAGAACGAGCCCTTGGTCAATTCACCCGAAGACGCCCTGGCTCTTTTTAAAAAAGGCGGTCTGGATTTCATGCTTTTCGAGGATATCCTGGTGCATCGGCATTCCAGCATTAACAGTTGAAAAAAGAGCACCCACAGATTACGCAGATTATACAGATTCGGAGTGTAACGCATTGTTCTTTAGCATCGAATGATTCGTATGAGGTCATACTTCCCCAAAAAAAAAGCACCTGGTTAGTAACCAGGTGCTTTTTAGGGTCATTTCAAACGTAGATTAGATAATCTTTACGTCTTTTGCGCTAGGTCCTTTGGCACCCTGTTCGATCGTAAACGAAACCCGTGTACCTTCAGACAGGGATTTAAAACCCGTTCCCGTAATAGCTGAATAGTGCACAAAAACATCACTACCATCATCTTTCTCGATGAAACCAAAACCCTTGCGGTCGTTAAACCATTTTACTTTTCCGGTGTCCATACTGGCAACCTCCTTTCCTCAATATTTCTTTATACCTTTTACATCTCAGGTTGCCATGGTAACATGGAACAATCTTTGATCCAGGAACCGCTGCTCTTTCCATTCGTCAAGAGAACAGACCACTCAAGGTACTCAAGATGCCTATATAATAGTCCTGAGTATGCTCTATGTCAAGATCTGCAAAAAAAATATATTTTTTTTCTTTTCAGATGGATCGGCACGGGAAAGATAGTTACCTTACTCGCCCTCTCTCTGGTAAGAGCTGTGGCATGTGACGGGGTGGGTTGGGATTGTAACGCAGGTCGCGGAGAGGCCTGAGCTGAAAGAATACCCCAGTATAGTATAGATACTAAAAATCACCCCATGTTTTTTTTTCTCGTTTTGTGGTCAGGTCAGCGAGATATTTTTCAGCATCCTTGATGGGCAGATCAAGTTCTTTCAGGGAATCGATCCATTCCTTGGCCATGGATACAGCTTTATCGTAATCACCCAGATGATCATAAATCATGGTCATCCAGGCCAGGTCATCATAGTTGAGCACCGGTCCGGGGATACGTCGAAAGAATTCGAGGGCATCACGGAAGAGATTGTTACGGCATAGGGAGGCACCAAGGTTTCTCAAGGTTTGATCGTTATCGGGTTGAATGGAGAGGGCTTTTTCGAAGCAGGCGATTGCCTCTTCTTCTCGTCCCAGATGAAAGAGGTTGGTCCCTTTTTTATTGAGTATTTGCACATTGCTGGGTTGGAATTCGAGGGCCCGGTCAAGGTAAACCAGGGTTTCCATGGGTAATCCCTGACGAGAAAGCAGAATTGCTTTATTGACCAGGACTTGCCAATAATAGGGTGTTGCTGGTAAAAGCAGGGCCTGGTCGAATAACTCCATTGCCTCCCGATCACGTCCTATTTGCGAAAGGGCAACCGCTTTGCAACAGAGAGCATGTGTATTATGGGGGTCTAGCCTTAAGGCCTCATCATATGAATCAAATGCTTCATCATAATAGCCGAGCGAGGTTGCAACCGTTGCGAAATTGGACAGGATAAAGGAAACCTCAGGCAGTTGTTCGGCGGCCATTTTTTCGAGTTTATAGGCTTGCTCAAACTTACCTAAAAAGAAGTGATGTTCACCTTCAAAGAAAAGAGCGAAGAGTTTATGGCCTTGTTGCCTGGCTTGTTCGGCAGTTACCTGTGCTTTTCGCGCTGCCTGAACGTTATCACTGTAGCCAATGATATTTATTTGATCAGCCAATTCATGGTAAAGCTGCATCATTTCTTTCATTCGACATAACCTCCTTATGAAGAACAAGGCCATTATATCTTGAAATGAAAGAATACTCAACAAAATTTTCGGATTTATTTTGTATCGGCATCAGTGATATGGCGAAAGAGCCAACGGACCCCGAAGAAGCTGGCGACCCCGATTGCAACAACGACGCCCAGTCCCGGTGCGAGTCCGAATCCCAAACCAAGGGCAGTCAGTCCGGAGATGATGCCGGCTGTGCTGAGTCCCCAAACCGTACCAGAAACGGCGACAGCGGCGACCGGAACTCCGGCGGCGGCCAAGCCTGCCAGCACATCGCCAGTCGCCTGCTTCAACTCTTCAGGTGTTGTCGAAGCATCACCTTTCAGATCGAGATAAGCTCGAACATATTCCTCGATCGCCTTGACCTGCTCGCTGTTAATACCCAGGACCATGGCAATCTGGGCTACTTCTGAACGTTCTTCACTCGAAAAGTCACGATCAGCCAGGGCCAAAAACATCATATCAGCCAGCAGAGTATAACGCAGATCGCTCTCACGTAAATGATCGAGATATTGCTTGATGGGTGCTGCCTGGGGACACTCAGCCGCAGCCATAACTTCAGCGCGTGCTCGACTACTCAGTTCGACTTTTCGACACAATGTGCGCAGATTGGCAATTTCCTGATCGGAAACATCGTTATCTGCGGAGGCAATCGAGGCTACGACACAGAGATAGGCCTTTTTTTCATGGTCCGGATATTCCAGAAGCGGATGCTTATTGTCGCTATCTTCCGGCATCATCCTTGTCCTTCTTTTGCTTGGCATCAAGGGCCTGCAGCAATTTTCGACCCAATTCGGTCTGAGGCTGGTTTTCACCTGTATTGAAGGATTCGAGGTCAAGCTCTTCAGATTTTTGGGCAGGGGCCAAAGTCAGGCTACGGGCTTGCGGATCAATATCAGTGACTATCACAGCAAGACGTTGACCCTCACTCAATTTTTTAAAACTGCTCTTTGTGAGCAGGTTTTTGGGCAGAACGCCAATTAAGCCGTGTTCGAGGCTGAGGTGAGCGCTGTAATTGTCCTTGGTCCGCACAACACCCTGGACCTGAGTTCCTACCTGATATTTATCCATAACCGCTGCCCAGAGATCACCCTCCGCATCGCGTATACTCAATGAAATACGTCGGTTCTCGAAATTGACTTCTTTTACCATTACCCGGACCTGTTGTCCCGGTTGAAACATGTTTGTGGGGAGCACATTTCTTTGTTCAGCACCGATTTCACTAACATGGACCAGTCCTTCAACTCCGGGTATGAGTTCGACAAAGACCCCGAAGTCCCGGGACCGGGTCACCTGTCCGTCGAGAATGGCCCCAGGTTTGATAGTGAGTGCAGCTTGTTCCCAGGGTGTGGGAAAAAGTCGCTTCATCGAGAGGCTTATCTTCAACTGGTCCGGCTTTTTCCCTCGCTCGACTTTCAAGACCTCGACCTCGACTTCAGTATCGATACTGACCACATCTTCGATCTTGGTCACGCGAGACCAACTAATTTCCGAGACAGGGACCAACCCCTCCGTTCCGGGTACCAATTCGACAAAAACGCCAAAAGGCATAAGCCGGGTGACGCGGCCACTCAAACGCAGTCCCGGCTTCAATTGCTCGATCAATTTCTGACGGGCCTGTTCACGTTCACGTTCGAGTAATTTTCGACGTGAAACGATGATATTTTTTCCCTTGCTTTCATAGGTCATTATTAAAAACTGATAGACGGAACCGACATACTTCTCAGGGTCCTCGACATAACTGGTGTCGATTTGACTTATCGGACAGAAGGCTCGTCGCTTCATGATTTCGACCTCGAAACCACCCTTGCAGGTTAGCTTTACCCTGCCCTCGATCGGTATCCCCCGTTCAAAGGCATCTTCGATATAGTGATAACTCTGAATACCGGTCAAAGCACGCGACAGGATGACTTCGCTTTCACGTTTCGAGATGACGTACAACTCGAGGAGATCACCCGTTTTGTAGAGGAATTGCCCCTCAGGATCGAGCAGTTCTTTTTTTTCCACGATACCGTCGAGTTTTGTGCCGGTATCGACAATGACCGTATCATCACCGATCGAGATGATGGGACATGAGAGACTGTCGCCAATCTCCAGATCATCACCCCCACCGAGATCATAATTATCAAGAAGTTCAGCAAAAGTCTGTTCCTTGATCGGCCCAGTTTCCTTTTTGTTCAAATTGTCCATGGTTGTACCCTCGGACCGAATGTCATTCCTGACCTTACACCAATTGCCGTCACAGCTTTAATCAATCGGATTGGTATCATCACTGACAGGAGCGGTTTCACTGCTAGGAGCAGTTTCACTGACAGGAGCGGTTTCCTGTTTGTGAGCATATTCGATTGTGGCTTCAGCACGCAGCTTGGTAATATACTCCTGGACTATCTTTTGTTTGCGTTGATTGTCAATGTATCCGGTCAATCTCTCTGAAACTTCTTCCAGGGGAACGGTACGTGGCTCTTGTTTCTCGACCATTTTTATGATGTGATAACCAAACTGTGTTTCAACAATATCACTTACCTGGCCTGGTGTGAGAGCGAAAGCAACATCAGCAAAAGGCTTTACCATCCGTTCCCGGTCAAAAAAGCCCAGGTCCCCTCCTTTTTCCTTGCTCGGACAATCAGAGTTCTCTTGAGCTACTGTAGCAAAATCTGCCCCTTCGTCTATTTTCTTCTTTAAGGCATCGATCGTCGCACGCTTCTGGGTTTTTGTCTCAGGTGTATCTTCCTCTGAAAATGCTACGAGAATATGGCTGGCCCGTACCTGCTCGGGTTGTTTGAACATGTCTATGTTCTCCTGATAATAATCCTGCAATTCCTTGTCGGTCACAGGTTCCAAGGTCGTATAGAGTCCTTCGAGCAGGGTCTCGATTCTGATGTTCGAAGCTATTTCCTGGCGAAGATCATCTTCTGTCATACCAGATTTCTGCAATTCGTTCTGATAATCTTCCGGTGAAGGGAACTGGTTTTTAATCTCATTGAATTGGACATCGATCGTGGCCGGTTCCGCTGTGATGTTCTTGGTCTCGATAGTCTGGACCAGTAACTCCTTTATAATCAGATTATCCAGGGCCTGATTCTGAAGCATGGTATCGGCCTGGGCTAATTGTTCGGCCGTGAATTGCTGCCCCACCTGTTGAATGAGCCTGCTCTTTTCATGCTCAACCTGGCTCTTGTTTATGACTTTCCCGTTCACCTGGGCCATCATCTCTGTGTCTGTGGAATGTTCTTCATGATTGATCACCGTTGAATCGTTCTTGAGCGGAGCAATTGTTTCCGATTTAGACCGGCAACCACTTAGGAACATTATCATACATGAACAAATCAGTATTAAGGACGTTTTTGGAATTTTCACCATTTCTCCTTCCTTCACGCGTGCACCAATGTTTTGAAAAACAAGGGCCACCATGGTCATGAAACCTGGTGACCCCGACTTGCCGATGTGGTAATTCTCCTTACTGTAAATGTCAAATGCACGATAGCCGAACTAATCAATCACTTCACGCAATCGCTCGTGGTCCGGCACCGATTCGTTAATTCATGGAATTTCTCAGCCGTTTCTTACGTTCGATTAAGGAAAAAGCGAGTCCCATGAATACGAGCAGACCGACAATACCAGTCCAGGATAGAGTTGGGACCTCTGAATTGGGGCCTTCACCATTCAACCAGGCGGCGCTGTTTTGAATGAGCTGCTGTTGCGTGGTCAGGTCATTCAGATGATTGATATTAAAGAGCCAAAAGATGATCTGGCCGCCATTACTCACGTCTTCATCATCATCAAACGCCATAATACTGACCAGGGTTGGGTATGAGGACCAGGTAAAGACCGCTTGGGCATCGACAGCAACATCGCCACTATCTTGATAATAATAAGAGCCATAACTACAGCTCATCGGAGAAGGCAAAACATTGGGATAAAAAGCGACCGGGTGTTCGGAAGCATTGAGAATTGGCTGGCCGGAACCATCATGTTGCCAGTTGTTACAATGCAAGACCGTTGACCTGAAGGTCGCATTGGAGTAATGATCATACAGGATTTCACCACCTTCAAGCAGGAGCTTGCCACCTGCTTGAACATAGTTGACCAGGTCGGTGGTGTGCTGGGCGATCGGGCCTGAATTATCTCCGCTCGAATAGACGATAAAACCGTATGTTGACCAGGTTGAAGGATTGGTCTCCGCTGCTGTTTCCTGTTCAACCTGATAATAGGAGTCGATCAAGGTCTGGGCAATGAATGAGCTGGCTCCGTTAGAATCGTCATCAATGACCAGAACAAAGCCTCGGGTCCCGACGTACAGATTGAATGAATCCGTGAAAGAATAACCGCCAGCAGTGGTAATTGACAATTGGCAAACGGCACAGTGGGCCATTGGTGTATCAGGAGCGGCAGTGACGGAAAAGGAAGGTGCTTGTGAATAAGCTGATTCTGAAACTCCGATATCAGGCCAGTTAGCCTGGTCTATGGCAAAAGAGAGATACGGTGAATTATGGATCAAGGTCGCTTGAACGCCGGTTGCCGGACATCCGCCTTGATTGATCAAGCAGACGGAGAGGGTGGCTGTTTCGCCCGGGTCCAGAAAATTATTGTTGTTACCGCTACTCGAATCATCGACCAGATGAGCCTGATACTGTAAATCCGGTGCTACAACCATGACACTGAACGTGGTCGCGCCGGAGAAACCACCATCGGCAAGCCAGTTAACGGTGAAATTGACCACATGTTCAGCCGGCGTTTCAGAAGCAGTACTGAAATTGAAATGAGGGGCAATGGTCTGACCGTTTTGGCCAATATCCATGTCCGGCCAGTTGGCCTGATTGTCGTTGAGAGTGACATAGCTCGAATCGTGACTGAGTGTGCCTTGAATACTCTGGGCAGCACAGCCTCCCTGATTCGATAAGACCACGGCAAAAGCCACGGTTTCGCCTGCTTCAAGATAGCCGTTTCCGTTTCCACCGGCACCGTCATCGATAGTAGATTGGACGTATTCGAGGATCGGTTTGACGACCTGAACATCGAAGTATGTGGTCCCGCTATTGCCACCAGAAGCTGTCCAATCAAGCGTGAACGGAATAGTCGTGTTATTCGGAGTCAAGGCATCGACACTGAAGGAAAAGTGGTTGGGTAGGGACCAGCCTATGCCCGAAGAGGGAATATCTTGAAAGGCTGCTGCGTTATCAAGGACGCTACAGTAACTTGACGATGAAGCAATGGTAGCGTTAATAGCTGTTCCTGCCTGAGGGCCGATGTTTTCGAGCGCGACTGCTACGACGACTGTTTCACCAGGATTGACCGAGCCGTTACCGTTCGCCGCGCTATCGTCGATTTGATGATCGTTATAGATACACCACGGTCCACTGGGCACAATGACCAAAGCCGATCCTTCAATCGGTTTTGCATTGATCGCAGTCGCAGTGATCATCATTGTCCCGACCGCAGCCGGTGCAGGATCAAAGGTGAAAGTGACATTCCCGTTCGTATCAGTGAGACCGAAAGCATGAATATCATCACCGCCATCAGTCTTCATCAGGCAGACGCGGGCTGCTTTAGCGGCAAACCCATTCAGTTTCACGTTGACGGTGTAAGTACTTTGTCCGAGAAAGATTGTTCCCGTGTGGGTCAGGGTCAAAAGGCCCGGGTTTTTCGTATACAGTTCCATAGTCGGATCGCCGGCCACTATCTCCATGTCCATATAGTAATCGAGTTCTGATGATGAGTAATTATTATAAAAATCGATCAGACCATTGATCGTATATTCGGCCAACCTGTGCTGCTTCGAGGTAAACAGTTTATCAAACCAGGCGATCTGCAGATAGTCATCTTCACCCCAGGTCGAACCCTCGGACGAACCGAAATAGCCGATGGCGACTTCGCGAATACAGGCTTCCCCCATGCATGTGCCTGTTCTGATACTATGGGCCGAACAGCAATGACCGGTCATAAAGGGTGACATGTCGCCGGGGTTTGCTCCCTGGATCTGGCTGACCGTTACCGTCGGTCCAGACCAGCTTGTCGATCCGCAGTGTCCCGAGTAGGTTATCAGCGACCGGCCGGCATTGAGTGCATTCACTACATCCAATCCCGAGGTGGTAGCATCATAGTTATAATCTTCAATGCAGCGGATCAGATCGCCGCCCGGATCGGTCGAGCCCGGATAGTATGTACCCGTATAGCCGGCCGGCTGCGTATAGTCAGCCAGGCAGACTTCATGCGTATGATACTCATTATAGGTTGAATCGCAGGATGATGAAAAACAAGCTTTTTTTATCCAGGCATTTGAACCAAAGGATGCCTTGGCGTAGGTCATAAAGCGATCAAAAACAGTGTCAGCTTGCTCTGGCGAATTGACCGAAACGCGGCTGATATAAACATCATGAACATTATCACCACCCTCGAGACAGGCGTAATCACTATCGGATGCACAATTATAGCAATGGACCCCGTCCGGTGCCGGGATTGTATCAACATCACCAACCAACATGACGAATGATAATGAGGGACTGGTCCAGGAATCATAGATCGACTGGATGTAGGCTTTAATAGCCGCTACACTTGATCCGGTTTCCGTGGTCGTGACATGACTGACCCGATATCCGGTCTTTACTCGCCACTGGGCTATTTGATCGGCTGCTGCATAATAGGCAGGTGCAGAAATGATCAGCAAACCATCCCAGTAACTCGATTTCGGCACAGACTGTGCGGTCAAGGTATGCATCATGCCATAGTTCAGCACCATTTCAGCCAGGTTCTGCTCGAATGCCGGTGACCAGGTCCTCTGAATTTTCTTGACCGTCTGATCAAGATGACCTCCCGGAAGGTAAAGAGTGCCTGTCATATGAGGCGAGAGCCTGATCTTTCCCTGGACCGGATTATAAATGATGGGTTTCACGAGCACCTGTACAATCCGGTGCCCCCGATAGAAATATTCTTTCTCGATCGTGATCTGCTCGATCGGAGTATAAGCATCATGTGCATAAAAAGCTTCATCTTTACTAAAAGTCCACTGCTCGTAACCATCTTCCGTTTTGAGGATCGGCTCCTGATTGGGTACAAGAATATCCTGAATTCCAATATCACTCAATGCAATCTCACGAGTAGGGCAACGGTCGAGCGATACCGATAAGTGGGCCCCGTGCGGGACTTCGAACAACAATCGCAGTGCGGGAAGTTTTGCTTGACCAATCTCACCACACCATGATTGACCGGGTAATACCAACTCATCGAAAGAACCAGCTTTCGTTTTCGTCTTCTCGATTAAAAAACCGGGAATTTCGACCTCGATTTTGATCTGCTCATATCCTTCGCTCATTGTTGTAATTGCCGGTTCTGATGCATGGATCGAACCACCGCTTGATACCCAGTTTGGAGAACTTGCTGAAGCTGTAAACGTCAAACAGAAACAAAGAAAAAAAAGAACGGACCCAATCTGTTTCATGACTCTCCCCCTTTGTGGACTCGCATGAACACTCAAGATTTTGTACTATACGACAGGTCATTCTCCCGCATAGTGTGTTTTCTCATCAAATCTGAACAATGATCATATTACATAATGAGAAATGATTCAATGCAATCAAATCAGATGCACCGAAGCTCGCTATCCATATTGACTGTCCCGGTCATGTGCGATAGAGAAGAAGGAGTAATGGCCAGGACCATTATTCAGATACTATTGGCAAGAACGTTTCGGTTCGGGAAAAGAGGGAACATGTCGGACACCGGGATGCATTATGTCATCGTTGGGACTGCCGGTCATATTGATCATGGTAAGACAGAGCTGATCAGGAAATTGACCGGGATCGATCCGGACAGGCTCAAAGAAGAGAAGGAGAGAGGCATTACTATCGACCTTGGTTTTGCCTATCTTGACTTACCCGAGGGCAATCGAGTCGGGATTGTTGATGTTCCGGGTCATGAACGTTTCATTCGCAATATGCTCTCGGGAGCAACCGGTATCGATTTCGTCCTGTTGGTCATAGCCGCTGATGCAGGTGTCATGCCTCAAACCATCGAGCATCTGCATATCTGTCAATTGCTGGGGATACAAGCCGGTCTTGTTGTAGTGACCAAGAGTGATTTGGTAGATGAGGACTGGCTTGTATTGGTGATGGCTGAGATCGAGCTTTTGGTCAAAGGCACATTTTTAGAGGATGCGCCGATCCTGCCGGTTTCATCGATTACGGGCGAGGGCATTCCGGCCCTGATCGAGACGCTGGCTAACATGGTCCCAAAGCTGCGGACGCGGTTTGAACCGAAGAATTTCCGGATGCCGATCGATCGTTCATTTACCATAAAAGGTTTTGGCACGGTTTTGACCGGAACGATCCTAGCTGGATCAATTTCCACGGGCGATTTTGTATCCATCCTGCCGGGCGAAAGCGATAGCCGTGTTCGGACGCTGCAGGTTCATCATGACAATGTCGAACGGGCCTGGGCCGGCCAAAGGGTCGCCGTCAATGTTCATGGCATAGAAAAACAAACGGTTATTCGCGGTCATACGTTATGTGCTCCCGATTCTTTTCAAACGACAATGATGCTCGATGCACGACTGATCATGCTTGCGGATGCGCCTCACCCACTCAAGTATCGTTCCCGCGTTCGTTTCCATTGTGGCACGGCGGAAATCATGGCCCGAGTGGTCCCGCTTGAATCCGATCAGATTGAACCAGGCTCTTCCAGTTTGATCCAGATCCGACTGGAAGAACCCATTGTTGCCCTGACAGGCGATCGTTTTGTGCTTCGTTCATATTCACCGCTGCAGACCATTGCGGGCGGCACGATTATCCATGTCACTCCTCCCAAGAGAAATAATATCAATGAAAAAGATAAGAGCAGCCTCGAAATTCTGGAAAGGGCAGCCCTGCCTGAACAGATCAACACTTTGGTGAACATGTCCGGAATTAAAGGTAGCTCGATCAACTCCCTGATCAGACAGTTGGGTTATCAGCGTGAGCCTATTCTGGACCAGATCAAGGAAGCCATAGCGGAAAAGCAGCTTCATTCACTGGATCGGGATTATACGACCGTTCTTGACAATGAAAATCTGGAGAAACTGAAAGCATCAATTTTTGATCACATCAAAAATTACCTTGAACAGAACAGATTACGTTCCGGGATCAGCAAGGAGGAACTTCGTTCTTCATTTACCTTTTTACCTGTCTCGGTTTTCAATAATGTTCTTGAACATTTGCTTCGTGACGGTCGCATTCAACAGACCGGTGATAAACTGTGTTCGATTGACCATTCCGTGCAGATGAAGCCCGATGAACGTAAGTTGTTCGACCATATTACCGCGATATTAAAAAGCCGTCAGTTTGAGGTCCCGACCATGGCAGAGCTTGTGGATGAAACAGGCGAGTCCCGTAAAAAGGTGGATGTCATGTTGAAAATGATGGTGGAATCTGAGCAAATCATTATAGTGAAACCAAACCTTGTTTTCACCCGGGAACTTATGGATGAGATTATTACCCGCATCCACGATTTCTTTCGATCATCCAGCAAATTGACTGTTGCAGATGTCAAGAACTTGTTTGGCTATTCACGCAAATTTGCCATACCGCTGCTCGAATACCTCGATGCCATCGCCATCACTGAACGCAAGGAAGACTACCGTCAGCTTCATGCTTCAAGAACATAGCTGCGCACGTTGATTAATGAAAACAAAAGCACCACAGATTCGAGTCGAGAGTAGGATTCCTCTACAGTAAGAGAGGGATTGAAACAAAAAGACCGCTTTGCTTGTAAAGACGAGTATCAATTGTATGACCTGTGCTCATGCACAATAGAGACCCATGCGTTACAGATCAATATAATCCTTGAGTTTCCGACCCGGTTTGAAATGGGGAACACGTTTATTGGGGATTGTAACTTTATCGCCGGTCTTTGGATTCCGACCGATACGGGCTTTTTTCATGTGATTGGCGAAAGTCCCAAAACCGCGTAATTCCACTTTATCACCATTCGAGAGGGCTTCCGTAATCGATGAAAAGAAAGTGTTGACAACGATCCGTGCTTCAGCTACCGTAATGCCCGCTTCTTTTGCTAATTTATTGATTAAACCGATTTTTGTCATAAATACTGCCTCCTCATATCGTTGCCTGGAGTAGAGCTAATGAGTTAGCTTTATTTTAGGGGTTTTTTCCAAAAAGTCAAGCACTCTCAGTGCGATTTCTATGAATACGTGGTGGGTGAAATGACGGGACAGAAGCTCGCTATTGCCTGTGGACATGCTTAATGCCGGATTATTCGCATTGATTGATCTCCTTGAATCCGGTGTCTACATGTACGGGTTTCACTTTTTCGAGAAAAAAAGAGCTTGACATTTGGAGACGGATTGTGTATAAGGAGTTCAGATTTGAAAAAGGGAAGGACTTGTGAGGTCTACATGGATCAGCCCTATAGTAAACAGAAACTAATTGATCAAAGTAGCGACTTTTTAACCAAGATAGATTTAGGCAAAAAGCATATCGAGGAGTTAATTCGGGCAAATGTGCGTTACAAGACCAGGATCGAGTATCTCGAGCAACTGGTCGGTTCAAGTGATGATCAGGTCGATCAGCGGGTCGAGGTGATTCAGGAAAAGATAATGGACCTCGAGGAGCAGCTCATCAACCTGAATGAACGATATGAAAGAGTCCAGAGAGAGAACGTCAATTTTGCTGAACAGTTTATCCGGGTTGAAGAGCAGAATAACAATCTTGCCAATTTGTATATAGCCTCGTATCAACTTCATTCTACGCTTGATTTCAATGAAACGCTTCAAATTGTCATGGAAATTGTCATGAATCTTGTCGGCGCCGAGGAATTTGCTCTTTATTTGGTCGATACGGATGAGCAGATGTTGCTTCGGGCTGCTTCAGAAGGCAACAACGTAGCCATGAAGGAGGAGATTGCGTTCGGGGAGGGCATCATTGGAACGGTCCTGGAAACGAAGCAGGGTTTTTACGCTCGCGATATCATTCAGCAGCGTTTGACACATGAACCTCTGGCAGTAATACCTCTGAAGATAAAGAATGAAGTCATAGCCGTGATCAGTATATATAAGCTATTTGCTCAGAAAACAGGTTTCTCCATGATCGATCACAATCTCTTTGATTTATTGGCCGGTCATGCTGCTACAGCCATTTTCGGTTCGCAGTTGTATACTCGCTCGGTCCGTAAGAAGACCACACTTAAAACCTTCCTTGATTTGATTAAGTCAAGTTGATCCTTGTTTCATTCCATCCAATGATCACATTTTTCTGTGTCCTTCTTGATCGCTATGCTTTTTTGTATTGACGACGACACTCATTTCGTTATAGATTGAAGGAAAGACTGACAGAGAGCGATATCTGATGGAGTCAGGAAAAGCAAAAGTCATCGAGGCTATGTGAGAGGAAGAGACGAGCATGAGTTTGAAGAAACAAGGAACGATTACGATTCGTTGGAAACTGTTTTTATGGTTCGGCAGTATCGTTGCTGTGCTATTGTTGGTCAGTAGTCTGTTCAATTATACAGAGTTGGCAACTGACATTGAAGACATGGCCCAAAGAGAGTTACGTTGTTATACGGACACTATTCTTCAAACGACCATACTATCTTTTGAAAATGCGGTCCAGGCATATCTGAAAGCCCAGTCTGATCATGGACGTTCTGTCTGTGACATGTATGACCGCCAGGTTGAACGGGGTAGTCTTGTTAGTGCGGAAGCACGTCAACAGGCCATCAATTACCTGAACAGCGAACAGAACGATTTTATAAAGAACGGGGGCTTCCTGTGCCTATTGTCCGGTGCAGGCGAAATCCGGTCAACCCCCCAACCCATCGAACCCGGTCTGCTCAGAATGATTGCTAGTACAAAAAAAGGGTATGTCCAGTATAAACCTGAGCAATCGGACCTGGCACATCAGATCGTGGCATGGCTCACTTATTATCAACCGTGGGATAGCATAATGTGTGCGGTGATTCCGAAAAGACAGCTCCAATACCTGACCGGACATGCTTTTTTCAAACCGTATCTGAAATCAGTGGTCCTTGGAGAGAGCGGTTATCCTTACATTATCAATACCCGCGGGGATGTATTGGTCCATCCTGAATTGGAAGATGCCAATCTTTTTCATCAGAAAGATGCGGCCGGTAAGGAATTCATCAAGGAGATGATCGAGAAAAAGAATGGTCGGATAACGTATCTCTGGAAGAAACCAGGGACTAACCAGATTGTCAAAAAGATCGTTATGTTTCGTTATAATCCCGATCTTGATTGGATGATAGCAAGCGGTATTTATGAGGATGAATTGTATTCTCCTCTTCATCATCAGAGGAAACTGTATTTTGTGTATGTTTTCGTTGCGCTCGTTGTGATCCTCATAACAGCATTCTTTTTCAGTGCATCATTTACCAATCCTATCACCCAGATAATCGGTCTGCTCGAAGGTGCGAAACGGGGTGATCTGACCAAACGACTCACCATCTTGAAAAGCGACGAACTGGGAAAGATCATGCTCATGATCAATGAGTTCCTTGATACGTTGCATCTGGTCACGAGTGATATCCATAAGAACGCAGAGAAGCTCAACAATTCCACCTCTGAGTTGACCGCCATATCGCAGGAGATTTTCTCGACGGCCAATCAACAGGCAGCAGCCGTGGCAGAAGTCGTTGCCACAGTTGAGGAGTTTGCGACCATGTCGCGTCAGATGGCCAAGAACGCCAGCGGTGTTGCTCAAGTAGCCGTGGAGACGGAAAAAGATGTCGAGCGTGGCGCGGGTAATGTCAATGCCACACTCGAGCGAATGAAGACGATCAAGATCAGTAATGAAGAAAATATCACTGAATTGAACAAACTCAGGAAGCGGGTCGAGCAGATCAATGAAGTCCTGAAATTCATCAACAATATTGCCGATCAGACCAAATTGATTGCTTTCAATGCGGCGCTCGAGGCATCATCATCCGAGGGCAATTCGGGCAAACGTTTCGGGATAGTCGCCATCGAGATCAGGCGTTTGGCTGAGGGGATCGTGGAGCAGACCCGTGACATTGAAGAGACGATCAATGAAATCACCCAGGCTACACAGGAACTGGCGCTTTCATTCGAGCAGAGTTCAAACCGGGTCATGGAAGGGTATACCCAGGCTGCAGAAACCTCTGAAGTATTAGAGACTATTTTATCGGGGGCAAAACAAACCCGGAAATCAGCTCGGCAGATCGATTCAGGCACTTCGCAGCAGCAGATTGCTCTTGATCAGATCGTCAACACTCTCAAGGAAATATCAGAGACGGTCCAGCATTTCGTCGGTGCCACCAAACATTCTGATGAGATAACTCAAAAAATAAATGAGATTTCCGAGGAATTCAAAAAGACGGTCTCTCATTTCAGACTTATGAACTCTTGATCGGACCATCAATTCGTGGGCCAATAATCATGTCACAAGAGAAATAATGCCAGACCCTGTCACATTACGGATACTTATGGTCGCTTCAGAGATGGACCCTTTTGCGAAAACCGGCGGTCTGGCTGATGTTGTCGGTTCTCTGCCCAAAGCTCTTCAAGAACTGGGGCATGATGTTCGGGTCATTATTCCCTATTATCGTTGTGTCAGGGAGGGCGATTTTCCCAC
Source organism: bacterium (assembly GCA_016934675.1). Taxonomy (GTDB): domain Bacteria; phylum CSSED10-310; class JAFGSJ01; order JAFGSJ01; family JAFGSJ01; genus JAFGSJ01. The sequence goes on along the minus strand of JAFGSJ010000065.1, from coordinate 12,408 downwards.
GCGTGCCTTCCCTGATCCTCTCGATACGATCATGGGTTCGAGCATCGAGTGGTGTGCCATCAGAGTTTTCGAAGGACCGAGTGCGTTTCCGATTTATTTTGTCGAGCATGATCATTATTTTGATCGTGAGGGTATCTATCACGATCATAGCCTGCGTGATTATGGTGATAACCCGCTCCGTTTCGGCTTCCTGTGTAAGATAGCTCTGCGTTTATGTGCCTATCTGTCATTCGAACCTGATATCATTCATATCCACGATTGGCCGACCGCATTGATCGCTGCGTATCTTAAAACCTGGGCCTGGAATGATCCTGCAGTCGGGCAAGCCGCCTCATTACTGACGATCCATAACATGTCCTATCAAGGAATATACCCGAAAAATCTGATACCTACACTTGGCTTGTCTTGGGAGCATTTCAATGCGAACCAGTTCGAAAGCTATGATCAGTTGAATATGCTAAAGGGCGGGATTTCTTTTGCCGATATGGTCAATACCGTTTCGCCGACGTATTCGTTCGAGGTCCGTCAACTCAATCATAGTGCCGGTTTATCAAGCCAGCTCTACCGCAAGGGTGCCAATTTCACCGGTGTGCTGAACGGGGTCGACTATGAAACCTGGTCCCCTGAAACCGATCCCTTTATCCCCAGCCATTATTCACGTGATGATTTGCGGGGAAAGAAAGTGTGCAAACGAGAACTTCAAAAACTGTTCAGGCTTGTCCGCGATCCGGAGGTGCCCCTGATCGGAGCAATAGGCAGATTCGTCGAACAGAAAGGGTTCCACTTGATTGCTCGAGTCATTGATGGCATTCTTAGGAACATGAAGATCCAATTTATTATTCTCGGTACGGGTGAAAATAGTCTCGAACACTTTTTTGGCGATTTACCCCAGCACTATCCGGGTCGAGCGGCTTCATACATCGGATTCAGTAATGAGTTGGCCCACCTGATCGAAGCGGGAGCTGATCTCTTCTTGATGCCTTCACTCTTCGAACCCTGTGGTCTCAACCAGATTTATTCTTTGCGTTATGGCACTCTACCCATCGTGCATGCTACCGGTGGACTCGAGGACACGGTCCGAAATTATAATGAGTCGCATGGTCACGGGACCGGCTTCAAATTTTATGACAGTACTCCTGCCGCCCTTTATAATACGGTTGGTTGGGCAGTCAGTACCTATTTTGATCGCAAGCACCATTTCAAACAACTCATCCGCAACGCTATGTCCCAGGATTTCTCCTGGCAGACAAGTGCTCGTGAATATGAAAAACTCTATATTCGCGCTATCATGAATATCACTCTATTTCCTCGCTGAAATACTCCTGCTGGACACTGAGTGTTTCTTGAAAGGTACTTTTGGAAAAGAGTTGTTTGGAAAAGAGTTGTTTGTGTGTCCCGGTAAAGAGTGGTTTGTGCATTTCCGGGGGATCACTCTCCCACCAATTTTTGATGTACTCCGCGCGAAGTGTCGGAAATATTGAGCAGTATCCCGATCGCCGTCAGATTAGTCAAAAGATTGGAACCACCGAAACTAATGAATGGTAAGGCCAGGCCCTTGGTCGGGAGCATTCCCATTACCACGGCCAGATTAACGAACGCCTGCAGGCTGATCAGGGTGGTAATGCCCGCGGCCAGAAGTGAACCATAAAAATCGTTCGCCCTGAGGGCTATCCGCATACCACGCCATATGAACAGACCGAAGAGAATTATGATCACAATACCGCCCACAAAACCTAATTCTTCACATAAAACCGAATAAATGAAATCCGTGTGAGGCTCGGGCAAATAGCCCAATTTCTGGATACTGTAACCGAAACCGCTACCTGATATTCCGCCACAACCGATACCAATCTTGGATTGGATCAGATGAAAACCACTCCCTAACGGATCGAGCTCAGGATTCAAAAAGGTCAGAATCCGAACCCGTGCATGGGGAAAACACCAAAAAACCAGACCCATAAACGGGACCAACGGCACAATGATCGCTGCCAGATACCAGATTCTGAATCCTGCCAGAAAAAGCATGCTGAATAAAATACCTGTGATGATCACGACCGTGCCCAAATCAGGCTCCAGGGCTATTAACAGCACATAAATAACCACGATGACAAACATGGGCATAAGCGTTTTCTTGAATTCGTGGAGACGTTCCCGGTTCTTGGCCAGATAACACGCCAGAAATAAGGTCAGAAGTAGCTTGGCGAATTCTGAAGGCTGACAGTTCATGAAACCAAAAGATAACCAGCGCCGAGCACCATTGACCTCGAGCCCATAATTATCGTTTAATACCAGGACCAATGCCAAAAAACATAAAAGCATACCACTATATGTAAACACTCGTAAGTAACGGTAATCAAGCTTTAAAAATAGTATCAAGGAACTCAATCCAAAAAAGAGCCAAATTAATTGTCGAGTCAGAAAATGATCCGGATTGTCAAAACGATCACCGGCATAGATCGCGCTCGACGAGTAAATCATGATAATCCCAAATCCGAGCAGAATCATTACTATCAACAAAAGATATCGATCATAGTCCTGGACCCTTTGCATTGAAATTCTCCCATACCATACTACTCATTACTTTGAGTTTGAAACCGCGTTCCCTTTTCCACTCCCTTACTTACCTGACTCGTCGTGCTTATCACGGCTTAAACGTACCTGTTCACCTATTTCTGCCAGCCGGACCTCGGCATCAAATGACGCTAGTGATTTGGCATAATCTTCCGCCTGTTTTCGGTCCCAAATCTCAAAATGATTGATTTTGCCGATGATTACAATCTCACTCGCCAAACCCGTTTCTTCTCGAAAAGAACGAGGCACCAGCAGACGACCCGCAGAATCAAGAGCGGTCTCCAAACCATAATACGATGAAAGAAAGAGCTGCTCTTTGATCGTCTTCGAATACCGCACATGCTCGATCATTTCCTGCTCATGTTCTGCCCAGACTGATAACGGATAAACAATTAAATATCGCTCACTGTCACGGGTCAGATAAATCCGTAATGATTGATAGTGAAGCTCGAATACCCGGCGATATAATACTGGCAGAACCAGCCGACCCCGATCATCGATACTGTGATCGTACCGTCCTCGGAACCCCGGATACTGCAAGGCCACTTCCAGTTGATCATTTTGGGTTTTCATTACATCTCACTCCATTTTGCTACAGAATAAGGGAAAAACAGCCCGACTGTCAAGCGAAAACAGGGCGAAAATCGAGACGGGACGTGGCAAAGAGCGCTGAGGGGCTCCTCATATGGTAGAGCCACAAAACAACACCCCAGTTATAGTAGTGAATTGTATTCCCAATCTGAAAAAAAACTGAGGAAAAATGCGATGGCAATTTGGGACAGTCCAAAAGACCACAGAACATCACGGGGCAATGATTAAAGAGGAGGTCATATGGGAGAGGTGAAATTTTTTTTTCTTGATATAATAACGAAGTGATGATACAAGAGAGGGATGGTAGAGAGATTAAGGTTTTGAATTTGAACGTATGTATTTTTTTGAGTTGGCAATGAAGGGTGAGAGAGTGAAAGGAGAATTGCCCGATGGCTTCCAAGTTACTCGAGAAGATTTTAAAGTTATCGGTTAAGGAGAACGCATCGGATATTCATTTTCAGGTAGGATATCCGCCCTTGTTGCGTATATTCGGAAATCTTGTGGAAGTCAAGGTGCCCATATTGACCAAGAGTGATACGAATGAGTTAGCTGAGGAAATCCTAGCCGGGACGAATATTGATTTGACTAAGGATTTTTATGATTATGATACATCCTATGGCATTGGTGGTCTGGCTCGTTTTCGGGTGAACATTTTTCGGCAGCGGGGTAGTATCGGATTGGTGATGCGGGTCATTCCCATGAATATCAGGACGTTCGAGGAATTGAATTTGCCTTTGGTATTGCATCAGATCGCCAATTTGCGACGTGGTCTGGTTTTGATTACGGGGGCGACCGGCATGGGCAAATCGACTACGATTGCGGCGATAATCGAAGAGATAAATCGGACCCGAAAAGCCCATATTCTGACAATCGAGGACCCTGTAGAATTCACATTTAAGAATGGCAAGAGCGTCATTACGCAGCGTGAGGTCTTGAGTGATGTGTCCGATTTCACGCGAGGGCTTAAAGCGGCCTTACGTCAGGACCCGGATGTGATCATGCTGGGTGAATTACGTGAGCTTGATACGATTGAGACTTGCCTCAAAGCGGCAGAGACCGGTCATCTGGTTTTATCCACTCTGCACACCACGGATGCACAGAAGACGATTGGGCGTTTAATCAGTTTTTATCCACCTCAGGAGCAAGCTGAGGCCCGGATCAGGATATCGGAGAATTTGGTAGCGGTCATTTCGCTACGATTATTGATTAACAAGGCTGGGACCGGGCGTGTTCCTGCGGTCGAGATCATGCGAGTGACCCGGACCATGCAGGACTGCATAAGCATTCCCGAAAAGACGCATTTACTGACTAAATACATTGAAGAGAGTCGTGAATTTGGGATGCAGAGTTTTGACCAGCATTTGGTCGAGTTGTACAAAGCCTCAAAGATTCATCTTGAAATCGGCAAGCAAGCGGCTTCGAGTCCTGGCAATTTTGAACGGGCGATCACGCTCGATACCACCTCATCAAGCTGAAGGCTCACTAAAACAGATGGACAGCAGCCCAGGATTCAACAAAACAGACCACGCATCTCAGGGGTCTGACAGAGCGGATTTTGGTGAATTCTGTTCTGCCACAGTGCTTTGTGGATACCCTACTGCGAGCGACCATGGCTGAAGTCAGGCTTGAACACATCCGGAAAAGATATGATCGTGAGTGTGTGATCGATGATTTGAATCTGGTGGTCACGGATGGTGAGTTCATGGTTCTGGTGGGTCCGTCAGGGTGTGGTAAATCGACGACACTCAGGATGATCGCTGGTCTCGAAACCGTCACAGCCGGAACGATCACGATCGGTTCCCGGATCGTGAACGATATTCCCCCCAAGGATCGTGATATTGCCATGGTTTTTCAGAATTACGCCCTGTATCCGCACATGGATGTTTATGATAATATGGCATTCGGTCTCAAGTTGCGGAGGATGGGTCGGACCGAGATCGAGCAGCGTGTTCGGGAAGCGGCCCGCATTCTCGAGATTGAGAATTTGCTTGAACGCAAACCGCGCGAGTTATCGGGTGGTCAGCGGCAGCGGGTGGCACTTGGTCGGGCTTTGGTCCGGAAACCTCAAGTTTTTCTGTTTGATGAGCCCTTATCCAATCTGGATGCCAAGCTACGGGTCCAGATGCGGACCGAGATCAACAGGTTGCACGAGCGGTTACGAACAACTGTCATTTATGTGACCCATGATCAGACTGAAGCCATGACTATGGGGAACAGGATCACTTTGCTCGACCATGGTTCCATTCAACAGATCGGTACGCCGACTGAGTTATACCGGTATCCGCAGAACCTTTTTGTAGCCGGTTTTATCGGTTCACCCCCCATGAATTTTTTCCCGGTTAGACTCGAGAAAGATTCGGCCCGGATAAAGATAAAGGGAGACGGTTTTTCTTTCAGCCTACCAACTGACAAATGCAGTAATATGGATCGCTTTGATTGGAAAGAGGCGATCCTGGGGCTTCGTCCGGAGGACATCTGCATCATCGAAAGCGGGTTCCGGCCGCCAGATTTTTTACACACGAACTGGACTGCTTGTGTAGACGTATGTGAGCATATGGGTTCCGAACAATTGGTCTATGGCTTTCTGCCCGACAGCCCAACCCGTTTCGTGGCCCGGACCTTACCCGATATTGTATTCCAGTCTGGTGATCGGATCATGCTTTTCCCCGAATACAAACATCTTCTTTTTTTTCCCCACTCGGATTAGAACATTCATCTAAATGATCATGGCCCAATGTTCCCGGTTATCTGTTCTTGAAAGCAGTTCTTGTTTTTTTCTGCGGTCAGCGGGGCAGGCAGGAGGACGTACAGAAATATCGAAAAAATAGTACATATTGTATTGAATATGTATCTTGACAAGCGTGATTTCCCCTCCTAATACTTTCGGTGACAAACATGGTTGGGTAGTTTAGAAATGGCCGCCAGCGTGGTTCGAGTACGATTGTTAGCAGTGCTACGAGGCTCACGGTTCGGCCTTCTTTTTTGTGTAAAGAAAATGAATTCAGAAATTGAGGTCCATTTTCAGCAGTAGTGAACCATAGAGAGTACTTGGTACAGGAGGTTATAAGCACATGAACCGCACGATTGAATCGAGCGTGGACACTATTCTGGAGCCATACCAGGGTGCTTCGAGGGACGCCCTGATCCCGATTCTTCAGAAGGTGCAGGAGCAAGAGGGCTATCTGTCCGAAGAGGCGATTGTCAAGATCAGTCAGAAACTCAATTTACCGGCGAGTAAAATCTTCGGAGTAGCCAGTTTTTACAATCAGTTTCGTTTTCAGCCCAAGGGCCGGTATCACATAATGGTCTGTCGGGGGACAGCCTGTCATGTCAAGGGATCGGCCAAAGTCCTGGACATGATCATGCGGACCCTCAAGATCGAGCCTGGTCAGACCACGCGTGATAAGATGTTCAGTCTCGAGGTTGTGGCCTGCATGGGGGCTTGTGGGTTGTCACCGGTGATCAGCATCAATGGTGAGATTTTTGCCAAGACCACTCCCATGAAGGCGGTCCGGATCATCAATGAGTATAGGGAAAAGGAGCAGGTCCATGCACAAGGATAAGATGAGTCAGAATGAGGTCATGGAGGGTTGTTGGCAGCGTCCCGATATGCCAGCGCAGGTGCTTCTCGAAACGTTGAAAGTCGGGCGGTTATCGCCCCGTAATATCGGCAATGCCTCACTCGATGATGTCATCCGGAACCTTCGGCGTGAGACGATCGAGAGACCGGTGGTTTTTGTCGGCACAGGGACCTGCGGGCTTGGTGCCGGGGCCGCGAAAACGCTCGGTGCTATCAGGACATATATTAGGGATAAAAAAATCGATGCGGACGTGGTCGAGGTCGGTTGTATCGGGCTTTGTTCCGAGGAGCCGATCATGGATGTTCAACTGCCTGACTGCTGTCGGGTCAGTTTTGGTAATGTGAGCACGGACTGTGTTACGCGGATTCTCGATGGTGTTTTTGCAGGTCAGATCGATGAAAGCCAGGTCCTGGGTCAGTTTCGACCTCTGACTCCTGCATTCAAGGTCTGGGACAATGTGCCGTATCTCGATGAGCATCCTTTTCTGGTACCGCAGAAACGCTGGGTTTTAGCCTTGTCTGGCATAATTGATCCGGCCAATATCGATGAATATATTGCCTGTGGCGGTTACTCGGCCCTGGCCCGGACTCTTTCCGGCATGGAGCCCATGGAGGTGTGTGAGTCAGTCGAGAAGAGTGGCCTGCGCGGTCGAGGCGGTGGCGGTTTCCCCACTGGTCTCAAATGGAAATTTGCCCGTAAGGCAGTCAGCGAGACTAAGTATCTCATCTGCAATGCGGACGAAGGCGACCCTGGTGCTTTCATGGACCGGGCTGTGGCCGAGAGTGATCCGCACCGTTTACTCGAAGGCATGGTCATTGCCGCGTATGCGATTGGGGCCTCGAAAGCGTATATCTACATCCGGGCCGAGTATCCCTTGGCAATCAAGCGGCTCGAGAAGGCCATGGCCCAGGCACTCGAATATGGTTTTCTCGGAAAGAACATACTGGGGAGTGGGTTTAATCTCGAGATCGTGATCAAGATGGGGGCCGGCGCTTTTGTTTGTGGTGAGGAAACCGCTCTGATTCACAGTATCGAGGGCAAGCGGGGTATGCCCAGGCCTCGACCGCCCTATCCGGCTGTCGAAGGATTATTCAAGAAACCCACCGTCATCAATAATGTCGAGACCCTGGCTAATGTGTCCACCGTGATCGGGCGTGGTTGGGAAAATTTCGCGGCGCTTGGGACTGAGAAGAGTAAAGGCACCAAGGTCTTCGCTCTTTCGGGTATGGTCCGACGGACCGGTCTAGTTGAAGTCCCCATGGGCACTACGCTGCGTGAGGTCGTTTTCGGGGCGGGTGGTGGCATCCCGAACGGCAAACGTTGCAAGGCGGTCCAAATCGGCGGGCCCTCGGGTGGCTGTATTCCCGAAGCCCATCTCGATCTTCAGACCGACTACGATGCCCTCAAGAAATTCGGAGCAATCATGGGGTCGGGAGGTCTGGTCGTTATGGATCAGAACACCTGCATGGTTGATCTTGCCAAATATTTCATGGAATTCATTCAGAGCGAGAGTTGCGGCAAATGTATTCCCTGTCGTGAAGGTACACGGCGCATGCTCGAGATTCTCGAAGCCATTACCCGGAGCCGGAAGCGTGAGGAAGATATCGACGCTTTACTCCGTTTTCAGGGCGTAATGGCCTTAAAGGAATTGGGCGAGGTGATCAGGGACTCGAGTCTGTGTGGTTTGGGACAAACAGCGCCCAATCCCGTTTTAAGTACATTGCGCTGGTTCCGCGATGAATATGAAGCCCATATTTTTGATCGTCAATGTCCGGCTGGTGTCTGTAAAGAACTGGTTGGAGCACCATGTCAGACCGGATGCCCGGTCGGCACTGAAGTGTGGCGTTATGTCGCTCACATTTCCCGCGGTGAGAACCAGGAGGCATATCGGGTGATCCGCCAGGCCAATCCGTTTCCATCGGTCTGCGCCCGGGTCTGCAATCATCCCTGTGAGGATGTCTGTCGCTGCGGTACCACGGGTGGACAACCCATTGCCGTGCGGTCTCTGAAGCGTTACGTGGTCGATCACGTTGATCCGGCCAGTTATGTTCAGGTCATGTCCCCAAACACGAAATCCAAACGGGTCGCGGTCATAGGAGCGGGTCCGAGTGGTCTGACCGCGGCGAATATACTTTCGCTCCAGGGTTATAAGGTCACCTTGTTCGAGAAGGAAGACCGGGCCGGGGGTATGCTTGTTCAAGCGATCCCAGCTTTCCGGCTGCCCCGGGACATCCTATCCAAGGAGATCGAGTCACTACTGAACGAGAATATCGAACTCAGGCTGAATACTGTCTTGGGTAAGGATTTTACTATAGACGGGCTGCTCGGAGACGGTTATGACGCGGTCTATGTTTCGCTGGGTGCCCACAAGAGCCGGAAACTCGCTCTTGATGGCGAGCATTCGGATGGCGTGTTACACGGCATCGATTTCCTCAAAGCGTTCAACCTCAACGGTACTGCCCTGGCCAGCGGCAAAGTCGGGGTGGTGGGAGGCGGAAATTCGGCGCTCGATGCTGCTCGTGTCGCACTCAGGCAGAAAGGGGTCACTTCCGTGACCATATTCTATCGTCGGACTCGCGAGGAAATGCCGGCGTATGATGAAGAAATCCAGGCCGCACTCGAAGAAGGTGTCAAGATCGAATATCTGGTGACCCCGGTTGGACTCAAGGTCGAGCAGGACCATATTAGAGCCATGACCTTATGTCGCAATCAGTTAGGCAAACGTGATGCCAGCGGTCGGCGATCTCCGGTCCCGATTCCCGGAACTGAATTCGAGGTAGGACTCGATACCCTGATTATCGCGATCAGTGAGGAGCCGAATCTCGATGGGATCGAAGGCATCGATTTGGTCAAGGGAACGGTCCGGATCAATCAGGAATCTTATTCAACCGGGAAAGAGGGCATCTTTGCCGGCGGTGATGTGGTCACTGGTCCCAATACGGTGATCGACTCGATTGCCGCGGGTAAGAATGCTGCGGTTATGATCGATCGCTACCTGAGTGGTAGACAGATGAAGCTCATTCCCAAGGTCAAACTCCCGAGCGTCTATATTGAGCCCGTCGAAGTCAGCGAGGATGAGACTGATGTTACCGCTCGTCCTGAGTCTCCGACGCTTTCAGTGAAAAAACGCAAAAAGAACTTCGCCGAGGTCGAGTTATGCTTGGCGGCGCAGGAGGCTATCGCCGAGTCGCGGCGATGTTTGAGATGTGACCTTGAATTTACCAAGCCTGAGTGACAACGGATGAACATGGCAAGAGGTGCCGTTATGACTACACAAACAAAAGCAGAAGTACAAACGACCGGGTCCGAGATGCACAGTGACAAGACTGTAAACATAATGGTCAACGATAGACCGGTCAAGGCGGTGCAGGGTGAGACGATCCTGTCAGCTCTGAAACGTGTGAATATTAATATTCCAACTCTCTGTTACATGGAAGGGCTACCACCCTCAGGCGCATGTCGCCTGTGTGTGGTCGAGGTCGAGGGTGCGCCGAATCTGGTGCCCTCGTGTTCCTTCCCGGTAGCGGAAGGTATGAAAATCAAAACCAGCAGTCCGCGTGTCCTAAAAGCACGCAAAACGGTGATCGAGCTGCTGGTGAGTAATCATCCCGATGATTGTCTGTATTGTGCCAGGAATGGTCAATGCGATCTGCAGCGCTATGCTGAGGAATTGGGTGTTCGCAAGCGCATGTTTCGCACCAAAAAGACCTCGAAACAACTGGATGTTTCGAGTCCGGCCATTATTCGTGATCCGGATAAATGCATCCTGTGCGGTCGATGTGTCCGCATGTGTGAGGAAATCCAGGGTGTAAGTGCCATTGATTTTATCAATCGGGGCAGTCGGGCTTTTATCGGAACTGCCTTTAATCGCGGACTCAATTTGTCGAGTTGTGTCAACTGCGGGCAATGTATCCTGGTTTGTCCCACGGGCGCCTTGACCGAGCATTCCTATATCGATCAGGTCCTGGCTGCACTCAACGATCCGAGCAAAACGGTCGTGGTCCAGCACGCACCCTCGATCTCAGTTACGATTGCCGAAGAACTGGGCATGCCGGTCGGTAGTGATATCGATGGCAAGATGGTCGCTGCCCTGAGACGCATGGGCTTTAAATATGTCTTCGATACCTCATTCTCTGCCGACCTGACCATCATGGAAGAGGCTAGTGAATTGGTCCAGAGGATTCAAACTGGCGGCGTGTTACCCATGCTGACCAGCTGTTCACCCGGCTGGATCAAGTATGTCGAGGAATTCTATCCTGATCTTATCCCCAATATCTCTTCATGCAAGAGTCCGCAGCAGATGATGGGCGCTTTGATCAAGAGTTACTGGGCCGATCGCGAAAAGTTGGACCCCAGGGACATTGTCAGCGTATCGATCATGCCCTGTACCGCCAAAAAATTCGAAGCCGGTCGTCCGGAAATGGGACGCAATTTCGTGGCCGATGTCGATTATGTGCTCACGACCCGTGAACTTGGCCGGATGATTCGCATGCTTGGTCTCGATGTCAATATGCTCGAGTCCGAGACCGCCGATACACCGTTCGGCGAACGGACCACGGCCGGTAAGATTTTCGGTGCATCCGGTGGAGTCATGGAGGCTGCGATCCGGACTGCTCATTATCTGATCACCGGGACGGAGATCACGGATCTCAAGATCGAACCGCTTCGGGGGACCAAGGGCATCAAGGAGCTCAAGGCCAGGATTGGTGGTCTTGAAGTGGGCGCAGCGGTCGCCAGCGGATTGGGCAATGCCCGGATTATTCTTGATCAGATTCGGGCTGGACGCAAGGATTTACACTTTATCGAGATCATGACCTGCCCCGGCGGTTGTGTTGGGGGTGGAGGTCAACCCATCGGCACGGACATGGCCGTAGTAGCTGCCCGGATGAAAATACTGTATAAGATTGACAGTGAAGAGGATGTCCGCGTCAGCCACAAGAACTCGCAGATCATCAGAATCTACGATGAGTATCTGGGAAAACCGCTTGGTGAGAAGAGTCATCATCTCTTGCACACGCATTATCATAAGAGGGAGGTCCTGCTCTAAGGACAGGGTCTTTGCATGAGAAATACGAGCACAGAACCATTGGTAACGACAATCAAGGAACGCTGTCGCCTCTGCTATACCTGTGTGCGTGAGTGCCCGGCCAAGGCGATCCGCATCGAAAAGGGCCAGGCCGAAGTGCTCGTGGACCGTTGCATCGGTTGCGGCAACTGTGTCAAGGTTTGCAGTCAGAAAGCCAAGAAGGTCCGCAGTTCTATTTCCGAGGTCGAGGCCATCCTCGATCTCGGAAATACGGTCCATCTGATTGCGATCGTGGCTCCGAGTTTTCCCGCCGAATTCAGCGATATGGGCTACAATTCGCTGGTAGGCATGGTCCGCGCCCTGGGGTTCCAATATGTCCTTGAAGTCGCTTCCGGTGCCGATGCGGTAGCCGCTGCCCTGAAACGCCAGATCAACAAAGATCCCACCCAGAGCTATATCGACACGAGTTGCCCCGCTATCGTAGCTTACATCCTCAAATATCATCCCAATCTGGTTTCGGCCCTGTCACCTGTTGTCTCACCCATGGTCGCTACCGCCCGCATCGCCAGGAAAATATATGGTCAGGAGAGCAAGGTGGTCTTTATCGGGCCCTGTATCGCCAAAAAGAACGAAGCCTCT
>JAFGSJ010000064.1 GCA_016934675.1 bacterium | reverse complement strand
GCTTGAGCCGTATGACGGGAAACTGTCACGTACGGTTCTTAGGGGGGAAAGGGGCTGAGAGGCCCTGACCTACCCGATCCTTTCTTTTGAAATCAGCTTTCTTTTTGAACTCTTTATTTTACAAGGCAATACCGAAAATAGAATCAAACCTTGAGTTGTGAATTAATTGTCTGAATCCTTTCTTAAATATTTTTCTACCAAACCGACTCATTGCCGTCCCCCATTGCACAGAGGTGATCTCCGCTATCCGGCAATTCACATTTCAAGACGCGACCCTATCTTCTTCGCAACGATGATTCGTCTCTGGCATCTGAAGCTGCTTATCGACTTGTTCATCATGCAGAGGTTATCACCATTGAAGGAGAAAGTTATCGTGAGAGCACTCGAACAAAGAAAGAAGAAGACATCATAATTCGGGATATGAATGATTACTTACGGCTTCCTATTTTTCACATTATAAAGGAAAGATGGGCGTATGTGTATGAGCCAATGCAAAAATCTTCGGGATGGTGGGGAGTAAAAACCGGTGAAAACTAGGGAATTTTAAACCGGTGCTAGCATATATAGTATATTTAATTATTTATTTGTATTTGTAAATGAAAAATTAGGATTAAATCATGAAATGTGAATTATTTGTCTGAATCCTTTCTTAGACTGATCTTTTACAATAAATTGGAATTCTTTATTGATAACGAGTTACGACTCACTATTATTCTCTTGGCACTACCTTTTGGACTTTTATATTAGTTCATGAGGGTTCAGACTACTTTTACAAAATTTCAGCCCACACTGTAGAAGATCGGTTTGAAATGCCGGAGCTGGACTTCGATGTGGGACTCACCTGCAATGAGTTCAAAAAAAAGAGCATCATTTCATAACTCTTTAAGTGCGCACTTTCATACCTAACTCATTGAAAATACTTGTTTTTTCTGTTTTGTTCTGTTATGCTTAGGTATGATCAGGTTCAGGCACACATGTCCGAAATGTGGGAATCACTCCATGCACATGGTCCACCGCACCTGGTGGATGAAGGTTCTCCAGAAAAGTAAGCTGTACTATTGTCCTGGTTGCAGCCGGAAATTTCTGGTCTGGCATGAGTGGGTCCTCTTTTCATTCCTCTCATTGGATAAGGGGTCACGAAATGAAAGTGTATAGTGCTGAGTTGCAGGAATGTTATCTGGTTCGTTTGGATATGGGCAGTGATTTACTGGAAGCACTTGAGGAGCTGGCTGGTTCGTTGTGGATCAACATGGGTACGATCGAGTTGATCGGTGCGGTCAGCCAGGCAACAATCGGTTTTTACAATCAGCAGACCCAGGCCTATGAAATGCAGACATTCGAGCGTGAACTTGAGATAGTAAGTTGTATCGGGAACATATCGGTCCGCGATGGAAGACCCGTGATCCATGCTCATATTGCTTTGGCTGATCAGACCGGGCAGGTGTTTGGCGGCCATCTGATGCACAACACCCGTGTTTTTGCCGTAGAGTGTAAATTCATGGTAATGTCTGGCGAGGTGCCGACCAGGACCCAGGACCCGAGTACGAATTTGTATTTGTGGAACGAGGAGGTCCGGTCCGGGCAGAACTGATTCGTGGCCGGTCTTTATTTTCTTTTTTTCTTGTCGTGGGTTTCATAGGCCATGATGATATCACGGACGAGTTTGTGTCGGACCACATCCTTTTCGCTGAAATAGATGAATTTGATATCAGAGATGGTCGAGAGGATTTTCTGGCATTCGACCAGGCCGGATGTTTTTCCCGGAGGCAGGTCCACCTGGGTCACATCTCCGGTCACGACCGCTTTCGAGGATTCGCCCATACGGGTCAGGAACATTTTCATTTGTTCCGAGCTGGTATTCTGGGCTTCGTCCATGATAATGAAAGCATTGTTCAGGGTCCGGCCCCGCATGTAGGCCAGGGGCGCAATCTCGATCGCACCGCGTTCGAGCAATTTCAGGGTTTTTTCCCGGTCCAGAATATCATAGAGGGCGTCATAGAGAGGACGGAGATAGGGATTGACTTTTTCGATCAGGTCACCGGGCAGGAAACCCAGGTGTTCGCCGGCCTCGACAGCCGGTCTGGTCAGGATAATCCGCTCGACCTGGCGTTCATGCAAGGCCGAAACGGCCTTGGCTATGGCCAGATAGGTCTTACCAGTGCCCGCCGGTCCGATGGCGAAAACAAGGTCATACTGCTCCATGGCCTTGACATAACGTTTCTGATTGATCGAGCGTGGTGAGACATTCTTGCGGGGAAAGGACAATTCGAGCCGCTGGGCAAAAATCTCATGCAATCCTTCGCTGTCGTCTTCCTTGAAGATGGCAATCGCCGACCGGAACTCATCCTGGCCGAGCCTGACGCCGCCCTGGGCCACCAGATCCAGGTGCTTCAAAAAGGAGAGGACCCGCTCGACATCCTGTTCCTCGCCATCAATTTTCAGTCCATTGTCACGGCAGATGACCATAACCTTGAAACTGTCCTCGAGATGACGCAGGTTATGATCCAAATTTCCAAACAGTGATTTGACCTGTTCCTGGTCGAGATTATCGAATTGGACAAAAACCGATTTTCTGGTAATGAGCACGACCTCCTTGCCGAAAAGATTCAATGCACGACTCCATAAACGGACAGTAATATAGCCGTTCGCAACTGTCAAGCAAAATAAATAGTCCGGGAATCGGGCGGTTACAGTCCGAACGAAACCGTGTCGAGTCTTTAAATCCCAATTGTATCCGGGTCCGTTTGTTTATATACGCGGGGTATGCAGAAGACCAGTGCCGTTAAAAACCAGGTCAGCAGGTTGATATTGAAAAACGATTTGGTCACGTTACTGAGCGATGTGTTGGTCAACGACCAGAGAAAATAATTGGACAGGCTGAACAAGAGAGCTGTATTCATGCCTTTGAGCAAGATATATTTTGTTCTATCGAGAAGATGGTAGTTGCTGATGATCTGTCTGAAGACAAGCCCCCAGAAGAGCAGAAAAGTGATGAGCCCGATATAACCCTGTTCCGCGGCTATATGTAAAAAGACATTATGAGCATGGTAGGAATCGTTCCAGCGCTGACTTTCAGGCAGCATGTACCGCTCCAAATAGTTGATATTGAACGTACCGGCTCCCACGCCGGTAAACGGATGGTCGAGCAGCATATCCAGTGAGCTTTTCCAGATATGGACCCGATCATCGACATTGCCGGCATTGATGTTGTAGATCGCCAGGCCAAATTCGCCTATTTCATCCTGGTAGAGGCAAACCAACACCAGCACAATGACGAGGCTGCCGATCAGGAACACGTGTCTATATCGGTAGAATCCTGCAAAAAAAACAATAATCAAGGCCGTCAGCCAGGAACTGCGTGAAAATGAGAAGAAGAGTGATACTGTTGCACCGACGAGTAAAGCGATGAGTCCTATGTTGACCAGGCGTTGTCTTGATTTCCAGCCATACAGTTTCAGCCCCAGGAAAAAAGAAATGAGAAAGGTGTTGTAGTAACCCATCGGACTCTTGCCGGTCCAGAAAGGATAACGTTCGAGAACACCAAGAGAACAGAAATCATATTGATACAGATAGTGAAGATTATAAGCGGTCACCACCAGCCCCGACATGATGATCAGGGTGATAATGTGTTCGAAACGCGCATGTGAATCGACCAGATCGTACGATGCATAAAACAGACCATAAAAAAGAAGTGTGATCAGAACGTATTTGTAGCTTTCGGTCGGGTCCGTCGAGCAGAATGAGGACAGGACAGAGGCAAGAAACATGGCCACAATGGTCCAATCAACCGTGGTCCGTGGAAAGGAATTGAGCCCGTTTCTCAGTCTCCGGACCAGCCAGATCAGGATGAGTAAGATCAACGGATTCTGCACTCCGGCAATGTTCAGAAGAAAGAGGTTGGTCTTGAGGGCAAAGACCGAATTGGTAGTCAGGACCAGAAACAGGAGAAAAAGCAGATAGACATAAATCATGGTAGCGTAGTTCGGTCTGACCGATCCGGATTTCTCCGATGAGGAGATCTGGTGGATATCTGCACAGGCATGTCCGTCAGTACTCATATCCGATAACAACTAATGTGCCTCCGGATTATATTCAGATATTATCGTATGCACTGCTTGGTAAGGGCTCATGGCACGTTGTGAGACCGCCCTGATCATTTCATCATACCGGCCTGACCTTTTAAACTGCCCCAGATAGGCCCGAGTCAGATGAAAAGAGAGCAATTTCAACACTTCCAACTCACTGTTTTTACCTTCTTTTTTCTCGAAGAGCCCGTGCTGTTCGAGAAAATCATAGTGTTGCCGGATAGAAGCGAGCAAATCGGAAATACCCTCGGAGCGATTGGCCACGGTCTTGATAATCGGTGTTTCCCAACCGGTGGTGGCGTTGTGTTCGAGCAGTATTTTCAGGTCGGTCATCATTTTTTCCGTACCGGCTTTATCGGCTTTATTGATAACATAGATATCGGCAATTTCCATGATGCCCGCTTTCACACTCTGAATATCGTCACCGAGCCCGGGTACAAGCAGGAGCAGGGTTGTGTAGGCGACATTGACGATGTCGACTTCAGCCTGGCCCACTCCGACGGTCTCGATAATAACCACGTCAAAACCGGCGGCATCGAGCACTTTGACCACTTTATATGTGGTTGGTGCCAGCCCGCCCAAGGCGTCACGGGTAGCCATTGACCGGATGAAGACACCCCGGTCGCTACTGTGCTGTTGCATACGGATGCGATCGCCCAATAAAGCGCCACCACTGAAAGGACTGGTCGGATCGACAGCAATTATCCCAACAGTTCGGCCTTCCTGTCTGAGCAGCAGGGTCAATTTGTCTACCAGCGTGCTTTTCCCGGCGCCGGGTGGCCCGGTTATCCCGATAATATAAGCCTTTCCAGTGTGTTGATACAGTTCATCCAGGATGCTTTCAGATTCGCTGGCGTTGTTTTCAATAAGTGTGATGGCACGGGCGATGGCCCTTCTGTCACCCTGCCGGACCCTGTTGGCCAAGTCAGATTGTGGCATGATCATACTCGCTCCCGGAACAAATCCTTTTCCGCTTCATTTCTGCAACAAGTTCTGTAATTGCCGGACCAGATCAGCCCAGGCAATTTCCTGTTGTTGGCCGCTGGCCAGGATTTTGCACTGTATCGTGCCTTTCCGGGCCTCATCCTGACCAATGAGAAGAACAACAGGGATGTTACGTTGGTCCGCATAGGTGAACTGCTTTTTCAGTTTAGCTTCATCGAAAAACAGTTCGGTGCGAAAACCGGCCCGTCGGCAGTGGCTGACCAGACGCAGGGCATCGGGTAGAACATCGGCACCGAAATGGGCGACCAGGATGTCAGTATGTGGAGTAGCTTGATCAGTCATGGTTTCCTGAAGGACCGTGGTTATGCGGTCGAGCCCGAAACTCGTGCCCGCTGCCGGGATCTCCTCATCGGAGAAAATGCCAATCAAACCGTTATAGCGGCCGCCGCCGCCCAGGCTTGAAAATGATCGGTCCGTCAGGAAGGTCTCATAGACGGGGCCGGTATAGTAATCAAGCCCACGGGTCAATTGAGGCACTATTCTGACCCTATCGAGATCGACACCCATCTGCTCAAGATGTGACATGATCTGGGCCAGTTCATCAATCCCTTCCCGGGCGATGTCGATACCGTGTAAACGCTCGGTCATCTGTTCGAGTACGGATTGATTGTCGCCAGTGATCGTCGCGACCCGGACCAGGGGCCCGATCTGATCGGTCGAGTAGCCTTTGCGTCCGAGTTCGGCTTCAACCTCAGGCCTGCTGACTTTATCGGCTTTATCCAGGGTCTGACAGACATCAGCCGTGCGATCGGCTGCGATCCCGGCATACTGGACCATACCCTGCAGGACTTTACGATTATTGAGCCGGACCTCGAAATGGTCCAGTCCGATCAGGGATATGACTTCGACCGTCATGGCGATCAGTTCGCTGTCGACCAGCATCGAGGCCGATCCGACCACATCGACATCGCATTGACTGAATTCACGGAAGCGGCCTTTCTGCGGTTTTTCAGCCCGCCAGACCGGTTGGATCTGATAACGTTTGAATGGTTTGAGTAACTGTTTCTGACTGGCTACGAATCTGGCCAGCGGAACGGTTAGATCGTAACGCAAGCCCAGACGACGGCCGCCATGGTCCGTTAAATTATAGACCAGACGCTCGGCCTCCTCACCATATTTACCGGTTAATACTTCCCAGTATTCAAGGGCCGGTGTTTCGAGGGGCAGATAGCCGTAACGTTCGAACACCGTTCGAATACATGCCAGGACTTTGTTCCGGACAATCATGTCATCCGGTCCAAGGTCTCTCATCCCCTTGGGCAGACGTGGTTCAATCTTGGTCATAGGTATCCTCTTGTTTCAACATGTTCATTGTTCTGGGCGAGTATCTTTTTCAAAAATGCACCGGTATGTGAGTCGATCGACTCGGCGACCTGCTCGGGTGTGCCTTGGGCCACAACCGTGCCGCCTCCGTCACCGCCTTCAGGGCCGAGATCGATTATGTAATCCGCGCACTTGATCACATCCAGATTGTGTTCGATGACAATGATCGTATTACCTTCATCGACGAGTCTGTTCAGGACCTGGAGCAATTTCTCGATATCGGCGAAATGCAGACCGGTTGTGGGTTCATCCAGAATGTACACCGTTTTGCCCGTGCTCTTACGACACAGTTCCTTGGCCAGTTTGACCCGCTGGGCTTCACCGCCGGAGAGGGTCGTGGCCGGCTGACCCAGCTTGATATAATCGAGCCCAACATCCAGCAGTGTTTCCAAAATCCGGGTGATCTGGGGAACATTTTCGAAATGTACCAAGGCTTCGGCCACTTCCATATCGAGGACCTGGGCGATGTTCTTGCCCTTGTATTCGATCTGGAGTGTTTCCTGGTTAAATCGTTGGCCTTTACACTCGGAACAGGTAATATAGACATCCGGCAGAAAGTGCATCTCGATTCGCTTCAGACCATCGCCCTGACAGGCCTCGCATCGTCCACCCTTGACATTGAAACTGAAGCGTCCGGGTTGATAGCCGCGTCCCCGGGCCTTAGGTACCTGGCTGAACAATGAGCGGATATAATCAAAAACCTTGACATAGGTGGCCGGATTGGAACGCGGCGTGCGGCCGATCGGTTTCTGGTCGATATTGATCACTTTATCGATATGCTCGAGTCCGCGCAGCGCACCGTATTTCCCGGTCTGGACCCTGGCCCGGTGTAGTTTCTGGGCCAGAGCACGATAGAGTATGTTATTGACCAGCGAACTCTTGCCCGAACCCGACACCCCGGTCACACATACAAAAAGACCCAGGGGAAAGCTGATCTCGATATGCTTGAGATTGTTCTCGTGAGCATCGGTCACCACCAGATATTTCGCGTTCGGATCGCGGCGGATATCTCTCATGGGAATGACTCGTTTACCCGCCAAATATTGACCGGTAATGGACCGAGGGTCCTCCATCACCTCGACGGGCGGTCCCTGGGCCACGATCGTACCGCCACGCTGGCCAGCCCCGGGTCCGAAATCAACCAGAATGTCCGCTCGCAGCATGGCTTCCAGGTCATGTTCGACCACAATGACCGTATTGCCCAGATCGCGTAATCGCTCCAACGAGCGTAACAAACGATCGTTATCACGCTGGTGCAGGCCGATACTCGGCTCGTCTAAGGCATATAACACCCCGACCAGGCCACTGCCGATCTGACTGGCCAGGCGAATCCGCTGCGATTCACCTCCCGACAGAGAGGGCGTATTTCGCTCAAGCGTCAGATAATGCAGCCCCACATCGAGTAAAAATCGTAAACGGGCCTTGATTTCCTGGATCAGTTCCCCGGCTATGGCCTGTTCATCGCGACGCAGGACCAGTCCGTCAAAAAAGTCGTAACACTGGCGGACATTCATTCCGACAATATCGATAATCGAGCGGTCATGAAAACGGACCGCCCGGCTTTCCGGACGTAAACGCGAACCATTACAGGCCGGACAGGATTTCTTGTTCATGAAACTGGCGTAATATTTACGGACCTCCTCCGAGGTCGTCTGGGTATACAATCGAGTAATGCGGGGAATGACTCCTTCGGGTGCATGATAAAAAACGCCCGCGGAACGGCCCGTGTCCCATTCGATCTTGATCTTTCGGTTGTTCGAGCCATATAACAGCAGATCGCGCACCTGCTCGGGCAATTCCTGATAGGGCGTATATAACGAAAAACCGTAATGTTTGGCCAGTTGTTGCAGAATACGCAGGCTCCAACTGTGCGAGCGCTTCTCGAAATCCTTCCAGACCGCAATGGCCCCCTCCATGATCGATTTGGTCGGATCGAGTACAATCAGGTTCGGATCGACTTCATCGATCGAGCCCAGTCCTCCGCATTGAGTGCACATGCCCAGCGGGTTATTGAACGAAAAACGCTGCGGACTTAATTCCTCGAAACTGAGACCGCATTTGATACAGGCCCGCCTTTCACTGAAAAGGATTTCCTCGCCCTGGTCCGGAACGACCTTGAGCAGACCCTGCGAATATTTCAGGGCCAGCTCGATTGACTCGACCAGACGCGAGCGGATCGTGTCCTTGACAATGAGTCGATCGATGACCAGTTCGATGGTATGTTTCCGCTTTTTATCCAGATCGATCGTCTCGGACAGGTCCACCACCCGGTTGTTGATCCGTATACGGACAAAGCCCTCCTTCTTGGCCCGATCGATGATGTCCTGATGCGTGCCTTTACGTTCCTCGATCAGGGGGGCCAGTATCATGATCTTGGTATTGTCGGGCAGGGCCAGAATAATATCAGCCATCTGGTCCACGGTCTGAGCACCGATCGGTTGACCGCACTGGTGGCAGTATTGCCGACCGGCCCGAGCTATTAAAACACGCAGATAATCATAGATTTCGGTCACCGTCCCGACCGTGGAGCGGGGATTATGACTGGCTGTTTTCTGTTCGATCGAGATGGCGGGCGATAATCCTTCGATAAAATCCACCCGCGGCTTTTCCATCTGACCCAAAAACTGACGGGCGTAACTGGACAGGGACTCGACATACCGCCGTTGTCCCTCGGCATAAATTGTATCAAACGCCAGTGAAGACTTGCCCGATCCGCTCACCCCGGTAAAAACGATCAACTTGTTCCGGGGTATCTCGAGATCCACGTTCTTGAGATTATGTTCACGGGCCCCTTTGATCACGATGGTTTGGTTATTGGCCATGATTGCACACTAATTTTCCGCAGACGGGACGCGTCAAACCGTTCAACATTAAGGATGGAGCAACAATCCGCTTGACATTCCCGTCCCTGTTAAACTCTATGAAAGGTAGTGTTTTTCACTGAAGAATGCAACCGGAACGGATTACGGGGCCATGCCCAGACCCTCGACCGTATCGTAACCGCCGACGTCGCCCACATGCTTCAGGTGAATGGTCAGCATGAAATTATATTCGTCATAAGGAGGGTCCTGCTTGCCGGTATTGGTGCCATACAGAGTCTGGTCCTGATACTGACGGGCAAGAAATGAAAGAGAAACCCCCCAGCATTGGGCATCATAGATGATCGAGGAATTGAAATGATGAAACTTTTCTTCGGTCAGGTTGTAGTTCGTGTTGATCGAAGCGGCCCAGTGACCGCTCAACTGACCGCCGGCCGCCAGGTAGGCATACTCGATATCATCATATTCATAATTTTCCTTGAATTGAGTGTTCGGGTCCCTCGGGTCAAAAATGATCCCTTTGTTCAAGCCCCAGCCCGAACGAAAGAACCACTTTTTCAATTGCAGGTAAATGTCGAGATTGAGTCTTTTAAGAGTATCATAATACGGATCGTAACTGCCGGTGGTCAGGAACCAGATCCGGGTCGAGGGAAAAAACTCGAGCCGGGTCGTGATATCGGAATAGGGATATAAAGTTCGAGGCGGCCTCGGGTGATTGTCAGGATCATCATGATAACGATCGAGATAGGTGTTGTAATAACGGTCCAGCCTGAAATCATAGGTCTGCTGGATGGTGAAGCGACATAACGACCGAACCGTAATCGCATCGGCGAGCGGGTCGTAGACCCGACCGATCAGATCGCTCTTGATATAGTAGGTCAACCCCTCGGCTGGCTCTATATAATCGATGTAATAATCGAAGTTGATTATCCGAGACTGGTCAATATAGGGCACATAGGTATACGTGACGCCGGGCCAAAAACGGTGTTTCAATTTGAGGACATTGTCGAAGACCGTGCTCGTATCAAAAATGCGGTAAAACTGGGGACCGGCGAAATCCACACTGGCCTGATATGCTTCCCGGACCAGGCCATTACCGCTGTAATAGGTCCGGGCCCCGATATGGGGCTCATAACTATCCAATGTTTCCCAGACGGTGTAATCGGTAAGATAAAACCTGGCTAAACTGTTGGAATAATTATTATAGTGGTCCCAGATTGCCTGCCATTCCTCCGGAGTATATTCCCGGCCCGGTTCAAAAAGATAATCGCGCTTTTCCGACCAATAGGTGAACCAGAAATCCAGGTCTGTCGTTATCAGGAACCAAGTCTTTTTTTTAGGAAAAATATGTCGTAAGCGCGGATTGCAATACAATCTGATCTCGTCAAAATAGATTTTGGCCAATTCATCGTTTTCTAACCCGGGTTCCGTTGATAAATATTTGTCGTACATCACGATGTTTTCGGCCTGTGACCGAAAAGAATAGTAAAAACCCGATGTACCGATACGCGTGTTGGGTACAGCCAGCGAAAAGCTGGGTAGACGCTGGATCGTGCCATCCAGTTTCCGATCGTTTGACTCCCAGAGTTGTGAACTCTGGTAATAATTGGCACTGAGCGAGGTCATGACCTTGGACCAGTTGCGGGTAAAGCCCGCCCAGGAATTGGTAAACGACTGGACCTGGGCAGCGTTATTCTCGCCATAGAGCCGGTTGATCCGGTCATTGCTGTAATAATCAAGATTCAGGTGCCAATCGATCTCCCAGGGGAAATGATGGATTTGATAGCCCCGAACCAGATGAATGTCACGCTCATCATCTGGAATGATGTCCTCGGTGTAGGGGTCCTTTTTTTCGTGAATATAACGATAGCTGAAACTGCCCAAACTCAATGGTCCCAAAGCATAACGGTACTCAGCCTTACCCTCGTTGCGATATTCTTCCTTGAAATCGTGGGTTAAGGTCAGGTCCATATGATCGGTTATGGCCCAGAAAAATTCATTCTTGAATCGCCAACCATCGCGAGTGGAATAGCCGAAACTGGGGACCAGGAAACCGGTCGAGCGTTCGGTCTTGATCGGATAAAACCAATAAGGAAACCAGAGAAACGGTATGTTGTGTATCAAAAAGGCGGTCCCGTACAGATGCATGTATTCTTCAGCGGTCGCATACACTTCCCGGGCTTGCATCGACCATTGCGGGACCAACTGGCTGCAGGGCGTGAACAGCACGTTCTTGAAGTAATAACGGCCCCGCTCCGTATCAGGGTCCGGATAGAGCCGCTCCAAAATCTCAGCCTCGAAAAAGAGCTCAGGTTGGATGATGCCCTGACAGTTTTCCAGATGCAGTTCCTTGGTATCGAATTCGAATATGCCCCGGTCGGCCGTGATATAATCCTGCTCGAAGCGCAGCTCGACATTGCCTTCCATGGTCGCCTTGTTGGCCCAGGTGTCGACCAGGACCCTATTTGCCTGCAAGGACAACGGTCCGCGTTGTACATGGACATCACCACTGTAAATGATGATGTGCTCGTCCGCACGATATTCCTGGTGCTGTGAGGTCACCTTGACCGGTTCGCTGCTCAAGGTCAACAGATGAAACTGCCAGGCCTTTCGCTTGAATTCCTTCTCGAGGAAGCCGGGTTGGTCTTCGGTCGTGTCGGCCGTTGCGCCCGGCGGCAGAAAAGTGCTGTCCGATGTGCTTGTTCCGCCCTTCACATCCTGGGCGTATACGATGGAAATCCCGAACCGGACACATGCTATCGTGGCCGAGATCAACACTAACAATCGCATTACTTTCACTATCATGGTCTTAGAATTTTCCTTTGGAAGCGAATGTGCATTCCTCTTTTGCCTCTTTATTATCAACTCTCGTTTCCGATAGCAAGAGCGAAAACATGGGATACTGTTCACGGTCCGGCTTGACATTTGGGCGGGCCTGTTTATATATCCGGTAGACACTACACAGCGATCACCATTCAGGGCAAATGATCATGTCTCATTTGATGGCACAATTAAATCCTGTTCAACAGGAGGCGGTCAAGCACAAGGACGGTCCTTTGCTGATTTTGGCGGGGGCGGGCAGCGGCAAGACCAGGATCATCACCTATCGGGTAGCCTATCTGATCGAGCAGGGAGTGCTGCCTCAACAGATATTGGCGGTGACTTTTACCAACAAGGCGGCCCAGGAAATGTCCGAACGGGTGAACGATCTGCTGGGCATTTCGGGCAGTACGGTCTGGGTCGCGACCATCCATTCGACCTGCGCTCATATACTCCGTCGTGAGGTCGAAGCCCTCGAACTCGGTTTGACCCGTTCATTTTCAATTATCGATGCTTCTGACCAGACCAGTATTGTCCGCCGTTGTATGAAAAAGCTCGAGATCAGCAGCCAGTATTGCCAGCCTTCTTATTATACCCGCTTATTCAGTCAACGTAAAAATTGTGTGGCGGAGACGGAGGAGAATCCCTGGATCGAGCGTGAAGACCGCTTGGCCATGAAACTCGATCAGATGTGGCAATTCTATCAGCAGAACCTGCGCGAAAGCAACTGTGTCGATTTTGATGATCTGCTGGATTTGACCTACCAGTTATTCAAGAGGCAACCGCAGATACTCGAACGTTATCAACGCCGCTGGCGATATCAAATGATCGATGAATTCCAGGACATTAATGCTCTGCAATACAGCATTATCAAGCAACTGGCTGCCGGGCACCGCAACATCTGTGTCGTGGGTGATGATGATCAGTCCATCTATCGCTGGCGCGGGGCTGAAATAGAAAATATCTTCGGCTTCGACAAGGATTTCCCAGGAACAAAAGTGATTGTGCTCGACCAGAACTATCGTTCGAGCCGGACCATTATCGAAGCGGCGACTCAGGTCAGCAGCAAAATCTCGAAGCGGCGCGAGAAACATTTGTGGACCCAGAACAGACAGGGCTCCCGCATCAATGTCTACCTTGCCCAGAATGAATATGATGAAGCCAGTTATTGTGTATCGACCATCAAAGACTTCTATCATCGTGATCAGATGAATTGGAACGATTTTGCGGTCCTGTATCGGACCAACGCCCAATCGCGTATTTTTGAAGAAAAATTCATGGAACAATCCGTTCCCTACTATCTGGTCGGCGAAGTCGGATTCTACAAGCGGCGTGAGATCAAGGATTTGTTGGCATATCTCACCCTGATCATCGACCCGTCGCACCGTGAAGCATTATTGCGTATTATCAATGTTCCCACCCGTGCTATCGGTCAGAAAACGATCGATCAGTTGCAGGAATATGCCGCTTCCCATGGATTGCCCTTATTTTCCGCCCTCAAGGACAAAGGCTTTCTCGCTGAGGTCTCAGCCCGGGCAAAACAAAGCCTGATCGAGTTTACGACCCTGATCGAGCACGGTTACGAGAAGACGCGAAAAGAGGGCTCATTCGAAGCCCTGCGTTTCCTGGCCAATGCAATCAAATATAAGGATTGGATCAATAAAGACAATGATATCCAGGCCCAGAGCCGTCTCGAGAACATCGGCCAACTTTTCAGCGCTTTGCAGAACAATCAGGAGAGAATGAAGGGTGAGAACAATCTGAGCATTCTGCAGACATTTCTGGAAAAAGCCGCTCTGGCCTCGGAAGCGGATGACTATGAGAAGCGCAAGGAAAAGGTCGCTCTGATGACGCTTCACTGTGCCAAGGGCCTCGAATTCCCGGTTGTTTTCATCGCCGGTCTGGTCGAGGGGCTTTTACCTCATAAACTGGCCCTGAATGATGAGGAGGCCCAGATCGATGAAGAGCGCCGGCTGTGTTACGTTGGGATCACCAGGGCCCAGCGACATCTGTTTCTGACGGCGCCTGCAATACGACACTACTTCGGTCGACCAGAATCGGGCGAACTGTCCCGGTTCGTACGCGATATTCCCAAACAACTTCTGAATATCGATCAAAGCCCTGGTTTGGGACACGGCTCTCCCTGGACCAAGCCCAAAATGTATTATCCCACGCGACCCGCACCCACCAAGGCACCCTATAGTGCTCCCAAAGCCGTTGCGGTCGACCTGCCGTTCCCGCTATCACAATCCGGGCGGACAAAAGGTGAACGACTGCCCTATCGGCTCGGTTCGAAAGTCAAACATCCCCGCTGGGGTAATGGAATGGTCATCCAGATCGATGGTGCCGGCGAACGCCTCCGGGTCGTGGTCAGTTTTCCCGGTTTCGGACGCAAAATCCTGCTGGTCAAGATGGCCCCACTCGAACTGGTGGAATATTGATCTCAGATTATGGTGAACCGGTCCGCTCGGTTACTTTGTTTGTTTCTTATCCTCGAACAAAGGGAGATAGTCGCCATAACCCTCCCGGGCCATTTCTTCGAGTGGTATGAAGCGCAAAGCAGCCGAATTGATACAATACCGCAATCCGGTTGGAGCAGGTCCGTCTTCGAATTTATGGCCCAAATGTGAATCGGCATGCTTGCTCCGGACTTCGGTCCGGTCCATGCCCCGAGTGTGATCAGGTCGTTCCACGATGTTCTCAGGGATGAGCGGTCGGATAAAGCTCGGCCAACCGCTGCCGGATTCATATTTGTCGTTCGAGCTGAACAAGGGCTCACCCGAGACGATATCGACATAAATCCCGGGCTTCTTATTGGTATAATATGCATTCGAGAAGGGCTGTTCCGTGCCATTTTCTTGCGTGATCACATACTGATTCGGCGTGAGCCTTTTTTTGAGCTCGGCCTGATCCGGCTTGATGTAATCCTCGGCCTGAAAACCGTTACCCATCACGGCCGACCGCCCGGACCAGGTCTTCTCGATAAAAGTGTCCCGGCCTGAACCGCTTTTATACCTCTTATAAGGCACCGGACAGGTCCGATAATAATCCTGATGATAGTCCTCAGCCGGATAAAAGACCTGGAAAGGCTCGATTGTGGTCACGATCGGATCTGCGAATATTCCGGACTTGTGCAGGGCCACCTTGGATTCCTCGGCCAAACGACGCTGCTGCTCATTGTGATAGAAAATTGCCGTGCGATATTGCGAGCCGCGATCGACAAACTGTCCGCCGGCATCAGTCGGGTCGATCTGGCGCCAGTAGACCTCCAGTAACTGTTGATAACTGGTCCGGTCCGGATCATACTCGATCTGGATCGCCTCCGCATGCCCGGTCTGGCCCGAGCAGACCTGGTCATAGCTCGGATTGACCGTCTGGCCGCCCGTATAGCCCGCGGTGACCCGAAGGACACCTTCGAGCTCTTCGAAAGGCTGTTCCATACACCAGAAGCAACCGCCAGCAAACGTGGCCTTTTCAACGATTTTGTCCACGTCTTGGGCAATTGTCTTTGGGCTGGAGCCCTGAGTTTGTCGGTGACAAAACCCGACCATCAACACCAGCATCAGAACCATAAAGAATCTCATACTTGCACCTCTCATGATGTTTTTCGAATACTGTGCCCCCCTCATCTTACATCTCTTAAAATAGATAGTGACTCCGTGTCAATTCTACAAGCGGACCAATGTACCATTATCAGTCTTGTTTTCTCGACATGAACTATGCTATAGAGAAATGTATTCAGTAACATGAGCAGGGTAGACAAGCATGGTTAGAGGCCAGGGTGAAGAAGTGAAAAAGACAGGATGGGCAAAGGTGAAGATGGGCCTGCTGGACCTCGGATTGATCGCATTGCTGATACTACTCTTTTTTCAGCAGCATTGTGGATATCATCTGGTCGGACAAGGCATCTCATTGCCGGAATATTACTGGAGTATGGCCATTCCCGTTTTCGAGAACAGGACCGCTCAACAGGATGTGGCCCAGATCATTACCCTGGCAATCATTGATGCATTTTCGCAACAGGGTAATCTTACGATCATGCCCGAAGAACAAGCCAATGCCATACTCAAGGGCACCATTACCTCATATCGGGAGCAACCTCAAAACATCAGCTCCGGTAATCTGGCCCAAAGCTATCGTATTTTCATCACGGCCTCGGTCCAATTGGTCAATCGTAAAACGGGTGAGATTTTCTGGCAGGACAACAAAATGTATTTTTCACAGGATTACGAGGTCAGTGAGCAACTCTCCCAGACCGAATTGCTGCAAATAGAAGCCCGGGAGCAAGCCTCTGCTGATTTTGCCGACAATCTGGTCAGTGTTGTTCTGGAAGGATTTTAGTTCCGGATTGTGTAATTGCTGGATTCGAACACTCACACACGTATCCCCACATCCCCAAGCTAACGGAATATGGGCCGGAATGCAACAACGATGCACGTCAAACCCGGATGTGCAGAACCAGAGCACTCATCGGGCGGACCCGGAGCTATTCACCGGCGAAACTGTTCACAATGCGGGTCAACCGTGATTTATGTCGAGCGGCATTGTTCTTGTGAATCAGGGTACTCGCAGCTGATTGGTCGAGCAGTTTCAGGGCCCGAGGCAAGAGGGCCTTGCAGGTTTCCGCATTTTTTTCAAGATTAGCCTTCTCAAATTGTTTGAGCAGGTTGCGTAATTTGGTTTTATGACCGCGGTTGATCATGCGATGACGTTCATTCTGCCGAATTCTTTTTTTCGTGGTTTTTGTATGAGCCACACTATCCTCCCGAACTTTCAGAGTCGATAAGTATCATCTCGGTAGTACAAAAGACATTTGTGTATTACCATGGGACAAAAACAGAGTTGACATATCCCTTTCGGGCAGAAATGTCAAGACGAAGAAAAGAAAAATTACTCAGTATTTGCCATGACATGGGGCGAAGGACCCTAGCGGATCAAGGTCGGCCTTTCTTCGCCAAAGACCCTGATCATATTCCGAAAGATAGGGCGGTGTTTGTTCCATTCCTGCCACAGCCACTCGGTGCCTTCGAGTAGTTGTTCCGGGCTCATCTGTGCCGGCTGAAAAACGATGTGCATGCCGTTATATTTGGCCCAGTCATGGCTGATGATTCGGTTTTCCCGTTCCAGCTTAAGGGCCAGGGGCGATTTGGGGTAAGGCACAACCACGCCGAAATCAGCGAGGTCCAGGTTTGATTCCAGGGCGAAGTTCAGGCTTTTTTCAAAAATGGAGCGGTCATCGATGTCGAAGCCGAAGGCGAATGTGCCGATCAGGGCAATGCCGGCCGCCCGCAGACGATTAATGGCCTGATAATAGGGTTGGGGATTAACCAGGAAATCCTGTTGAAAGTTGATATCGTATTTTTTGATATCGAGTCGGTAAAAATTATGCTGGGTATGGGCAGCCTGGACTGGCCGCCAGGAAGGATCGAGCCGGTCAAAACCAATGTAAAAGACCCGGCATCCGCTCTCGACCATGACCTTGACAAAGTCGGGGTCGGAAGCAATATGCAGGGCCCCGACGGACATCCAGTTCTTATTCATTCCTTTCATTTCACGAAACAGCTCCATGAAATAGGCCCTGTTTTCCGGAATACTATCATCAACAAAAAACATGAATTTGGCCTCGATCGTTTCGATCTCACGGAGGACATCTTCGAGTCTGCGCGGGCGATATCGACGGCCATTGACCAGGGGGACATTGCAGTCAGGACAGTTTCGGGCACATCCGCGACCGGCCTGAATCGTATCGATAACTCGTTGACCGAGAAACGTTTTGGTATAACCGATTTTCTTGAGGAGATCGCGGCGAGGTGGTTGAAAAACGCCACAGTCAAGGGAAGCTTTTTCGGTCGTTGCATATAACGGTTGCAACTGCTTTTTGTCCAAATCCTTCACAATCTGGGGCCAGAGTAGTTCGCCCTCACCGGAAGCGACTGTCGTAACGTGAGGCTGGACTTCATCGGGCAAGAGAGTGGCATGTAAGCCGCCCATTATGACTGGTATGCTTGCTTCCCTGAACCGTTCGGCTATCTCGTAACCGCGCTGGGCTTGGACGGTCATAGCCGATATGACGACCACATCCGGTCGGACACTGAAATCCACGGGTTCGACATTCTCGTCGATATAGTGGATCGTATGTTCCCCAGGGGTGAGTCCCGCTACTGTCAAGGGACCAAGCAGCGACATGTGAAACGGCCAATGCTTGAACTTTTCCCAACGCGGACTGATAAACAGGATTTCCATATAGTACACTCTCGGCAGCATTAAAACACAAATCGGCCTCTGGTCTTGAAAGAAGTATATGGCACCGCGGAACAAAGATCAAATGTCATCCGACCGATCTTGTTATTCACACGAAAAAGCTGTATTATTTTTTAAACCTAATGATACCTGATACTGTCAAAAAAGTAGCGAGATACGATGTGGCAGATGTGACCGGGCTGGAAGGCACTGATGACAATTATTGGATTGACCGGGTCTTGGCAGGTGAAACAGAGGCGTTCGGGGTTTTAGTCAAGCGGTATCAGCAGAAAATGTTCCGGGTAGCGTACCGGATAACGCTCGAGGCTGCTGAAGCTGAAGATGTGACCCAGCAGGCTTTTCTCAAAGCTTTTCTTCATCTGCAACGATTCAGACGGCAGAGTGCCTTTTCGACCTGGCTCTATCGGATCACCTGTAATATCGCCTTGAACAGCTACAAGGCGAAGCAACGTATGAAGCCGGGCACGGGGGAGGCGGACTTGATCAGCTTCGAACACGGACTCACCACAATCGAACGGACCGAAGAAGTAACCGCTGTACGTAAGGCTATTCGGGCCTTACCCAAGAGGCAGCGTCTGACCCTGGTCCTGAGAATGTACGAACAATTGCCCTTTAAAGAAATTGCGGCCATTCTACGTTGTTCCGAAGGCGGGGCCAAAGCAAATTACTTTCAGGCTATCGTTAAAATGAAAAAGCTGTTGACCTCATTTGTCTTGATCAAGGAGTGAGCGCAGTGGACTGTGAAGAGAGTCAAAAATTACTTCCCGATTATGTCAGTCATGACGTGGGACCGGAAATGAAGCGAGAACTCGAAGCCCATATTCGTGATTGTCCGGCCTGTCAAGCCTGGCTGACAGACCAGGTGGCTTTGGAACGGCTTATTCAGGCTGACTCGGTCCCGGATAAATCCGAACAGGGTTGGGACATGCTTGAAAAACGGATCATGAGTACCGTGCAGGATGTCGCTTTGAAACGGTCTCGTGGGGCCGAGCTGAAAGGGCGTATTATCGGCTGGTCTTTCTTCAATCCGGCTTTCTTGCGTTATGGTCTTGTGACTTCTGCCTGTTTTCTGCTGATAACGAGCGTCATTCTTTTCCTGGTTTTCCCCAGGGCAGAGCAGGAACTCACCCCCATTATCGCTGCCCGGGTTTGTGATGATCCCGAGGTCTGGGGTGATTTATTGTCAAGCCGGGAGACCGAGACCACGCTCTATGAAACGAATCTCAGTGCCAGGTCTGAAAATTATGCCTCGGAAATATACCTGACTGTGTTCAGTGAAGAGAAGTTGGAATTCAACTCGTTCGATGCCGATGATCAAGAGCTTGACCTCTGGTCCTTAGTTGATAAACTTGATGATAATGGTATACAGTTATTAAAAGCGGCCTTGGCAACGGAAGACAGGGTGTAAGCCACATGATACCATTAATCAGTAACGAAGAGCTGGTCAACCTTCTAAAAAAAAAGCGGATTATCAATTCTGCCCAGGAAATGGAAATCCGGCGATATTTAGCCCAAAACACGAAGTTGGAAGAGTTGTTAATAACCTCGGGTTTCATTTCTGAGATTGACCTGATCCAACTCATTTCACAATTTACGGAAATTCCCTATAGCAAGATCGACTTGCTCGATTTGGACTCGAATATCGTCACACAGCATTTGCCGGGACGTTTCTGCCAAAAAAACCAGTTGGTCGTAACGGGTCATGAGAATGGTGCCTTGACTATATGTGTTGGTAATCCTTTTCAAGAGATACCGATCGAAGATATTAAAAACATGACCGGCATGAATGTCCATCTCATGCTCAGTACCCGGAGCGATATCCTTCGAACGATAAATTATTTCTATGGTCTGAAGGAATCGCTGAACGCGGCTGAAGCGGAAATGAGTTCAGGCGGAGTGGATACCGGTAATCTCGAGCAGCTTCATTTTCTCGAAGAGACCTCGGATTTGGAGCCGACGGCCCAACCGATCATCCGGGCGGTCAATCACCTGCTCTATTCGGCTTTTGATCAGCGGGCCAGTGATATTCACATCGAGCCCAAGCGTTTGAAAAGCACCGTACGGTTCAGGATTGATGGCATATTGCACACTGTTCTTGAAATTCAGGAGAACAAAAAGTCACGGGAGCTGAAGGTCAAGAAATTGCATTCAGCTATTATTTCACGCATCAAGATGATGGCTTATCTTGACATCGCCGAAAAGCGGCGGCCCCAAGATGGGCGCATCAAGATCATCTATCGGGGTCGTGAGATTGAAATCCGCGTATCCACACTTCCGGTAGCCTTTGGTGAGAAAGTGGTCTTGCGAATTTTCGATTCGCATGTGCTTATGCAAAACCTCGAAAATCTCGGTTTTGATCGGTCCGATCTGGATATCTTTTATTCGATCATCAAGCGTCCTTTCGGGATAGTCCTGGTCAGTGGTCCGACCGGTTCAGGTAAAACCACGACCCTCTATTCGGCCTTGCGCTATTTGAGCAGTCCCGAGGTTAACATTACCACGATCGAGGACCCGATCGAACTGGTCCACGAAGCTTTTAATCAGGTCGGGATCAAGCCCGGCATCGGGATAACGTTCGCCAACAGTCTTCGGACCATTCTCCGCCAAGACCCGGATATCATCATGGTCGGCGAAATCCGGGACATCGACACCGCCAAAAACGCTATACAGGCCGCCTTGACCGGGCATCTGGTCTTTTCAACGCTCCATACCAATGATGCACCTAGCTCGATCACCAGGTTGTTGGATATGAATGTCGAACCCTTTCTCGTGGCTTCAACCCTGGTTGGGATCATCGCCCAACGTCTGGTCAGAAAAATATGCCCGTACTGTATCGAGAGCTATCATCCGAGCCAGGAAGAATTGTCCCCACTCCAATTACCTTTTGCTACGACCAAGGAACTGTTACTCAAGCGAGGCAAGGGCTGCGTCGAATGCCGTAATACCGGCTATCTGGGACGTGAAGCCATTTTTGAAATCATGCCTATCACCGAAAAGATCACTAAGCTTATCAACGAGAAGGTCGATGCCAATATGCTACGTCGAGTTGCCCGGGAACAGGGCATGATCACTTTGCGTGAAGCTGCCTTGCGTAAGATGATCCAATGCATTACTACACCCCAGGAGGTCATACGTGCCATCTATAGTTGATCAAGATCGTAATCCCTCGACCAGGACCCTGTCCTGTCCGGGAATGAATCGACGCTCTGGCCCGATTCGGATTACCCTCCTCATCTGCCTGATCGGATTATTCCTGCTCCCCCTTGCCCTTCAGGCGAAACAACCCGATCAGGATGTTCGTGAGACCGTAAAAATGTGGCTGCTCTATAAGTTGAAAACGGACCTCAACCTCGATCAGGAAAAATGTCTGGCTGTTCTGGCCCTCTCTGACCAACTCGATCAAGCAAGGCGGGATTATTACGATTTCGAACATGAGCAGCTTATTGAACTCGTCAAAATGCTTGACAGTGGCCTGAATGATCCGGAACGTTTCGAGACCATACTGAACAAGATCGATCAACATCAGCACAATTTGAATATAATCGAAGCAAACGTTACTGACGAGCTAAAAAAAATCCTCGATCCGATTCAACGAGCGAAATTTATCGTTCTTCGTCAGAAATTGAAAGAAAAAATCCGGGACATAATTCATACTCTTGAAAAGAGAGAACGGCGTCGTCCTGAGCGTATGTTTGACGGGCCAGATGGCCCTGGACATCGACCACCACCCGATGAGAATGCTTATTGAAAGGGGATGCAATGCTATCAAAAAAAATAGTGATGAAGCTGGTACTGGGATTGTTTGCTATGTCTGTTTTTCTGGTCAACTGTGACGACAAAGGGCTGAGATTGCTTTCCCAGGCTGATCAGGCCCGAATGATGCAAAAATACGAACAAGCGGATAGGCTGTACCAGGAAGCCCTGGCTCTTAACCCGAAACATGGTACCATCCACAACAATTATGGGATATTATTACAGATTCAAAAGCGGTGGGATGAAGCTCTCTCGCATTTCCAGCAGGCGGCTGAATTATATACGGACCCGCAGAACAAAGCCTTGGCTGTGAACAATATCGGCATGAACTACGATATTCAGGGCGATTACGATCAGGCAAAAATCTATTATCAAAAAAGCCTTGAAATCAATCCCGAGTATTATGAAGCCAATCTTAATTTGGGCACAATATATTTCGTTAACAATGAGTTACCCCAAGCCATCGCTTCATTCGAAAAGACTTTGCAGATAATCCAGAAATCCACGGCGAATTTCAATAAATCAGCCGCTGTACAAAACACTTCGCAATTTCTCGCGTTGTGTTATTTGAAAACAAACGAAACAGGCAAAGCTGAACAGATCGTTAACAACCTTCTCCAAATAGACCCTTTCAATGAGAGAAATTATTCGCTGATGGGAGATGTCTTCAGCAAAAAAGGTCAACTCGAACAGGCCCAGACAAGTTATATGAAAGCCCTCAACTTCAATGCCAACTCAATTAATGCCCAGGCGGGTTTGGCCTTGGTCCTGGCCAAGTTGGGAGAAATAGAGAAAGCTGAGGAAGCGATTAAATTTGCATTACAGATCAACCCGGAAGCAGCGATCACCTATTTAAATGCCGGCTTAATCTATCAAATAAAAGGTGACCTGACCCAGGCTATCCAGAATTGGCAAACCGGTTTGAAGTACGATCCAAACAATCCGGAACTTATTCGATTACTCACTGAACATAACGCCAAGTAAACCACTACAGGTCCGGGCATCGTCCCCCATGTTCAAACGACTTTTTTAGCCGGGACCCTAAGCATTGTGTCCCATCGAGCTGCTGTTAGAGGTCGAAGAGGGTTTTTCAGGGGAAGTGCTCCGCAATTGTTTCAAATCCTGTTCCAGAAGTGATCGTAAAGAATCAAGCAGGTCCTTGCGGCGGCGTTTAGCTTCTTCAACCCTTGACATCAATTCTACCAAAAGCTTGTCCATTTGGAGCCCGGCATTGTATTGCGATGTATACAACTCCTTGGACAGCCCCTCGATTTTTTGAAAAACTTCTTCCTCAAGGAGTTGAAACTTTTTCAGATTGTCACGTTCTATACGATTGAGAAGTGTAATAATCAGCCGTTCCCATTCGAAATCTATGTTTTCCAGGATCGAGAAAATGAGGTCACGACCCGCCTCAGTCAATGATTTATCCGTCCCGAAAAATGAACTCTTGAAATTGACCTTTCCCTCGGGACTGTGCAAACACTGCTCTACCTCCTTCAGCATATTGAGGAAAAGGTCAATCTGGACCCTCATCAGATTGGTCGTATCACGAAAACGAGTGTCTTTGAGCTCTTCAAAACTCTTTTCCAGATGGTCTTTTTTCATGAAGCGTGCCCCCGTTCTCCTCCCTGTCTCCATAGTATGGTCCAGATGCTTTCCATTATCCTACTATGAAATTATGCTTGACTTCAACTGAAAAGTAGTTTATGTTCGATACTTGCCCTGAACTTTTTCACCCATGGGAGGACCTCCATGTTACTACCGCGAGGCGATGTCTTTCTCGAAAATACAAAAGTTCGCTTTGTTGACTTCGAAACATTGATCGCTGATGAATTCGAGAGTTCTCTGAAAAAGGACAAGGCCATTAACGGTTACGTATCCATAACGTATCCCGAGCGAAAAGATGTCTTGATCATCTTTGACAGCCAAATCAAAAAAGGGTTCACTATCAACACTCAGGGACTTCGGTCCGAAATTTCTCTTACCGAGGTGATCAATCAGGCTAAAAAGGATTATGAGGGCATCGTCAATTATTACCGTATGCCCGTTACTTTCATCGAAATGCTCTGGGATTCGACCGTTACACGCTCAGTGAACCAGAATCTGAACCATAAAATAGTCCGTTGGGACCAATTGCTCGTCTTTCACAAGCAGGCATGCTTCGAAGGATATTTTGAGATTACGACGGCAACAATGCTCGGCTACATGCGTTTCAGCCAGGGTGAGGCGGACGAAAAGTATTTTTATCAAACCTTCGATCCGACCCAACCTTTTTCACTCCGCATTTTTAGTGGCTCTGAACGACACTTTATTTCAGAGCAGGAGACAATCAAATATACCTATCTCGATATATTTAAAGATATGCTCCAGACCACATACAGTATTATCATCCAGTTGGAAGAAGCCCAGACCCTGATCGAACAATCATTGGCCCTGGCCCGGCAAAAGTATCCCACTCTCCTCGACAATGTCCATCCGATAAAGGCCGGTCTGGTCGATTTTGACCAAATACTCGCGAACATCGAAAACATTTCCCCAAATGAAAGAAGAGACCAATTCGTCGGGTGCATCCTCCTTCTTCTCGAAAAACGGCTTAATTGTATTCAGGATACATTTGGGAATGATATGCTTATTCGGACGCTTAAAGAACTGAAACTCGTCCAGCTTTTTCACCAGAAAGCCTTGCAACGTTTTCATATTGCTGACAGCCTGATTGCACTCTGGAAGCAGTTTGACGAACGTTCCCAAATCGAATGACCCACGAGTCGAACGTGGTGGGTGAGGTGTGCTTATGACAGAAAAAATCTACACCATACTGGCCGTTGATGATAACGAAAATGTTCTGGAATTGATTACGGAAATTCTGGATGGCGAGGGTTTCAATGTCATTACGACCACAGATGGTATGAACGCGGTGGAGTTAGCCGTCCAAATCAAACCGGATTTGGTCCTGTTGGATCTGATCATGCCGGGAACCGATGGTATGAAAACGCTGAAACTAATGAGGAAAAGACCTGAACTTGCTACGATCCCTATCGTTTTCCTCACAGCCACCAAGGATGAAAAAACAGTGAAACAAGGTGAAAAATACGGTGTTACCGTGTATTTGACCAAACCTTTTTCCCCCCTACTATTAATCAAGAGGGTCAATGGAATCCTGCAGGGTTGATCACACAGAGTATGAGCTCTGTTCAACCCTCTCTGGTCCACAGGGGAGGCACATGTCAGAGACTATCTTAATCCAAATGGAGTTGGCCCATGTTCGCTAATCGGTTTATGAGCATCTCGACCAAGCTTTCACTGACGGTTTCATTGCTCATCGTTCTCCTGCTGACAGTGTTCAGTGGGGTCTTAGTCTTCCGTGAGAGTAAAAAAATGGAGGAAAACCTGCAGAGTAAGGGCAAGACTATTACCAGGAATGTCGCCATGACCTGTTCGGTGGCATTGATGGGCAATGATTTTGCTTTTCTCAATCAGGTCACGGCCGAATTGATCAAGGACCCGGATATTGTTTATGCGATTATCACCAACAAGAACAACGAAATCATTGTCTGGAATCCGTCGGGAGCTAAAAATGATCCCGAATTATTGGAATTACTCCATTCTACGCGTGGGCAACGGATGACCCGTTTTTTTTCCACGACCTTTGGCGCCGAAATCTATGATATCGGAGTGCCTATCGAATTACTCGATGAAGCATGGGGTATGGTCAGACTTGGTATTTCTCTGGAAGACATGAAAAAGAAAAACAGGGACAATATCTACATGGTTGTCTTTCTGCTGATAGCAACGGTCATAATCGGCATTTATGCCGTGTTCAAACTCGGCAGACGAATCTCGAAACCCATACAACAACTGGTCCAGAATGCGTCATTGATTGCACAAGGCATCCTTGATCGACCGATCGAGGTCAACTCTAATGATGAGGTCGGGGTTTTAGCCCATGCTTTCGAACGAATGAGGGTCTCGCTCAAGGGTCAGATAACCGAGATTGCCCGGCAAGCCATGGGGCTCAAAGGCGACTTGAAGGTTTTTGCCCTGGCGGACCTGTTTCAAATGATTTGTACCAATAAACAGACCGGAATTCTTCACCTGACCAGTGACGAGCACTGGGGCAAAATCTATATAAAATCAGGCGACATCTATAAAGTTGAGAACAGTTGGAATGACGACTATCAGAAGGCGGTTTTCAGGTTTTTTAACTGGTCTCATGGTGAATTCAAGTTCGATCGTCAACCGATCAATGTGAATAGAGAAGTCGAGCCGTCCTGGGAACATATCATCATGGAAGGTGCCCGCCATACCGACGAGCTCGAACGCATCAAGCAGGTCATTCCTTCAGAGTATAAAAGGATCGCTTTTGTCGAGAACCCACCTGAAAGCGTCAAGAAAATCAAACTGACCATGGACGAACTCAAACTATCGACCATTATCCAGGATTGCCGCACTATCAAGGACGTTCTCGATGCCAGTCCGTTTGATGACCTGAAGACCTATAAACTGCTCTATGGCTTCCTGTCTGCTGGTTTGCTGAAATTCAAGGATTGAATTCAAGCCCGACACGGCAACACGCTCTTCAACCTCCGCACTGAAAGGGGTATCGTATGTTTAAAAAACGATTATTGCGGGTTTATGGAATCATCTGCTCCATCATACTCTGGACCATGGGATTGTATACCATCGGGAGTAGCGCTGCCGAATCCGAATCAATGCAATCTGATCGGTTGGCCGAGGTCAAGGCAAGCTGGCAAGCTGCCCGCCAGGAGATCGAAGCGGCCCTGGCCGACCAAGGCCGGACCGTCCTCGACCTCGAGTCTCCGAAATGGTTCGAGGTCCCGTACAATGCCATTGGCCGCTTACCGCTGATCGACACCTGCCTTCGAGAACCGCTTTCGCAGCCCGAAATAGCAATCTGGGCCGATGAACAGGCTCGTCAGGTCGCGACCAGCTTTATGGGACAATTGACCCTGGCCTATCGCTTATCAGAACAAACCAGCTCTGACTTCCCCTATGCTCCTTCAATACAGAACCTACCGCTCGACGAATTGCCTTTTGCGGAGCAGTTGCAAAAGGTACCATTACCGACACAGATCAATCAGGTCTTGTCTATAGCATATAATGCCCTCAAAACGGCCTCTGAATTACGGGAGCACGCTTTTTCCAGTCTCACACCCGAAGAAAAAAACAGGATATCGGTGTTGTTGCCCGGGTTTTTTGTTCGACAGACACCCACAGGTGAAATGATCAGGGGCTACACGACCAATGTCGAGGAATGTGTCGAATTGTTCGAGTTGTTGACCAAGGTCGATTTCCGGGATGTCTTCGAGGCGGCCGCTATATTGGCCCAGGCAGGTGATCGGGTCGGCACTCTCCTGGACGGACTAACTTCACTCGATGATCCGGCCCTTTGCACACCTGTACTGTTCGAAACGAGCACGGATCTTGGAAAAATCGTCATTGGCGGGACTGCACAGACCACCTATACGGACGAGTATGCCCTGTTGATCGATCTGGGAGGTGATGATCTCTATTGTAATCATCCGGCGGCAACTTCTCTGTCCGGATACGGAGCCGCGTTATGCATCGACCTGGCCGGCAACGATACCTATCGTAGTGACGGACCCGCCCAAGGTTCGGCCCAAGCCGGTGTGACCCTTTTCTGGGACAGGGCCGGTCACGATCTGTATGTTTCGACCCACTATTCTCAGGGGGCGGCTCTGGCCGGTTTCTCCTTTTTCAGGGACGATCAGGGCGATGATACCTATATGGCTGATCTCGGAGCCCAATGCTTTGCCCTGTTCGGCTATTCCCTGTTTACGGAACGCGGAGGGCGTGACACATACCGCTGCGCCGCTAATGGACAAGGTGCGGCTTCAATGCTGGGCGTCGCCCTCCTGACTGAATGTGACGGGGATGATTCCTATCGGGCCGGCGGAAAATACGGGTTCTACTACACCTGGGACTCTTCAACTGCGCAAGGTGCAGCGAGTGGCATGCGCCAGTATCCGCCACGCAATACATTCACGATTTATGGTGGGATCGGTTTCTTGAGCGAATGGGCCGGTCATGATGTGTACCATGCCTATAATATCGGACAGGGAGGCAGCTACATTTTTGCATTGGGGATGCTGGTCGATTCTGAGGGTAACGACACCTATACCAGTAAGAATTATTGCCGGGGTGTCGGGGTCCACTTGAGCGCCGCCGTGGCACTGGACTTGGCCGGCGATGACCTGCACAACGGACTGTATGGTAATAATGGTTATAGCCTGGACAGATCATCCGGCGTTTTTGTCGATTTCGGTGGGAACGATACCTATCGGACCAGCGGTGGAATCGGTTTCGGCCACAAACCCAAAGGAACGGGTATCTTTATCGATGTCACGGGCGACGATACGTATGCCGGCTGGGAAAATAACTATGGCAAGGCCGATTACCCCTTCGGCGACGAAGCCTACTCGACCGGTTTCTTCCTTGATTACGGCGGACATGATCACTATCGGGGTGATCTGTATCGGGACGATACATCATGGGCCGAAGGTTCGTACGGCTATGGCCATGATCGGGAGCTGGACATTTCTGGCCCGGTCACGAGCTGGTGGTCTCCCGACCAACCGGCTGGACCCGAGTCGAACACTGCTCGAACAGATACGTTTTCCGGTCCGGACCGCTTGGGGGCACCGGTTGCCCTGGTCCGCATTTCAGCCCTGGCCGGTCCGATTGATGCCCTCATCGAGTCGCTGCTCGAAGTGTCCCATTCACCCGAACGAGCGAAGCGCCGCCAGATAATCGATACGATTCAGTATCTTCTGACCAGAAAAGTGATTACTGATCAGCAGGCACCGACCCTTGCCCCGCTGTTAACGGCTGAAGATTATGATGTCCGGTTGGCGGGGCTTGAACTCATGTCCAAAACCAAGACCCGTGATGCAACAGTGATCGCCATGATGGACACATTAGCCCGGCACGATCCCTCGGATGAAGTCAGGGGCATGGCCTGTCTGGCCCTGGCTGAAGCAGGTCTACCGGAAAGCGTTTCGACCCTGATCGCAGCGCTCGATGATGAACAATGGCGTGTCAGACGTCGGGCGGCCCTGGCTTTATCCAAACTGAACAATCAATCGGCCCGGGAGCGTCTGGTCCTGGCTCTGCAATCGGACCAGGCCTTTCAGGTCAGGGCTTATGCAGCCGAGGCCCTTGGCCAAATGGGCCTGCCCGAGAATAAAACCTGTCTCGAAGCGGCCCTCTCCGATTCCTCAGAATTCGTCCGCTGCCAGGCAGCTCGGGCACTGCTCCTGCACTTCGATTACCCTCAAGCCTTTACCACTCTGTTTGAACTACTGAACTGGAAGAACCAACCCCTGCGAAGTAACTGGGTCGATTCGTTCCTGAGCATGTACACCGGTATGTCATTACCCGCTCAACCCGAAAAATGGCGCGAATGGTGGGCAACCCGCCAGGACACCTTCGATTGGGACCTTCATCGTCGTCTTTTCGCATTAATTAAGGAGGCGGATGAGCAGAAAATGTCCTCAGAGACCGAACAGGCCATCGGGACCTATCGCCAGGTCCTGGACCTGGCCCCCGAGCACAACGCCGCCAGAAAGGAATTGGCCGATTTGCTCCACACTTCGGCTTGGGATAAGGTTGTCTCGGGCCAGGACCTGGAAAAAGGTCTCGTACTCGCCCGGGAAGCCATCGATCTCACAACCAACCCGGATACCCTCGATACCCTGGCTGTCCTGTATTATCTTCTCGGCCAAACCGAGCAAGCCATCCTGACAATCAAGCAGGCCATCGCCGACGCGCCGGATGACCAGAAACACCAGTTCCGTGACCGACTCGAACAAATCGAAACCAACACCGTCCTGGTCCGTTGATTGCCAGATGGACACGTTGACCCGGATAGTTTTTTGTAGTAAGAATGAAGCAGGCTTGTGATTATTTTTCGAACCGTACTGTTGACAAAAGGGCTTGTGTGAGGAGGACCACGATGAACGATCGGATCAAATTGGCGGGAGTTATTTGTATGATCGTCCTGTTACTGTATGTTCTTTCCTTTCAAAGCTGTTCGGATAATGATGACGATGATGGACCGTCCCCCACGCCCACTCCCACACCTACCATCATTACCTTTATGAAAACATACGGTGGTGAAAAACCGGATGGTGGGTATTCGGTCCAACAAACCAGGGACAAGGGTTACATCATCTGTGGATTAACAAAATCGTATGGAGCGGGAAGTGTTGATATATGCCTTCTGAAAACCGACGAATGGGGTAATCAAGTCTGGTTGAAGGCTCTTGGTCATGATTACAGTTATGCCGTTCGCCAAACCGAGGATGAAGGATATATTCTGACAGGATCATCCAATTCCCGGGTAATTCTCATTAAAACCGATCGTGATGGCAATGAGATGTGGTCCAGAATCTATGATAAATCGTATGGGTGCGGTTACTCGGTGCAAATACTGCCGGATGAAGGCTATGTCCTAACGGGATTGATGGATATGGATGTATTTATTTCCAGAACAGACGAGTCGGGCAATGTACTCTGGACGAGAACATATGGTGTACAATACGCCGAGGACACTGCGTATTCAATCCAACATACCCGCGATAACGGCTTTGTTGTGTGTGGTCAGTGGAATTATCATTATCCGGTCGGCGAGGGTGAAGTCTTCATTCTGAAGACCGACGAAATGGGTTTCGAGCAGTGGTTCAACATATTGGTCCCGGGGGGATATCATTGGGCCTGGGACGTCAAACAGGCAACGGACGATGGCTATGTTGTCGTGGCCCATACCATGGGGTATGGCGAACTCTTGATCAAAACGGATGAGTATGGGAACAAACTCTGGCAAAAAGGTTATGGTTCTGCGCCTCATTCGATCCAACTGGTCGGCAATGACGGTTATATTATTGGTTCAAGCGGAGCATCCCTGGTAAGGACCGATCTACAGGGAAATGTGTTATGGGAGAGGTACTATACCATCGGCATCTATACCTATTCAGTCAACACGACATCAGATGGTGGCTTTATTGTATGTGGCCAAACCGGTGATACAGAAGGTGATATATTTCTGATCAAAACAGACCCAGACGGTAATGTCTACGAAAATTGCCACACCTCAACGTAATGATTGCTTGTACTAACTAATGCACTACTCGAGCCAATCAATGAAATGCTGCACCGCGATATCGCCATGATTGAGATAGTCATAGGGCGCTATATAAAAGGAGAAGCCGGTCGTTGTTCCTGGTCCAAGGTTTTTCTCTTGTGGACTTGAAGTAATACTCCCAATGATTTCATTTCCGACCATCAAGTCGATAGTGACAGAAATATCGCGGGCCATTTTGGATCCTATGTTACTCATAGTGCCGTTACAAACGTAAAAAAGCTTGTTCCAATAAACCTCGATCTCATCCATCACAATCTCGACCTGGCCGCTTGTTTCCTCCTCACTATCCGAATAATCCTTAGTCGAATCATGCCAGGGGAAACGATATTGCTTATTATCCAGTTGTGCTCCATAGGATGCTGTCTTATCAAGATAAAAAAACTTATTACTCTCAGGATAAACCATATAGGGTATCTGAGAATCGTATGTTGGTGCGGGTGGTGATATCGAGGCCGGTTCTATCTGGGTGCCTTCATGCCATTCGTTGAAAGAAGTAATTACAGTAAAGACTATTTTATCCCTATTATCAGTAGTCTTTAAAACCTCATTCCATAAGTAATCATAACAGAAAGCTGAATTGCACATGGAATCGCCGGAACGCGGTAAAT
This sequence comes from bacterium, assembly GCA_016934675.1. GTDB lineage: Bacteria > CSSED10-310 > JAFGSJ01 > JAFGSJ01 > JAFGSJ01 > JAFGSJ01. Next base: position 9,076 of record JAFGSJ010000064.1, on the reverse strand, counting down.
CGATGAAATTATATCCGGGATGTTCACCAGGTCCATCCCACCACGGCAAATGATTACACACAGCCCGATTATCGCTGTAGCCCGGTCCGACCATGGGCACCCACATTTTATTGTAATCCCAGAAATCACCAAGTGTCGATCCCCAATGGGGTGGCTGGGGATTACCATTCCGATCATAATTATACACAAAATCGACATCACGTCGTGCCACGCCATAATCGTATCCGCCATCAAAACCTGAAGGGATAACAAAATATGTCAAATCTCTGCTCAGGGCGATAAGCATCGTATCGTAAGGTGTATCGCGGATTGATGGGATTGCGTCGGTGGCTTGCCATTCAGTGGGTTCGTGTAGTGTGGCCGCCCAGACGTAAGCCAAGGGTCTACCATCACCAGGGACTTTATACACAACGTCATCGTAATATCCTTCATTCCTGGCCCGATTAATAAAATGCCTTATGCTGTTCATCAACTCTGCCGGTGTGAATTTTGGAATGGCTTTAAGTTCGGGCGGAACATGCCCAACTTTATAATTTTCCAAATGCAAACAAATTTTTACATGATACTGGCGGGCCCAATAAAACAACTTGGAAAGTAATTGGTCGGATTCCCAGGAACCGATGCCCCACCAACTCAAAGCGATGACACCAATTTTTGCCTTATTCGCAATCCAATTCATATGCTGTGAAATAGTGGCATCATCATTACTGACATAATCACTCAGAAATGGATAATGATCTGCGCCTACATTGTTCCAACCGAGGTTATAGGTGTTCACATTGCTTTCACAGATGCCGTCCCAATCATCATCCAGATTTCGGGATTGTTCCCAATGCCCACCATTTACATGACCATTATACCAACCGTAGTAAAACATATGTGCTCTGAGCGTCAATCCGTTCAAGCCATCATTGCCACTTGGTTTTAGATAATCGAAAAATAGTGTCCCAGAATTCTGTCTGATGTCTTGGTCATCAATGAAGAGTTCAACTCGAATAGTATGTGATAGATCGGGTCCTAGCTGTTCCGGACTGAAGTATTTTAGGGGCATGACAATTTCCCGATAATCGGTAAAATCTATCCAGAATTTATAAGCGTAAACCCCCTCCATTAAATTGTTATAGGTCACTATTCTCACAACACAAAAATGGTAGTTGTTATTTGGATTACTGTCCCCTTTCATTCGCAGTACAAGTGCTTTGGCACCGCTGAGATCGTAATTATAATTGTGTCTCATCCATATAAAATCATTACTTGTCGTATAAAAACTATATCCCAATTCCAATTCATTATAAATCAGCGGCCAGCCCGTTTCATGCCATGTAGTCGTGAAGCCGGCATTATACGTGCCCATTGTCCACTGCTTGGGATCATTGAAATGAGAAATAACCGGAAGAATGATAAAGCTTTTTAATTGGATTATATTGATCTTGGTCCCAATAGTATTATTCAATTCATCAAAGAGATACGTAATGACAAATTGAAGGGAACTATCGGAATTATAAGTATTAAAGTGTAAGGATGCATTACCGATAAGTTCGATGTTATTGGCAAAGAGTTTACCAAAAACAGAGGAATGACCCGACAGTTTTATTTGACCGGAGGTGGAAAATAGTTGAGCATAAACCTTTGCAGAACCATTAAGATTGATAGAATTTCCCAAGGAATAAATGGCTAAGTTGTTGGGATCGCCTTCGTAATTAGTTGAAGATGTACCATCGAATTCTATTTTTCCCTGACAATAAATGATAACATGCCCTTCAATATTCAGAAAGCTGTTTCCCTGCAACGTAAGTGAGTCGAAATAATATAAACCTTCATTTAAAGTAATACTCTCACCATTTACCAATTTGAAATCGAGGCTATCAGAAGGATGAAAAGGAGATATTCCAGCGGATGTCAAGCCAATCGCATTATTGTTATTTATCGTAGAAACTGTATCTTCTATCTCTTCAACCATTGCTGTGAAACAATCCCACAATTCCTCCGTTATGACCTGAGAGCCTTCGATAGTACTATTTCCCAAGAGCGATATGTTGTGAGCAGTAATATTACCTCTTACAACTGAGCTTCCCGTTAATTCTACTTCATTATTACTGAAAATGTGGCCAAATGAGTCAGAGTTAAACTCACCGTATGGTCCTAGTGAATAATCATAACTATCAACAAGAGCATTACCTCGCAATGAGAATTTTTGGCATGAAAATGAGCCCATTTCATTACCAGTTTCTGATTCCTGAAGGTAAGTAAACCATGCTGATTCTGGATGCAATTCAAGACCGCATACTTCCCATGTATCTTGATGATCATAGTTTAGTTTAGTTTTTGCGTTATAAAAGATGATTTGAGAGTCGACATTTTCGCATAAATCAGATGATGGCGTATTTGCATAGACATCAATCCGAAAAAGATTTTCTGTCTCATCTCCTTCACTTAACAAGTTCTTTTCAGAAGATTCAAGATCGACAATTACATCAGATAGATACGCTTCTGAAGGGAATACATCGTGTCCTATAAACAGTGGTGCTGTAATCGCTATAATAATGGTAATTAGGGTTCTTGTCATGAGAGTCCCCTCCTTTTCACAGGTTTTTTATGTTCATTCCCCTGACCTTTCTGCCAACTTTTACTATCTCTATTCTTACATGTCAAATAAATTTTTCACTTTCCACCCTCCATCTTATCAATATGCCCGGTCGGGTCTACTAACGATCATACGAGCTATATATCAAAAAAGGACTCGTACTCGCCCGTGAAGCCATCGAACTCACAACCAGCCCGGATACTCTCGATACCCTGGCTGTGCTGTATTATCTTCTCGGCCAGACCGAGCAAGCCATCCTGACAATCAAGCAGGCTATCGCTGACGCGCCGGATGACCAGAAACAACAGTTCCATGACCGACTCGAACAAATCGAAACCAACACCGTCCTGGTCCGTTGATTGCCGGATGGACACGTTGACTCGGATAGTTTTTTGTAGTAAGAATGAGGCAGGCTTGTGATTAGTTTTCGAACCATACTGTTGACAAAAGGGCTTGTATGAGGAGGACCACGATGAACGATCGGATCAAATTGGCGGGAGTTATTTGTATGACCGTCTTGTTACTGTATGTTCTTTCCTTTCAAGGCTGTTCGGATAATGATGACGATGATGGACCGTCCCCCACGCCCACTCCCACACCTACCATCATTACCTTTATGATCCGGGCGTCGGCAAAGATCATTGCTCACACGGAGCCACAAAGCCACAGGGAAAAAAGAATATGACAAGTACCGAGTGTCTGTTCTGTTTGCAGCCGGTATTAGGCACCTATTATCTGCTTCAGACCGTCCTGCCAGGGGATGGCCAATATGTTGCCCAGGCGTTTGGGGACCTGATCGCGGGAAAGGCAGAACGCCTCTGCTCCTGGAAAATCGGGCAGAAAACGTGAGAGAGTGCGAATATCACGCTCATCGACCTGGTCTTTTGATGTGAGCTCAATGAGCACAGTGGCGGCTCCAGGCCGCTCCACGATCAGGTCTATCTCCGCCCCATCCTTGGTCAGCAGATATGAAAAGCGATAATCCTTCTGATAGTACTCATTCAAACGCACCATTTCCAAAATAACGAAATGTTCGAATGCTCGACCAAAACCATAGGTGCTGGTTACCAGCTCAACGTTCAGCAGACCGCTGAGGGCCCGCACAAGCCCCGGATCGAAAAAATAGAACTTGGGCGACTGACGCTGGCGTTTGCGGACCGAAGTATGATAGGGCTCAAGCAGAAAACCTAATAAGGTGTCCTCCAAAATCTCGAAATAAGACATGACTGTTTTGTGATCCGCGCCACTATCGCGGGCAATATTCGTGTAATTTACAATTTCACCATTGCATTGTGCTGCGATCGGCAAAAAACGACGGAAGGGGTCCAACTTTCGGATGAGTTGCTCGGCCCACACTTCCTCCTTGAGATAGGTGAGCGCGTAAGCTCTCAGATATGCTTTTCGTTCCGCGTCTGTTTGGAAGTGACACAAACTTGGTAATGTCCCATACCGTAAGGCCCTGATCAAGTCAAAGTCAGGGCCGAGTTCAATACTTGTCAGCGGAAAGAGATGGTAAACAAAAGCTCGACCGGCCAACAAATTGACCGCATTTTGCTTGAGCCTCCGAGCACTGCTGCCCGTTAAAGCAAAACGGGTGCCCAGCGACTCGATGGTCGCATGAACGACATCCAACAACTTGGGTAATCTCTGAATTTCATCGATGACAACCCAGTCAAACCTGTCCCGACCGGCCTCGATCTGTCCCTTTAATTCTCCGGGACGGAGGGCATAACGATGCTCCTGTTCAGGATCGAGCAGATCGATCCACAGAGTCCGTTCAGGCGCGAACAGTTTCTTGAGCAAGGTTGTCTTCCCAGTGCCCCGAGCTCCAAACAGGAAGAAACTGGAACTCAACAGCGGTTTTTGCAATCGAGGGATCATAATCCCAATATATACGACAATTTGGGATTATTGTCAAGTTAAATCGGCGGCGCAACAGGCAGAGATGTCGCCTTTACGAGTTAATGAACGAACTCATTCTATGGGCCAATTCGTGCTCAGCGACACCAGAGCGAGGTGGAGTGGTGCTCGTGCTCGGTCCTTTCATCCGGCTGAAGGTCGGCTCCCAATATCTGGGAAATTTTATTGAGGCGCATGGTCTGACCTTCAATCGAGTGTTGAAGCGACGGGGAACGATATCCGCAGGACCGATTACAAGCACGAATGTAGTCTTAAAGAACTGCTCAAGTCTTATTTATTGACTTCATTTTTGATTTTTGTTATAATAAGCTATACTACGTAAAAAGCCTGGATTTATTTGCATTAAGGAGCACACGCTCATGTTCTCTCGGCATGTGTCGGAAGGAGTAAATATGGCAACCAGACAGGACATTGAAATTTTTCTTGATGCCAGTAATTTTCCATTCGAGGAGTTAGCAGAGGATTTATGGCGGGTAGAATCGCCCGAGGACCGTGTCAGTAACATCATGGTTCAATTGACCGATCCTATCATCACTATCACCTTGCGACTTTTCAAGGTCCCCGAACAGAGTGACACTGCCTTTTTTCGAAAATTACTCGAATTGAATGCTACCGAGATGACTCATGGAGCTTATGCTATTGACAGTGATGATTATGTTTTGCTGGTGGACACATTGCAATTGGAGAACCTCGATGAAAATGAATTAAAGGCTTCGATTTTATCGATTGCATTCAATGCGGTCCAGTCCTATAAATATTTCAGTGATAGGATAACAGTTCCGTAAACCATGGTTAAATCTGTTTATTCATAAGCAGGTAGAAGGACTGGGACATGCCCAGTAAAAAAGAAAATATCACTCTTAATTGTTCATTTTGCAATCGCAGTCATGATGAGGTCCGGAAATTGATCGCAGGGCCCAAAGTCTTTATCTGCGACCGCTGTATCCAACTCTGTAACGAGATTCTCGAACAGGACCTGAATATCAGTGAGGCTCGAGCCAGCACGCCCTTTTTACCCAAACCCAAGGAAATCAAACAGAAACTCGATGCGTATGTCATCGGACAGGAAAAGACCAAGCGGATACTGTCCGTGGCAGTCTATAATCATTACAAGCGGATTTATGCAGCGCCACGGTCCGAAAAAGGCGATGAGGTCGAGCTGGCTAAGAGCAACATCATGCTGATCGGGCCGACCGGTTGTGGCAAGACCTTGCTGGCCCAAAGCCTGGCCCGCATCCTGGATGTGCCCTTCGCCATTGCCGATGCGACCACCTTGACCGAGGCGGGTTATGTCGGTGAAGATGTCGAGACGATTATTTTGAAACTGCTTCATGCGGCGAACGGTGATATTGAACGGGCTGAAAAAGGCATTATTTACATCGATGAGATCGACAAGATCGCCCGGAAAAGCGAAAATGTGTCCATCACCCGCGATGTGTCCGGAGAGGGTGTTCAGCAGGCCCTGCTCAAAATAATCGAGGGCACGATTGCCAATATACCGCCCCAGGGCGGCCGAAAGCATCCTCAACAGGAATTGTTACCCGTAAATACAAACAATATTCTGTTTATCGTGGGCGGAGCTTTCATCGGCCTGGAATCGATCATTGGCCAGCGTTTGAGTAAGACCTCGGTCGGGTTTAATGCCAAAATAGTCGATAAAAAGAGCCATGATCTCTCTCAAATAATCGCCCAGGTCCTTCCTCAGGACCTGATCAAGTTCGGGATCATTCCCGAGTTTGTAGGCCGCGTTCCCATCATCTCTTCTTTGCATGATCTCGACGAACAGGCCCTGATGAGGATTTTGCAGGAACCTAAAAATTCCTTGATAAAACAGTATCAGAAGCTGTTCGAGTTGGAGAAAGTCAAACTGACCTTTACCAGTGAAGCGCTTGTCGCCATTGCCCATAAGTCTCTCGAACGGGGGACCGGGGCCCGTGGACTACGGGCCATCATCGAAGAGATCATGCTCGATATCATGTTCGAACTGCCCTCGATGAACAGCGTCAAGGAATGTGTGGTCAATGAGGAAGCGATCCTGCAAGGCGAACGTCCGATCATTGTCTATGAGAAAGCAAGTTAACTCGTTCAAAGCTTCCCGGACATACCATCCGACTCGGTATAGGTACACGTCCGTGGCAGAATGAGGGGGTCCGAGTATGATTTGTCCGAATTGTGGCGCCTATGTCGAACAAGAACTCAAACAATGTCCTCATTGTCAGACCAATCTCACCGCAACACAAGGCAAACCCAAAGGGTCAAGGAACTGGCTCAAGGGCTGCTCGGCCTGCGGTTGCAGTTGTCTGGTCCTGGTCCTGATCTTTCTGGGCATTTGTGGTTATATCATGTATCGATTCTGGCAGGTCATAGAAGACCAGATGGAAACCGAACCGGTCATCATGACCGAAACGACACTCGAGCAGACCGTCATCGATCAGCTCGATGATAACTTCGATTCCATCAAGAACGCGGTCGATGCTAAGGAAGCCCAGACTTTCATTCAGACCTTCTCTCAGGAAGAATTGAATTATCTGGTCCAGAAATTCATCAACGGCACCCCGGACCTGAAAGATCAACTCGCCCTCATCCTGGTCATTAACCAGGACAACTCCCTGGATTGTACCTATTCCTACAAGATCGGTGAGCAGAAATACCTGAACGGTGACTTCACCTGTTTCGTCAGAGTCAATGAAGGCACAGCCGAATTCAGCCTGCATTCCTTTCAATTCGGCAATTTTCAGATTCCGGACGAGGACCTCGCAGTCATCAATCAGTCCTTCTTTTCAACCCAGCATGTGACCGAATTCCTCGATAGTCTCCATAAATCGACCAATCAAGAATTCCCCTTGATCATCGAAGCGCTCTACCTCGAGAATCAGAAACTGGTCTTGATCCTCAAAACCAAAAGCGGATCATCCGGATAATCACCGAATGTCCGGACAAGGACGGAGAAAGAAGGAGGGAAGTAGTTGTGTCCGGCATTTCGCAGGTGTTCGGAAAAATTTATTCCGCGGCCCTGGACCAGTAGGACAACGCCACCGTTAAAAGTGTCTATTCAAGTGGTTGTACCGATTGCACCACTGATTTACCTGTCTTAAAGGCATTTCACAAGGCACTTTTCCAGGACCAGGGTCGAGGTAAAATCTGTCTGGTGGATACGGACGGTGACATGACTTCCGGTTGTCGGACCAATGAGGGTACCCTCTATAACTGGGCTTATACCTCTTTTGAAGAAAACGTTAATGGTGTATGATGCCCATCGCCACAAGACTGTTTTGCATGGCGGCTCGGTCGGGATGAGCTATTTTTGTGATACCTGGGAGTATGACCAGACAAACGGTTGGGTCAAAATCAACACACCGACCAAGGTTTTACCCCTTCGAGATAAGGTAGCATATTGTTATGATCGGTTCAGGAAAAAAACCATACTCTACGGTGGGGGGACACTCTATACTTCCTTTGTAGAAACATGGGAATACGATGGGAACGATTGGCAAAAGATCGAAACCCCGCATAACCCCTCTTATAGAAGGATGTCAGTCATGGCTTACATGCCCAAAAAGTATAAAGCGGTCCTGTTTGGGAACGGTCCCGGTTCCATAGTCAAAGACGACACCTGGTTCTACAATGGCGTCATCATTGGCTCTCCTTAGAAAGAAAGGGGGCACGTTCATTGATCATGCCTCGGCAATTGCGAAATAGGGTGGCCAGCTCGGTCTCGAGGTTCTAGGACAGTCAAGATGATCATCAATGTCATCACAATGCCCGCTCTGAGGGCTTGTTTTTCCTCTTTAAAAGAAAGACGAGCTCCCGTCGATTCGCTTTCGAATGCATGCAAACACACATCCTGGTACAATTGTATGAGTTCCCCTTCCCTCGACAAGCTCGGGACAGGTCAGGGGGCGAGAACACGAATCTCTAGCTTCGAGGATAGAATTGAGTTTCAGGATTCTTGTTTAACATCGGGAAGCCGTGTGAAGGGGCTGTCGATTTAATCATGCTGCGTTACCTCTTCATGTTACCCTTTTGATAATAATGTGGTAGATGCGAACATGATCTCTCAAATTGATCCACCACTATTTTCGTCGCGTAGCGACGATCACCGCAGGTCCGAAGCACCGCCTTTCAAGGTGGTGCCCCCCAGCCCAAAGCCTCAGGCTGCGTAGCTGCCATCTTGCATAGTACAAGGGCAGCGTCGCAGCCCATGATTCCTGTTCTGCCCGAAACCAGGCTGAAGCCTGGTTCTTCGGACCTGCGGTGCGTGCTGCTACGCAGCAGTTGGTGTTTGACTGTCCCCCGGAGACACAGCTGCGGACCCGAATGTAGGCAATTGTATGAGTTCCCCCTTTTAGCGGGTCGAGATTAAGAATCTTCAGCTTCTGGGATGGAATTGAGTTTCAGGATTCTTGTTTAACATCGGGAAGCCGCGTAAAGGGGCTGTCGATTTAATCTCAAAAAACGATGTCAGGTGCTGTCCCACGCTGGCGAGGGATTCAGGGGGTGGAGTTCTCGAAATATTAACTTGTTGTTTTTATTGAATTTTTTGAAATTCCTCCCCCCGACCCCCTCCAGAGG
>JAFGSJ010000063.1 GCA_016934675.1 bacterium | reverse complement strand
TTTTCATTGGCAATTGACCATTCATGTATTTACAATTGACAATTTTGGTAAAGCAGCATTACGATAAATGAATTGTCAATGGTCAACTGTGATTTTTCATGACAATGGGACTGCAACACAACAGGATTGTTCAATGGCCCTCGTTACAAGCCAGATAAGGAGGTTGATCATTCATCATGTTCAACGAGAAAAAACAGACCTCGAAGCATCGTCAATTTTCCAAAGTGATTGTGGTCATGCCCGCTTACAATGCCGAACTCACTCTGGAAAGAACATATCGAGACATACCCCTGGATTACGTCGATGAAATCATCCTGGTCGATGATTGCAGTTCGGACCGGACTGTCGAGATCGCCCGGAAGCTGGGACTCACCGTTTTTGTCCATGGGTCCAATACCGGCTATGGCGGTAATCAGAAAACATGCTATGCCGAAGCCTTGAAACGCGACCCCGATGCCGTGATCATGATTCATCCCGATTATCAATACGATGCCCGTTTAATCCCTTCATTCCTCGGCTTCCTCGAAGCGGGCGTCTGTGATATCATGCTTGGGAACAGAATCAGGACCCGCAATGAGGCTTTGTCCGGCGGCATGCCCCTTTACAAATATGTCAGTAACCGACTGTTGACTATCTTCGAAAATATGATCATGGGCCAGAACCTGGGCGATTTTCACTCGGGCTTCAGGCTCTATACGGGTGCGGTCCTGAAAAAAGTGAATTTTACTAAGTATTCAGATGATTTCGTCTTCGATACCCAGTTGCTGGCCCAAGCCACCTATCTGGGTTTCAAGATCGGAGACGCGCCGGTCCCGGTCCGCTATTTCCCGGAAGCAAGCTCCATCAAACTACTCAAAAGTTTAAAATACGGCTTCCACACCCTCTTCATCATGGGCCAATACCTGCTTCAACGTGCGGGTATTATCAGCTCCAAACTGTTCCAGGCCCGCGATGAAACGATCTGACCAAGTGCAGTTACTCTTCAAGGCAGATCACTGGAAAGGTAAGGCGAACGGCGACCGATGCTATTCTTCAGCGATGCCTCGTACCGCCTGGTACAATAGTTCGTAGTTCGGCGTTTACGCGGCTTCGTAAGCTTATGCACGAATCCTGAGACTCAATTCAATCCCAGAAGCTAAAGAATTTTTTTCTCAACCTGCTAAAAGGGGTAACTCATGCAATTGTACCAGGTTGTGAGTTTGCCTGCATTCGATTACTATCGGTTCGAGTTCGCTTCTCTTTGAAAGAGTAAAGACATGCCCCCAGGACCGGCGATATTCTTCAGCGGTGCCTCGATCCGCCTGGTACAATGGTATGAGTTCCGCGTTTACGCGGCTTCGTGAGCTTATTCCTGTAGCCCGAAACCTCATTCATCCGAATCCAAGGGGATAAAAACGGATTTTATCGAGGCACTTTTCAGGGAAGAATACATCCCAAGCTTTGGTAAAGATCATTACTCACACGGAGCCACAAAGGCACGGAGAAAAGGGTGTGCCTGCTATTGAGTCCCTGTTTTGTATGTCCGAACGAAATATTTTCTCTTGCCATGCCATGCATTTTGGTTTACAATCGGCTCACAGTGAGGGAACGATGATGGATCAATCGGATCGGCACGGAATAATTCTCCAGGATATCGATCATGTCTATGATAGACCGACCGGCACGCCCACGCCCAATGCTCCTCATATCAGGAAACGCCTGACCAATTCCGGGACCTGCGGCTGCAATATCACCACTACCATCACCGATCCCACGCCCACCCCTCCCCCCACGGCCAATCCGACCGGCTCGCCCACCCCGTCCGGTCCCGATATCGATAATGTCCGCGAGACGACCTACCCGGACGGGACCTATGTCAAGACCGAAATTGCCATCGATCCTCGCTGGGACACCATCGTCAAGTATCCCTCTTCAATTACTATCACCACCGGCACGACCGATCCCAAGACCGCGACCATCACCACCAGCCGCGAGTCAACGCTCTCCGATTCTAACGATCCCATGACCCTGACCGGCCAGACCGAAACCGTGACCATCAACAATCGGACCTACACCTCGGTCTTTGACGGCCTGTCCAGCCCGAAAACCATCACCGACACCACACCCGAAGGCCGGACCATGACCTCGACCCTCAACAGCGCCGGCCGCGTCGCCACCATCACCATACCCGGACTGGTGCCCATTACCTACGACTACTTCACCACAGGACCTCATATCGGTAAGCTATCCCAGATCGCACAAGGGCAGAACCGCACTTACACCTTCGACTACGATGACTACGGTCACCTCGAAACCGTGACCGACCCGTTAGGACAGAGCATTAATCTAACTAATGATGAAGTCGGCCGAACCATCAAGCAGATATTCCCTTATGACGCCAATCGTCCATCCGAAGATCCGGTCACCACCGACGAACGTGAGATCAATCTCGGTTATAACGATAACGGTAGTGTCACCATGGTACAACCGCCCGGAATGCCGGAGCATGAATTTGATTTTACTCCTATCAGTCTAGTGCAGAACTACTTTCCGCCCGATGTGATCGACGGCACGCATCAGACCCACTACAGCTACAACTATGATCGGCAGCTCGAACAGGTCCAGCGTCCTTATTACAGCACGGAAACTCCCGCAGACCAGCGTATGGACCTGGCCTACGACAGCACAACCGGAAGATTGGACACTGTCACCGTGCCCGGCCGGGACACGATCACTTATGGTTACAATACCGGCAACGGACAACTCACCTCGATCATCACCCCCGGTACCGACAGTACCACCTTGAGCTACACCTACGACGGAGCCCTACTTACCGGGACCGCCTGGACCGGTGCGGTCCAGGGCAGCATTCAAAAAAGTTACAATAATGACTTCGATCTCGCCACGATTAAAGTCAATAACGATGATACGACTAAAGCAACCTTGGTCTATGACGATGACGGCTTGCTGGAAACGATCCAATTGGGTGAACCGCCGGTAAACCTGCTGACCGTTAGTCGCGATACAGGGAGCGGCACCGAGAAGAATGGCCTGATTACTGGCACGACCCTGGGCAACATCAGCGATACGATCGGCTACGACGACGCCTGGTCGAACAACTACGGTGAAGTCAATGCCTATAACGCCAAATACAATAGCACCGACCTTATCGATATTGCCTATGTCCGAGACGACACCGGACGGATATCGCAGAAGACGGAAACCGTCGGTGGTCTGACCACCACATATCAATACTTCTACTACAAACGAGGCTGGCTGAAGAAGGTCATTAAGACCGGTGCGACCACGACTGTCACCGAATACGAATACGATGACAACGGCAACCGGACCGTGTATAAGGTTGACGGCAATACCGTAGCCACGGGGATCTACGACGACCAGGACCGGTTAATCCAGTATGGAGATTACATTTTTACCTACACGGCCAACGGTGAACTGTACACGAAAACAGACACTGGCCCCGAGCCTGACGAAGTAACCACATATAGCTATGATGCATTTGGCAATCTCATCCAGGTCGACCTCCCCAACGGTGCCTATATTGATTACATCATTGACGGCCAGAACCGCCGCGTCGGCAAAAAAGTGAACGGATCGGTCGTCCGGAAGTATATCTACGCAGGTCAGCTCCACCCCATCGCCGAACTGGACGCCTCCGACAACCTTGTCTCTCTGTTCGGTCCCGGTTTTATGATCAAGAGTGGAACCGTCTACCGTCTCATACGCGATCATCTGGGTGGGATTCGTCAAGTTGTCAACAAAGACACCGGGGATATTGTTCAACGCATCGATTATGATGAATTCGGCAACATTATATTAGATACAAATCCCGGCTTTCAGCCCTTGGGTTTTGCCTGTGGACTGTATGATCCGGATACGGGCTTGGTAAGGTTTGGCTTTAGAGATTATGAGCCAATAACAGGAAGATGGACAAGCAAGGATCCAATTATATTCTATGGAAAAACTACAAACCTATTTGGATATGTTATGAATGACCCGATAAACCTAATTGACAAATATGGTTTATTACAAGTTTCGAGCTTTATTGAGAAAAATTTTCCAACTGTGGTGGATCGCATTAGAACAATTGAAACACGACTCACTGAAAAGAAGTATGATGCATATAAGGAATATGGTCAAGCCAGCAAGAAAGATGTTAAAAAGGCAATGAAGTGGGGGGAAGGACCTCTAATTGAAGTAAATTGGGATTTATCTATATGTGAAATGGGTCATTACAATAAAAATAATCCCAATCAGATCGATATAAATGGGGGATTGCTTAATAAGTACAAGTATGGTACTGAAGATCAGAAGAGATATGCGGAGAAAATAATTGATCGCACACTTGAACATGAACTTGTTCATTATTTTGATTGGAAGGATGGTGAGCGTTATAATAGCTCTGATCCTGGTGAAGACTATGAATTGGACGTTTATGGCGAGAAAGGTGGGAAATGTTTAAATGAATATTAAAAAAAAACGTACAGTTTTTATAAAATTAATTTTTAATTTGGATAACAAGATATTTTTAATAAAACAGTGGACAAGGAGATAGCGAAATAATGCGAATAAGATAGCGAAATAATGCGAATAAAGTGTATAAATCTTATCGCTCTTTTCATAAGCATGAACGTAGTATGTCTCAGTAGTCATGCTGGTTTATTCTCAAAAGCTGATCACAATTCATGGATGGATGATGCAGTAAAGTATCCCTTTAGAATCCGAGGTGACTTTAATGCTGATGGTATCGAAGATGTGGCGGTTTTATCGGATATTTCAAGTCTTAATGAATGTGGTGGCACTTTTGTCATGCATCTAAAAGATAAAAATGGTCATTATAGGCCCTATTCTAGATTTTTCTTTAATCCCAAAGCTATTGCTGTGGAGAAGTATGGATCGACAGCAAATTTTTGGGTTTATCAAGCCACACCGTATGGGTTTGGAAGAATAGGCTACTATGAAATGAACAAGGATGATCCGTCGGAATTTCATAGAATTGAAATTCATCCTTGTGAAGATGGTACTATAATTGGTCAAGCGATTTATGATGCTGTTTTTAAGAATTCTGATGTGCAATTTGTTTTTGAAGTCAGTGAAATTGTCGATAATCTGACAAGATGGCGGAAGATCGAAGAACATTCAAGATACATAATTCATGAAAACTTTATCAAGAATTATTTAAAGAGTCTGTATCCAGATTACCAAGGGAAGACACTGCCAGGTATTACTGTATCAAGAGATGCAGGCCCTTATTTGGAGGACTACACCTTTTTGGGTAAAGCGATGGGTTGTGGTGAAGGTGTCAACATCTATCTCCTTGAATCAGATCGGAGGCAAATTGCATTTATTTGGGTTGATGAGGGAGGTGATCATTTTCAACTACCTTATTGCGAAGAAAAACCCATATCTTATCAACGAACATCCAAAGACATTACAAAAGAAATACAACCGGGGGATGGTATAGTGATTTTTCATTGTCCTCAGCAATCCTGGCTTGATTCCGTGCACGTGTCACCAGGGGAAAGTGATGCACAGGAATAATATTTCTTTCATTAATAATGATCTGACCGGCACTTCAGTCACGGGCACGGTCAACGGCAGTGTCACCCGGACCTATGACCACAACTTCCGCCTGACCTCCCAGACGGTTAACGGCAGTAGCACGATCAGTTATACCTACGATGACGACGGTCTGCTGACCGGAGCGGGCGATCTGATCCTCCAGCGGGACGCGAACAACGGCCTGATCACGGGCTCGACCCTGGGTAACGTCACGGATACGCTCGGCTATCAGGATGTTCTCCAGTCCGTCAACTACGGCGAAGTGGCCAGCTATGCCGCGCACTACGGCAGTAATCCACTCTATGCAGTTACCTACGAGCGTGACCATTTGGGCCGGATCACCCAGAAAACCGAATCTGTCGAAGGTGGGACACCCGTTGTGTATGAATACACCTACTATCCTCGGGGCTGGCTGCACGAAGTGAAAAAAGACTACAACATCATCTCGACCTACACCTACGACGACAACGGTAACCGCTTGAGCCACGTCACGCCCTCGGACACCTACACGGCCACCTACGACGATCAGGACCGCCTGTTGACCTATGACGCAGCCACTTTTACCTACACTGATAATGGCGAACTGCTGAGCAAAACAGAAAACGGCCAGACCACGAGCTACACCTACGATGAACTGGGCAATCTGATCAGTGTCACGCTCCCGGACAGCACATATATCGAGTACATCATCGATGCGGCCAACCGTCGGATCGGTAAAAAGGTCAACAGCACGCTCACTCGGAAGTTCCTGTATGACTCCCAGCTCCACCCCATCGCCGAGCTGGATGCTTCCGACACCATTGTCTCTCTGTTCGGACCCGGTTACATGATCAAGAACGGTGTTACCTACCGCCTGATCACCGATCATCTGGGCAGCATCCGCCTGGTCGTCAATAAAGAAACCGGCGCAATCGTCCAGCAGATGGACTACGACGAGTTCGGGAACGTGATCAATGACACCCAACCGGGCTTTCAACCATTCGGTTTTGCCGGTGGATTGTATGATGCTGATACAGGCCTGCTAAGATACGGGACGCGAGATTATACTCCAAAATGGGGGAGATGGGCTTCAAAGGACTTAATACTATTTACAGGCGATGATCCAAATTTATTCACTTATGTCTATGCTGATCCAATTAATTGGATTGATCCTAATGGTTTAGCGGGATTAAAAAATCTATCTGATCATTACATTCCATATAAGCATGAAAATGGCTCAATAAAAGGATTCCAATTTTGTGCTCCTGGTGAATGGTGCGATGTTGATGGCATTTATCCACCCAAATGTGATAATTTTCCAATCAAGATTTCTGATGGATGCATGGCTGTCGTGTTCAACGGTGGTACGCTTGTTATTTGGTGTCCTAATCCCGTCTCCTGGACACGTCAGTTCTTTAAAGGTGGACGAACTAACAAGGAATTCCATGACAAACATAAAGATTGGCCAATGCCAAGTATTTGTGGTTGTGCATTCTAGGAGAATAGGCAATATGTATAAAAACTTATGTATTTTGTTACTAATAATATATTTTAATGTATCGTGTATTATTGTTTATGATCTAGAGGATAGTAAATCTGATAAAAATGAAAATGATAGTTCTATAAATTCTTTTATTATAAAAGTTTTAGACAAAGTAGCACCTTTAATCTATAATCATGATACAAAATATGCTGTAGGATATAAAGAAGATGTTTTTCAATCTTTGAAAATGGGATTGACACAATATGAGGTCAAAAAATTAATAGGTGAGCCACTCACAGAAAGAAAAAATGATAAGGGTGACATTATTTGGCATTATTCTGAACCAGGCAAAAAGTATGATCATTTTTATAATCGTGTATTAATCTTTGATATAAATGGCAAGCTTATAGAGCGGTATTCAGAATTTTATATTGATTAATGCACAGATTCAGGATTCATATAAATAAGCAACTGTGTCATAGTACGGGGTCGCGACGAAAGCGCCGGTAAAAGCCGGAAAGGAGTCGGGGATGAAAGAGCCCTCAAGAGTAAGGTGTAGCGAGCCGCTCTGGCTTCGAAACTTAGTCACGACGAAGTGGGCTGCCACGAAGGTGGATCATGCGTCGGCTAACCGTTAGTGATCATTACTCACACGGAGCCACAAAGGCACGGAGAAAAAAGTGTGTGAGTGTTATTGAGTTCCTTTTCTGCCTGCTTGAACACAATATTTTCTCTTGCTCAGCCGATTGATATGGAGTAGAATCGGGTCAATTCGAGGGAACGATGATGAATCGACCGGATTGGCACGGATTATTTCTCCAGGACATCGATTTGATCGACGACGACCAGGACCGCCTGTTGACCTATGACGACGCGACTTTCACCTACACGGACAACGGCGAACTGCTGACCAAAACCGAGAACGGTCAGACCACGAGCTACACCTACGATGAACTGGGCAATCTGATCAATGTTACGCTCCCGGACAGCACCCTGATCGAGTATATCATCGATGCGACCAACCGTCGGATCGGCAAAAAGGTCAACAGCACGCTCACCCGGAAGTTTTTGTATGACTCCCAGATCCACCCCATCGCCGAGCTGGATGCTTCCGACACTATTGTCTCCCTGTTCGGTCCCGGTTACATGATCAAGAACGGTGTAACCTACCGCCTGATCACCGATCATCTGGGCAGCATCAGAATGGTCGTCAACAAGGACACCGGCGCGATCGTCCAGCAGATGGACTACGACGAGTTCGGGAACGTCATCACCGACACCAATCCCGGTTTCCAGCCCTTCGGCTTTGCTGGTGGACTATATGATGCTGATACAGGTCTGGTGAGGTTTGGGTATCGCGATTATGATTCAATGGTTGGGAGATGGATTATTCGGGATATCATTTTATTCACCAGTTCGGAGAGAAATTTATATGTATATGTTGAAGACGACCCAATTAATTGGATAGATAACAACGGGTTATCAAAGTCAAAAGTTATAGAAAAAGCGGGATATATATTTATCAAGGTTCCTGGTGATACAATGCATGGTGGTCCTCATTGGCATGTTTTCAAGAGAAAGGGTATGAAATTGCTAGCTCGAGTAAGTTTAACTGGGAAGATATTAACCGGTAGTTGTCCAACGACGGCATTAAAACTCCTGAAAGCTGCAGGTGGTATTACATCAATACTATCAATACTTCTGTTAGATCCCCCAAATGCAGAAGCATTAACTCGAAGTGATTGGGCTATAGAACAATATAGTAAGGGCGAATTGTCCGAAACTGATTTGATAGATATTTTAACCCAAACAGGTGAAATCGATTCTGATGAATGAATTAACTGAGATTATGATACTCAACAGTAATAAAAAAATTTTAGATAAAGAGATATCATTAGAGAATTATGCAAATTTCAGCAAGTGTGAAATATTTCAGGAAGGAAAGTTTATAAGATTTACGATGAAATGTGGCGTAAGTTATGAAGTTCCAATAGCTTATCTTCTTAAATGGTTTTTTAAGCCACATTATAATTTTGTAAATGGAAAAATATCGAGATTCAATAATAATGGCGTTAGCCGAGAATTTGATTTATCGATCATTAAATGCAGGCGAATTCTTAAAAACACTGCAGTCAGGATCTATATGAATAACGATACAGCTTATGATATTTCTTGGGATACTGTTTTAATAGCATGCGAGAAAGATTACGAAAATTTTGGTGGTTGGGATAAAGAATCTCGAGAAATAGTAAAGCAGGGCTTTATTCAAGTAAGAAGGGTGAAAGCAGATAAGTGATAGGGGTCGAGTCGAAAGCGCCGGTTAAAGCCTGAAAGGAGTAGGGGATGAAAGAGCCCTCCAGAGTAAGAGGCGGCGAGAGTTTCCAGCTCTCGCAAGGTTATAAATCATGTGTGAGAGCAGGATGCCCTCACCACTTTGGCCCAGCAGCTTAGTCACGACGAAGTGGTCTGCCACGAAAGGATCATGCGTCGGCTGAACATAAGTGATTATTACTCACACGGAGACACAAAGCCACGGAGAAAAACATGTAACTGTTTATGAGTTCCTGTGCCTGGGATAAGGGTCGAGTCTACGCGTGGCCTATTTTGAGAGGCTCTACTCAGTGAAATTTTGTATCAATATTTTCTTCATGGTGACCAAAATAAGGAGCGGGATCACACTTCTCATCATCACAACAGGAGTTGCTTGTGGGTTGTTGACTGATGTGTCAGGGAGATCGTCATAAACCGGTGTTCGGGCATGATCGGGACGGTGATTGGTATCAGGTCATCTGATAGATGAATCAGCGTTAAACGGTGCTCGGGCCTGACCGTAATGGTCTTCTTTTCTCGATGCGTAATGATATGCCCATTGGGCCGACACTGTTCTTCGGTAACGATCATTACTCACACGGAGCCACAAAGGCACGGGAAAAACGGAGACTGTTGCTGCGTTCTTTATGGTTATTGATCTGGAGTCTGAACGTGATGTACTCTTCTTTCAACGCCGCTCAGTTGGATTTATTGGTAGGCCATGAGTTCTATGAGAGTCTAGGGAGTCCAATCACGAGCGCCATGAACGATGCCAGTTATCCAAATTTCGTCGTCATTGAGGAAATACATGATTCGGAAACTGCCAACGATAATTTCACGTGCGTGATCATCGTTGATTTCTCTTATGACTCGGCCTGAGCGGGGAAAATCAGCTAAACGACTTGTATGCTCTAAGAGACGTTCGATAAATAAAGAAGCATGTTCAGGAGAATCTCGAGCTATGTATTCGGCCAGTGCATCGACATCGGTCAGTGCTGTTGGAGACCATATTATTTTACCCATTTTTCGAGACGCCTTTTCACTTCATCATGCAGAATCCCTTTGCCCTCCTCGATTTCCTGAACCCCTTTTTTGAACTTTCGGGTAACATATAAGGCCTGCATGATCTGGTCAAGATTCGCGTCTTCCGGAAGCGAATCGATAACCTGTTTCGCCATCTCTTTCGTTGTCATTGTAATCTCCTCGTGGTTCTCAGCACTTATAATTCCATTGTATCATCACTTTTGTGACTTGTCCAGTAAGAATTCAGTATTTCATCGTGAATAGGAAAAACTAAGGGATCGCATCTTCTGAATTTGTGCTTTGTGAAAGGAGTCGCGTCGAAAGCGCCGTTGAAAGCCGGAGCGGAACTGCTTATGTGAACCTCTCTGCCTAATCTCACTAAATCCGAGTCTTATCAGTATCGAGGTAACCTCGTTTGGTTTAAGGATCGGAATGTTACTCATCCGTTCCAACCATTACTGTCTGAGTGCCAATAAATTCAGTCTCCAGCAGTGGTAGACCATCTTCAAGAAGCATCTCGATTACTTCTTTTAAATTATGACGTAACTCGTCGAGGGTCCGAGCCTGAGTGTGCGCTCCGGCGAAACCGGGAACATAACCAATGAAAAGTCCGGTATCAGGACATTTTTCGATAACAGCAGTGAATACATTCATGGTTAATAACTCCTATAAAGAGGAAAACTTTGCTTTCTCTTTATATTATGATTTTATATCATCTGATTGTCAAGAGAAATAAACAGGGGAATTGGGAGCCACCTTGGAATCATCAGATTTCCCTTTGGATTGTTGCAGGGAATGTGAGTAAGAATAATCGAATCGGGGTAAGAGGTCGAGTCTACGCGTGGTTTATTTAGGCAGGCTCTACTCAGTGAAATTTTGTATCATTACTCACACGGAGCCACAAAGGCACGGAGAAAAAAGGGTGTGAGTGTTATTGAGTTCCTGTTCTGCTTGCCTGAACACGATCTTTTCTCTTGCTCAGCCGATTGTGATGGAGTAGAATCGGCTCAATTCGAGGGAACGATGATGAATCGACCGGATTGGCACGGTGCAACTCTCCAGGACTTAGACCTGATCAACGACGATCAGGACCGTCTGTTGATCTATGACGCGTCCACTTTTACCTACACGGACAACGGCGAACTGCTGACCAAAACCGAGAACGGCCAGACCACGAGCTACACCTACGATGAACATCATCAGGAATTCCCGGCCCGCACATCTGACTTTAACCGCCTCCTCGTTAACTCCAGTAATGAGATAATCGTCTTCTGTAAATAGAGCGTATTGGGTAGACTTTATCGATAGATGATCAGCACTCTGATCCAGTATTCTCGCACTACGAAACGAAGGTTATGATGTGTGCAGCATTGCTGAGGTATCACCTGGCATTGATGATTGGGCTGTTCTGCAAAAAGGTTTTCTGGAAAGAAGAATAATTGTAACTTTTGACAAGGATTACGGAGAATTGATCTTCAAAAAGAAGCAAACGACCTGTTCTGGCATCATATTATTACGTTTTGACCCTCTTTATCCAGAAGAACCGGGCGAGCGGCTCCTCTCATTTTTGAGGCATCCTGATATCATCTTTGAGAACAGATTCACGGTCATTGAAAGAGATACCATCCGGCAACGGTCACTGGCCATTGAATGAGGTGCAGCCAAAGGTAGGGATCGAGTCGAAAGCTTCGGTGAAAGCCGTTAAGGAGTAGGGGATGAAAGAGCCCTACAGAGTAAGAGGTGGCGAGAGCTTCCAGCTCTCGCCAGGTTATAAATCATGTGTGAGAGCAGGATGCTCTCACCACTCTGGCCTCGCAGCTTCGTCACGACGAAGTGGGCTGCCCCGAAGACGGATCATGCGTCGGCTGACCGTTAGTGATCATTACTCACACGGAGCCACAAAGCCACGGAGAAAAACATATAACTGTTTATGAGTTCCTGTGCCTGGGATCGGGATCGAGTCTACGCGTGGCTTATTTGGGCAGGCTCTACTCAGTGGAATTTTGTATCATTATTTTCTTCATGGTGAGCTGAATAAGGACCGGGATCACACCTTTCATCATCAATATGGGAGTTGCTTTTTGATTGTTGACTGAAGTGTCAAAGAGACAGACGTGTCTCCGGGGAACAGTCAAACACCAACTGCTGCGAAGCAGCAAGCACCGCAGGTCCGAAGAACCAGGCTTCAGCCTGGTTTCGATCAGAACAGGAATCATGGGCTGCGACGCTGCCCTTCTCTCCATCTGAAATGTTGGCTGGCAGTCCTTGGCCTTCTACTATGCATGATGGCAGCTACGCAGCCTGAGGCTTTGGGCTGGGGGTCACCGCCTTGAAAGGCGGTGCTTCGGACC
>JAFGSJ010000062.1 GCA_016934675.1 bacterium | reverse complement strand
GTAGGGAACTGGTAGGAACATACCAGGTATCTCAGCTCCCGCTGGATACACTAAACAATGCGACTTCATGTCGCACTCAAAAGCAGAGGTGACACATCTTTTGCTCTTTAAACCAACGGCTAATTCAGGGTAATTATTCACCACGAAGTGGTGAATGGTGTCAGACTGGGGCGACATCTGGGACGATCTCGACACCTTGAACATGGCCCTCGGAATTCCGCACCGTTCATGCGCTGCCTGGCGTCGTTTACTCTCTGCCCCGGTACGGCACTTCATCAGAAATCAATCGGGGAAGGCAAGATCAAAGAAGCTGACAGGGATGGACTATATTACTAGATTTGACTGTCCAAATAGTCACCAATAGTCTATTTTTCATCTTGTCAAATAGAGTCAAGTCTGATAAAGGTATCAGGGTATCAGAAAGTTTTTAGGACAGGGGTAGGGTAGAAACGAACGCAGAAGGAGAAGAGAGAGATGAAGGAGGATCAGCCGTACGTACACTGGCGGGAGAACATACCCGAGTTCACGGTTCGGGCGGTAGTATTAGGGGTGGCATTGTCGATCATACTGGGTGCAGCCAATACATATCTTGGTTTGTATGCTGGGATGACTGTTTCGGCGAGCATACCGGCGGCGGTCATATCCATGGGCATATTGCGGGGCGTGTTCAAGCGTGGGAGCATACTCGAGAACAACATGGTCCAGACCATGGCCTCGACGGGTGAATCACTGGCAGCCGGTGTGATCTTCACGTTACCGGCCTTGATAATAGCTGGGGTCTGGACGAACTTCAATTTCTGGATAGTCACGTTAGTAGCCATGTTTGGCGGGATACTGGGCATCATATTCATGATCCCGATGCGCAAGAGTCTCATCGTCGAGGAGAAGATGCTGAAATATCCGGAGGGAACGGCCTGCGCCGAAGTGCTGAAAGCCGGCGAGGGTCAGCAAGTCGGTTTACGAGAAATCACGCTTGGAGTTCTGACCGGTGGTTTTCTCAAATTTTTCATATCGGGGGTGGCCCTGTTTCGGGGCACGCTCGAGTTTGCTTTTCGTAAAGCCGGGGCTATTTTCTATTTCGGTAGTGACATTTCCGCCGCATTGATTGCGGTCGGAGCGATCGTGGGTTTCAATATTGGGTTGCTTATGTTCATCGGCGGGGCCTTGGGCTGGATTGTGGGTATTCCCATACTCAGTTTTCTCGAAGGGGTAGGGCCGGGCTCGGCACTCGATGCTGCCCAGGAGTTGTGGAGTACCCGGATCAGATATATTGGTGTGGGGGCAATGATTGTGGCGGGTATCTGGTCGATCATCAAGATCAGAAAAGGCATATTCTCGGGATTCAAGGAAGTATTCAGTGCATATAAAACCAGCGATCAACCGGAACCGATCCGGACGGAGCTCAATTTATCCACGTTAACAATTGCCCTGGTCCTGCTTATGACCTCGATCGGGATCGTGTTGTTCGCATATATCATATTAGAATCATTCGGGTTTGCCCTGATTTCGCTGGTGCTCATCCTGGTTTTATCCGTGTTTCTAGTGGCCGTGGCCAGTTATATCTGCGGACTGGTCGGCAGTTCGAACAGCCCGGTCTCGGGCATGACCATCTGTGCCTTACTCATAACCGCTCTTCTCTTTTATACGCTTGGGATGAAGGGCAGTTTCGCGATTCTGGCCACGCTGCTCATATCGGGAATAATCTGTTGTGCAACCTGCACTTCTGGTGACATATCGCAGGACCTCAAGACTGGTCTGCTGGTAGGGGCCACGCCTCGTCGTCAGCAATGGGCTGAGCTGTTGGCTGCCGTGATCTCCGCCTTTTTCTTTGCACCTATTCTGGCCTTGCTTCACAATGCGTATGGTATCGGGACGAGTGCTCCCGGTTCGCTGAAAGCACCTCAAGCCGCGTTATTTGCCGGTTTGAGTCAAGCCATTTTTGGTGACAAGACCATGCCTTGGGCCATGGTCATCATCGGGATTTGCTTGGCGATTGTGCTTGTGATCGGCGATGAAATTCTCGCCCGGAAGCAAAGCCCGTTCCGGCTCTACCCCATGCCCGTAGCTGTGGGCATCTACTTGCCCTTGAGTCTGGCCGTACCCATCTTGATCGGGGGTATGCTGGAATTTCTGGTTAAAAAAACATTACGATTGCGTCATATTGATCCGGAGAGGGGTTACAGTAGAGTTATTTTACTTTCTTCGGGCCTGATTGCCGGGGAGGCGCTCATGGGCATCATTCTGGCCTTGGTCATCTGGGTGATCGGTCTGGCCCAGTGGGGTTTGGGCCTGCCCATTGCCTTGCCCCTGCCGGGTCCACTGATCGTCTTTCTGACTATCATGATCATGACCGGTCTGATCATGCTGCTGTTTCTGAAAGGATTGAATACTCATCAGGATGAGAACGAGAACACATAAGCTTAAAGCGATTCGGATCATAGCCAGTCTATGTTTGTTACTTCTGGCATTGCCTTTGTGCTGTCGGGCGGAGATCGAACGTTGGGGAGTAGGTTGCCCGTTAGGGAAGTTCTCGATTTTTATCAATGATGAGGGACAATTCCAATCCGGTTATACCTACGACATCAATTATACGCTCAGGATGAATCGGTTTTTAAATCTCGAATTTGGTCTGGGTGCCTTTCTCCAGAATAGACCGATCAGTTCTGCGGACAATGATCAGGCCACTTTAACGGGACAAGTGACCATTTTCCAGATTTCCAATCAATTCGAGCTTTTTCGGACTGAGCGCCATCTGACCTATCTCGGGCTCGGATGTGAATACGCCCACATTGAACCGAGCCAGGATTCAAGTCAAGCGTTTTTCTTTGCAGATTCGCCCCCGGGAAGTATCGTGCAATTTGATATTCAACCGATCGATACGGTTGGCCCGCTGTTTATTCTGGGTTACGAATTTTCGATTCATGAGACCCTGTCTTTCGTGATGTCAGTGGGCTATCGCACGATGGATTTTGTGCTTTTTGCTCGATGGCAGGAAGAGACCCAATCAGATTTAGCGGGAAGGGCTCGTGCAGGTGGTATTGGATGTGAGACCGGTCCTGACCCGATCGAGTGTTCAGAGCATTCGGAAGACCTGGAATTTGTGGGTTATTCTGTTTCGCTCGGTCTCAAAGCATATTTTCCTCTCGAGTAATATCTCATATCATTTGGTGATAAAAAAGACAGTTCCGACAAAGAGTTAAAAGCGGGACATTCAACACACAAAGAAGCAGGTCGTTACATGAAAGGACCAATTATTGAAATCGAAAGGGGTCTGGCCCGGATCAGGCTGTTGAGAAGGCTGTTCTTGTTCATTCTTTTTTCTTATTTGCCCATTTTAGTGTTGATTATGGGTATGATCGAGCGGACCGGGTCCTGGTTTCCCATTCTTCTCCCGATCTGCCTGTTTTTTCTAGGTATGTATGTTCAGCATAAATTGCAGAGGATTCACTGTCCCCGTTGTCATGATTTCTTTTTTGTCCAGAAGGTCACTAAAGAAAACTATACACCTTACAGTTCTTTCAGTTTTCCGCCCCAAAAAAGGTGTCAAAAGTGCGGGCTGGTCTTGTATAAGTAGTGGAAGATCAGGCGGATAGTTACTATGTTCTCGATCCGATGAGATATGAGTGCAACCCGGCTCATGACATCCTTTCAGATAGAGCCGAAGTGTCTGAGCCACTTGCCTCGAACGTAACGAGATAAATTTTGCAATTCTTCCTGTGGATGTTGTATTCTAATCGGGTAAGGCAGTCAAAACATTGTATGAAAGACAGAAGAATCTTTCAGAGGTTGATCAGAGGACATGAACGGGTTCGAAACAGGACACGGAAGCACCTTCAGATACTGGATCAGGATTAATTTTGTATATGTAGTTCTGGCAGTGGTGATGACGTATCCTGTGATCATCCGGGTGCATGAACACGTGCCCAGTTTTGAAAAGCTGGTCACCTTCCTCGATGGTGACAGTGATGTCTGGCTATTCATCTGGAACCTGTGGTGGGTTGATTATGCTCTTTCGTCAGATCAGGACTCGGTCATGCGGACCGATTATCTGTATCATCCTCATGAGTTGTCGTTGCTGTTTCATTCATATTCATTACTGGACGGATTGATGGCATATTGCCTTGGTTTTGTATTGAGTAATCGGTTGCTTATATACAATCTGCTTTTTTTTCTGTCATTTTTTCTAACAGGCCTGACCAGTTTTCAACTCTGCACTTATATCAGTCGGGACTGGCGAGCCGGGTTTGTGGGGAGTATGCTCTTCACGTTCAGTCCCTATCATTTTCTGCATGCGTTGGAGCATTTAAATCTGATGTCGATACAGTGGTTGCCTCTGGCCATTTATTTTTTGCTTCGTTTCAAGAACGAGGGTCAGAAGCGTTATTTATGTGGTGGTTTGGCGGTAATGGTCATCATTTATTTCAGTACAATCTATTATGCCTTGATGATCATGCTCATGTATCTCTTGTTCCTTATTATTGAATGTGGGTCGACATATTGGTGCAATCCAGTTGAATGTGGGAGTCAAGGGCTCAAGCGTGTTTTTGTATATACGTTTTTATCAGGATTGGTCTTATTTATGCTGGTACTGCCACTGTTGAGCACGACCGTAACCTCCGAGTATAGTCCAATCCTGCTCAAAGAAACTGAGATATATAGTGCGGACCTGTATTCTTTTTTTGTTTCAAATCCGTTACAACCGATCTGGGGAGGTCCAGCCCGACGTTATCTGGAAAGTCTGCCGGGGAACATCATCGAGAAGGGTATCAGTCCGGGCTTGGTAGCATTGGGTTTGCTGGTTGCGGCATTTTTCCTGGTCAGAAGGCGGGACCTGGTGCCCTGGCTGGTCCTGACAATTGTCTTTGCCGTTCTGGCCTGTGGGCCGTTTCTGATGATCAATGGCAAACAGGTCACTGTATTGGGCAAATCGGTCCTTTTGCCTTTTTATGTATTCCAGAGTGTGGATTTTCTCAATCATTTCAGGGCCCCAGCCCGTTTTGCCGTCATAGTGAGTTTGTGTCTGGCCCTGATCGGTGCTCAAGCAGTCGCCGTCCTGGGACAACGCTGGTCAAAGTGGGGCCCACGTAAAAGGCTGCTTCTGTTCCGTTTTCTCTATTGTTTTGTTCTTGGACTGGTCATAGCCGAATTCTGGTCGGCACCGCTCCCCACTTTATCCGGGCAGTTCCCGGAGATTTATAGGCAAATCAGTCGGGACGCCGGAGATAGTGTGGTTCTGGATGTACCTTTGGACCATACCATTCGCAAGTATCAGTATTATCAGACCATTCATGAGCATCCGCTCAAGATGGCCTTTCTGGCCCGGCATCCTCTCGATTTGATCAAGAATATCAGGTCAGATGCAGTGTTACGTTATGTGACGGACTACCGGCGAAAACAGCCCTTTACCAGACCCAGTCCGGATGCTTTTCAACGGGCACTCGAGGTGCATCGGATCGGATATCTGATCATTCATCGGGCGTATCTGTCACCGGAAAGACTACTGGACCTGCTCTGTTTCATGGCCCCTTTCAGGGACAAGGTGATCTATGACAGGCAGAACATCATCGTTTATCGTTTTAATGCATCGGAATCGCAAAGTTATAGATGAAAAAAAAAGATCACCACAGATTTCACAGAATACTCAGATTTGTTATCTGCGAAATCCGGATTTTATCAGTGTAATGTGGCGACTACATGGTCGATGGGCTTCCATGCTTTCGTCATCCCCTGTTTGGCTGCCTCAACTAACACTATTCTATAATCAACATGCGAAGCTATGTTCTTTGTTTGGTCGTGTCTGGCTGAACGGGAGACGATCCGCTACGGCAGGCCGCACTGCAGAATTTCTGGCTTGAGGACTTGGGGCTAAACTCCCGGCCGCAGGTGGGGCAGCGGAGTGTTTTCGCAGCCGTTTTCCCATGTGTTCCCGTTCGACCCGTTTGATTGTGTGCTTTGATTTCCTCGATCGAGGAGAGGGCGCGTTCGAGTTTCTGTTCCAATCTGACCAGACGTTCTTCGAGGTCTTCAACTTCGCGTTTCGAGGCGACCCGGACAGCATGGAGTGCGGTCTGGATATGTTCATCAATCAGACCGCCGGCATGTACGATTTTTTCCACTGCCGGACCGAAGTATTCACTTGCGAGAAGGTCATCAATCAGGGTTTTGATGATCTGGTCCGTGGTCCGGTTGATTTTGTTAAAGAAAGAATCTTGATCAGTCATGGTCTGGACTCCTTTCAAAGCTGTTATTATTGTTGCTCACGAGCTGATAATTGTCAATGATAGGGTCCGATATCGCTCCGGCTCATACAACATAGGAAAGGTCAGCGAAGGGGAGCAAGGCAATGAGGTTGCGGTTCGCAGATAAAGTCACTACATAGGTGGCATGAAACTGATCTTATTTGACATAGACGGGACTTTAGTCCTGACGGGTGGGGCCGGTTCGCGCAGTATGACCAAAGCATTCAGCACAGTCTTTGGGGTCGACAATGCTTTTCAGGAAGTGGCCATGCCCGGGATGACCGATCCACTCATTTTTGAGAAAGCGATCAAATTACACGGTCTGACCTGGACAGAAGTTGATCTGGCCCGGTTCAAACAGCTCTATTTTGCCAATCTCGAGCGTGAAATAGTCAAGCCCAATCCGGGCAAAAAGGTCATGCCCGGTATGCCTGCCTTGCTCGAATTACTTGACCAGGAAAAAACAATGGTTGTAGGGTTGCTGACTGGAAACTGGCGTCAAGGGGCTTATATCAAACTCGATCATTTTGGGATATGGTCGTATTTCAGGTGTGGTGCTTTCTCGGATGATCACAAACTCAGGAAAAAACTGGTCACGATTGCCTGGCGACAATGTGAACAGATGATTGGTCAGAGAATATCGGCAAAAGATATCTGGATAATAGGTGACACTCCATTGGACATTGCCTGTGCCCGGGACAATGGTGCGGTCGCCGTGGCCGTGGCCACCGGTACGTATTCACCCTCGCAATTACAGGCCCATAAGCCCGATTATTGTTACGATCATCTGGCAGATTTCAGTGACCTGTTATGCGCACTCCGGAATGAATGAGAACAGATTAAAAAAAGGAGGCCCCTGAATGCTGAACGGGCCTCCTTTGTATTGTCTCATTACCGGATCAAAGTATCGGCAGGTTTAAAAAAGTGAAGATACTTTTTTCGAGAGACTCTGGGTCGTTACCGGTTTTTTTAAGATGACTTCGACGCCGAGTTTTTCAAACTTGGCCAAAGTTTTGTCCGAAGCACTCCCATCGGCAAGAATGATGATCTTGGTTTCTTTCAACTGTTCTTTCGTTCGGGCCAGTTCCAGCATGCGACTGATTTCAGCGTTATCAAACTCCTCAAGATCAATCACCAGTAATTGGGGCTGAAGTAATCCAAGTAAAATCGCACCTGAGATGATATCCTGGGCTACAGCAACATTGGTTTTAGCTTCCAGATGTGACAGGCTGGTTTCAACAGCTTTCACATTACTGGCTGAACTGTCCAGTAATAAAGCCTGGACAGTTTTATCTCCTTCGACATGTTCCCAGGGCAGTCCAAATTCCTTGAGAAATGCCAGAAGATCGGCTTTGGATACGCGATACTCGGTCGACTCACCGGGCAGACGATATGCTTTGAGCTGGTCTGATTCGATCCAGCGAGCCACGGTCCGGATCGATACGGCACATAGTTTGGCTATTTTGCCGGTTGTGTAGACATTAGGTTCTTTGACTTTCATGGTGACACTCCTTTGTTGAGATAGGCTGAAGTTAGTAAATACTGCGAGTGACGGTAAAGTAGTGCACAATATTCAAAACTTTCATGCTCCTCTTTTTGAGTCTTATTTAGTAAAGTCTACCTGATATTGTCAAGTATCTTTAAGCAAAAATTTTCTAATAAATAGCATTTTTTGGGTGGGTCGGAGTCCGTGACAAAAGCATAATTTACTTTGAGTTGGATTCGGAATATGGTAATATTTCAAGCCAGGTTGATCATGACAAACGTTTGATAATGAAGTGGGACGATAACAGTGTCAAGGAAGAAGAAATGAGCATTCAAGACCCTTTCATCCGGCTCGAGCAGAGGATCAAAGAATTCGGTAATCATTTCAATAAGTATCATTTTGTGATCAATCGTCATCGAGACGAGCTGGTTCGTCATCTTGAGAAGCATGGTGTTCTTGACAAGGTGATGCTGTATAAACCTGCTAATGATCTGTGCGACGAGATGGAAACGATCATGAGCTTGACGTCTGATCGCTCCCTGAAGCTTGATTTTCTGGCCTGTTATTATGCCTTGCAGTACATAATCTTGAATGTGCGTTGTGTTGATATTCTGCGGATGTCAATACTGGTAGGCAGTAACAACCTGGCTGTATACAGGAATTTCATGAGACAGGTTGGGGAAGGGTTTCGCAAGTTAACGGCCTGTTACATTGAAAGGGTCTTACATTTATTTTATACGAGTGAAGAGTTGGGTGAGTATGTTGTAATCGGGGTGGGGACCAGGGCAGACCAGGATGATATCGACATCGGCATCATCGACAAGGGCGACTATCATCGGGAAAAGCTGAATATTGGGCTCAGTAAAATCATACAGGAGATGATGAAGCGGGCCTGTTATCTTCACCTGCATATATCCGAACATGTCGGGACCCAATCCTATTCTGCCTCGATCAATGAATATCAGCAGTTACTGGACAAGGAGATCCATGATTTCGTCATTATCAATGAGATGCTGAATGCCTGGCCCATATTCGGTTCATGGAAACTGTTCCGTGACTTTCAGGAGCAGGTCATCAGTCGGTATTATTTTGAGTATCCGGGAAATCTTAAGTATCATGAAGGTTTCTTGCGTGGTATTCTGGGTGAGATTCTGGCCTTGCGGGTCAGACCGCTCAAGGATGATCGGCTCCATCCCAAGGATGATGCATTACGAATGATCAAGGGGATGATGTCGGTCAGCAAGACGATTCTGGGCATCGAGAAAATCGGGAGTTGGGACGTTATTACTTTGCTTCAACAGCATTCCACTCAGTTTCGGGAGCAGTTTCACTGGTTGGAGGAATCGCTGATCTTCATCGAGACCTTTCGTTTTCTGTATCAGCTATTCATCAGTCAGAGCGAGGATATATATCTTCAGGACAGGAATGATTGGCGGAATTTAAACACAGTAGCCCGGACCATGGGTTATAATGACATGGGCGTTATAAAGGCCTGGAACCATCTGCTTATCGGGTATCACCAGTATGTCAATCAAGCGAATCGAGCGATTGATGAGCTTTTCCCCTGGGTCAGAGAGCATCTGATCAAGCATAGTTCCATGTCGAGCCAACTCGCCTGTTTTCAGGGAGAGTTGGCCGGGGTTAAACCGGGGCAGTCCGATACTATCGAATCACAAACCCGGTGTATCGTGGGGAATATCACCCAAACATTTACTGACCAGGTCCGGTTTTTTCGGGGGACCACGTTCTGGGACGACATTCTGGACAAGATGTGCGGGGATGAGGGTGCTTTGATGCTGCTTTTTGTGAGGGACATCCAACGACTCGAGCCCATGGAAAGATCGAAGATAGTACAGTTTTATGCTGCTTGTGGTCAGTATTCGTCTCTGACAATCATAACGGTACTGACCTTTTTGGCCAGCAAGTCCCACGAGTGGAACTGCCGGGAACTCTTTTACGATTTTTGCCGGGCATATCTGCAGGTTTTTCAAACATTACCCAATGCCCATGAGCGATTGATCAATATTTTCAATTATCAACCGGTATTAATCAATAACTTTTTTCACATTATCCCGGACGAATTCGTGACAATGCTCGAAGCGACCCTGACAGCAAAGCACTGGGACGACCGGATCGAACGCGAAAAAAGCAAATTCCTGCGGCTCCTCTCTATTCATAAGCTTTCCAGTCGTCATTTTCATCGATTTGTCGACAGAATGCTCGATCGAAATCATGAATGCATTCGTTTTCTGGACAGTGATGATAAAATCCAGATGATCAGCGTCGGATTATTGGGCAAAGTTGATGAAGCCCCGACATACAAGAGTAAAAAGGAGCAATTGGGCGATTATTACGATCTGGAATATATGCGTGTAGGGATTCAGACCTTGTTAGGTGAAAACGTTGAAACGACCGGCGATCAGTATACGCTCTTTGTGGATAATTACCTACAGACCCTGTTCAACATCTGCAAGCAGGAGCTTGATTCCGAACAGGGTCAGAAGACCCCGATGCGTGACTTGCTGGCAGTATTCTCGGCGGGAGGCCATGCCCGCGAACAGGCTTTTGATAATGATTATGACCTTATCGTCCTGCTCAACTCCAATGATCAGCATATACTCGATCATGCCATCAAAATCATTTCGAGGATGAATTCGGAGATCATCAAGCGTGGGACCCTGCCCCATTATCGTTTCGCCGACCATTTCGGCAGGTACGTGACCACATTCAGCGAGCTGAAGCAGTTTCTTCAGGGCGAGCACCAGGAGACCTTCATCGACAAATCACAACTGCTCGGTTGCCGTCAAGTCGTGGGCAGTCATATATTCATGGAAGACTTCATGGCTGAGATTATCGTACCCTTTCTATTCGATCAGAAAGTCCAATACACCGCGGCTATGATCGAAGAGTATTATGCTCGCCACGAGCAGTCGTCATCGGAGGAGCACTATGAGAGCAGTATCGATGTCAAGGATTGTCATGGGGGATTGCGTGACATCGAGATGTTGCTCATGATCTATAAAGCGTGTTTTGAAATCAGCAAGAATATCAGTTTAACCCTATTCGAAATGCTGTGTGAAGCTGATCCTGCGCATGCCCGGGTTTTGAAACGCCTGCAGCGGACCTATCAATTTCTGGCCCAACTCCGCGATTTTTATCGATTAACGGTGGCCGCTGATGACATGATCATCTGGCAGGAGCTGCAGAGACCCACGGCCATGCTTGAACGGGCCAGGCTTCGGCATCCGTTCGAACAAATCGAGCGGATTAAAAAGCGGACCCTTCAGACGGTCAGGTTGTCTGCCCGCAGTATCGATCAGCTCATGCAGGAATTTACCACCAAGGGAGCGTCCTATGACAGAAAAGGAAAGAACACTCGCCATCATCAAACCTGATGCGGTTAAGCGTCAGTTGGCCGGGACCATTCTATCCAGGATTGAACGGGCTGGTTTCAGGATTATTGGTCTGAAACTGGTCCGGTTGAGCAAAGAAAGGGCCGAAAATTTTTATGCCGTGCATCGCTCAAAACCTTTTTTCGCGTCGCTGACCGAGTTCATGTCATCTGGCCCGATTATAGTTATGGCCCTGCAAGGCAAACGTGTCATCGATGATTATCGCTCATTCATCGGCAGCACCGATCCGGCTCAAGCTGGTTATGGCACTATTCGTCGAGACTACGGCACCTCGATCGAACGAAATGTGGTCCACGGCTCGGATTCACCGGAAAACGGCCTGCGCGAGGTTCGGTTCTTCTTCGAGGAGCATGAATGTCTGGGAGACGAATGAGATTACACATAGTGCTGGATGGGCATGAAATACTTGAGTGTTATGAGCAGAATCTCTGAAAACGATCTAATTTTCGATAATGACACCGGGTAGGGTAAAAGAGAATGTAGTCCCATGAGCTGGACTGCTCTCGACCCAAATGTGACCGCCCAGCGAGTTAACGATTGTCCTGGTGATGTGCAGACCAAGACCCGACCCGATCCGGTCCAAATGCCGGGAAGAGTTGGAACGATAGAACCGCTCGAATATTTTCTGCTGATCTTCGACGGGAATGGGTGGTCCCACGTTATGGACCCCTATCCGGACCATGTCCTGTTTTACAGGGTAGCTTTCGGTGCTAATCGTAATTGTTTGACCGGTATTCGAAAACTTGATGGCGTTGGAGAGCAGGTTATTGAAGACCTGGCGGAGTTGGGCCGGGTCAGCCCTGACCGATTTGACCGGACAGTTGAATTGTGACGCGAGTATGATATTTTTCTCGGAAGCGGATACGGTAAAAGAATCGACGGTCTCGGTCAAGAACTGTTCCAGGTCGAGTTCTTGAATATCCAGTTCCAAGCGTCCGCTTTCGATCCGCGACACATTCAGATAGTCCTTCGACAGTTGCATCAGTCGAGTGCAGTTCTGACTGGCCAGGGTCATGATTCTTTGCTGACGATTATTTAATTGGTCATAGATTTCCTTGGTAATGATATCGATCGAGGTGATAATGCTGGTCACCGGCGTCTTGATCTCATGAAACGCGGTGTCGATCAACTCTATGGCGTGATCGCGAACACTCTCGGCGTCGCCGAGAGGGAAAAAAATGATCAGGGTCCCGAGAATGCCCTGGCTATAATCCTTGACCAGGACGATTTTAGCCAGGAACCTGCCCGAGGGCAGATTCAGTTCCTCTTCGAGGATTATCCCGTCTTTGTCTTTCATACCGCGGACCAGGTCGAAGGGATAGTAGGCAATTTTCTCGCGCAGATAATCCGAGGTTTGTATGTCATCGTTCAGGTCCACACCGATGGTCTTCTTCGCTTCCCTGTTCATGAGCAATATCCGGTTTTCTGTATCGACCATGATAATGCCGAAGGGAACACTGGTGATGATGTACTCGAGTCGGGCCTTTTGACGAAGGAAAAGTTGCTTCTGATTGCTCAGAATGCTCATATGACGAGACATCTCAGCACATTTTACGGATAGATTCAAAGCGGTGCTGATTTTCGCTCTGAATAAAGGGCCGTCGAGCGGCCAGGTCCATATTCCAGTGGCCGGGAGCTCGGTACATTCAAGGTCGGCCTGGATTTCTGCGCCAAGTATGACATAAACCTGAAACGGGGCTCGAGTATAAAGTTCCCGGACCTGTTCCAGCATGGAATTATACGCAGCCATGTTGTCGATGAAAATGAGGCTGAGTTCGTGATGAAGACATGCCTTAAGTTCGATGGCCTCGCGAAAGGTAAACTGCCAGTCAGCGGGCAGGTCTAAGGCTTTGAGCTGCGGCTCGATGATCTGTCGCGGACAAATGACTATGATGGTCGTAGCCAAATGAGGCTCCTGACTGGGCCATCGCTTCAACTACTCCGCCCGAGAAAACATGGAGCACAGTGGTCGAAAAAGATGGTTCGTGAGCCATCCGGACTCTGGATCAGACCAGGTCCGGATGGTCGCACCTACTTTAAAGACTTGGTGATACGGACAAGCCCCTTTTATGCAATCGTAACATCCTTCGAGAGATAGACATCCTGGATCGCATTCAAGAGGGTCACACCTTCAGACATTGGACGTTGAAACGATTTCCGGCCGCTGATCAGGCCCATGCCACCAGCTCGTTTATTAATGACAGCGGTTTTCACGGCATCAGCCAGATCGTTCTTACCGGAAGCACCACCCGAGTTAATCAAACCGATCCGACCCATGTAACAGTTCACGATTTGATAGCGGGTCAGATCAATTGGATTGTCGGTGGTCAATTCGGAATAGACTTTGTCATGGGTTTTGCCAAATTTCAGGGCCCGATAGCCGCCGTTATTCTCCGGTTGCTTCTGTTTGACGATGTCCGCTTCGATGGTCACCCCGATATGATTGGCTTGACCGGTCAAATCCGAGGACACATGGTAATCCTTGTCAGTTTTGAAAGCGGAATTTCTGAGATAGCACCAGAGCACCGTGACCAGACCGAGTTCGTGAGCGTGTTGGAACACTTCACTGATCTCGAGGATCTGGCGGCGACAGTTTTCCGAGCCGAAATAGATCGTGGCCCCGACCCCGACAGCACCCATGTTGAAACATTGCTCGACATTACCGAATAAGGTCTGATCATAGATAGTCGGATAGGTCAGCATTTCGTTATGATTGATCTTGACAATAAAAGGAATACGGTGAGCATATTTCCGCGAAACAGAGCCCAATGAGCCCAGGGTGGATACCACGGCGTTGCAGCCGCCCTCGATGGCTAAACGCACAATATTTTCCGGGTCGAAATAAAGGGGATTGGGAGCAAACGATGCGCCACCGGAATGTTCGATGCCCTGGTCCACGGGCAGGATCGACAGATAACCCGTTCCCGACAACCGGCCGGTGTTATACATCAATTGCAGATTTCGCAAAACCGCATTGGGACGATCACTCTGAGAAACAACCCGCTCGATAAAATCCGGACCCGGTAAATGCAGGGCATCCTTTCGGACCGTTGAACAGGTA
The DNA here is from genome assembly GCA_016934675.1 of bacterium. Taxonomy (GTDB): domain Bacteria; phylum CSSED10-310; class JAFGSJ01; order JAFGSJ01; family JAFGSJ01; genus JAFGSJ01. Next base: position 19,374 of record JAFGSJ010000062.1, on the reverse strand, counting down.
TGTTCAAGCAGACTCAGGCCTTCCTGACCCAATAACTCCTCTATTTTCTTCATCACAAAACCTCCCTGTAGAGTGAATTGCATACCAGCCCACAACAAAGCAACGCAACGACGTGAAGGGCCTGTTTCCCTTCGCTGCGACCTTTGTAGCGGACTCATCGATGAGAATAGCTGTTAGTCTTAATAATGAAGCTATAACAAATAATAAGGAAAAAATCAACAGTTTTTCTGCTCTACGGATCAGAAAAATTTAAAAAAAATTCTCATCAGGTATTGACTTTTGAAAATAGAATTGATACCTAAGTATGCATTGCATTTGAAAACCGGCTATCTGATGATGACAGTGACTTCGGAGCTAAAAAGAAAGGGAACCGTGAGCGCGAACCTGAAAAGCAGATTGGGGATGATCACCTCGCTGTTCGTGCTTTTCCTTTTCATGATCGGTGTTCCGGTGCTCATGAGTCAGGATGTCGTTCCGAGCGAAGCGGGAGTCGATGTTTCGAATGCCGTCCCGGATGGTTCCAATGGGCTGACTGATGTTGTCGAAGGTGAACCTTCAGTTCAGGAAGTACTTCCCGAGATCATGATTCCTCCTCCCGAACAGCTTGTTGTGATTGATGTTCCGAATGATTCCGGCGGTGCGATCAGTATGACCTGGTCATATCCGAAAGCAGCTCCCAAGCCTGATAAATTCGTGATCGAACGCAAGGAGAAGGGTTCGACCGAATTCGAGCAGCTCGGTCGGGTCAGTCCCCTGACCAACGATTACACGGACAATAATTGCACCGATGGGACCGAGTATATTTATCGGGTCGGGACCCAGCTTGGTGATCAGGTCGTTTTTTCCGGGCCGAGTCAACCGGTAAGCAGTACGGACCATTGGTTTAACTGGGCCCGTTTCAATGTGTTCATCGGCTCGATCGTGATCTGTTCGCTCATACTGCTCTTCATCCAGATGGCCCGTTCGGGGCGGGAACTGTATATCCGTCGGATTGCCGGTTTGTCAGCAGTCGAGGAAGCGATTGGTCGGGCTACCGAGATGGGTAAACCGATCCTGTTCGTGCCCGGGATCGGCTATATCGAGGATGTTGCGACCATAGCGGCCCTCAATTTGCTCGGTGAGATCACCAAGAGAATCGTCAACTACAATGTCAGATTGATCTGTCCCAATTTCGATCCGATCGTTTTCACCGTAGCCCGCGAGATCGTCAAAGAGACTTATACGGCTGAAGGAAGGCCTGATTATTACAATCCCAATTCCGTCTTTTTTGTGGTCAACAATCAGTTTGCCTATGCTGCGGCTGTTGACGGGATCATGCTCCGCGAAAAACCGGCTACCAATTTCTTCATGGGATATTTCAGTGCGGAATCGCTTATTCTGGCTGAAACGGGTGCCATGACCGGGGCCATTCAGATTGCAGGGACTGACTGTATATCGCAATTGCCCTTTTTCATTACGGCGTGTGATTACACGCTGATCGGTGAAGAACTCTATGCTTCATCGGCGTATCTCTCGAAGAATGCTTTGCTTCTCGGGACGTTAAAAGGTCAGGATTACTCGAAGCTGGTTATCATTGTAGCGATCATCGCGTTTTCCATACTAAATCTGATTTGGCCTGATCTGGGCATCATGAAGTTTTTCAAGACGGGAGGCTCGGTATGAAAAAGACGTTGCCTCTGGTTTTAATGTTTTTGTTTGCAGTATTCGCTTTCATAGCCTTCTTTGTACCTGAAAGTCATCTGTATCAGGCCGATAACCTGATGCGGAACAAATTCATGATCATCATCAGCTTGTTTGCAATTGTGCTTGGTTTGGGCAGTTTGATCCAGCACCATATGATGAAAGTCCAGTATAAGCGTGAGTATTGGCAATACAGTCTGTTGACCCTGGTGGTTATGACCGTAACCGCCATTATCGGCCTCTTTGGTGGTATCGATGCGAACGGTATTTTACCCACAACGATCAGGATCGGTTCCCTGGAGTTCAGTTTCGATATTCAAACCTTGTACCGGCATGTCATGATTCCACTGGGATCGAGCATGTTCGCGTTACTCGCTTTTTTCATGAGTTCCGCGGCATATCGTGCTTTCCGGGCCCGCAATCTGGATGCCTGTATCCTGTTATTCGCGGCCCTGATCGTCATGCTTGGTCAGATACCGGTCGGGACCTGGCTCTTTCCGGACCTGTTCGATATTCGACAGTGGTTGTTGGATGTACCCAACCTGGCTGCAAAACGTGGTATTCGCATCGGAGTGGCCCTGGGCGTAGTCGGGACCGCGATCAAGATTATCCTGGGTATTGAACGAAGTTGGCTCGGAGGAGGCTCAGATTGAACTGGTTCGAAAAGCTTAACAGTATCGATCGACGCGTTATCTTCGTGATCATCGCCTTGGTCATCGTAGTCCCGACCATATTCCCCTTCCAGTTGCCCATCCGCGTCTCGAGACCGACCCAGGAGCTTTTTGATGCAATCGAGCGCATTCCCGACAAGAAAAACACCTTGATTCTCTCGGTGGACTACGATCCTCAGACTGCACCGGAATTGCATCCGATGAATATCGCCCTTTTACGTCACTGCTTTTCGCGCAGGATAAAGGTTTTGATTCTGTGTCTCTATGTTCAGAATTTGGGTTTGGCTGAGGATGCGCTCCAGATCGCTATGGCCGATTTCAATGTGCCCGGCGCAACCGAGGAGCAACAGGTAATTAACGGTAGGGATTACGTTTTTCTGGGTTGGAAACCGCCGCCCATCATCCCGATACTGGGCATGGGCGACGATATTACCGATGTCTTTCCCACAGATTATTACGGTGTGCCGATTAATGAACGGCCCATGATGGAAAATATCAAAAACTATTCGAGTTGCGATCTGCTGATTTGTTTGGCTTCAGGCTCGGCGCCTGAATGGTACCTGGCCTATGCCCAGACCCGTTTCGGCATTCCTATTTCAGCGGGTGTGACCGGTGTCTCGGTCGCTGATTATTACCCATTCCTGCAGAGCGGCCAGTTTACCGGATTGCTTGAAGGTATGAAAGGTGCTGCTGAATATGAACGGCTGGTGGCTGAGAAATTCTTCCCGGATGCCCGGCGTCGGGCCACTGAGGGTATGAGTGCCCAATCAGCGACGCATATAGTCATCATTCTTTTTGTCATTATCGGTAATATCGGTTACTTTTTACAACGTCGGACCAAGAAAGAGGATTAGAGATGCAAGGCTTGAGCCATGACCCCTGGATATGGATCGCTTCCCTGCTGAGTCTGTGTATTTTTTCGTTCTTATACAAGGATAATCCGTTTTACCGGGCAGCCGAGCATATCTTTGTCGGGGTCGCCAATGGCTATTTCATTGCCTTCATGTGGCATAATGTCATGGTCCCCAATTTACTCATTCCGCTTCGCGATGCCTGGAACATAATGATGACTGACGGCTTCTCGCTGCGACTGTTCAATCCGGTCCATGATGCGAACTTTTTTCTAATTCTGCCGACCATGATCGGTCTGCTCTACGTCACGCGTTTTATTCCCAACATGTCCTGGATGATCCGCATTCCGATCGGGATCACCATGGGTTATTTCTCAGCCGTGGCCATCCCAGCCGTGGTCGAGGCACAGATACTGGCCCAGATGCGGGCCAGTATATTGCTCCGGTCTGATTTCGTCGGTTTTTTCTCGGGCATGCACGGTTTCAACACGGTTGTCCTCTTTATCGGTCTGCTCGGAACCCTGATTTACTTTTTCTTTTCCGTCCCCCACACCGGTACACTCAAAGTCATTTCCAAGATCGGTATCGTCTTCGTCATGATAGGTTTCGGAGCTTCATTCGGACTCACCGTTATGGGCCGTGTCGCTCTGGCTATCGGCCGGATCGTCTTCCTGCTCAAGGACTGGCTCGGAATAGTTACCTGAATCTGTTTATACTCTCTCCTTCCGCATTATTTCATATTATTTCGGGTGCCCACCTGCTTTAAGCAAACAACAGCTTTTGGTAAACTACGAATTATGATAAAACTGAACATGCAAAACAGAACAAGTATACATGCGGGCTGAAGAGAAGGCACAAAAAATCGCTGATCGCGTGCAAACCAAATCGGACTTGACCAGGCATATTCATCGTTTGATGTCGTGACCCTAACATAATAATAGATCAGTTTGGCTTCGGGGGGAGGACAGAAATCAGTGCAAGAAAAATTTACAACCGGTGTCATGGGCGAGACATTTGCAATGGTACTATATCCCTTGAAATCCTCAGATGATATTCCCACATAAGTATAACCGCGGAAGACAGAAATATTACTGATATTGGTACCCGCAGCAGCTTGTATTTGGAAGTCAATCGGCAGGTTATCGTGTTTATTTATTAAGTCGCCCATTAAGGCTGAATCAGACGTAAAAAAAAGAGCTATCTTCGCACCTGAAGTCCCGAAAGTATGCCTGGCCATAAAGGCATTCTTTAAATCCTGAGCTGTCAGATTTTCTGCCCATACCCCGGCCTTACCCCCACCACCATAATGGTCTGAACTGGCAATTGTCCCGATAATAATGCCATATGACCATGCATCTCTCAGATAATGCCCCCTGTCCTGCAATGCTCCTTGTGCTTGAAGTGGGCAATGCAAATACTCGTAAGAACCGCGATATTGGCATATTTCTGCTACCGGCATGGCCCGCTCATCATAGAAATTCCAGTTTTTCGGAAGACATCCATTATGAAGCGGGTCTTCAGCTAATTGATGGGGTATAGTAATGAACGAGGCACCCTGATCGTTCAGCATATCCCATAGATCTCTGGGATTAAGATACTCATTATCGCACTTCTCCCATGCATCATAGAAAGTATCCCACGAGGAGTCAAAATAGATTATATTATGATGGCCGTATCCTGGTGGTTCTGTTTTATGATTACTGGTCCATTCCTGACCGATAAGCGTGATAAATACTCCCGGATCACTATTGTTCCGAATCTGTTCCTGGTAATATTGCCAACGAGGATTATCAAAACTGTATCCATGATCGGTCGGGGCTGCAAAATCAAGGATATCAAAATCACGTTGATTGGCACATAGATCATGAATTGGCTGATTCTCAGAGGGCATACAGCCCGAGATTGTTGTATGATTGTGAAGATCTCCGTAATAGAGTGTGAGGTTGATACCATTATGCGTGGTTGTTTGACGGGCTTGCATACTGTTTTTCTGGAGAAAATAATCGGGAAGAGAAAATTGTGTCTCAGGGACAGTCTCTTGTTCGAGTTGGAGCGGTCCCATATCGTTCAGCCCTTGCATATAGACAATACTTACGTTTGAATCCCAATCAGGATTTGGTCCGAACCATGATAGACCATCGGGTATGTTATCAAATTGTATGGCAAGGGCCATTCCATCATGTATCGGACACAAAGGAGCCGGTTGTGTTCGGCCCTGCACTGCAAAAGGTAAAGAATATTCAAACCAATTGCACTTTGTATAGGTCCATACCTTTGCCTCCCAGCCACCACGCCACCATTTTGATCTTCTTGCTGTCAACCATAACTGCTCCTTGCTGTCCACAAAAATCCGCGGACTTAATAGTTTCTCATCTTCCAAGGATACTTTATCAAAAAGAGCTTGGGGCAATACTAGATGACCATCTTCGATCTTAGCAACGAAAATCCGTTGTTCAACGATTCTATTAACCTCATCGTCAACAAAAGACTGTGCTTGCCAAGCCATCCAAAACTTGTTTTGAAACACTGCCAGATTAACATGTCGTTCAATACGTGGATCTCTTGTTAATCTTACTTCTTGTGTCCATGTCCCATGGCGATAATAGGCCCCGTATAAATCAGCTTCTTGATTTCTGGTCGAATCCCATGCGACGAACACGGTCTCATCTTCTGAAGCTATGATATCAGGATTGTAACTATTGGCCTCATTAGTTGAGATGGCATATGGTAAGGTCGCACTTCCATCCTCCAAAATCCAGGCCGTATAAATTTGTCGAACATGCTGAGGATTAGCCTCCCAGGCCACACAGTATCGATCAGATACACAGGTAACAGAAGGAAGAATATTGACATTCCCTTCAGTTTCAAGATATTTGATCTCCGATGAATATTCCTTTTGTTCAGAAAAAATAATAAACGAATAAGCTAAACGCCACTTTTCCTGTTGCTCAACCGGAAAAATAAGAAAACAGCCTTTCTTTGTTCGGGTGATCGAGGGGCGATCAATTCCCGTAACATCGGGTATTTCAAATTTTAACAAAGGGTCCTTAAGGGTTATGCCATGTGGACATTCTGTAAAATGATAAAGCCAGATTTGTTGTTTCAGATCAGGTCTGGCTATGACCGCTACCCAAATGCTGTCATTATCACCGGGACATACTGCAGGATAACTTAAAAAACAGGCGGGATCATATGCTCGGTTGTTGTCCTCCGGACCTTGGTTACGGGATATATCTGCCCCATAAGCCTCAGTCACATCCGGACTAAAATCAGAAGAGACCTGATAGCCCAAATCGATAAGTTCTTGCATTTCATGGATTGATAAACTTTCAAGTCCTCGTCCAGGCTGATCGAACGCTAAGACAATTCCAGCAAAGGAAATGAAGGCTAGAATCAGAATATAGTCTTGACATCTTCTCGGGAAAGGCTTCATAAGATTTCCTTCTTTTGATGAATATGCTACTATTATTATAATGTAACAAGAAGAAACTGACTGTGTAGCGTATACATTAGTTATTACAAATTTACATGATTTTACACAACGCTTCAAGTAAAATAATCTCTTGGCTTGATTCGATAATGAACGATGTATATGATCGCTTGATCTTAAGGATTGTCCTGAAACTTTTCACGACAGCGTAAGATCAAGATAACGAGATATAATCGGGAAGAGATTGACGTGATGTGTCAGTTTCTTGTATTTTATAAACAAAGTGTTATTTCATATGCACAAACAAAAAAGGGCATGCGGCTTAATACTGTTTATCAATTATTAGTGAATCATTAAAGCCTGGAAACGAGTTAAGAATCATGCAGTCATCGCACCAGGAACGGAGTGTCAACCTACTGGCCCGGCGTTTGCGCTCGAAAGTGATTGATGCCGCCGGTGATCTGGCTTATCGCGATGATCTGACCGGTTTATTCAACTATCGCTTGCTGTCCGCTTTTTTGGGACAATGGTGGACCGAGCTGATCGGCCCCGATGACCAGCTTTCCCTGATTATTATCGATCTCGATGGGTTCAAGGATGTCAATGATCGATACGGTCATCTCACCGGAGATACCGTGCTCAAGACCATTGCCAAGATTTTACGTGATCATTTTAGAAGTGACGATCTCCTGATTCGGTATGGTGGCGATGAATTCGTGATCGTGCTGCCCGGTGCACCGGCCGCGGAAGCCGGAGAAATCTGTGAACGTGCCCGGACAACTTTGACTAGACACACATTTACGACCCGAGGAGACCAGGATGAGGTCAAGGTAACCGTATCGTTCAGCATGGGCTTGGCCAGCTATCCCGATGATAATATGACCGGTCAAGACCTGCTCCAGGTCGCCGATAACCGGCTTTATCTGGAAAAGAAGAAGCGTCATTCCCGCCAGGACAGGATAGCCCAACAGAAGAGTTACCTGAGTCCTCAGCTTATTGTCTCTGTTTTTGTCGGTCTGATCTTGATCGGGATAGTATTCTATGATGTCTGGCAGCAATTCTTCGCGATCGAGCCCCCTCCTGCTGAAATCAATAGATTGGCCAGATCGCCCCGCCCAGTCCGCGATGCGGCCTGGGCGCAACGTGAGCAGGCTTTTTTAGCACAGATTGAAGAGCTTCAAAACCAGATCAGCGAACTCTCAGCCCAGAAAGAAAGAGGGTCGCCCCGGGAGCAGAACGAGCAAGTGCAGCGCATTGCCTTGCTCGAGGCTGAAATCCGCACTCTGCAGGGAAATCTGGCCGAGTTGAGCCAGGTCGGGGCCGAGCAGGCAGACGATCATCCTGATGATGCGTTCGAGGGTCCACCCGAGCCGACTGAGACAGACATGGCCGATCAGGTCATACCAACGCACTCTCCGGCACCGACAATGACACCGACTGTCACGTTGACCGCAACAGTGGCATCGGTCGAAACCCGTCCGGTGCGGACCAGTATTCCGCCGGTCATCTATCCGGCCATTGCCGCCAAACTCCATAAGGAAGCGGAAGTCACGCTCAAGCTGCTGATCGATGTCGAAGGCCGGGTCGTGCAGGCGACAACTGTCGGTGAGAAAGCCGGTTACGGCTTCGATGAGGAGGCTGTCCGCGTGGCTCTCAAAGCCCGCTATCAACCCGGGACCCGTAACGGAGTTCCTGTCATGATGGAGACAATGCTCTCGTTAAAATTCACCCTGCAGGACAATCAATGAGTTCTATGGATTGGATACCGAAAACAAAGCCACACCTGGATTTGAACGATGTGGACCTGTCCGAGGAGGAAGGTTATGTCCTGTCCCGCATCGATGGTTGCAGCACAGTCCAGGACTTGAAACATGTGACCGGCCTGTCGCTCGAGTCTATAGAGACTGTTCTTGCACGGCTGGAACAGGCCCAACTCATCTTTCCCAGAAGCAGGCGCCCGGCCTGTCACACCGCATCAGACAAACGAGATTTCCCCGAGCAGCAGGATGATGCGCTCCACTCAGGTCCGTCATCTGACCATACTCAGATCGAGCAGGTCGATGGTCGAGACGAGCAAGAGGCTGACCGGTCTGAAGGTGAGGTGCAGTCCCGAAATTATCGTATGCTCTTTGAAACGAAATTTCATCCACTCGAGAACGAGGAACGCGAGAAACTGGCCCATTCCGTAACCGGGAGCGATTTATGTGCTCTGTGCTATGATCCTGACGCCGAGGTGATCAAAGCCCTCTTTGAAAACAGCCAGTTCGGTTTGACCCAGGCCCGCCTGATCGCCGCCCATCACCGCAATCCGGTCGGACTCGATAAACTGGCCTATCACCTTAATTTCCTGCAGGATGAGGCCGTTCAGCGTTTCCTGCTGAGAAACATTCAAACGAGCACTTTCCTGCTTGACCGGATGACGGTGCGAAAATCACTGCTGCAATTGTATCAGCTGATCGTCAGCGGCGATGTCGCCGAAAAAATCAAACGGCAGATTCATCAACTGCTCCGGCGAAAATTCCAGAATTCCTCGGGTGATGAGGCAGCCGCGCTCATATTCAAGACAGAGGGCCGTTGTCTGACCATGTTGACCGGCATTCCTTTGAACGGCAAGACCATTGCCCGTTTATGCGGGCACACCTACACCTCGCTGTTCCTGATCCAAAATCTGGCCCGCTGGCCAACGACCCCGCCTAAAGTGCTCCATTACCTTTTCCGTCAACCCATCGCCAATCGCTCGGTCCAAGTCCGCAACCTGATCCTGCAGCACCCCAACTGCCCTAGCCAGCTAAAAAGCTGACTGTATCGAGCAGTTAATGAGCAGCCAGGATATGGGCCAGGTCATGGTAACCGGACGGTTGCTGGGTCCAGTAATCGACCACGCTCGAACTGCCCGCAGGCATGATCCAGGTTCCTTGATAGGCATAATCCGGTGAGATCACTCTGACCATGACATCGCCCCCATTGAAAATCCATTTGCGGCCGTCTCGATAGATATGGTCGATGCGTAAACCTTGCCGGGTCTTGATATGAAAGCCGTCGCGCGGGACGTCCCAGGAATTATCGATGATGAATTGGAGCACCTGCCAGCGATTACCCGAGGGAAGCCGGCCCTGGTTCGAGGCGATACCGGAATCATTGGGCAGACCGAAACACAAGCAATGCGGAATGTTCCGGGCCATTTCGGCCAACCTCTCCTCGCCACCCCATTCATAATGCAAGCGTGTGGTTACATTATAGATCAGGCCATAACACTTGTGCTGAGAATCATAGTCACAGGCATCAGCGAGCTGGATCGCACCGGCGGAAAAGCCCGCAGTCAGCAAACCCCGGGCCTGGCGATCGTGCAGCAACTTGTTGAAAAAGTCATAATCGCCGTTATAGCGCACGCCCAGGCCGTTGTACCGCTCGAAACCGAGATATGAATTACCGCCCCCCAGAATCACGACCTCGGAATCATGAACCATCCGGAAAAAAACGTCCACATCATCGTCCGAGAGCTCCTCTGACCAGAAAAAGGTCCGGGCCTGCAAGCCCCACTGGGTAAAACGATCGAAATACCAGCGGAATGTTCCCCAGGAATAATCCTGCTGATCGAACCTTCCCATGGACATCGGAATATAGAAAATAGTCTTGTTGTGATGACTCTGTAAAGCGCGTTCGACAATCCAGTACCGATGCAAGTATTCGCACCGGTTATGTGAACTGTAAATCAAGGCAGTGGGTTTCATCAACATCATTCTCTCCTCCCTGGGCATGACTCGTTTCTTCGGATTGGTCCGCGGACCAGCTTTCTTTGTCCGCACACGCAGACCCTTTCCCCCATCAATGCTGTTTTCATTTTCTGTTAAAGTTATATTCAAACAGGACCCTTTCCCTCTTTTCGGTTGAAGCATGTTATCACTCGTCCTGAGACTCGTTGAGGCATTGGTCCAGGGCATTGACCACATAACACAGAAAATCGGCGGTCGCGTCGCCGTCCGTATAGGCCTGACTCCCAACTGTCGCAATCAGAACATTGACAGCGGCCGGGTTTTCCGAACGATAGACCCGGTATTGACTGTCGGGTTCCGGGACATAAGCGGACCAATCGAGTCCGACCACTGTTGTCGAGATCTTATCTGCCATCAGTGTTGCGCCCAGGGCTGGCGGCGGCACCGTATCATCGACCACTTCGAAACTCCAGACCGGGGACACTTGTCCGAAGCCGCCTGACCCCGCAGGGGCCACGGCTTTGACTTTCCAGTAATACGTTCCTTCGGACAACGAGGTCGGGACGTGACGGGCCTGATACTGGGTCCCGGCGTATTCAGGCACCCCAGCCGCAGACATGGTTTGATACTCACCCGCAAAGATGGCATTCTCCTCGAATTCAGCGTAGTCATACTCAGAATTGAGCCCCAGCACGAGATTGTCCAAGATGACCTGATAAATCTTCGGGGTCAGAGAGGGCGAGGAGGTACTCAGATGGGCTCGCCAACGAAGTTGATTGCCCGTGTCCGGAAAAATGAACTCGGTATTGGGCGTGACCTGATACCAGACGATGCCGTCATCATTGCTCAATTCATACTCGATCGTGGTCCCGGCAGGTTGCTCGTCAAACACAGTTAAAACAACCCGATCGAAGGAATGGGCTGGATTAGCACTGGCGGCCACGGCCTCGGAGGTAACGGTTTGGGACTCGGACGTATCGTAAATCTCGCTATCATAGACCTGCAGGTCCGCCAGATACGCGAAATTATCACTGCTCGCGGTAAAAAACAGGGCCACACCCGCTACGTCCTCGATCGCTGGCGAGAACTCGACATAAAAGGAATCCGCGGCATTGCTGACCAGGATTTCCGGGAACCAGTCAGAGCTGCCGTCACTGAAGTAATCGAACGCGATCCAGAACGATTCCGTAATGCCCGAGGGGATAAAACCGCCCACACCGATCACATTGGCCGGAAAGCCCAATTGGGTTGCGCAGGCCGTATTAGGGTACTCGATGCTGTAATAGGAGGCCCATTCCATGTATGTCCAGCCCATCAGACCGTCACCCAGGCCATCCACCGAGTAGCCCTCACCGGTCCAGGTATCCGTGGCCAGGTGCGAGACGAAAGGCCGGCCGAAACGCCAGCCCACATTGTAGTTTCGGGCGTAGGGATAGACCGAGCCGCCATAGATCAATTCCAGGGGATCGAGTTGGACATGCGGGTAATCCGTGCCCAGATACGAGCCGTAGGCATCATAGCTATCGTGCCGGCTGGTGATGACCATCCCGGAATAGGAAGTCTGGCTGAGATCGATAAAGTCGTTCGAAATAAAGGTCTCGTCATGATACACAGGTACCGTGTCCGAGACTTCGAGTATGAAATGGAGCGGATTGCCTGTTTCCTCATTGGGGATGTCCCAGGTCAGGATCGGGCAGCCACTCTCTCCGTCAGCGGTCGTGGCGTAACCCGGTTCATCCTGAAGCATGACCTGGTCCGGCACAATGTAGTCATAATCGATGATCAATTGGGGTGGGACCACTCCGCCGGAGCCTTGAAAGGCCCCGAAATAATAGGAGGTCGTCGCTGTTTCGCCCGCACCGGAGACCAGGCCGAGACCGAACCAGTTGTGCTCGAGGGCAGCCTGCACATCAGCCACAGCCAGAGCATTGAGGGTCGTATTGGCTGTATTCCCGACCGCATATGCCCCCACACTCCAGCCCAATTGATAGAGCTGGCCGTCCGAAGCATCATCGTACGACCACTTGAAACCATAACCCGCTACGTTCTCGTAACCACGCGAACGATCCGCCTCGATCTCGCTAAAATTCAGAATCTCACCGGAACCGAATTGCTTGGACAGCACCGCTTCGAATTGAACACCGGTTACCTGGGCCCCATCCGGGACCAAGGACAGATCGAACATCATGATACCCCGATTGGCCGAATAAAAGACGGGTTGAAAAGCTGCCGGACAATTACACGGCGCCGAACCATAACCCTGGGTCCGCCAGCCGCGATACATGTTGTCCACAGGTGGCGGCACATAACAATCATTAGGTGTTCCGCACGGTTCAGTGGTATATTTACTGTCAAAATCGCCCCCGATCCAGACCGAACTCTGAACGCCCGGAGACGGACCGCCGGCAGCCATGCCCCAAATCGGGAACTTCTCGTCGGAAAGATTGTAGTAGTCGTAACTGACACCATCATCATGGGGATAATTCGTCACAAAACCCGCATAATGCGAAGAGATATACGCCGTGCCGGACAGATCGCTCCTCACTGACGGGCTGAGGGCCGGGACCACCTGATCGAGCCGGGCCATGGACTCGAGGGATACGAACGCAGGGGCCTGGCTCTGGCTCTCGGCCCATGAAAACCAGTCGAAATCGGGACTGAGCATACTCCTCAGGGGTTGGACCGGACCAGCGTGTGCTGATCCGCGGTCAGGTCTTTCAAGGCCATCATGCCTGACAACTTTCAAGGTACGGGACGTAGAGCCAATCTCCTCACCCAGATAGATTGTAGTTGTTCGAGTATCACTGCTCGTTTCCTCAGAGGCAGAGAGAGACAACGTACTGCCCGAAACAGGTGAAATCAGGTAGGTGACAAGCAGATACAGCCCTGCCAGCACCATCGCTTTCCTGGCCCCTCCCCTCATGAAACTGTGTGGCACATCTGATTGAATTGTGGTCATACTCCCGTGCAATCCGACCGGCATGAGGACCTCCCCCATTGATGAATGAGTAAAACTAATAAGATTTTCTATACGACCTGTTCATCTTCAACGTGATACTATCCAAATATCTAATACTGAGAATCCTTGCCGCCCAATTCTTCCAGGAGCGAGGCGGGACGTTTTCGCTGTATGCTCGGACTCAATTGACGAATCGAATAAAAATTCAACAGACTATCCGGATCGCGAGACCCTTTCGAGAGAACAGGCCGACCCTTGCGGCTCCGCTTCGTATTAAAATAATTATTAAACTCAGTAAATTTCTGCTCACAGAATTCGCGGCTGCCCAGGAAAACACCATCAGTGAAATATCGGTTCCGTTCCAGAAAGGTCGTGGGTTGCTCGAAGACCTCTTCCTCGTCGTCCTGACCCTGGGCTGCAGCCTCGGCTTTCTTCTTTTTATCCGCCGCTTTCTTTTTCTTACCGATCACGATCTCATGTTGCAGGATACGGAGGTATTTTTTCAGGGCTTCTGATCTCGAGAGGGGCTTTTTCCCCTCAGAAAGCACCTCGATCAGAGGCTTGAGCTCGATCCAATCCGCCGTGTCCGGTTGATGGACCAATTCATAGAGCGAACAAAAAGGATAGTCCTCGGGACGACTGGCTAAACCGGCCCGGATACTGTTCAAATCGATATAGACCATGCAGGCCAGCAGGGCCCGGTCGCCCTCGATCAACACGCTCTTGAACCGGCAAGACCAGACATGGCCCTCCGAATAATGCGTGCGATTGAACCACCTCGAAAACTGCTGCGAGAGGTCCTGCACGAATGTCGATATATTGCTCCACCGACCCTTCATTTTCTGCAACGACTCGTCATCCGGACGAAATTCCCTCTGGACGTACATGTTCTGGTAATACGCTTCATGTCGTCGCTTGAAATCCTGCACCCGAAGCTTCTGACCGGGCTTGACCGGTTTCACGATCAAATGGAAATGATTGGACAGGACCACATAGTCTATGACCTGAACATAATAGACCTGGGCCAGCTTGTGCAGTATTTCGATAAAACGTCTCTTCTCCGCCTCCTTGATAATAAATGCATTCATCACCGTTCGACCACTGATGTGATAGTAGCCCTCATCAGCGTCATTGAATACGATCCTGACCATACGCATAGCGCTAACCTCCCTCTTGGTCCATTAATAGCTCGAAATCGGCATAATCATACCAGAACCATAATCGGAAAGCAAAAAAAATCTCGTCACATCATAATCAAGGTAAAGGGCTGTGGAACAAAGTGTGACTGGTCGAGGTTGTAAATTTGGAAGGCAGGCATTAGAAACAAGGGAAAGAACAATACCCGGTCTGGACCGATTGTTCGTTCGGCTGGGCCGGCTCCGAGTAAGACACTTAAGATAAGGCATCGATCATGCGGGTCATGTTCATCAATAAGGGCGAGACCATGCAGGAACTGCTGGGTCCGCTCTACATCGCCGCTGCGTTGAAGAAGCACGGGCACAGTGTCGACCTGGCCCTGCTGACCCAGAAGAATTTCTGGCAATCGATCCGACGCTTCAATCCGGACATTCTGACCTACAGCACTACCACCGGTTTACATCACGATTATCTGGCTCTGAACCGCGAATTGAAAAAACGTTCGGACCGGCCGGACCGGGTCCTGTCCATCTTCGGTGGTCCGCATCCCACTTTTTTCCCCGAGATGATCGAACACGAAGGCGTCGATGCCGTATGCATCGGTGAAGGCGACGAAGCGATCGTTGATTTCGTGGAGCGGTTCGAACGGGGGACCGATTTCGAGCAGACGCCCAATTTCTGGGTCAAGACCAGGACCGGCATAATCAAGAATCAAGTCCGCCCCCTGATCGAGGACCTGGACAGTATTCCCTTTCCAGACCGGGAATTGCTCTATGCCCGCGATGCTTTTCTGCGACGGAATCCGGTCAAAACAGTCATCACCGGTCGCGGCTGTCCCAATAAATGCACCTATTGTTTTAATCATTCCTATCACAAGATTTATCACAAGAAGGGCAAGATAATCCGCCATCGGAGCGTGCCCAATCTGATGCTCGAGATCAAGGAAATCGTGGACCGTTATCCTCTGGCCATGCTCGGTTTTGTCGATGACAATTTTCTTTTAACGCCTGACTGGCTCGAGGAATTTGCTCAGACCTACCCAAGCAGCTTTTCGGTCCCTTTCTATTGCGGTGTTCATGCCGCCCAGGTCAATGAAAAGAATGTGACCCTCCTGAAAAAAGCGGGTTGTCAGGCGGTCTATATGGGCATCGAGGCCGGCGACGACTATATCCGGACAGAGCTCCTGAAAAGGCGGATGAGCCGGGACCAGATCGTGGAAGCGGCTCGCCTGGTCCGTTCAGCCGGGCTCAAACTCTTTGCTCAAAACATGCTCGGTTTTCCGGGCAGCACGCTCGAGACCGATCTGCGGACCCTGCTCCTGAATATCGAGGCCAAACCGAGTTTCTCCTGGGTCTCGCTGTATCAGCCCTACCCCCGGACCGAATTGGGCGAATACGCCGTGAAAAATGGCTATTACCAGGGCAATCTCGATGAGCTCATGCCCAGTTACCATCTCCGCTCGGAACTCATATTCTCCTCCGAAGCCGAGAAGAAACAGATCGAACGACTCCATCACTTCTTTGATGCCATGGTAAAATTTCCCCGACTCATGCCATTTTTCCTGTTCCTGACCCGTTTGCCATTCGACCGGACCTATCTCGTGTTTTATAAGTTGTGGTTCGGCTACAATGTTCGCCGGCGGGTTTTCCGCTACCGTCTGGACTGGCGCGATTTCCTGGCCACGGTCTGGCGATTCCTCCACAACACCCATATGCCCCGCCTGTCACAAATCAAGAAATAGGGCAGGAGACAGAATACAGGAGATAGCCTGCCCCGAGCCCAGTCGGGAGAAAATCTGGAGAATACGGGCAGAATTGTACGCTACTAAATACAAAAACCCTGTGTTCGCTGTGTTCTGTGTTCAAATCCAATTCTGTGTCGGATGATCGCTTGCAGGCAATCGTTGACTTTTTGAAGAGGAACGGTAGAATTGACTTGTGTGTTGAAAAGCCCGTAGGATATTCTATGAACAAGACGATCACCCCCGCGTGTTAGACCGATCCGGATAACACGCCGGAAAACAGGAGAAAATACCGTTGATATCCTTGATGTGCAAGCAATCAGGCAACTATTCAAGAATGAGTGTTAGACAGCGATTTCGCCACCTCAAGGCAATATCAGGAAACCTTTTATTCCGTTGGGCGGCCATGGTCCACTCAATTCACACGGAGAGAACGAAATGGAATGGAAAATTAGGCATATCTTCAACTTCACGGCACAGAAACAATGGGGTCAAGGCTTTTGTGCCTTTGGGTTTCATGGAAAGAGTGGCATACAATACATGCTCCAATATAACGAGCATTGGCTGGGATGCCTTACTGTTGAAGATAAATTCCTGTGGACAGCCGGCGCAGTTGACAAGGGGTTAAGTCACAACTATATCCCTTTCAGTGTGAAACACCCCCATTACGTCGCCGAATTGCCAGATGATTCATTGCTCGTATCAAGCAACGGCACAAATGAGGTTTTCAAAGTCTGGCCTGACCGAAAATCAGCCGAACTATTCATCAACACCAAACGCCTGGGCCTTCAAGACATCGGGAACTGCGTATATGATGAACAAGGGAACATATGGGTACATGAGATTGTGGGATGTCGGGTCTGGAAATTCAACTTGGCGGGTGAACCAATTTTGACCCTCGGAAATGGACAACCTGGATTTCAAGAAGGAACAGTTCCATTTGAGACGGTTCAGTTCAACTGGATCTACGATTTACGGCTTGGGCCTGATGGCAATGTGTATGTACTAGACAGCAAGAACTTTAGCGTGAGGCGGATTAACGTTCATATGAATACCGTCTCTACAGTAGTCGGGACAGGGGAAGCAGGATATTCAGGAGATGGGGCCCATGCTCTCACTGCCACCTTAGGAAGCAACCCGAGCGAGCACTTCGATGGCCCCTTTTCATTGTCCCTTGATGAGGCAGGCAATATTTTCATTGGCGATACTCACAACCAGGTAGTTCGGATGGTAGATCACTCCACCCATCAGATTTCGACCATTGCCGGGAAACACCCAGCCGAATCCGACAAAAGGAACAACCCACTAGAGACTGACCCGCTCAAGCTAAATCTTCCCAAGATATGTAGCATGGATTACTATGGGGGGTGTCTCTTTATCCCAGATTGGAACGATGATTTGATCGTCTTGGAGAAAAGGCATTAAAGGCAAAAATGCCGCCCAACACTGCATGCACCCGACCGCCCATACGATTCGAGTTCCACAGCTACTTTCGCGTGGTCATCGTCTCTTGGGGCGCAGGCGCTCTTTGTCGCATCCTGGGCGGCGGGTGATGCTTACGTTCTGCACAAAAGAATATAAAAATGATTGATTTAGAAAAAATATTCGAAATTGATTCAAATATCTTTTATTTAATGGAAAAATCACTTAATGAAGTTGCTATTTCTTTTTCAAAATCAGATATTCCAAATGTTGGTAGATCAGTATTAAGTTTTATTGCCAGAACTGAAAGTATAAAGGAAGCTATATTCATACTTTCTGAAGAAGGAAATGTTTATGCTATAAAAATCCTTTTGAGGTCACTGTTTGAACATTTACTTAAATGTAATTATATCATTTTCCGCTATGGACTTGAAAAGAAGGATGATGTTGGTCTCGAATTTTACAAATATTGTGATCTTTCTGAAGCAATACAATATATTGGATCCTACGCATCAATATCTGAAATTCTAGGACATGAGGTTGATCGAAATGAATTATATCAATCATATATCAATACATATCCTGAGTTAAAGCAAACCTCAAAAAGAGAATTAAAAAGAAAATCAGATAAATTTCAATATAAATCTATAATAAACTATATTATTAACCAGTTTAATGATTTTGAAGAAAATTCAGAATTTAATTTTCTACTTGAAATCATTCCTAATTATTCAGTTCTTTCATCATTTGTACATGGTGGACCTTTGGCAGAAAAAGAAATGAGAAAAAATCATGATGATGATTGGATTAAATCAGAGATTTTCAAGGATATTGTTTTAACACTATCTATCACGACAGGGATAAAAATGATGTCATTTATTATTGCTTCAAAATTGGATAAAAAATTTGTGCCAATATTAAATGAATTGAATAATTGCAATAAAATCATTGGGTCAATTAAAAAGTATGATAATGGAATAAGTGCATAACGAATAAGGATAGATTGTGAGAGTGAAACGAACCACAATCTTATCCGGTTGTTGAACAAGCCCTGCCTTGAAGTATATCACTCTTATTCTTAAGAAAATATCTCTTTTTGTTGCGATTGGTTGGTTGTAATATTCGAGGAATGTCGTATCTATCGAGGCGCAAGAGTGCATTGACCTTTTGAAAAGGCGTTATCTGCAGCGTCCATGTTTTCTTGTCTCGTGGACCTCCTTTGATCATTCGGGATTATACGGGATTATACGGGGCTCCCTTGACAGCCCGCTCCACTCATCCTGATTTCCACGCAAGTCTCCGAAATGCCACAATATTCATAGCTGCCTGACAGAATGGACAGTGAATGACAGGTCGTGGGCGAACGGGGAGAGTGGCGATACAGACGTGCAGGATCAGTTGGATCAGAGCCAGGAGCTTTCTGGCATTGGCATGAAGAAACCCGTAGTCTCTCACCCTGCGAAATCCTTTAGGTAAGACGTGTTGCATGAGCAGGTATAAAAACGTCGCACCCTTGACAGTACGGGTGTGAGTTTCTCCTGTGGTGCTGTCACAGTATCTGAAGGTGATGTGGCCATGAGCATCAGAGATGATGTTGTGTTCACTGATGACGCCTCGATAGAGATAGCGCGACAAGTATTTGATTGCCGTTATTCCCTCGCCCACATGGGCACAATCGACGACCCAGTGTGATGACACACCTTCGGGTATGGTGAATCCTGCCTGGTGTAAGGCAGTCAACAACCGGGCTCGAAAGACCCGAGCCAGAGC
>JAFGSJ010000061.1 GCA_016934675.1 bacterium | reverse complement strand
GGTATTGGCGAGAAGACTTTCAGCCGCTTGAGCAGTTATATCAAGATTTCAGGCAAATCCGATCTGCACCTGGCATCCTGAAAAAGTGTCCTCCTCGAAAGGGCACGGTCCTGCCGGACCGTGCCCTTTTTTTCGTGGTATGGCAGGCATGGCACGTAGTGCCATGCCTGCCATACGCCGGTATCGGTCTTGTCAACCGTGGGACGAAAGTGAAACGGGAAATGACTTAGTGGGTGAAATATCCCACTACGGGCCTTAGTGGTTGGACCGTTAGCTGAACCGCAAGGGTGTCAGGGTTGACCCGGAAGGAACTGATGAAACGCGATGTGCCGAAATTCCATGCCTTCAAAACGGCGTATAACGGACACGGTCTCTGGCACAACGCCCGAACTACCTATATGAATAGGGCTGTTACGACGAAATGGCTTCGTCAACAGGCTTTGTATGGAGAGATACCCAAAACAAGAATAATGAGGGAATTGGATTAATCACTGCATAGAGAAACGGTCATGTCTTTAATTCGTGGTACTCTTCCTCGGTGTTGATGCTCCAAATGTTATCCTTGGTGGAAATATTCCTGACGATGTTCTCGACCGCGGTGATGGCAGTCAGCATCGAGTGGTCCTGGTTATTATAACGGTGCATGCCGTTCCGACCGATCAAAAAGAGGTTGGGAATGGGATCAAGGTGTTGCCTGATACAATCGAAGCGGTCGTAAGAGCCGAAATAGGCTGGGTAGGTCTTCTCCATGCGGACCACGACGCTGTCGAGCACGTCGTCGGGATTGATCAGGTCAATCTGGGTCAATTCCGCTATGGCAAAGGCGGAAATATCCTGATCGTTTTTTGACCAGAAAGCATCATTCTGATAACAGAAATATTCGACGCCGATCCAGACCTTGTCCGGATCGTGGACCATATAGGGGCTCCAATTGTTGAATATCTGGAGGCGTCCGGCGGTCACATCGCGTTCCTGAATATAGATCCAGTTATCGGGAATGAGTTGATTGATCGTTTTACGTGACGTTGTATTGGCGATATTCAGCTTATTTAACAGGAGCCCGACGATCAGGAAATCGCGATAGCACAGGCCCTCAGCCACTTCCTTCACTTCGGGCGTGACTGTATCACCCAGGGCGGGGACCAGGTCTCGAACAGGCATGGTCGAGAAGACATAATCAGCCGGAAAGGTCCGGATACTATTGTTAATACAGTCGAGGACCGTGACACTGTCGAGCTGGTGATCGTTTTGTCCCAGCCCGACAACGCGTTGGTTGTAATGGATTTCTCCCCCCCGGTCGATTATCAGACGGGCGACTTCCTCCCAGAGTTGACCGGGTCCGTATTTTGGATACATGAATTGTTCGATCAAGGAGGTTTGGGTCTGTTTTTGTTCAAGGGTCGAGTCCCGGTTGACCAGGGTTTTCAGGGCATGGGTCAGGGCATTGAGGATGGACAGACCTTTGACCCTTTGGGCCCCCCATTCCGGTGCGATTTCATTGCAAGGCAAGCCCCACACTTTTTCCGTATAATCTTTAAAGAAGGTCAGATATAATTCCCGTCCGAAACGGTTGATAAAGAAATCCTCGAGCGATTTCTCCGACTTGATCGGGAATAAACGGGCCAGGGTATAACTGAAGCCGATTTTAATGATCCTGAGCAAGCCGAGATTGCGCAGTGTCTTCAGGCTTAGGCTGATCGGATAATCAAAAAAACGCCTGAGATAAAAAATCCGGGAAAGTCGCTGTCGGATAAGCATGACCCGATCTTCACGTTCGGGGTCCGGTGCGTCGGTTTCGGTTGAAAGAGGCAGAGATCGCCCGAGTAAACGATCGTCCCGGGCCGGTTGACCCTGGAGCGGCAGAATGTCTTGCCACCACTTCATGATCCGGTCCGATTTGGAAAAGAAACGATGGCCACCCAGATCAAGCCGATTGCCTTTATAGTTCACCGTTTTCGATATACCGCCCAGAGCGTCACTCTGCTCGAAAATGATCGGTTTGATATCGGTCTGCCGCAATAGTTCCAGGGCTGCCGTCAGACCGGCTGGACCTGCTCCGATGATGATCGCTGTTTTTTTCTTCATGACAGTCGCCTTACT
Organism: bacterium; assembly: GCA_016934675.1. GTDB lineage: Bacteria > CSSED10-310 > JAFGSJ01 > JAFGSJ01 > JAFGSJ01 > JAFGSJ01. The sequence goes on along the minus strand of JAFGSJ010000061.1, from coordinate 24,890 downwards.
TGATGAAACCAGCTCGATCTCCTCTCTTCGATTGACCGTTTTGTGGTCCCTAATCATGTGATCAGGCTTTTCTCAGGAACAAGACACTCCAACCTGACTTCTTCACTTTGTATAACACTGCTGTATTGTTGACAATGGTTGAGACTTGATCATCCTGACAGAGTCCCTCAGCACACTATTCAACCCTTTTCAGAGACATGTTTAGTAATCAACAATCGCTTTATTCTTTACCTTGACAATTGATACTATGGGATGTATGATTTTGCGGAAAGAATGAAGAGTATTGTCTGATAAAGGTTAAGAGCACTTCATTTCAACCTGGAGAACAGAGGAGAAGTCAGTCATGAGTCTTAAGACAGCTGAACAATATGTTGATTCCATTCGCAGTAGAAAACCCATGAATATCTGGTTCCGGGGTAAAAAAATCGAGGACCCGACCAGAGAACCGGCCTTACAGGCCTCATTAAATACGACCAAGAAATTGTATGAACTGACCAATAATCCCGAATTCCAGAGTGTGTTGACGACCTATTCGCATCTCATTGACGAACGGGTCAGTTTTTATCTCTCACCATTGCTGTCCCGGGAAGATGCTATCCAGAAAACGCGGATGGCCCGGTTGCTGGCTGAAATTTTCGGCTGTTGTTCGCAGCGCTGCACCGGGTCTGAGGTTGTGGGTGGGCTCTATCCGTTTACGTATGATCTGGATAAAAAGTATGGGACCACCTATCACGAGAATCTCAAGAATTGGATCAAATATTGCCAAAAGAATGATCTGGCGGTCGGGGCCGCTTTAACCGATCCCAAAGGCGATCGCAAGAAGAAACCACACGAACAACCTCTGGAATCGCTCTATTTAAGGGTCAAAGAACGACGTCCGGACGGGATCGTGATCGAGGGGGCCAAAGTCAATCAGACCGGGACCATTTTCTGCCATGAATTTGCCGTGGTACCCACTTCGGCCTTCACCGAGGAGGGCAAGCAGTTTGTGGTTTCATGTGCAGTGCCCGCTGACAGCCCCGGCTTGACTTATGTGCTCGGCCGGACCCCCTTCGATATGCGGAGTTGCGACGATGAAGAGGAAATGATCGATTTCGGGAAAAAATTCGCCGATCATCAATGCATGATCATTTTCGAAGATGTTTTTGTCCCGAATGAGCGGATCTTTTTCTGCGGTGAGTGGGAACTGTCCGGCCTGCTGCTCGAATACTTCACCTCGGTCCATCGTTTGACAGCCGGTGCCTGCAAGGCGGGGGGCTTGTCATTGCTGTTGAGTGCTTCGACCTTGACCGCCAATCATTTGGGTATCGAGCGTGTCAGCCATGTCCGCTCGAAATTGACCGAGATGGCCATGAATGCTGAAACTCTGTATGCCCTGTCCTTGACCACGGGCTATGAGGGTTTCCAACACGAATCCGGGGCCTGGGTACCCAATTCGCTCCTGGCCCACACCTCGAAATACAATGCCACCCATCTGCCCTTCAATGGTGTTCGTCTTGCCCGCGAGTTATTTTCCGGTTGGGGAGAGACCGCACCTTCGATTCGTGATTTAAAGCATGAGGAAATCGGGCCAAAGATCGAAAAGTATTTCAAACCCTATGCCGCGAAAAACGCGACTGCCGAAGACCGGTTACGGGCTGTCCGTCTGGTTGAAAACCTGACCCGAGGGACTAACTGGACGTCCATGGCCCTGCATGGCGGTGGGAATCCGGAAGCAGCCCGACTCATGGCCATGAGACATGTGGATTGGGCCAAATTAATGAAATTGGCCGAAGCTACCTGCGGTATTGAAAAGGATGATGCCACCGCTTTGAAAATGATTGTGGAACGTCTGGGTAAAATCGACCTGGGACCAAAAGCCTTCGATACCAAATAGCGGTTTAACAAAGGTCGTCATCATCCAAGAGCGGGTCGGCCGGGATCGATCCGCTCTTTTTTTTCCCTGTTGCAGGAAAATGGATGTAATATAATGAATAAATATCTGCAATACCATGAGCGAATTGCTTAGAGGAGCATGAACTCACTATCTCGAACATATCCGGCCATACTCATGTTTTTGCTGATGCTGGCCTTTTACCTCGGCACAACCGCCGGTCATCTGTTCAGCCGGGATGGGACGGCCATGTTCTTTATGACCTCGAGCCTGGCTCGGGACGGTCATTTTGACGTGCCCCAAAACATTAATACCGGCGGCGGTAGATTGGGTCGTGATGGGCGCTATTACTCGCCCTATGGCATTGGTCAAGCCCTGGTGGCGGCACCTCTGTTTATGATCGGGCAATGGTTGACCGAACGAACTGATTTTCACTACCTGGCCGCCTTCATGACCTCGCTGACAAACAGTTTTGTGACCGCTGCACTGATCAGTATCCTGTTCGTTTTTTATCTGATGCTCGGTTATAGCCGACATTCCGCGCTGCTTACAGCCCTGGTCACAGGATTGACAACCATGCTCTGGCCCTATAGCCGCTATTTCTTTTCCGAGCCCCTGGTCAGTTTGGGACAATTGGGTGCCGTCTTCTTGATCTACCGGGCCGTGAAATACCCGGAGCAAGCCCTGGTCTCCCTCGGCCTGGCCGGTTTTTCTTTCGGCCTGGCCATTGTAACCCGTCCGATCACCGTACTCTTTTGCCCGGTCTTGCTTTTCTATTTCGTTCTGGAAGCACGTTACCATAAAAGGGCAATCGTGGGGCGGCATCTGGTTGCCCTTTTCGGTGTGATCGGCCTGTTCAGCCTGATTGTAGCCTATTATAACTGGCATCGCTACGGCAATCCTTTCATCCAGGGCTACATGCCCTTGCCTGACGGCTCACCCCAGACCTTTAACTATCCGTTCCTCAAGGGATTGGCAGTCCTCCTCGTCTCTCCAGGTAAAAGCCTGTTTCTGTTCAGCCCGGTTTTGCTGCTGGCCCTGACCGGTTTGCCGAGATTGTACCGCCGTTTTCCGGCACTGACGATTCTGATTATGGTCCTATCATCGAGTTATATTGCCCTTTACGCCCGCTGGTGTCAGATCGAAGGCGGTTATTCCTGGGGGCCGCGTTTTCTTTTGCCCATCATCCCCTTGCTGGCCTTGCCCCTGATCGAACCGATGCAGCGCTGGGCTACCCGTTCTCTTCCGCGGACCATCCTGATCATCTGCCTGCTCGTTGCCAGTTTTTTAGTCCAAATGTTGGCCGTTCTGGTCAACTATACCGAAATCATCGAATTGACCCAAACCGACTATTATGATCCCATCGAGCATCAATACAACTATTTCTATAATCCGATTCCGGACCATATCAGTGTCCTGGCCGATTACATCACCGGTCAGCATAAGCCTCTGCCATTCTTCGACAGACCTGTCCGTGAACGTAAGGGACTTTATATCATAAATCTGGATTGGTCCGGGACCCCTGATCTTTGGTTCTTCCATCTGTGGTCAGACGGTCTCGATCGAACAATCATCCTGAGTAGCCTGGGCTTACTCGCTGTGCTGGGCACAGCCGCGAGTCTCTTTTTGTTGAAATGGCTGAGAGAGATACAATATAAACGTAAGGCCCCGGCTTAATCGCCGGAATCATCAGTTTGAGGTACTTTGAAATCGATCCCGATCGATCCCAGAAAATCACGGTCTGTATCGGTCCAATCCCCCTTTTCCGGCAAATCGGCTGCATTTTTAGCCTTTTCAAAGAGCTGGCGATACAATCCGACAATATCGGCGTCACTATCGGGGATGGAACTGAAGTAACGATCGACCCCGTCTTTGTCTTTGACAAAAATGCCAACGAGTAAAGAGAGATTGAGTGTATAGCCCTCTTGTTCGATCTGGTGCAGAATAGCAAGGATTTCAGGTGATTCCTGAAAGGTCCCCTGTATTTTATCAATAAGTTCCCTGATCAACGTTTTCAATTCGTCATCTTGGTCCATAATCTAGTCCTCCTCGAATCAGAACTAGGATTCTTTCGTGACTAAGTCAATGAGTCGGGACCGCGTGAGGTTCAATGGTTCAGGAAATGATCTGTTCCTTGAATTTTTCGAAGAAATTTTTCTTTTTGGTCAAGACCGGATCGCCGGTAATATCGGACAATTCGCGCAATAGTTCTTCCTGTCTTTCGGTCAAGTTGGTCGGGGTCACCACTTTGATCTGGACGATCTGGTCGCCGCGACCGTAACCTCTCAGATTGGTCACGCCGCTTCCCCTGATTTTGATGATATGCCCGGTTTGAGTGCCGCGGGGTATTTTAATTGTATGCATTCCATCAAGGGTGGGAATCTCGAGTTCAGCTCCAAGAGCGGCCTGGGGGAAACTGATCGGGATTTCGCAGAGTATATTTTCACCATCACGCACAAAAAAATCATGTTCCTTGACGTGAATAAACAGGTATAAATCGCCGTTATGCCCCGGCGCACTACCGGGTTCGCCCTCGCCTGTCAAACGCAGGCGTGAGCCGTTATCAACCCCGGCGGGTATTTTGACCTGAAGTTTGCGCTTCTTGATCACGCGTTTGGTGCCGCGACATGCAGAACACGGTTCCCGGACAATGGTTCCCTCACCATGACATTGGGAGCAGGTAGTGCTGACCGTGAAAAAGCCCTGTGAATGGACAACCTGGCCCCGACCATGACACAAAGGACAAGTTTCGGGTCTGGAACCGGCTTTCGCGCCGGTGCCACCGCACTCCTCGCACAACTCGTACCGTTCCAGCTCGATTTCTCTCTCGAGACCAAAAACCGCTTCGGTAAATTCAAGTTGCAGATCATAGCGCAAATCTGCCCCACGCTGGACCGTGCTACGGCGACGGGACGAACCAAAAGGGCTCCCCCCAAAAAAATCGCTGAAAATATCGCCGAATGAGGAAAAAATATCTTCGAAACCGGAGAAGCCGGAAAAACCGCTGCCCCGTAAACCCTGGTGCCCATATTGATCATAAATCTGCCGCTTCTCCGGATCACTAAGCACGCTGTACGCTTCGGCAGCTTCCTTGAATTTTGCCTCGGCCTCCTTGCTGTCAGGATTCTTGTCCGGGTGATATTTGAGGGCAAGTTTACGATAACTGCTCTTGATTTCCTGGAGAGGGGCATTACGTTGAACACCAAGAACTTCGTAGTAATCACGTTTTTCCATGAGTATCTATCCTATCATCGTACTTATTCAGTCAAGTAACAATATCTTATCGGGAAGAGTCGAGACCAAAATCAGAGCTTTTTATTATTCCCCTCTGATCGAATAATCAACCCTTTTTTATCGCTTAATACAGGCAGACACGAGGCGTGTTCCAGATAACTCATAAAATTATTGACCATTTCCTGCATAATGGTCTGCATTCGATCTTCATATTGCCTGGCCATTTCCTCCATTTTCTGCCGCATTTCGAGGATGACACCCACACCGGCGATATTGACTCCCAGATCATTGGTCAGTCGCAGGATCAGACGGATGTTCTCGATGTCCTTTTCCGAGTAGAGCCGTGTATTGCCCCGGGTCCGGGTCGGCTTGATCAAACCTTCCTTCTCGTAAATCCGGAGCGTTTGTTGATGAACATCAAGCATACGAGCTACGACTGAAATGGAAAAGAAACGACCGTTTTCTGTTTTATCGGGACCAACCACACCTGACCTCGCTTAGAGAGAATAATGATTCAGTTCGGCTCGGGGCGAGAAATGAGATTTTTTTTCAAGTTCTCGCAACATTCTTTTCGAGTCTTCATCGATGATTTTGGGGAAAACGATTTTCAGTTTCACGAACATATCGCCCCGGCCCCCGCCCTTTAACAGAGGTAAACCCTTACCCTTCAAACGAAGGACAGTTCCGGAATCCGATGCTGGCGGAATGCGCAACGATGATATCCCATCGATAGTCGGTATTTCGATCTTTGTGCCCAGGGCAGCTTCGGACATGCTTATCGGAAGCTCACAGTAAATATTGTGACCCTTTCGCTCGAAAAAGGGATGGGCTTTTACCCGGGTAATGATGTACAGGTCTCCGGGCGGTCCCCCGTTCAAACCGGCCTGGCCCTTACCCGCGACGCGTATTTTGGAACCGTTGTCCACCCCGGGCGGAATCTTGACCTGGATCTTCTGGACTTCGTTGACGACACCACTGCCGTGACATTTTCGGCAAGGATCAAGCACCAGCGTCCCTTTTCCCTGACAGCGACCGCACACCTGGGGAATCTGTAAGAAACCACCGCCCAGGCTGATTTTACCTGTCCCATTACATTCGGGACATTGGACTGGCTTCGAGCCCTTGGCCTGTCCGGTACCTCCACATTGATCGCAGGTAACCTGCCTCTGGACCTGGACAATGGTTGAAACGCCGAATACCGCATCCTTGAAACTGATGTCCATATAATACTGCAGGTCCTGGCCGGGCTGCTTCGCACTCGAGCCCGGCCCAGCAGTTTCCTTCGTCCGAAACCGCCCGAACAAATCGGAAAACATGTCACCGAAGCCGCGCTTATCACCAGTGGCCCTCGAAAAATCGAAATTCGAAAAATCAAAACCAAAGCCACCACCAGCATTCGTGTATGTCCTCGGATCAAAACCCTCACCGCCGAACATCGCATGCCCGAATTGATCATACTTCTTGCGCTTTTCACTGTCGCCCAGAACATTATAAGCCTCGGAAATTTCCTTGAAACGCTTTTCCGCTGCCTTGTTGTTCGGGTTGACGTCAGGATGATATTTCCTGGCCAGACGCCGATACGCTTTCTTGATCTCGGCCTCGGAAGCACCCTTCTTCACACCTAAGGTTTCATAAAAGTCTTTTTGTGCCATGTGACCCTCGGTTCGCAGAGTCTGGTAAGACCAACTGTAAGAGCTGTCCCAACTATGACGATTACTGATCAGAGTCGAAAAGGGAGCCTTTCGGCTCCCTGTGCTTATTTCATGTCCTCAAATTCGGCGTCGACGACATCACCATCGTCATTCTTGCCTTGTCCCGATGACTGGTTCTGGCCGGTCTCCCCCTGATCCGCGTGAGGGGCTTGATAATCGGTCGGACCGGCCTGCTGCTGCCGCTGGGCTTGAGCATCACGATAGATAATTTCGGCCATTTTATGCGAGGCCTTGGACAAATCATCAATCGCCTTCTTGATAATATCCTTGTTTTCCGCGGTCAGGGCCTTCTTGGCCTCGGTGATGGCCTGCTCGATCGCGTTGACTTCAGCGATAGGCAACTTTTCCCGGTTTTCGGCTACCGTCTTCTCGAGGGTATAAATCAAACCGTCAAGCTGATTACGGGCATCGATCATCTCTCGACGATCCTTGTCCTCGGATTCATGCGATTCCGCATCTCTGACCATCTTATTCACCTCGTCATCCGACAAGCCACTCGAAGAGGTGATCGTGATCTGCTGTTCCTTGCCCGTGCCCAGGTCCTTGGCCGAAACATTCACAATGCCGTTGGCATCGATATCAAAGGTGACCTCGATCTGAGGAATGCCACGCGGTGCAGGCGGGATTCCCACGAGATGAAACTTGCCCAGGGTCCTGTTGTCCCGTGCCATCTGCCGTTCACCCTGCAGAACATGAATCTCGACACTGGTCTGGCTGTCCGCCGCCGTCGAGAAAATCTCACTCTTTTTGGTCGGAATCGTTGTGTTCCGCTCGATCAATTTGGTAAAAACACCACCAAGCGTCTCGATCCCCAACGAAAGAGGCGTGACATCAAGAAGGAGCACATCGGTGACGTCACCGGCCAGAACACCGGCCTGTATAGCCGCGCCCAGGCCGACCACCTCATCCGGATTGACCCCACGATGCGGTTCCCGATTGAACAGATTCTTGACGATCTCCTGGACCTTGGGTATTCGAGTAGAACCACCCACCAACACAACCTGATCAATGTCTTTGGGCTGCAAATTGGCATCCTTCAACGCCAAACGACACGGCTCGATAGACTTTTCCAACAGGTCGATGACCAAGGCCTCGAATTTCGAGCGGGATAACTTCATGTTCAAATGCTTCGGACCGGATGCATCGGCTGTGATAAACGGTAAATTGATATCGGTCTCGGCTTGGGTCGATAACTCCATCTTGGCCTTCTCGGCCGCCTCCTTCAAACGCTGCAAGGCCATCTTGTCCTTGCTTAAATCTATGCCCTGATCCTTCTTGAACTCGTCCACTATCCAGTCAATCACCCGCTGATCAAGATTATCACCGCCAAGATGCGTGTCGCCATTCGTCGATTTGACCTCGACCACACCTTCTCCAACCTCGAGAATCGAAATGTCAAACGTGCCACCACCAAAATCATAAACCGCGATGGTCTCGTCTTTCTTCTTATCCAAACCATAGACCAATGCCGCGGCTGTGGGCTCGTTCACAATCCGCTTCACATCAAGCCCCGCTATCTTGCCCGCATCCTTGGTCGCCTGACGCTGACTGTCATTGAAATAGGCCGGAACCGTAATGACCGCCTCCGTCACCTTCTCGCCTAAATAGTCTTCTGCCGACTGTTTCAACTTCTGTAAAATCATGGCCGAAATCTCGGGCGGCGAATACTGCTTCCCCCGAACATTGATCCGAACATCATTGCTCGCCTGATCAACCTTATAGGGTACAATGTTGATCTCCTCGGGAATCTCATGATAACGCCGACCCATGAAACGCTTGATCGAATAGATCGTGTTCTCCGGATTCGTAATCGCTTGACGCTTCGCCGTCTGACCCACTAACCGTTCACCCTTGTCCGTAAAAGCCACTACCGAAGGCGTCGTCCGACCTCCCTCAGCATTCGTTATGATCGTCGGCTCGCCACCTTCCATGACCGCTACAACCGAATTGGTCGTCCCCAAATCTATTCCGATTACCTTGCCCATCGTCGTGCCTCCTTCTTGGACATTTTTCATTCAACTCTGTTTTTTAGATTATTCGTTTCACCATTTTCAGCATGATAACCCGAGCGATGCCCGTCGCCTGATCAACACCTGAGGCTCGCCATGTCTTGGCCGCTACGCCACAGACGCTCCGCACCGGCACACTCGAGAACCCCACCTCTTTACATCATCCTCTATTATAATATATGAGCATACTCTTGTCAAGTTATTTTTTTCTTTTTTTTAGGATGCGGGTGGGGTAATATGTAAAAAGAGTTGAAACAAAAAGCGTCAACTAGCACTCCAAGTGTCCGGTCCTAATTCATCACCATGAAACGAGACTCAGCCCAAAATCTACACGGGAAGAGCCGTGATCAGAAACAAGGTCAGCTGTTCATCATTTCACATGAATGATTCGGTATTTATGAGGCAAACATAGATTGAGGAGGGCTGTTTCATATATTCTCATTTCATAAAGACTTGACAAAAAAAAAGTGTGTTTTAGGGATACCAGCAAGTTTTTATAGAAGAGATAGAGAAATAGAAAAAGATGAGTTTCTTGGTCAAATGATCGCGTAATGTGGTCGATGAGTGGTAATGGTCCTGGGATGTGGGTGTTTGGGTTGAGGGTTTGGACATGCTGACAGGTTTCGCCAGTGTACTCATTTTTTTACTTTTAGGGGCAGTTGTGGTTTTTGGTGGGGTGATGGTGCCCTATCTGCTAGCGCCTTCGAAGCCTTATCAGGACAAGCTGTCGATTTATGAGTGTGGCGAGCGTCCGATGGGTCCAGCCTGGATCCAGTTTAACATCCGTTTTTACGTGGTTGCCTTGATTTTTCTCATTTTTGATGTTGAGCTGGCCGTGATATTTCCCTGCGCCGTGGTGTATGGTAATTGGGTTGAGCGGGGTCAGGGTCTGGTAGCCTTTGTTGAAATTGCCTTATTCATTCTGGTTTTACTGGTTGGTTTGATCTATGCCTGGGCCCGGGGTGATTTTGCGTGGGTTAAGACGCTTGGTCCCACAGACCAGGCCCAAACAGACCGACAATCACGGGAGTAATGATCATGGACCAGGAGCAGATCATCAAGCAATACGTGCAGGACAAGGCCATTCCCAAACTGTTGAAAGGCGTGTTACCGGGAGTGGTGCTGGTCAAACTCGAAGAGGTTTTGAACTGGGGTCGGGGCTGGTCGGTCTGGTATTTTTTGTTTGCTCTGGCCTGTTGTGGGATCGAGTTGATGCAGAGTGGCGGACCGCGGGCGGATCTGGACCGTTTTGGTTCATTATTCCGGTCCACGCCGCGGCAATCGGACCTGATGATCGTGGCCGGGACCTTAACGTATAAGATGGCGCTCCGGGCCAGATTGCTCTATGATCAGATGGCCGAACCGCGTTATGTCATATCCATGGGTAGTTGTTCGAATTGTGGTGGTCCTTTTGTGAACAGCTATTCCGTGGTCAAGGGCGTTGATTTGGTCATACCGGTAGACCTTTATTTACCGGGCTGTCCGCCTCGACCGGAAGCGTTATCGGGCGGCATACTCGAGTTGCAGAAGAAAATCAAGCACGAGCGGTATTTGAGATAGAGAGCCGGATTAGGGCTGGGACCATGGCGGACATACATGAAATAACGGCTATATTGAGAGAGCAATTCAGCGGGCTCGAGTTGACGGTGCACAGTGCCGATGCGGGTGATCCATCCATCCAGGTGCCGTGTGAGACGGTTTTCAACATTTGTCAGTTTTTACGGGATGATGATCGTCTCCGGTTCAATTCATTGATGAGCATGACCGGGATTGATTATCCGCCAGATTTTATAGCGGTAGTGTATCATCTGCATTCTTTGTCTTTACGGCACAAGGTGACGATTCGGACCATGGCCCCCCGGGACAATGGTTCAGTACCCACGGTATCGTCGGTCTGGGCCCTGGCCGATTGGCTGGAACGGGAGATTTTTGATCTGCTTGGCCTGTCGTTTAGCGGGCATCCTGATTTACGACGTTTGCTGTTACCCGAGGATTGGGTCGGTCATCCTTTACGCAAGGATTACCAGGAGCAAGCGGAGTATCACGGCATACCTACGGTGCGGGTAAAAAAAGTTGGCTCTTCGAGGTGATCATGGCTACTGACGGGCGCGAATGTATCGATACTGAAGAGATGTATCTGAGCATGGGACCTCAGCACCCCAGCACTCATGGTGTTATACGCTTCATACTCCGAACGGACAGTGAGATCGTTCAGGAATGTCGTCCGGATGTTGGCTATTTGCATCGGGGTATCGAGAAACTGGCTGAAGGCTTGACCTATCAGCAGTTTCTACCCTACACCGATCGGTTGGATTACCTGGCTGCCTTAAACTACAATCTGGGCTGGTGTCTGACGGTCGAGCGGCTGGGTGGCCTCGAGGTTGCGCGTCGGAGTGAATATTTGCGGGTCATCACAGCGGAACTGACCCGGATCGCGTCGCATCTTATCGCTCTCGGTTCTCTCTCTCTGGACATGGGAGCTTCGACACCGTTTACTTATTGTATACGTGAGCGAGAATTCATCAATGATCTTTTCGAGGAATTATGCGGTAATCGTTTACTCTACAATTACGTGAGGATTGGTGGTGTTTCTCAGGATTTGCCGGTCAGGTGGGACCAGCGTTGTCTCAAATTTCTGGATTATTTTGCGCCGAGGGTCGATGAATTCAACGATCTGATTTCGTATCAGAAGATTTTTATTCATCGTTTGATCGATGTCGGGGTCATTTCAGCGGAAACGGCTATTTCGTATGGACTGGTCGGACCCAACCTGCGTGGTTCCGGGGTCGATTGGGACCTTCGTCGTGATGAGCCCTACTCGATCTATCCTGAACTTGATTTCAAGGTGTGTGTACCCCGAGGGCTGCGTGGGACAATGGGTGATTGTTATCATCGTTATTGGGTCAGAATCTGGGAGATGGGCGAGAGTGCGAAAATCATCAGGCAATGTCTGGCCGGCTTACCGGAGGGTGAGATCATCAGCAGGGTCCCCAAGAGTCTGAAATTGCCCAAGGGTGAACTCTATTTACGGACCGAGGCCCCTCGCGGTGAACTCGGCTTCCATCTGGTCAGTGATGGCGGTAAAACACCGTATCGGGTCAAGGTCAGGAACGGTTCTTTTTCATCCCTGGCTATCATGAACGAGGTGGTCCGCGGATTGATGATTCCCGATGTGGTCGCTGTGTTTGGAAGTTTTGATGTTGTGGCTCCGGAGGTTGATCGTTGATGCAGCAGTTTACTCAAAATCTGCTTGAATATCTGGGTTGGTCAATCAATGAGACCCTGGCATTGGCAGTATTACTCGTGTTGGCTGCCACCGTTATTGTTCTTTTTATTTCCTTACCCATTGCCGGCATTCTGACCTTTGCCGAGCGGAAGGTAGCCGGGCATGCTCAATCGAGAATGGGTCCGAACCGGGTGCTCGGACATGGTTTCTTTCAGTGGGCTGCAGACGGGATAAAATTGGTCCTCAAGGAGGACATTATCCCAGCCAAGGCGGACCAGCTTTTGTTCAGATATGCCCCCTATCTCGTGGTCATGGGGTTTTGCGGGACACTGGTTTGCATTCCTTTTGCCGACTTGTGGATCGGGGCGGACCTTAATGTTGGGATGCTCTATGTCATGGCCATAGGTTCGCTGGCCACGGCGGGGATTATCATGAGCGGGTGGGCCTCGAACAACAAATGGTCAGCTCTGGGCGGACTGCGGGCGGCGGCCCAGATTATTTCCTACGAAATACCGACGGGTCTGGGAGTGCTGGTCGTGGTCCTGATGAGTCAGAGCTTGAGTCTGCAGACGATTGTCGAAAGACAGGGCGGCGGCTGGGGCATATTCGGCTGGAATTTCTGGCCCTGGAACAATGTGTTCGCCACGATTGCCTCTTTCATCTATTTCACGGCCTCACTCGCAGAAATCAATCGGACCCCGTTTGACATACCCGAGGCTGAATCCGAACTGGTCTCCGGTTACAATACCGAATATAGCGGGATTCGTTTCGGCATGTTCTTCGTTGCGGAATTCGGGAATGTCTTTGTGTTATCGGCCTTTGTGACCGCGCTTTTTTTCGGGGGCTGGCACGTTCCTTTCATAGCCTCGTGGTTACAGGAGGTGGATTGGTCATTTCTGCCCCTGATCGGGCATTTTTGCGAAACATTCGATCTGCCGTACCGTCTGGCCGGTGCGACGGTCTTTATGCTTAAAGCGACTTTTTTCATGTTTTTTATCCTGTTTCTGCGCTGGACTTTACCGCGGGTCCGCGTCGATCAATTGATGGAGATGAACTGGGAGTATCTGGTCCCGATCGGTATTTTTTCCGTGCTGGGAACAGCCCTGTGGATGCTGGTATGACCGCTGAAATAGACATTATCGAACCTCAAGAGAAAGAAATGGATGAGGAAAAGCCCTCGTTGGCGCTGGTCAATGTGGCCCGAAAGGTCTATGCTTATTTCGCCAATATCTGGGAGGCATTATATACCTTAGCGGTCGGTCTATCGGTCACGGTACCGACTTTTTTCAAGAAGCCCTATACGGTCCTGTATCCCGAGGTCGACCTGCTGAAACCGTGGGATGAGAATAATCCCGAGCCGTTGAGTCATCAGGTTTCCGAACGTTATCGCGGTTTTCTGTTTAATCAGATCGAGCAGTGCACATCGTGTGGTTCCTGTCGAACGATTTGTCCGGTCGATGCGATCGAGGTGGAGGGGCAAAAGTATCCCGAGGTCAAGGGGTTGGTCCTCAAACATTTTACTATCGATTATGCTTTATGCATCTATTGCGGGCTTTGTGTCGAAACCTGTCCCGCGGGCTGCTTGACCTTCCAAAGGGCCTTCGAAAATCCGGTCGACGATCTGGCCAAACTGTACCGGGTCTTCGTGACCGAGGAGGATCATAAGGCTTTACTCGAAAAAGCCCCGCGTAAAGCGGCCAAACCTGAGCCGCCAGCGTCGGACAAGAAGGAAGAAAAAGAAACTGAGACAACAAAGGGGACCGGAGCGGCCAAAAAAGCTGATAAACCGGCCTCGACTACGAAACCCGAAAAGACCGCTGCCAATTCTTTAAAAGAGCTCGAAAAACTCATGAAAACCGAGACGAAAAAAGGTGATGGTCCGCAATCCGGACCTGAAAAGACCGAAAAACCACAATCCGAGGAACAATCATGACCTGGCAGATCAAAGACTTTCTGTTTCTGTTCGTGGCTTTGTTTACCATCAGCCATGCCGTTGTGGTCGTGATCAACCGCAACCTGGTCAGGTCTGCTTTTGCCCTGCTGTTCTGTTTTCTCGGTGTGGCCGGCCTTTTCGTATTCGTGGGCGCTGATTTTTTGGCTGCCATTCAGGTCATGGTCTACGTCGGGGGCATCTCGATACTGTTTCTCTTTGCGATCATGTTGACCTCGCAGGTTACCAGGGTCGAGGAAGCCGGACAACTGGTCCGGATACCTTTGGGCATCTGCATTTGTCTGGCTCTTGGCCTTGTTTTGGGGGGCATGATTTTCTCCTCGTGGACCCTGGTCGAGCGGGTGATCGAGCCGACCACAGCCACGATCGGGCATGCCCTGCTCGACGAATACCTTTTGCCCTTCGAGATCGTGTCTGTGCTCCTGATCATGGCCATGATCGGCGCGGTCATGCTCGCCCGGATCGACTGGAAGCGGCTTCCCCCGTGCAAACCCGAACCTAATACCGTTAAACGGGACGAGGGACCCAACCAATGATCACTCTGCATTCATATCTGATAATTTCAGCTATTCTGTTTATCCTGGGTATTTTTGCGATCTTGTGTCGCCGGAATGCGGTCGCGGTCTTGATGGGGATCGAATTGGTCCTGAATGCGTGTGGTTTGAACCTGGTCGCTTTTAATGCTTTCATCAAGCAATCAGCCCAGACCCACGTTTTATCAGGCCAGGTGTTCACACTGTTCGTGATTATTCTAGCCGCGGCGGAAGCAGCTGTGGCATTAGCTATTATCCTGAGTATCTATCAGCATTTTCGCAAAATCGATGTCATGGACCTCGAGCAATTAAAGCATTGACAGGCCTGTTTTTCAAGAAGGTCTCTGAGTATATTTAATAGGAACGAGCGTTATGGACTCATTAAAAATGATCGAACAATTTATCTGGTTGATCCCGGTTTTGCCGGCCCTGGGTTTCATGGTGAACGGCCTAATCGGTCCGAAGTTGTCCCGGCAAACGGTCGGGCGCATTGCCTGCACGTCGGTCTTTCTTTCTTTGTGTGTCTCGTTGTGTTCCTTGATCATCTTGACCTTATTGCCCGTTTCGGAGCGGGTCCTGCACTGTCGCTGTTTCGAATGGATCAAGGTGGGTTCCGTTTCGGTTGATATCGGTTTTGTTCTTGATCCGCTCAGTGCGGTCATGAGTCTGATGGTCACACTGGTCGGCTTCCTGATCCATGTCTATTCGATCGGATATATGGCCCATGATCGGAGCATCGCCCGGTTTTTTACCTATATGAATCTGTTTACGTTCATGATGCTGGTGCTGGTGACTGCCGATAACATCCTGCTCATGTTTGTCGGCTGGGAAGGTGTCGGGCTTTGTTCATATTTATTGATCGGGTTCTGGTATCTGGACCATGTCAACAACGATGCCGGGAAAAAGGCATTTGTGGTGAACCGGATCGGCGATTTCGGGTTCCTGATTGGGATTTTCACTTTATTCTGGTCATTGGGTCGGGTTTCGGGCGGGCGGGTCTGGACCTTGACCTTTTCGGAACTGGCGGCCAACATCGTGCTGTTAAAAAATGTGACCATGGCCCAGGCTTTGGGGGTCGGTTCATTCGGACTGGCCTCGGTTTCGGTCCTGACTTTTGTGGGCATCTGTTTCTTCATCGGGGCGACGGGAAAATCGGCCCAGATACCGTTATATGTCTGGTTACCTGATGCCATGGCCGGTCCGACGCCGGTCAGTGCTCTGATTCATGCCGCCACCATGGTCACGGCGGGTGTGTACATGATGGCCCGTTTGAATTTCTTGTACAGCTTAGCGCCAGGAGCTCTGACCGTAGTGGCATTTGTAGCAGGATTGACCGCGTTCATGGCCGCGACCATCGGTCTGGCCCAGAATGATATCAAGCGGGTGTTGGCATATTCAACGGTCAGCCAGTTGGGTTACATGTTCCTGGCCATGGGTGCCGCGGCTTATACAGCCGGTATTTTTCATCTGATCACCCATGCTTTTTTCAAAGCCTGTTTGTTTCTCGGGGCCGGATCTGTGATACACGCCATGTCCAACAAGCAGGACATGCGTGAAATGGGCGGTCTGAGAAAACACTTGCCGGTCACGCACTGGACCATGTTTGCCGCTACCATAGCTCTGGCCGGCTGGCCCTTGACCTCGGGTTTCTTTTCCAAGGACGAAATCCTCTGGAAAATTTTCGAGAGTCATCAGGTTAATCTGTGTAATCTGGTCCCCTGGGCTCTGGGCGTGGCCGCGGCCTTTCTGACCGCCTTTTACATGTTCCGCTTGATGGTTATGACTTTTTACGGAGAATGTCGGGCGGACGAGAGGACCCGGGTCCATATTCACGAATCGCCCGGGGTCATGATCTGGCCTTTACGCATACTGGGTTCGTTGGCCTTGGTCGGGGGGTTCGTGGGCGTGCCCCATTCGCTGGGCCGTTTTGTGCATCTTCCGAACTGGTTCGAACATTTTTTGGAGCCGGTCATGGTTGATCACCTCTCCGGACCGTCGGTCGGACACCAGGTTGCCGCGGCCCATGCGGCCCACCAACTCGATTCGGCTGAGTATCTGCTCATGCTTGTCTCGGTCCTGATTGCTCTGGGCGGCAGTTACCTTTCCTATTATCTCTACAGCCATCGCCGCGAGTTAATCGACTGTTTTGTGGCCTCGTTTTCAACCCTGCATCGCTGGGTGTATAACAAATATTATGTCGATGAACTGTATGAGCTGGTTTTCGTGCAGGGCGTCAAAAGACTCATGCGTATATTAGCCTGGTTCGATCTGCACATCGTGGATGGTCTGGTAGATTTCTGTGGTCGGGCCACCGTCTGGATTTCGGCGATAAGCGGTTCAGTCGATTATCACGGGGTCGATGGGGCGGTCCGGGGCATTTCCGATCAAACAATCAGGTTGGGTGCATTGGTCAAACTGGTCCAATCCGGTCGGGTCCAGTACTATCTTATGATCGCTTTAGGTGTGTTTGTGGCCTTTATTCTCTTCTTTCAATTCAACGGGTAACACAATGAAAATTATGAGACAATGTCAAAGCACGATCAATACATTTGCTAACATATATAACCGAGGCCGGAGAGTCGGCTCTGGAGAATAGGTGCTCATATGGAACATGTTCTGACCTTAATGATTTTTATACCGCTCGTCGGGGCAGCGGCCGTTTTATGTATTCCCGGCCGCTATCATGAGTATATCAAATCAATCAGTGCGATAGCGTCAGCCATCCCGCTCTTACTCTCCATTCCGCTGTATCTGAAATATGAGCCCTCACTGCCTCAATTACAGTTTGTCGAGCGTTACAGTTGGATATCGGCTTATAATATCGAGTATTATCTGGGCGTTGACGGAATAAATGTGGCCATGATTATTCTGACGGCCCTGATCTCGTTCATCGCGATTATTGCATCATGGGGTATCAACGATCGGGTCAAGGGTTATTTTTCGCTTTTTCTGCTTCTGGAAACCGGTATGATGGGCGTTTTTTGTGCCCTGGATTTTTTCCTGTTTTATATTTTCTGGGAAGTCATGTTGCTGCCCATGTATTTTCTGATCGGGGTCTGGGGCGGTCCCCGCAAGGAATATGCCGCGATCAAGTTCTTCATTTACACATTGATCGGTTCGGTGCTCATGCTGGTGGCCATGTTGGCCATGTATTTTTCACACGGTCATTCCTTCGATATGATTTCGATGGCGGAGTCGAACAGTTTCTTCAATCACGCTTCCTTATCTTTGTTCGGCCTGGCCCTGCCGTTTGCCAAGACGCTGTACATCATGCTCTTTATCTGTTTTGCCATCAAAATTCCCATGTTCCCGTTCCACACCTGGTTACCGGATGCACACGTCGAAGCCCCGACCGCCATTTCGGTCATTCTGGCCGGCATTCTGTTGAAAATGGGCACCTATGGCATTTTCCGGATTTGCTATCCGATTTTTCCGGAGGTCACCCGCGATTTGGGATATATCATAGCTGTTTTCGGGGTGATCAACATCGTCTATGGTGCCCTGGTCGCCATGGCCCAGAGCGATTTAAAGAAACTGGTCGCCTATTCCTCGATCAGTCATATGGGCTTCTGTCTGCTCGGCATGGCTTCGGTCACGGCTGAGGGTTATTCGGGGGCCATGATGCAGATGTTCTCACACGGCGTGATCACCTCGATGATGTTTCTTTCGGTCGGGGTGATTTATGATCGGGCCCATCATCGTCAGATTGACGGTTTCGGTGGGCTGGCCAAGACCATGCCCGTCTTTGCGACTGTTACCGCCTGGGGCTTTTTTGCCGCTCTTGGCCTACCCGGTTTATCGGGTTTCATTGCCGAGATTCTGGTCTTGTTGGGCACATTTGCTGCGTACAAGACGTTCGTGGTCATTGCGGCTACGTCGGTCATCATCACGGCAGCGTATTTGTTGTGGACGATCCAGCGTATGTTTCTCGGGCCGGTTAATGAGAAATACGCGGACCTGCCCGATATTTCCGGACGAGAATTATTTACCCTGGTGCCCCTGGGCATCATCACCTTGATCATTGGTATCTTTCCCCATCCGGTCTTGAATCTGTTTCGTGATAGTTTGGCGCATCTCGCCCTGATCATAGCCGGTTAGAGAGGATAGACATGCTTCAGGAACTCTGGTTCATATTCCCTGAAATTCTGTTGGTCCTGGCGGTGATTGTGATCATACTGGCCGGATTGATTATGCCCCGCCGGCTCGAACACCAGACCGGCTGGTTGGCGGCCCTCAGTCTCTTCGGGGCCTTGCTTGTGACCGTGGGCCATGTCCAGAACGGTCTCAGTATCGAGGTTTTCCGGAAAATGATCGTCATCGATAGCTGGACCCTCTACTTCAAACTGCTCTTTGAAATCGCCGGTTTCCTGATCGTCCTTTTTTCACTCGGCTCCAAGGAGACGCGTGGGCAAAACCAAAGTGAATATTACGGTCTGCTCCTGTCGATCATAATCGGCTTGATGTTCATGGCCTCTGCATCAGACTTGATCATGGTCGTATTGGCCATGGAACTTGTGGGCATTCTGTCCTATTTATTGGTCGCTTTCGATAAAACGAGCCCGCGGGCCAGCGAGGCTGCTCTCAAGTATCTGATCTACGGCGCTACGGCTACGGGAATCATGCTTTTCGGCATGACCTATCTCTATGGTCTGACCGGTACGACCAATCTCTTTGTTATTGCCCAGATGCTTAGCCGGGGAGGGACCGGCTTTACCCTGACCATCGTCATGCTCTTTATCCTGGTCGGATTCGGGTTCAAAGTCGCCCTGGCGCCCATGCATATGTGGTGCCCGGATGTGTATGAAGGGGCACCGACGCCGATAACCGCTTTCCTGTCAGTCGGTCCCAAGGCGGCCGGTCTGGCCCTGCTGATTCGCTTCTTCTTTACGCTCTTTACCCAGCCACATCTCGAGGGGGCCTATACCCTGATCACCGGTTTCCGATGGCCCGAACTCATTGCGGTTATTTCGGCTTTCACCATGACCATAGGCAATCTGTCCGCCCTGACCCAGCAGAATGTCAAAAGAATGCTGGCCTACTCGTCAATCGCCCATGCCGGTTATATGCTCATGGGAATTGTGGTGGTCAATGCGGCCGGCCTGCAGGCCGTCCTGTTCTACCTGGCCGTCTATCTGTTCATGAATGTCGGGGCTTTCATGGTCGTCGCAGCGGTCCGTGACGGTATTGGCAGCGAGGAGATAGATGCTTATCGCGGGCTGGGAAAACGCATGCCTTTCGCCCCGATCATGCTGGCGATTTTCCTGTTCTCGTTGACCGGACTGCCGCCCCTGTCCGGCTTCATCGGCAAGTTCTACCTGTTCTTTGCCGTGATCAATGAAGGCATCTACTGGCTGGTGACCATCGCAATCATCAATACGGTCATTTCACTGTACTATTATGCTCGTATCGTCAAGGCCATGTTCTTCGATGAGCCGGTCTCGCCCGGACCGGTCCCGGTCACACCTCTACAGATAGCCGTGACCGTTCTGACCGTGGTCCCCACCATCCTGCTCGGGGTCTATTGGGCACCCCTGATCCGCTTCGTCGAACAGTCCGTCCGCTTCTTGATCTGAAAAGTAGACCCGCATTTTTTCTTTGACAAACATGGGAATTTACTTACAATAAGAGAGCACTATTATATGGTACTCGTTTTGTCTCGGGCGGGGAAACAGTGACCGGCATGAGAACAAACCAGATTTTCGATAAACGCTCGCGCACTTGACTTACCAATCTGGATCGACAGTGATGGGCAATAAAAAAGACGAACAATTGGAAACTTTTATCAGGACTCTACCCAAGACGGAACTTCATTATCATTTTGAAGGGGCCATACCCTGGTCCACGATACTGAAACTGCATCCTGATCGAAAAGCCTTGCCCACGTTTCCACCCTGGTATTATGCCGCTCACTTTGACGATTTCAACGGCTTTCTGGATGTATTCAAGGATTATGTCCGGCCTTGTCTGCTCGAGATCGACAGCTATCTTCAGGCTGCTGAGGATATTATCCGCTCTTTACGGGAAGATGGGGTCGAGTATGCCGAATGGAATGTCTCGTTACGGGTCTTGCACGATAATGGAATATCCATCAAAGACTGTTTCGGACAGCTCGGTCAATTGGTCCGGGATTCTGCCAGGGGAGATGGGCCGGTGATCAAGTTCATCGCCGGGATCAATCGCGAATTCGACCTGGCTGAGAAGCTCTCATTTTTAAATGAAATTGATGGGCTCGACGAAATATCCGGGGTGGACCTTCACGGTTGGGAGGACCGGGATGATCTGAAAAACAACCTGCCTTTTTTTAATCTGGCCAAAGAGCATAATTGGAAAGTCAAGGTCCATGCCGGGGAACTGGCAGGTCCCGAAAACGTGCGCTATGCCGTCGAGCAGCTCGGTATCCGTCATATAGCTCATGGCATTCGGGCGGCTGATGATGATGATCTGCTCGGTTTTTTGTCAGACAACGCTATAGTACTGGAATTATGTCCTTCGAGCAATCTCTTTTTGAAGGTTTTCGAGAGCATCGAGTCATATCCCATACAAAAGCTCATGAACAAGGGGGTCAAGGTTACGCTCAATACCGATGATCCCATGATTTTTAACTGCACACTGCTCGAGCAGTATCGTCTTTCGAGTCAGGCGGGCTTATCACCTCTGGACTTGGCCACCTGCTCGCTGAATGGTTTCGAGGCCTCATTATTGCCGGTATTCCGCAAGCAAATGTATCAGAAACGTTGTCTGGACCTGGTCAATACTTATGTTTCGTCCGGGTCAAACCCGCTCTAGTTATGGTAGCGGACTTCGATGACCTTGATCTCCATGTTCGAGGCGAAGTTATTGAGATCGGCTGAGGCCTGAAGTAATTCGCTCCCGTTCATGTTGCCACGTGAGATGGTGATGTGGGTAATATCGACGGCAGCCTGATTAAAGGTCGGATCGAGCTGATACCATTGTCCGGCATGGATTTCGAACCAGAGATGATAACCGAATGCATTCATCTGAGGTGAATACATCAGGCCCATGCAGAGCCGAGCCGGTATGCCGATCGCTTGACACAGAGCGGTAGCCAGAACGGAATGTTCGGAACAGTCGCCCTCGAGGTTGTTTACGACTTCGGATGCGGAGGCAAAGCCCACGTTCAGGTTTTTCTTCTTGATATTTTCGAAGACCCAGGTGTTGATTTTCTGAGCGGCCCGGACCAGGTCTCGCTCGTCACCGCAAATCTGTTCCGCCTGGGCCTTGATTTTGGGATCATCACTCTGGATGAAGCTGCTTGGCTCGAGATAGGCCGACAGAGCCGGGTCCTTCACGGGCAGAGTCAGACCGGTTTCTGCGGGCAACGCTATCTTATGCGTCTGGAGAATGACCTGGTCCTGCTCACGACTAATAACATGTTGACGGGTATCGCTGATCATCTCATACTGGTCCGGGGCTTTCTTGAAGGTCAGTTGGAACCGGGCGCTCTGGGCCTGTTCGGGTTCAAGGATCGGTTCGTTCGGTTTGATGAGCAGGTCGCGAAAGATGTCCAGGCTCGGAGCCTTCTGATCGCTTTGTACGGCTTTCTCGCGAGTGGTCTTGATGCCTTTTATCGTACTGCCCATCATTTCCGTTTCAAATTGGATGATATTGCCGGCTTGATCGATCCATTCCGTGGTGGGCGTATTCGATGTCACATCACTGCGGCTAATGGCCTTGAGGGTCTCATAGCTTGTGCCTTCGATCACGATGGTCTCAGGCCCGATAACATGCACGGTCGTTTTGACCACCGTTAAAAAATCCGGAATGAATATCTGAAAGGTATGTTTGCTGCCGGTGGAAAACTTACCCGCCTGAGCTTCCCTGAATTTAGCCGAGGGGAAAATCGTATCTTCATCGAGTGTAATCGCGTGTTTCTGGGTCTGGCCGCCCATGGTCTGGGTGATATCGATCTCGCGGCCCTTAACGTATCCTTCCGTGATCGATTGCATGGCGGAAATATTCATTTCAGAACGGAAATAGACGGGTTCGAGCTCGAGATCGTCTATGTATTCTGACTTCATGCTGGCTTTCATTTCCATACCCATTCGGGCCAGGGTAAACTCCATGTATTCGGTCGTCGCGACAACCTCCTTGCCTTGCCATTGAGTGCGTTCGAGCAGGGAATGCAGATAACCGAAATAATCCGGGCCCAGAGTAATGGCGAACCAACTTTCATCGAGTATCTCGCCGGCACACAGTAATCCGGGAACAAAGGTCCCCAGCAGCAGAAAAACAACAGCACGATATGTCCATTGCAGCATAGTTCGGCTCATAATCAGTCCCCTTCAGATTTGAGTGGAATATTTAATTGCTTGATTTTTTTATACAGATGGCTTCTTTCGATTTGAAGTTTCCGGGCTGTTTTACTGATATGCCAGCGGTTGTGGTCCAGGGCCTCGAGAATAATGGCTCGTTCGGCTGATTGGACCAGAACGCGGAGCGGTGTATTCTCGTCATACAGTGGAGTGTTGGAGGACTGGTTCAGCGGCAGAATGTGACGCAGATCATCTGCACCGATGGTTTCGGAAGGGACCAGGATGACCAGTCGCTCGATGATATTTTTCAACTCGCGGACATTGCCCGGCCAATCATAGCGCTGCAGATAGATCATCGCGTCAGGGCCGAGCAGGCGTTGTGTTTTCCCGTGTTCATGGCACGCATCATCGAGAAAGAGCCGGGCCAGGATAGCGATGTCCTCGACTCTTTCCCGCAGGGGTGGGACAGTCAAGGGCACGACATTTAACCGATAGTAGAGGTCCTGCCTGAAGGAGCCCTGATTGATCAGCTCGAGCAGGTCTTTGTTGCTGGCCGCAATGACCCGCACATCGACCCTGAGTGTCTCGGTCCCGCCAACACGCTCGAATTCGCCTTCCTGCAGAACACGAAGCAACTTGGCTTGCATCTCGAGCGGCATATCGCCGATTTCATCGAGAAAAAGCGTGCCGTTGTTTGACAGTTCGAATTTACCTTTACGAGTCCTGATCGCACCGGTGAAGGAGCCCTTCTCGTGACCGAAAAGCTCGCTCTCGATCAATTCGTTGGGAACGGCGGCACAATTTATTTTTATGAAGGGGCGTTCAGCCCGAGTACTTTGAGTGTGAATGGCCCGGGCCACCAGTTCCTTGCCGGTCCCGTTTTCCCCGGTGATCAGGACCCGACCTGACGTGGGTGCCGTTACGGCGATTTTCTGCAACAGTTCCTGCATGACCGGACTTTGCCCCAGCATCTGGTGCTTTACTTCCACCACTTGACGTAAAGCCACGTTTTCCCGTTGCAATGAACAATACTGCAAGGCATTACCGATCGTAATCAGGATTTTTTCGGTTGATAAGGGTTTCTCGATAAAGGAATAGGCACCTTTACGTGTGGCCTCGACCGCAGTCTCGATCGTTCCATGCCCGGACATCATAATGATCGGCATGTCCGACCAGGCCGCCTTGACACGGGTCAATAACTCGAGGCCATCCATGCCGGGCAACTTGACATCGATTAGCATCAGGTCTGCCGGATGTCGTTCAAGGGTTTCCAGGGCTTTCTCGGCGGTTTCGCAGGTCATGACTGCGTAGTTTTCCAATCGAAGCGCCCGGGATAAGGTCTTGAGAATATTCGGTTCATCATCAACGATTATGATCAGAAATTCTGACATGCTGAGACCCTCGTCGCTGGGCTTCATTGTATTTCTTTTTGACCGACTTGGCAAGCTCGTTTGTGATACAACGCTGATCCCCAGACCGAAAAAATCAACGAATTCCATCCGCACCGTTCTCTCTTGTTGCTATATTTCACAGTCAAAAGTTGATCGACGTATCGTGATCGTAAACGGATTTTGGCTATGATTTTCGATCTGATACAATAATGGAATGAGGAGCAGTTCTGGATGCTTGCATTCCGGGAGCGAATCGGTCCGAGATCGTCTCTTTTTGAAGAGAAAACATACCACTAGGACCGGTGTCAGGCTTCAGCAGTGGCCCGTTTCACCTGGTACATTGGTATGAGTTCCGCGTTGACGCGGCTTCGTGAGATTATGACAGAATCCTGAGACACCATTTCATTTCAGAAGCTAAAAATCTTACTCTCGACCGCCTAGAGGTGTTTTCGGTAAATTATTGTTCAATGCTGCGTAGCAGCACGCACCGCAGGTCCGAAGAACCAGGCTTCAGCCTGGTTTCGGTCAGAACGGGAATCATGGGCTGCGATGCTGCCCTTCTTAACATCTGAAATGTTGGCTGGCAGACCTTGGCCTTGTACTATGCAAGATGGCAGCTACGCAGCCTGGGGGTTTGGGCTCGAGGTCACCGCCTTGAAAGGCGGTGCTTCGGACCTGCTGTGATCGT
>JAFGSJ010000060.1 GCA_016934675.1 bacterium | reverse complement strand
CTATAATCTGGTTGCTTGTGAGCTACCAGATTTTAGGGCAAAAAAAAGAAGATGTCAATTTTCGATCATTTTTTTGTCGCACACCCCCGTGCAGTTTTCATGAATGTGCATCATGGGATGCCCTACGGAGCATGCTTTCAGGATCAAACTACCGGACCTGCCAGACCTGATCACGGACCATCGAAAAACCTGGTAGCATCCCAGAATGGGCCGACATTATGTAGAGTTCACGGCTGATAAAGCCCCAGGAAAAAAGCCAAGGGAAGCCTCACTATGTGTTGGTTCGAATTCCTCTTTTTTTTAGCGTATCCCTAGAATTTATGCTGATATGGACCTAAAACTCCCATTCCAGTCCGGCAATGGGTAAGAAAGTCCATTGATAGGATTCCTCGCGTTTATTCTCGATTTTATTCCAGTAATAAAAAGCGGGATTTTGGCGATTATAGACATTCCAGAGATCGACAAAAAAGATCAGGTTCGATTTGGAGAAATTGAAGCGCCGATCGCAGCGGAGATTGAGAGAATGGTAGGCCGGGAAACGGGCCTGATTGACCTGGCTGCTATCATAGATAGCCTCATTGAATTCGGTTGAACGGGCCAGATCAAAAGGAGTATAGGGCCTTCCTCCGGCATACATCCAGCGTAAGCTGTATTCCCACCTGTTATTGGGTTTGTAACCCCCTTCGATATTGACCAGGACGCGGTTATCATATAACCTGGGCCGCCAATCACCGTTATAATCCCGGTATTCCGTCCTGAACCAGGCCATACTCAGCAGTCCATAGAAATTTTCGACCAGTTTTTTCTGGAGGACCAGTTCGAGTCCCCGGGCATATGCTTGTCCTGAATCGACCAGTGTTTCGATACCGACGCCACCTTCATCGGCGGGAAAAATCAGAGGCTGATCGGGGTCCATGGGGAACCGATCGTATTCTTTATCGTACAATTCCAGGCTGATTCTCGTGTGCTCGGTTAGCAGGTGTTCGACACCGACAATATAATGATAGGCGATCGGGTCATCTAGTTCTTTGAATTCTTCCTGTTGGGCCAGTATGGATGACGAGAGGCTTTGATGATAAATGCCCGTCGCGAGATTCACTTTAGTCCGATCGGTCAAGGTAAAACTCAATGATAATCGCGGCGATACGGTCTTGTTGCCGGTATAGCTGAAGTAATCGGCCCGACAACCCAGGGTTGTGCTTAACCGACGGACCGGATTCAAAACAAAGCTGAGAAAAGGGGCTAGTTTATAGCCGTCCAGGGTTTTATCAACGGATAATGCCGGGACAGTATCACCAAAGACATTAGTATATTCGGCGGAATAATGATCGTAATCGTCATACCGAAACGTGCATTCGAGCCCGAAATGCAGAGTATGATCAGGGGTTAACTGCCAGGTATTATCGTTTCTGAATTGGACTGCCTGTTCGCGGGAATTGGTCCGGTAGGTCAAATCGTCGTCTTCGAGAATGTCTCGGTATTGTTCATCGTAATGGGTTTGATTCCAAGACAGTGAGGTTTCCGAATAGCCGGTTGCACGCCAGACCCTTTTCCAGTTCAAGCCGCCGAAAGCGATCACAATATCAGTGCCGCCGTAAAAATTTTGGCCATTATCACGTGATGATTCCCGGTCAAAGGCGATATAATCGAAAGCGGAAATGGCCACGAAAACCAGTTTATTTCGTGGGTCCAGATCGTAACACATCTTGCCCTGATAATCGCTGTAACGGGGAGCGCTACCGGTCCCGATGGCATCGACCAACAGATCGAGATAACTGTGTCGGGCTGAAAGGAGCCATGAACCACGGCCGTGATCGACCGGACCTTCGGCCAGGACGCCGAAGCCGGCCATATTCAGGTCCGCTTGTAGTTCTGATGATCGGCGGCTACCCTCACGCAGATGGAGTTCCATAATCGCTGAAAGCCTGTCCCCGAAACGTGCGGAAAAGCCACCGGCTGCAAAGGTCACATTATCGATCAGATCTACATTGATGATCCCGATCGGACCGCCCGAGGAACCCATGGCGGGATAATGATTGATATTGGGGACGGCCATATTGTCAAGGTAAAAACCGTTTTCATACGGGCTGCCTCCCCGGACAATCAGGCTATTGACCTGATCGTTCACCTTGGCGATGCTGGGCAATATGCCGATAATCCTCGAAACATCCCCTTCTCCTCCGGCAGCCCGTCTTATCTCTTCTCCCTCAAAGGTTGTGGTGCTGAGCGGCTGATCGTCTGGCTCCTCGAAATAGTCGCCGCTGACGACAATTTCATCGGTAATCGCAATAGCACGATTCAGGTGTATACTCAGAGTAGTAGTCCGGCCCGATCGAACAATAATATCAGTTTTACGATCTGTTTCATAAGCGGCGTGCGTAAAGCTGAGCTTGTAATTGCCGACCGCAAGTCCACTGAGCATAAAATAGCCCCGGGCATCGGATTCGACTGTGAGATCGGTCGAAAGGACCGACACGATCACGCCTGAAAGAGATGTACGGGTCACACTGTCAACGACCGTGCCCTCGATTGCACCTTCGGGTCCGAGTCTGGCTGGACTGTCAGCAGTAGATTGCGTTTCTGCCAAGGCGGCATATATTCCAATGGAACTGCAGCAGACTGGCATGATGAGAATGAGCATCAGTATCTGTTTATACATAGGACCCGACCTCCCATCGGATAATGAAAAGCATTGGCAGAATATCTGGCATGGTCATGCTCTTTAAGTATGTGTCGCTCCAGAACGAGTATGAGATAGACCTACCATCTCTTCAATTCAAGTTAAGACAGAAGAGTGCACATCCTGATCGGAGTTGCACTCTTGTTGTTTTGGACCCGAGCGTGATATAGTTGTTCTCATCGAAACAGGAAATGTGCGGACCTCTCACCCAGGAAGAAAGACAGGGGGGGGAATTGCTTGGATTCTTTTCCGGACAAGATCGGTAAGTACCGGATTCTCGACCAACTCGATCACGGCGGGACCTAATCACCCGAAACCATGATATTGGACCAACTATCCACTGGCTCACGGAGAACTGGATATAGGTACGCACATGGTCTTGAAAACAGGAGTATCTGTTGTCTTTTCCGAACACCATACTGTTGATGAATTTTCCATTGACAAGTCTCCTTTGAGACAGTACGATACTATTGAAAAGGGTGAAGGGAGTGAAAAGTTCGGTCGATCTTCTCTAACCCCAACGATCACCCCAGTGTGTTATACTGATCCGGATAACACGCGGGACAACAGGAGAAAATACTGATAATATTCTTGATGTGCAAAAGCAATCAGGCAACTTTTCAAGAATGAGTGTTAGACGGCGATTTCGCTGCCTCAAGGCATTATCAGGAAACCATATACCATAGTTAACTGTCCGAAAAATATACAATGCCCTACGATCCAGAAAAGCATAATCGTCAATCAATTCGATTAAAAGGCTACGATTATTCCCAACCCGGATTTTATTATTTCACGATATGCACCCAAGATCGTGTGGAGCGATTTGGCGATGTAAAAAACGACACAATGATTCTGAATGATGCTGGCAAAATGGTTGATGCCGAATGGAATCGTATTCCAAAGAGATATTGCCACGTGATCCTCGATGCTTATGTAATAATGCCAAATCACATGCACGGAATCCTGCAAATCATATCCTTTGGTCATGATAACGATAAATCATTTCAAAATACCGTAGGGACGGGTCTTGTGCCCGTCCTCGAAGGTGGAGAAACCATGGGCGATGTTTGCTATGATTGTGATGAAACCGTTTCTCCAGTCCAGATTGAGACAGAAGAGTGCACATTCTGATCGGAATTGCACTCTTGTTGTTTTGATCCCGAGCGTGATATAGTTGTTCCCATCGATAAAGGAAATGTGCGGACTTCTCACCCAGGAAGAAAGACAGGGGGGAATTGCTTGGATTCTTTTCCGGACAAGATCGGTGAGTACCGGATTCTCGACCAACTCGGTCACGGCGGGACCGGGTCTGTTTTCCTGGCGATCGATCAGCAGACCGGCCAGGAGGTTGCCCTCAAGATACTCAGGCTCACCAATAGAAACCTGGTCCCGCTTGTCCGTAGCGAAATTCGGACCATATTGCGTCTCGAACACCCAGGTATTATTCGCATTTTTAAGGAGGGTCTGATTGGGGACCAGCTCTGGTATTCAATGGAACTTCTCAGGGGCAAGACCTTGTTCGAACATTGCCGGGTCCTTTTTCAAAGCCTGGTCCGGGGACAGGTTACTTTTTCGGACACGAGAATCATACTTCCGCAAGCATATTGGGAGGAGGTCCTGGGTTATTTCTATCAACTCTGCCAGGTCCTCGCTTTTATCCATGGTGAAAATATCATTCATGGCGATCTGAAACCGGGTAACATATTGATCAGACCCGACGGTCAACCGGTTATTGTGGATTTTGGCCTGACTGTGGTCCCTAATGCCCGGACCAGCAAAGAAACGCTTCATATTGAAGACACGGTCATCAGTACTCTACCGTATATGGCCCCGGAATTGTTCAGGAATGAATTGGTCGATGCCCGGATCGATCTTTATTCCTTGGGTTGCATGTTGTATGAATTGCTGACCGGTCAGGTCCCCTTCAAGGCCCCGACAGTCTATCGGGTCATCAATGCTAAATTGCTGCACAATCCGCCGCATGTTTCTCAATTCAGATTGGGTATCCCGGAACAGATCGATGCTCTGATCGATCGCCTGCTCGATCGAGAGCCGCATAAGCGACCCGGCTTTGCCAGCGATGTTGCCCGTTGTCTGCAGCCTTATGTTTCGGAAAACGTGCGGGAACGTGCGGTCAGGGTATCAAAACCACGGCCATATCTCTATCGGCCGGTTTTTGTCGGTCGAAAACCCCAACTCTCTGTGCTGAGCAGTCAGTTACAGAGTCTGAAAGAGGGGAGCGGGGGATGTGTATTTTTGACCGGCGAAAGCGGTATCGGTAAAACCAGACTTGCCCTCGAATTCCGTCGATTAGCTTCTTTGAGTTCAGTGAAGGTCCTGACCGGAGAGTGTCTCGAGGGTCAGGCCAATTCCTTTGGTGCTTTCCGACAACCGCTTCATCAGATTGCCGATTACTGTCGAGTCAGAAATGGCGATAGTTTTCAACAATGTTTCGGGAACCGGGCCAAGTTACTAGCCAATATTGTGCCTGATTTGGCTGATTTTTCGCAGGTGTCCCTGGCCGCCGAACCGGTCGAATTACCGGAAGAAGCCGCTCGTTTACGGTATTTCGCCTATATTTTTGAGACGATAACCAATTATGCAGCCGGAGAGGCGGTCCTGATCATTCTTGATGATCTGCATTGGGCCGATGAATTATCGCTGCAACTGATCGCGTTTCTGGCCGAGGGACATCTGTTGAACGAGCAGCCCGTGTTGTTACTGGGTACGTATCGCAGCGAAATGGGGCCAGACCGGCTCGAAGCTCTGGTCACAGCCAGAAAAGCTTACAAACTCCAGCTCGAACAGTTGACCTCAAGGGACATCTCAACTATTGTCACGACCATTCTTGCTCTCGAAATTGCTCCTAAAAATTTGTGCCATTATCTGGAACAGTGTACGGAAGGGAATCCTTTCTTCATCTCCGAATATCTTCTCTCGGCCCTGGACGGGAACGTGCTGGTCAGAGCCGATTCAGGGCACTGGTTTTTCACTGATCAGGGCAGTTCTCACCCGTTGGATTCCGCACCGTTGGCTTTTCCCCTTCCGGAGACACTGACCGACCTGGTCCGGGGCAGGTTGCAGGAGTTGCCTCCAGAGAGTCTGTCCATCGTCCAAACCATGGCCCTGCTTGGTGATGAGGTTGCCTTCGAACTGTTAGCTCTCTGTCTCGGGACGGACGAGACCGGTCTGGTCGACCTTTGTGAATTCCTCATTCAACGTTTTATCCTGGAATATGTCAAGCCGGGTCACATCCGGTTTGTTCATGCTCTGTTCCGTGAGGTCACGAGTATGCTCATTCCGGCTGAGGAGCTGGCCAGCTTACACCGGACCATTGCTCAAAGTATGGAGAAGACCCCTACTGGCACGTTAGCGAAAATCGTCGGACAAATAGCCTGGCATTGGGAACAAGCCGGGGAGCACAAGCAGGCCAAGGATTACTATTTGGCGGCGGCTCGGATCGACCGTCAGAATTACGATCACGCTAATGCGGCGCGTCATTATCGTCGTTATCTATGCCTGGCAGAAAAGCAGGATTGCATTACATTCATGGCCTGGCGTGAACTCATTGTCGATGTGCTCTACGCGCAAGGGCGAGTTATTGAAGCACAGGCTGAACTCGATACCGCACTTCGCGCGGCCAAAGCCGCTAGAATGATCGTTTTCGAGGGACAGTTCAGGATGTGGCAAGGGGCCCTGTTCTTTCACAGGGGCAAGGTCCAGAAGGCCGAAAAACAGTTGAATCTCGCGGTCCAGTTGTTAGAAAGCATTAACGGAAATGCCTATCTGGGTAGTGCCTATAATGTCCAGGCAACTCTTCATTTTCAACAGGGCCGGATTGAGCTGGCATTCGAATTGATGGAACGGGCCTTGCATCTGCACCGAATAAATGGTGATCGTCAAGCGGAGGGCAAGACACTGGGCAGTATGGCCAGCATGCTTTGCCAGCGAGGATTGCTCGAGGAGGGTAAAGAAAAACTGTTCGAGGCCCTGGCATTGCATCGGGAAGTGGGGGACTTGCGTTCCGAGGGAATCGCCCTGGGGAACCTGGCGATTCTCGCTCAGGAACAGGGCCAATTCCAGGAGGCGTTACAATACTGTCAACAGGCCCTGACCATCCTGCGTGAGATCGGTGATCGCAAATCCGAAGGAAAAACATATGACATTCTGGGCACTTTCCATCTTTTTGCTGGCGATCTTGCCCAGGCCCAGAATTACTATCTGAAATCCAAAGAAATCCATGGCTGGGTGGGGGACATTCGTTCGGAATGGCTGGCTTTAGTGAATCTGGCCAATATTCAACGTTGGTCCGGCGAACTATCTCAGGCCCAGCATCTTCTGACAGAAGCCGAGTCCATCGTGAAAGCGGTCCGGGACAAATTCCTGCTCGGTATCGTCATGTGTTCGCAAGGTTTCCTGCAATTGGCCCATAACAAGTCAGCCCTCCCTGTTATCAAGAAACTTGATAAACTGACAGAAAAACTGGGCGTTCTGGATAAGAGCCAGTTAATGAAAACGCTGGCCGAACTCAAATCAGCCCAGAAAGCCTGGAAAGCAAAGAAACGGCACCTGCTGTTTCAGGGAGAGCTTCGGGCCAATATTCCCGAGGGGATCCTGCAGTATTTCAAGCCTGGATAAAGGGTAACAGGATTACATTTCCTCGATTTCCCGAAGGCCGAGCAGGTTTAACACTTTTTTCATGACGGACCTGAAAGCCTGGACCAGGTTCAATCTGAAATCGCGTTCCTGACCGCGGATAACGGGGCAGTTGTGGTAGAACTCACTGAAAGCCTGGGCCAACTCATTGGCGTAGCCACAGACGATCGAGGGTGAAAAGCGTTCAGAAGCAATCCGGGCAATATCAGGAAACTTGTCCAGCTTACGAATGAGGACCATTTCGTAATCGTTGGGCTCGGCCAGGGCTTGGCGGTCGTAACTGCCAGCTTTTTTCAGGATAGACGAAGCCCGGGCATAACTGTAGAGCAGATAGGGGCCGGTATCACCCTCGAATCTGATAGCCTGAGCCGGATCAAACAGGATGTTCTTGGCAAACATGACTTTCAGAATCTGGTATTTGAGCGCTGCCAGAGCAATGATCAGGCTCCGTTCCTCTAACTCAGCTTCCGAGAGTCTGTAACGTTTGATCAACTCCTGTCGGGCCAGGTTTTGAGTCTCACTGATCAGTTCATCGGCGTCGACAATGGTGCCTTCGCGTGATTTCATCTTGCCTGTGGGCAGTTCGACCATGCCGTATGAGAGATGGACCAGCCTGTCCGCGAACTCATAGCCCAATTTGCGGAAAATGGTAAACAAGACCTGAAAATGGTATTCCTGTTCGTTACCGACGACATAGATAGCCCGATCATAGGCATATTCCTCGAAGCGTTTGCGGGCCAGAAACAGGTCCTGGATGATGTAAATCGCCGTGCCATCGGCCCGGAGTAAGACTTTCTCGCCCAGGTTTTCAGCACTCAAGTCAATAACCGTGGCCCCGTCGGATTTACGGACAAAGATACCCCGATCGAGACCATCCTCGACGATCTCCTTGCCCGACTGATAGATATCGCTTTCAAAATACTCCCGATCGAAAGCGATCCCGAAACGCCGATATGTTTCACGAAAGCCGATCAGCGCCCACTCACGCATGGTCTGCCACACCTGCCTGGTCGACGGATCGCCATCTTCCCATTTGCGCAGCAGGTCATGGGCCTCGTCCTCGAGCCCGGCTTGTTCTGCTTGTTTGCGATTGTAGAGCACATAATAATCTCCCACAAAATGGTCCGATTTCTGCCGGTTCACTTCGGGAGTCTGACCTTGCCCATACTTCAGATAGGCCAGCATGGATTTGCATATATGAATACCGCGATCATTGTTGATGCTTGTCCGAATGACACGATTACCCTGAAATTCGAGTAAACGCGCCACACAATCTCCTATAGCCATATTCCGGATATGACCCAGGTGAAGCGGTTTGTTGGTATTGGGCGATGAGAACTCGACCAGCACGGTCTGGCCGTCATGACCCTGGCCGAATTCAAGTGTGCCTGCCCTGGCCAGGACAATCTCGGCAAATTTACGCCGATCGACAAAAAAATTGAGATAACCCGATACAGCGGCAATCCTCGTAAAAAGAGGATGACCTTCCAGCTTCTCCTGGAGATTATGGGCGATCTGGGCCGGGGCCTGGCGAAAAATCCGGGAGAGAGGAAAACAGGGCAGGGCAAAATCACCCAACTCGGGTGTGGGCGGTATTTCGATCATTT
Source organism: bacterium (assembly GCA_016934675.1). Classification (GTDB taxonomy): domain Bacteria; phylum CSSED10-310; class JAFGSJ01; order JAFGSJ01; family JAFGSJ01; genus JAFGSJ01. Next base: position 73,058 of record JAFGSJ010000060.1, on the reverse strand, counting down.
TTATGAGGTCTGACCGTTGGATGACCTCTCCTACTTCACGAAGCAGCACTTCAACCAGGATTTCTTTCATATTATTTTCCATTCTCTCTTTTGAGCGTTCATTTCTTCATGATTTCAGGACTTTTTTTCTTTCATTATATGCTGCCCGAGCGGGATGATCAAGCCCAACGGACAAAATGGATGACGGACAATCCGCACATGTTGTTTGTAGGACTTTACTGGACACAAAAACATGCTATAATGACACAAATTGGTGTAGATCAACCGGATTCTCCTTGACTATGGATACTTGCTCATAAGGTCTTGTTATGTCAACTCAAACTGAACAGCTAATAAATAGAACAGCCTTGTTTCTGGGTTTGTTAATCCGTTGCTGGTACTATTTTCTCAATGATTCATTCTGGCGTGATGAATCAAAAATATTGCTTAATATCGCCCAACGTTCCTGGATGCAATTGCTGCAACCACTTGATTATGGACAAGTAGCTCCCTTTCCCTGGTTATTGCTTCATCGAATCCTGTACGTTTCAAGTGAAGGAGATGAGTTGATCATGCGTTCGATCAGTTTTCTGATCGGAATAACCGCCTTGATTCTATTCCAGCGGTTAGTACAATCCTATTTTTCAGACAAGAGGATCAGTCTCATACTTTTATCCCTCTTTGCTTTTTCACCGGGCATTATCTTGTTTTCCGCCCAGGTGAAACAGTATAGTCTCGATATTATATTATCCGTATGGCTCTTCTTTAGAATTATGCTATTGGACTCAAAACAGAAGAACAATCAGCCGATCCGCATACTCATCATGTTGGCTCTGATAATCCCCTGGCTTTCTTTTCCAGCGGTTTTCATTCTCAGCAGTATCGGTCTGGGGATGTTAATTAGATCGAACACGAGGAATTCAGGTCTACTGCTTTTACTGATAACAGTTGTTTCATTTTTAATCGAGTATGTTCTTTTGTTCAAACCGGGTCGGATAGCAGCACCTTATATGGACCATGCTTTTTTACAGTTCACTTGGTCCGGATTCTATCAGACATTACTGAACATATATTATGGTTGTTTCGGGCCTCTGTTCGATACATTTCCCGGTTGGGCTCTGATCCTCTCTCTTCCATTCGTGTCATTGACCATATTAGGGCTTTGGCATTTGGTCCATAAACATAAATGGGAATGGATCATCTTCTATATACTTCCGTTATTCTTGGCTGTTTTCAGTAGTCTGATCGATGCCTATCCACTGTATGGTCGAACGATGCTGTTTGCGATACCTGGTCTTTTCATGGTTATGGGTGAGGGGCTCCTGATCCTTCTTTCTATGATTCATAACCGGATACTAATCTGGAGTGTGGTTGGTATTCTGCTTGTCCCCCCATCCGTACTCAGCGTGATCACATTCGGGAAACCGGTCATGGGCGTTCGAGATGGATTGATGTTCATATCTGAACACATTCAGGATCAGGACCTGATCTATTGTGATTTTTATGCAGCAGCGACTATAGAATATGCGAGAATCCGACACAAGGAGTGGGTCCGTCAGCTTGTTTTTGGTTGGGATGTCGAACAACGGGTCGAGGGTAAAGCCACGGTAGCAATGATCTCTCATGATATATATGAGCCGTTGCGACATCCGGATCGCACGATCTGGCTGATCTGTGAAACGAGGTCCTATGCTCGTGAACGCTGGATTTCTCCACTTGAGTATTGGCAGATTCTGATCGATCAACTTCTCAGATCAAGAACAATTATACGTACTCTGGATTCTGAACGCGTCCAGGTCATATGTTTTCAGAAAGTATGTGAATAATTTCGATCAAAGAGCCATTTGTTTGCGGGTAACACTCTGAAGCAGGGCTTCATTCCAGATAACCCAGCTCTCGTAACAATATCTCATTGTCAGAATCAATGACCGATGACATTGTGAGATCTGCACTGTCAGGTAAATGATTGATATAAGTCTTAGGGACGATCTTCTTTAATTGTTCGGCAAAAAAGCGTTTTTTCTCAAGCTGATCGGCGTAGATATTGTCACTACTTTCTTCAGATGAGGGCAGTAGAAAGAACCGCTCTTCATTGCTGAAAGTACCGCTGATGTATTTATAGTGACCGTCTGACAATCCGAAATCAATGAGATTATGCTTATGATGACGAACCTCGCTTACAGAAAAATAGTGAGGGAGTGCAGTCTGTTCCCTGATATTCACAGAGATATCGCGGCCACGCCCCGGATAAGCCCAATTTTGATCGAGCAAACCGCAAAAAGTAGCCGGAATATCCACAAGATTAACGGGTGCCTGGAAGATTGCACCTGCCGGGACTTTTGCTGGAAATGAGATGATCATGGGTACTGTCAGCAAGGGATCGTATAGTGAATTCCCATGTGAATACAGATCGTGCTCACCCAAATGCTCGCCATGGTCCGCAAGCACGAATAACAACGTGTTAGCAAAAAGCTTTCTATGATTTAACCAGGCAAACAGTTTCCCAAGCATGGCATCGTTCGAACGAACACCGGTATCATATAAAGCCGTGATATAGTATTGGTCCTCGATTGACAAATCCGGCTTATATATGTTCCTGAATTGTTCCCGCCCGGTCAGCAAACCGCTGTAATTCGGCTGCAGATATTCTGTTATGACTTCATGTCGTCTATAGGGTGCGTGTACTTCATAGTTATGATAAAAAACAAAATAGGGACAGGTAACATGCTTATCGAGCCAGGGTATCAACTGCTCTTCTATCGATGATGCAAAACGAGATTTCTCGGAAAACCTGAGAAAACCACGATCGAAACCAAAAAAGGACGCAACATTGCCCCCACCGGTAAAAGCAACAGGTAACACCCGCTGTTCATAGAAGTATTCCGCCAAGGTCGGGTAATGGAACGGTATTCGGTCTTCGGGCATAAATACGTTATGTTCAAAAGGATACAAACCGGTCAACATAGATGTATGTGCCGGTGTCGTGCCTGGATAGGTCGTTTCGGCCCGCATGATCTGTGTGCCCATTTTTGCCAGCCAATCAAGGTTGGGACTCACAGAGACCGGATAGCCATAACAACCGAGATGATCGCTCCGCAAGGTATCAATCGAGATCAGGAATGAATGAGCTGGGGGGCTCTTTTGTAGACGTGAATAGAGATACGGTTGCGAAAGAAAAACAATCCGTTCTGCATCCCTGTCTTCAATGGAATCAAAGCTGCACTCCCAGACAAGATTGACCCTCTGACCGGCATATGAATCGAGATCATAGCTACAATCATGCCATTCCTGTCGTTTGTCCCTGACCGGATTTATGGGGATGACCTCCCGTTGTAATTCCTGTCTTTTTGACTGTGGGCCATCCTGCACCGATATAATAATGTTTACCGATCGGCCCGTCTCACTCTCTGAACGGGTTAAGGCAGCCAGACCAAACTCCAGCGTACAGGCATCCGGAATGAGGACAGTATCAGCCTTTTCTCCATATTGCGAAACCTGAAGGACCGGGCGAATCTCATTATGAACTTTCAATTTGGGTAATTGGTTTAATTGATATTCATTCCCGACGGGAAGCAGCTTCACTTCTTTCAGACAGATTTTCAGGTTTTTCGGTCCGAAAATCAAGGATAGACCCGCTATATCACCATGCCAGAACGGGTTCTCTCGAAGTGAAAAACTGTAACGACAATAATCTGTTTCATGGAGATTCAGTGCCTGTGTGCTTGTCTGCCAGTCCATATTCTTCGCATCCGAGTCCGTGCTGCTCTTCACCCAGATCACCGATATGGTTTTGCTGTCTTTTTGTTTCCTCTGCCCCGCTTTATGGTTTGTTTTGTTTAGTTTGTCTTGAGTACCCTGTTTTTTGGGTACGATATTCATGGGCTGGGGGGACATTATTATGCTTCTCCCCGCTAACGTTTCAGCTTTAAGCGTCACCACGAGCGTATGGTATTTTTGAGCATGGACAGTGAGATCGAACTGAAGATCGGCACTGTTTTCTTGAGCGGTACAATGAATACCGTCTTGATCTCGCTGTATATCCGGATTGGAAGCGGGGAGGCGTAATGTTCCCAGGAAATCGTTCTCTTGATTCAAGACCAATTCACCGGCGGCACTTCCCTGGGCAGAATGATATCTGTGAAACGACAGGGGGATGATGCCGGCTTCATTTTTGATCGTGTCAGATGAACATGATGAATACACGAGGATGCACGATATCATAATTACGGAGTACCAGCTTGATTTCAAGGCAGAAAAGCCCGCGTCTTCCTGATATGACCTTCTGTTTCTCATCATGTTTGCTTTTCCTTAAGTAAGAGTATTAGTGCAGAAAAAACACCTGTCAGCCACAATTCTGATTTGTCGAGTTACATTAGAATCGATAAATAGGATAGATTTGGCCTCTATTCAATCTATTGTTTGACTTAGGTCATAGTGACCTTAGAGTGAATCACTTTTTGGAACAGTCAGGGTGAGTTCTTTTCTGACGATAATGATTGGTCTGTATCCTACATTTTTGATTCATAAACTTTACACCTGCGACAGAATATGCTATTATGCTCAGGAAGTTGTGGTTGGTTTCGAGTAATGTTTTCGACTGCAGATGTAACCGAGACGTATTATTTTAATCGACAGAGTGTGAATTACATGGATGCATTTCAGCAAAAGGAGCGGACCCGGCGCATTTATAATGAGGTTGCGCCTTTCTATGACCGGTTACGATTGGTCTGTCGCCGCAATGACATTCCCTATGTGCTCGAGTTACTCGATCCTCAGGAATCCGATCGTGTCCTTGATGCGGGTATGGGGCCGGGTATTTATTCATTTGCTATCTTACAGAAGCATCAAGTCGGACAAGTCGTCGGGATTGATTTGTCCGAGCAATTTGTGGCCATGGCTCGAAAAAGGGCGGCCCGGAAGGATTACAGTAATTGTGAATTCAAGACGGCTGATCTTGAGCAATTGCCGTTCGAGGAGGGTAGTTTCGACAAGATCGTTTGTTCAGGCGTTTTACTGTTGATTCCAGACCAGAACAAAGCGTTGAAGGAACTGCTCCGTGTTTTAAGACCAGGCGGAAAAATTGTTTTTGTCGAGCCCCTGGACAAGGTTTTCATTGCCAAAGAATGCTTTTATGTAGCCGCCAAGATGTTTATCAAGGTTTTAGCAGTCAAGAACAGACGATTGCGCGGTTTAAATCGCAATGATTTTGCCGGTCATTACTTTTCCGAGGAGAGCCTGTCCCGGCTTTTAAATAGTGTTGGTTTCAACTCGGTCCAGGTCATCCGGAACGGGGTCGAAATTTACGGCATATGCCAGAAATGATCGGGACTCATTTCGGTAACCAGCCTTTTACTTTGCGCCAGATTCTTACCGGCGGGATGTCGGCCAAGGCGGCGAGTTCCCTTTGATAGTAATTAGCCTGAGCCTGGGCCTGGCTCAAAGCCGAGGTCAATTCCACGACTTTATCCTGCAGGTTGCGGATCAGGGCCCATCGTTCCTGATCATCGATCCGGGCAAATATGTCAAGTATCAAACTCTCGGGCGGTGGATCGGGTCTATTCACCGAATCGGGCTTGTGAAAAAGTGTCAGAAAACGATCATGGATGGGATGCGAATGGGGCGGTTGTGTAATCAGATAGATGTTTCTATAGGTAGGTGGAACATGGTCCGAATCGTAGAGCAATGTATTGAACAGAGCATCCATTTCGGGATTGAGGCCCTCCTGGGGTGCCAGCGATATATAGAGATGTCGTGACAGCATCAGATAAACCCAACGATAGAGATTACCCGAGGGCAAAACCTCGCATTCGAGTTGAGGATCGATCTGTTTGACCTGATCAACCACGTCTTCGGGAACAGGCAGGCCGCATTGACGGTGTTCCATGAGTGCCTGATGATCGAATTTCAGGACCCGCTTGAGATAAGCGACCACCAGATTCTCGGCCAATTGTACGGCCTCATTACCGATTGGTGCGGAAATAGTCACGGCCTTTCGGGAGCACCGTAGCAGTTCTTTGATGAAGGTCTGACGTCGGTCGATCGGGATATGCTCGAGGGTATCGGAGGCATTGACCCAGTCAAAACTCTGATCCCCGAAAGGCAGGTCCAATCCATCACCAATGAGATAATCCGCCAATCCCGAGTCCGTATGGGTCCGGTCGAGCACGACGGTGCTTGCATCCGGGAAAAAAATCTTCAGTGGTAAATAAGGCCCGCCGCTGATGGGCTGGAAAAAACCTCCGACATCGAGAATACTGAATTCAGAGGGGTGCCAGCTTGTCTGGCCCCGACTCAGTTCCACAATATGGCGCAGATCACGGTAACGGGCATATTGATCGAAGGGAATGTCATTTCTGAAAGCGGTCATGCATCAATCCTGCCTTTCTCGATATCCCAGGTCCCGCCCAACTCGATGACACCGAAGATTTCCCGGTTGCCACCTCCGGTGACCGTGAAGGGGAATTGGCGTTCCCGGTGATCGTAAGGGACCGTGCAACTCTCATTATAGACCACGGCACTCAACTGATATGAGCCGGGCAGCAGTGGTAAACGATCGAGTCTGTACGACACAGTGCCTTTACCCGAGATCGAGGCTATCGGCTTATTGCTCAAACGGGTATTTGGTCCACAGATATGAACACCATCAGCCCGGTGTATTGCCAGCCCGAACACAGGATTCTCAACTGTTTCGGTGGTCTGATAGGTCAGCACGCAATGAAACGGGCCGCCTGATTGGAAGCGATTGGTCTGTTTTCCTTTAGAATCGTACATCTGAACTTCATTGATCCGGACCGTCCCGGTCCCCCAACGGTGCTCTTCGGCTGCGAAAGGTTGAGACAAATCTGATTGTTCCTTCAGGGAATTCAGGTACGAATCAATGACCTGAACAGCCGGGCCTTGCTGGCCGATCTTACCCTTATCCAGCCAAATCGCCGCTTCGCACATGGTCCGAATCGCATGGAGATCATGAGAAACCATAACAATCGTTTTGCCCTCAGCTTTGAAGCGATGGACCCGGTCCATGCATTTCTCCTGAAAGGTCAGGTCCCCGACAGCAAAAATCTCATCGATCAGCAAAATGTCAGGGTCGATATGACTGGCGATCGCGAAGCCGAGCCTCATATACATCCCTGATGAGTAATGTTTGACCGGTGTATCGATGAATGGCCGAATTTCAGAAAAGGTGATGATGTCCTCGACCCGATCTCCAATCTCTGCCCGTGATAATCCAAGCAGGGCCCCATTTAAATAGATGTTTTCACGACCGGTCAAGTCGGGCTGAAAACCTGCACCCAGCTCGAGTAGAGCCGAGACTCGCCCGTGAATCTGCAGGGAACCTTGATCAGGTCGTAAAATCCCGGTTATCAATTTCAACAAGGTGCTTTTACCCGAACCGTTCACACCGATGATGCCCCAGCTTTGACCGGCCTCGATCGCAAAACTGATGTCTTTCAGTGCCCAGAATTCACGGCGTTCAACCGCCGAACGCACCCAGGAGAGTATGGTCCATTTTAGTGTCTGATGCTCTTCGCTGCGGAGGCGATATCTCAAACCGAGGTGCTCAGCCTGGACCACCTTATCAGGTCCGGTCATGCTCAAATCTCCTTGATCAAGTCATATTCATAGCGTTTAAAGACCCGATAACCCGCATAGAAGACCAGCAAACCCCACAGACAGATCACCAACCAGGACCCAAGCCCGGGCACCAAGTCATACATCAACACACTCCGATACATCGAAATGAAAAATACCATCGGGTTGAGGTGGTAAACGAACATCCAGCCTTCCCCAACCATAGACCGGATAAAATCGAGCGAATAAATGACCGGCACGGAAAAAAACCAGAGTTGGAGCACTACATCAATAATATGGTCCAGGTCCCGAAAATACACATTGGCCGTAGACAGCAACAAGCCGCATCCCACGGTGAAGAGCACATGACACAGAATTATCACGGGCAGCACAAGAAATGACACGCCCGGGTAAATCCCGAACGGAATGATGAAGAACATGAACACGAACAGGGACAGAATAAAATTCACCAGATTGGACAGTATAATGGCTAGAGGCAGAATCTCCCGTGGGAAATAGACCTTGTTGATCAGGAGACGGTTTCCATAAATCGAAGGTGCGGTCAGGGTCAGCGAACCCGTAAAAAAAAGCCAGGGCAGAATGCCGGCCAGTAAAAAAATGGGATACGGCCCATCGACTTTCTGCCTGATTAAAATCGAAAAGATGACCGAGTACACGCCCATGATCAGGAGCGGGTGAAGCAATGTCCAAAAGAAACCGAGGGCTGAACTTTTGTACTTGATCCGTAAGTCGCGAATAACCAGACTATGAATCAAACCGCGGTACTGCCACAATTTTGCCAAATCAACCGCCAATTCCCGGCAGTGGCAATGAAACCGACTTGACATGTCCAGCCAAGATATGTCTTCATTATGTGCCAAAAGTGTTCTACCTCATGAGCAGTCAGTGATTCACACATAGGTATGGATAATTCAGGGGTCATATTCCCCGATTGGACCTGTTCCAGATACAGGGCCAGGTAATCAAGCGCAGCTTCATACCAGCGAATGCCGGCCCTATCGGCACTCAGCCAATGGTGCCCGGCATTGCGTGTGAGGCGAACCATATCTGCATGGTATCGCTGGGTCACAGTTTTGTCACTCTTCTCGACTGACGCTGTCTCGTTCAATCCAAGCCAATCAAGGGCAATCAGGCTTTGATTCGAAAATGCGGCGCACCTTTCGAGCGGATGACCCTGCACATAACAATGCATGATCCGCTCGTTGAACATGGTCAATAATCCATCAAACAGCAACAGTTGTAAGGCCCCTTCGAGTTCGGGCAATCGTGGATCGAGAGGGTATTCGGTCGATTCTGATTGGTCCTCGGACAGAACAGAGTTCCGTAACAGCCAGAGATGTGACATCAAATCAATCTGAAAGCCTGTCTCAAAAACAGCTTCCCGGTCCTTGATGAACAGTGAAGCCGCCTCGAACCAGAAAAAAGGATAGAGCCGAAAAGTATTTTCGGACCAGAGTCGCCGCAGGGCATTGACCAGGACCATATTTGTCCCACTGGCCGGGCACAACATCTCATCGAGTCTGGCGATCAGGATTCCCCGCACCTGGGCAAATTCAGGAAGTCGAGTATACACCGTATCTTTCACTGTCAGTCTCTCCTGCCGGACCAGCCCGGGACCGGTTTTCCCCCCATAAAATTTACATGAGCAGCCTCATTTCATCTTATTATATACTGTCACGAGAAAGAAAACAAACCGCTTTGCATTGAAAGAAACTGATCAAACCTGGCCAGTTTTTTCGGGGGACTTCGAGCATATTGACTTACGCCTCGAGTTTCGATACAACATGATCATATGTTAGCTTGGTAAGCCGTTCCATTCATTCTCCGAAGAGAAACCCTCGATCGGTTTGGTAATGATTTTATGCTCAAGCATGGTAACTATATCCTGGGCAATGGTGATGCCCGGGACTTGATCAAGGGAATTGAGGACCATTCGATTGACCTGATCCTGACGGACCCGCCTTACAATCTCCATAATTATTCAACAGGAAATATCAAAATGTCATGGCGGAAGGATTTCAACAACGATCTCGCCGAATGGGACGGTATTGATTTTCAACCCGTCGAATGGTTGGACGAGTTCAAAAGGGTCCTGAAACCGACCGGGAACTTTTTCGCCTTCACGAGCTATAATTTGCTTGGAGCATGGCATCGTGCGTTTGATCCCGCTTTTGACACGTTTCAATATATGGTCTGGCACAAAACCAATCCTCCGCCCAAAATCTTCAAGGCCGGGTTCCTCAACAGTTGTGAACTCATAGTATGTACGTGGAACAAAGGTCACACCTGGAATTTTAGTTCTCAAAAAGAAATGCACAATTTTATCGAGTCGCCGATCTGTATGGGTTCCGAGCGAATGAAAGATCCCAAACATCCGACTCAGAAACCGCTCGCCGTTTTGAGTCATATCATTAGATTAGGCTCAAACATGGGCGATATTGTTTTCGATCCTTTCATGGGAGTCGGTTCGACCGGTGTTGCCGCCCTCAATCTCAACAGAAGGTTTATCGGTTTCGAGTTGGACCAGAATTATTTCAGAGCTTCCGAAGAGAGAATAAAGCAGATAAAGCCATAATTCACAACTTTAAGGCAGGCCGAAAGATCGGCAAGCCCACAGCAAAACTGAGGGACAGAGCACCACTGTTTTTGCTTTTCGGATTATTCAATTCCGAACTGGAGATGAATCATGAAATTTTCAGTTCACGCGGAGTCAGGCTGGAATAATCCATGACCCCGAGTCCTTTCTGTTCGGCTACCCGGACATATTCCAACTCATCGAATTTCAGGTCGAACAGAGTGCCACCAAAAGCATCGATCGCGACCTGGTCCGTACTGATCGCCACGATCCGGGGGTATTTAACATCGCTGGTATTACCACCCTGCGGACCATTCCGAGTCAGAATCCGGAAGGCATCGAGAACGACTAGTTTCGGTTTGAAAAAAAGAGACAGGTCGACAATAGTCTGATCGATGTCTTGGTGCAGTTTATTCCGACGACCGCCCACGGCACCAAACCAGTTTTTCATACCCATGGTCAGGCGAGACATGCCGTGGTGTTTGGCCACAGGCACGTTGATCAGGCAGTCAACTTCGTAGAGATCGAGGTTGACCGGCCACTCGACCACTTTCTGACCACCGATTTTCATCATTTTGTCCTTACGTTCATCATAGTAGAGGACCTTGGCTCCGGCGGCCCGAGCTGAGGCTTCGATACCACTGCGCTTATAACAGCGTTTGGCTTCATTACAGGTGTTATCAAGCACCCTGACTTCTTTGGCACCCGCATTCAGACATAATCTGACCAAAGCACTGACCACGTCGGGATGCGTCGTTGCACCCTGCTCCGGAGTCCGGTCCCAGCCAATATTCGGTTTGAGAGCCACAATATCACCTTTGCTGACAAAGCGGGTCATGCCCCCCATGGCTTCGACGGCCGCAGTGACAATCTTATCCGGGGACGGACCATGGGCGATAACCATTTTCTCCGCTGAGGATGGTATCTTTTCAGATGCTGAGACCAAGCTTGTAACGGGCAACCATTGAGAAATGATGAGCCCGGATGAACAGACCGATACTTCACGGATAAACCGGCGCCGACTGATATCATTATCCATAATTTTTCCTTTGCAGTCTCTTCAATTCGAGTTTCAACAGCGGGTTATGCGAAAAACAATACCATTCGGATCGGGACAGCACAGCTCCTCATAACTTGTTACCCAGTCATCCGCTGAAAGCTGCCTCTCACGCTGTTTGGACGACAAAAAGGGGATGAGACTGTTCAGGGCATACATGCAGAATCGTTTCCCCTCGGGGAACTCAAGAATACCTTCGCCCCGGACGTAAAATGTATCGCCGACTCGATGACGAGCCCCACATTTTTTGACCTCGACGACTTCGACTTTCAGTTCATCCATGATTATCCCTTCCTGCTAGGGGTTATATTGGACCTCATGCTTTCAATATAGACCTTTTTTGTTCGATTGACCAGGCCAGAAAAAAACGAGGACCTGAGCACCGACAGATTATACTTGCCTTCAATGAGTATTATACCTTATAATATTCTTGAATAGCCACAGGTTGATGACGAACGAAAACAGAAGCTATGCCATCAAAGCGGACATTGCCGTATAATCGGTTTTTTCTCCAGGATGCCGATGACATCCTGGCCGAGGTACAATACATCTGTTCCTTGATGAAACCTGATCTGGATTTGAGTGTAATGGTAGCCATCTATCATGACAATCTCAGATTGTTTCAGGGGGAGCACGAAGGATTCCAAGCCTGTAATACCCGCTATCATGATCTCGATCATACTCTGGCGGTCTTTTTAGCGACGGCCCGGCTGGCCCATGGCGTCTTTCTCAGCGGTAAAGAATACACCACAGACAGCGTGGTCCTGGGACTGATCGGTGCCCTTTTTCATGATGCCGGTTTTATCCAGACTGAGGACGATACCCAGGGAACGGGCGCAAAATATACGATCGGACACGAGCAGCGCAGTATTCAATTCATCAGATCGTATCTGCCCTCAAAAGGTTTCAACAACCAACAAATCGAGGATTGTACTCATATCATTGCCTGCACCATCCTGAATAACTCGCTCGATACTATCCCGTTTCGCTCCCCTGAAATAAAAAATATGGGCCAGGTCGTAGGCAGTGCCGATTTGCTGGCCCAGATGGCTGATCGAGACTATCTGGAAAAACTCCTGTATTTGTATAGTGAATTCGAAGAAGCCCATATTCCGGGCTTCGATTCTGAACTCGAATTGCTGAAGAAAACGGAGAGTTTTTATGAGAATCAGTCAAAAAAGAGAATCGAGGGAACGCTGGGCGGCATTGCCCCCCTGATGAAGCTCCACTTCTCCAACCGTTGGGGCATCAAGCGCGATCTGTATCAGGACTATATCAACAAAAACATTACCTACCTCAAAGAAATCCTGGATTCGTGCGAAGGTGATTACCAGCATCTGCTTCGGCGCCACTCGAACAAATCCCGTTGAATACTAGGCAATAGTGAAACGAGATGGTCAAGACAGGTCGTTCAGCATCTGGTACATTTTTTCGGTCCGGGCTTGAAAATCGAAATGAAAACGCAGATACTCAAAACAGAAGCGTTCAGCTGCTTCGAGTATCGGATCGTCCAGGTGCGTACCTACTAAAGCGTTGATATTAGGGTTTCTCATCATCTTGAAGGTATCGACCAGGTCCTGGGGCAGGGGCAGTCCCGGTAGAGAGCTGTCTGTGCGGCAGGCAGAACAGACGAACCGATTTGGGGTCGCCAGCCAGAACAGGGGGAAATTTGGTTTGCCCTGACAGTGTGGGCAGCGGTCAAGAGGTGGCGCATAACCTTCATGATGAATAAGAAATATCTCGAAAAGGACCAATAGTGTCCTGCTATGACTGGAAGGATGATCGAGTACTTTCAGAAAAGCCAGCATAATTTTAAAGAGTTGTCGATCAGGGCTCCCAGAAAGAGTGACAATATGGGCCAGTTCGGCCATTATCGAGGCCCGATAGAAGCGATCAAGGTCCTGTTTGAGCATGGGAAAGCTATTCAGAATTTCGAATTCATTGATTGCTGCCAGCTTGTCATGTTGCTTTTCGAAGAATCGCAAATGGCCGTGATTCAACAGGTCGATCCTGCCTGCGAATCGACTTTTATGCTTCCGGGCACCCCGAGTAAAACCATGTACCAATCCATGATTCTCAGTCAGAAAGTGGACAATCCGGTCTGCTTCTCCATAATCAAAGATTTTCAGGACAATCGCCTCTGTTTGTTCCAGAGCCATCGCTATTCCTCTCTGAAAAATGCACTCAGACTATTATACACTAAAGACAATGGGAATCACAGTTGCTCCATTGATCGCGTTATCAGTTTGATAGCAGCGGTCTTCCCCACAGTGCAATAAACCATTCCATAGTCCAGTTGAAAAAAACATTGCTTCATGAGTGGTTCTGATGTATGATCAGGTCCGATGCGGATTACATTGCTTAAGGAGGTCGTTTTATGTCATATGAAACATTGAAAGTAGTCAAAAAGGAAACAATCGCGCTCATCACCATTAATCGTCCCGAAGTATTGAATGCCCTGAATGATACAGTGCTTGATGAACTCGACGCTGCCTTCAACGATCTGGGACAGGATGATTCGGTCCTGGGTATCATTCTGACCGGTGAAGGTAAGAGTTTTGTAGCCGGGGCCGATATCGCCGAATTGGCCAAACTCGACGGCTTCGAAGCGTGTCAGGCCGGTCTTAAGGGGCAGGCCCTGCTCAATAAAATCGAGCATCTCGGCAAACCCGTCATTGCTGCAATCAACGGATTCGCTTTGGGAGGTGGGTGCGAATTAGCCATGGCCTGCACATTCCGAATCGCTTCGGAAAAGGCGAAATTTGGTCAACCCGAGGTCAAACTCGGACTCATTCCGGGTTATGGCGGGACCCAGCGTCTGTCACGACTCGTTGGTAAAGGAATGGCCCTCGAGCTACTCTTGACCGGTGACATGATCAATGCGGCTGAAGCCTTACGAATCGGCCTGGTCAACCACGTTGTCCCTCCTGAAGAATTGTTGACCACGGCCGAAACGATCCTGGCCAAAATAGTGACCATGGCTCCCAAAGCTGTCAATTACGTCCTGAAAGCTGTCAATAGCGGCTTGGAAATGACTCAGAACGAAGGCTTGAAATTGGAGGCCACCATATTTGGGTATTGCTTTTTTACCGAAGATGCTCGTGAAGGCATGACAGCCTTCCTCGAAAAGCGACCGGCCCGATTTCAAGGCAAATAAGTGCCTCTCATGTAACACAGGGTCCTTTCTTGTTACTGGAAGGACCCGTTTTGCCTATTCGACCAGCTCCCAGCTCAACTGGCTCGGAAAAAAGCCGAACAATCCCAGAGGCGAAATCTGGTATTTTTTGACCCTTTGCGACAGGAAATAGATCTCTTTGGGCGAGCAGATAAAGGTATAGGGTTGGTCATCGTGTATCAACTCATGAATCCGTTGGCATATTTTCTCACGTTCGGTCCGGTCGAATTCCTTACGGTTTTTTACCAGTAAACGATCGACTTCATCATTCCTGTAGGCCACATAGTTATTCCCCTGGGCGATCTGGGATGAGTGCCATATTCCATAAGCATCCGGTTCAATCCCCATGGTCCAACCGTTGAAGACAGCATCAAAATTACCGCTCTCGATTTTTTCCAGGAGAACACTCCATTCCGTGACAACAATATTTGCGTTAATATACAGTTTCTTGAGATTGGCCTGCATGATCGAACATAATTGGGGGCCAATGGCACTTCCCGATGAAAGCAGAATATCGAATTCGAAATTGACGCCGTCCTTTTCGAGGATACCGTCCCGATTCAAGTCTTGCCAACCTGCTTCCCGAAGCAATTGGGCTGCTTTGTCCAGATTGAATTCCAAGGGTTTAACAGCATGATTGTAGGCCCATGATTGAAAATAAAAAGGGCCGGTAATCACCTGGGCCTGTCCGAAGAGTATTTTCTCGATGAAGGCTTCACGATCAAGAGCATGGGTCATGGCCTGACGGACCCTCTTGTCCGTAAATACTTTACGCTCGGGCCGGCTGTTCCAACCCAGATAATAATAGACGGGATAAAAAAAGGATTCGGACACCATTTCCCGTTGCAAACTCGGTTGACGATTGAAATTCACGAACTGGATCGGGCGTCCCCGTAAAACATCCAATTCGCCCGCCATCATTACATTAAAGGCCACAGAACGATTATGGAGGATTTTGAAGATGACCTCTTTAATCTTGGGACTATTGGCCTTGTCCCAGTAATTGTCATTCCGGCTGAACTTCAGGTGCTGATTCGTCTTCCATTCCTTGAAAATATACGGACCGGTCCCAATCGGATTGCGACTGAAATCCGAGGTGACAAATGTTGGCGGTGTTTCGAGTCCACGCCGTTTGGCCTCTTCCGCCAATCCCTCCTTGCTGAATCTGTGCTTGGGTATGATCGAGGTCGCGCCAATGTATAAAAGGGCAGGTGAAAACGCATATTTGAACTGGAACTTGACCTTATAGGGGTCTTCAACGACCACGGCGAGAAGTGGCTCCACGATCGATTTCATGCTGAGTGCTGGAATATCCGAGCGCATGGCCATGTCGAACGTGAACTTGACATCTTCAGCCGTAAAGGGCTGACCGTCATGCCAGGTAATACCCTTACGCACAGTAAAAAACAGGGTCAATTTGTCCTCGGAAATTTCCCAGGATTCCGCCAATCGGCCCACATAGTTAAAATCCGGTGATGAATCAACCGTAAAGAGAGACTCGAATATCAGCTCCTGAACATTTGATGAATGCGAATCCGTCGAAAGAACTGGATTGAGATTTTGGGGATCAGACGATAACTCTCTCACCAAGGTCTGGGCCGGTCTTTTCGGTAAAGTGGTCTTTGATTCAAGGGATTTTTTCGGACCAGCCTCTCGACCTTGTTCTTCAGTTGTGCAGCTCAACCCATTCATCAACAGCAGGAGTAGTACTCCCGTCAGCACATGTGTTCTCATGATCGACCTTAACGTTCCTGGTGCTTTTCCGGCACAGTCCGTTCTACACATCATTGCCATGTTCTCCTTTATCAAGTTGCTTCCACTACAATAATTGCTCACACTATGCTTTATGGTACATTTGTGAAGAGTGCAAATGGATATCTGGAGCTCGATCAGTTCTAAGGAAACGACCAGGTACAGTGATACGATTGGAAACGAAAAGTCAGGTAGCGACAGAGGGTGATGTGGAGACCGGGGGATTCGGACCGGGCTTGCCAGATGAGCGACGGGGGGGCGCTGGCCCAAAAAACTCGAAATAGGTACATGCGATTTTACCATTATAGAGTTTGCGACGCTTATCGGCCTTGCGTGTGAAATATGTGGAAAAGTCCGGATCAGCAGACAGGATATAGATCGACCATGTCTCGAGTGAAGAGAAAGCCAGGGCCATCTCCTGGTAGAGTGTTATCAGATCGTTCTTGTTACCAAGACGTTCACCATAAGGCGGATTAGTGATCAGGCAGCCATATTTTTTTTTGGTCTGAAGGTGGCGGACAGATTGCTCTTGAAAATGGATTAGGTGATCAACACCGGCTTGTCGGGCATGATAACGGGCCAGCTCAAGGACTTTCGGATCACTGTCGTTACCAATGATGTGAAATTGGCGATCTTTTTGCTCGAGATCACGGGCTTCTTCCCGTTTCTGAGACCAGATTTGCCCGGGAAAGAACGGCCAGGCCTCCGCCGCGAAGGAGCGGTTAAGTCCCGGGGCCCTATTCAAGCCGATCAGGGCCGCTTCAATCGGAATGGTGCCTGAACCACAGAAGGGGTCGATCAGGGGGCGATCTGCATTCCAGAAACTGAGTTTAACCAAACCGGCCGCCAGGGTCTCTTTCAGGGGTGCGCTGCCCACGAGAGTCCGATAGCCACGTTTGTGTAAACCGGTCCCGGATGTGTCAAGCAGCAGATTGGCCTCATCCTTGTGCAAAGCGACTTCAAGCGGAAAAGCAGGCCCTGTTTCGGGAAACCAGGTCGTTCCATAAGCACTCTTCAATTGCTCGATTATGGCTTTTTTCACAATTGCCTGACAATCAGGGACGCTGTGAAGCTGTGATTGATGTGATTTCCCTCGAACGTCTATCCTGGCATCTGCTGGAAAAAAGTCGGACCAATCGATTGCCCTGGCTTGATCGAATAATTCACCAAAATCATGGGCCGGGAATGAGGCCAACTTGATGAAAACCCGATCGGCAGACCGTAACCACACATTCAAGCGGCTGATCTCTTCAAATCCCGCCTGGATAGTGATTTTCCCGTTTTCAACCCGGTATGTATCAAAACCCAAAGCATTCATTTCTCTTGAAACGACCGTCTCAAGACCGAATGCAGTCGTGACGACAATATCGAACATCCAGCCGCTCCTTTTGATTACAGACTTATTCATATGCAGTGCTGTGCTGCT
This sequence comes from bacterium, assembly GCA_016934675.1. Lineage (GTDB taxonomy): Bacteria > CSSED10-310 > JAFGSJ01 > JAFGSJ01 > JAFGSJ01 > JAFGSJ01. The sequence goes on along the minus strand of JAFGSJ010000060.1, from coordinate 55,501 downwards.
GTATCAATACGACGCGCTAGGGCGAAATGCAACAACGCATCAGCTTGATCCTGAATGTAAATGAGTCTATGAAGAGAATGAATACGACCATTTTCGAGCACGAGACATCGCTGCACAACCATGGAACAGAGTTTCGGGCTTTTCCCGGATAAAGGCTGTAAGGATATGGACCAGGAACAAAAGAGAACGGTTTCTTCCCGCGGAGCACACGAAGATGATGTTGCTCAGATTGTGAGTTCCCGGATCGTTTTTTTTAGCCACAAGCGGACCCATCTTGAACGGTTATTTAACCGGATAGTCCATCTCCGTCTCGTTCTCTTTCTCATGATCTTGTTCTGCCTGGCAAATGTATTCTTTTCTGAATCCGCTCAGTTTATCTGGGGCATGATCGCCCTGGGTGCTTTTTTCGCTTTTATCATTGTCATTGTTGTCCATCAGCGGATTTTCACCACATTGACGCGAGCCCGAGAGATGGAGGCGATCAATCGGGAAGCACAAGCCCGGCTGATCAGGGACTGGAATGCATTACCTCGACCGGATGAACCGGGCTTTGATCACAGGCATTCGTTGAGTGAAGACCTCGATTTGAAAGGAAAGGCCTCTCTTTATCATCTGCTGTGTACTGCGAATACTCCGGCAGGCAGGAGCATCCTGGCTGATTGGCTCCAAACGCCGGCCAGCCCTCCCGAGATTCAGTCACGCCAGCACATCGTGCAGGAATTAGCATCTGAGTACGAGTTTCTCCAGGAACTCGAATTTCAGGGCCGGCAATTAGCTCGTGACCCGGCTGATATCGGACCATTCCTGAGCTGGTGCGAGTCCTCCCCCTGGCTCCTCAAAAAAAATTGGTTGGTCTGGCTGACCCGGCTCCTGGTGATACTCCTGTTCGTCCTTTTACTGCTGAATGTGATCGGTATTGTTCTTACTCCATTGTGGTTGCTCCCCGTTGCCCTTAACCTGGTCCTGACCGGCATATGTGCCCACAAGGTCCATTTACTGTTTTCTCGAATCAAGCTTGGTGACCGTTCTTTATACCATTATGCCCGCATGTTCGCTTTTCTGGACCCGATTATTTTTCACTCTGAACGCTGGCTCGATCTGAAAAAGAGAATGTCGGCCGGAAATCTTTCCGCTTACAAGCAACTGCGACGATTAGCACGGCTGGTCAGCTTCTCGCACTTGCGTTATTCGGAGTTGCTGTATTTACCTATACAGGCATTGACCCTCTGGGATTTCCATGTCCTTCTTGCCCTGGAAAAATGGCAGAAAGACGCCGGTCATTACCTGCGTTCATGGTTGCTGGCCCTCGGTGAACTGGAAAGCCTGGCCTGTCTGGCCCGACTGAAATTCGAGAACCCGAGTTGGTCTTTTCCCCAGGTTACACAGGACCATGGTACTTGTGTCATCGCGGAAAATCTGGGGCATCCCCTTCTCCCTCCCCGGATTTGTGTCAGAAATAATGTCACGGTCGGTCCACCCGGCTCGTTTCTGCTCGTTACTGGTTCTAATATGTCTGGTAAAAGCACCCTCTTACGAACACTCGGCGTCAACATCATCCTGGCCCAGGCGGGAGCCCCTGTGTGTGCTCAGGCCCTGTCCATCCCACCCTTGGTCCTGGGGACCAGTTTCAGAATTCGTGATTCACTCTCGGATGGCGTGTCATACTTCATGGCTGAACTCAAGCAAATCAAGGATATCGTCGAACGAGCCCGGTCCTGTTACAATAAAAATGATGCAACCTTCTTTTTTCTGCTCGACGAAATACTGCTCGGCACGAACGTGGCTGAACGACAACTTGCAGTGCAACAGGTCCTGCTTCATCTTATCAGGTCAGGTGCTATCGGCGCAATCGCCACCCACGATCTCAGCCTTGCCGAAGCTCCCGGCCTCGAGACAACCTGCTCGCCAGTCCATTTTTCCGAGCATTTCAGTGTAGACGAAAAAGAGGAGCCACGCCTGCTTTTCGACTATCGCCTCCATCACGGCCTTGCTCAAACGACCAATGCACTCAAACTCCTCCACATCGTCGGTCTCAACAACTAATTGTTTGAAAAGAGCACGTCAATGTCCCACATGTGTTCTTAGATACTACAGGGTCAATCTCGATGACTGAACGGTGAGAGGTATGGAAATGAATCATGAAGCAATGCTTTATGAAAAAAAGAAAGATGGGCTGGTCCTCTGTCAGCTTTGTCCACATCATTGCCTGTTGAAACCGGAACAGTACGGCCTGTGCAAGGTGCGACAGAATATCGATGGTGTCCTTTATTCGCACGTGTATGGGCAGATCATCGCCGCCCATGTCGATCCGATCGAAAAAAAGCCACTGCACCATTTTTTGCCCGGAACGCGTGCATATTCCATCGCTACCCGGGGCTGTAATTTTCAATGCGGGTTCTGTCAGAATTGGCAGATTTCCCAAGCATCCTCTGCCAATTCTATGATGCGATCGTCAGCATCTGTCAGTCCCGAACAGATTGTCCGGGAGGCCCTAAAGTCCAAGTCTGCCTCGATCGCGTATACCTACACGGAACCTACCATCTATTTCGAGTATGCTTACGATACGGCCTGCTTAGCCCAGAAGGCCGGTTTGGCCAATATCTTCGTGACCAATGGTTTTATGAGCGGGCTTGCTCTGGAAAAAATGGCTCCTTATCTGGACGCGGCAAATGTCGATCTGAAGAGTTACAATCCCGATTTCTACAAAAAAATATGTAAAGGTGCCTTAGAACCGGTCCTGGATACGATTCGCATGATGAAACAATTGAAGATCTGGATAGAAATAACCACGCTCCTCGTGCCCGGCCAGAATGATGGAACACCCGAATTAACGAAAATTGCAGAATTCATCGCTGATACAGGCCGGGAAATTCCCTGGCATATCAGCCGTTTTCATCCGGATTACACCTTTACCGATTCCGAACCCACTCCTCTCGAAAGCATGTATCAAGCCCGTGAAATAGGACAGCGGGCAGGTTTGAAGTATATCTATCTGGGTAATATTCCTGAGCGGGCGGATACGCATTGTCCCAACTGTTCGGCCATGGTGGTCGAACGGTCACAATTTTCAGGCGAGGCCCGCTTCACAATACCCGGTCAATGCCCCTCATGCCAAACCATCATCGAGGGAGTCTGGATATGGCCGAAACAGGCCTGATCAGCTTCACGATTTCAATTGCTTCAGCATCTCGGTGATTGGGATGATGCTGTAGCCCTGATCGCGTAGCCCCTGGATGAGATCGGGGAATTTCTTATAGGGTGGGTCTATTGTTCGAGCCCCGACATGTAACAGAATAATGCCGCCTGCCTTATAATCTGAACTCAGGATGTGCCGGACTATCTCATCTGAGCTACTAAAAAGCTTCGAGTCCGGGTCCTCGACCCAATCGATGGTATCCAGGCTCTGTCTGCGAGTCGTGCCATGGGTCCAGTGAATGTGGACAAAACCGAGTTCCCGGGCAATTCTCGCCAGTTTGGGCACATATTCACCATAGGGGGCCCGCCAATAAGGGGCCATATGCTTGCCACACAACTTGTAAAAAGCCTGGTCAGCCTTGATCAGTTCGGTTTTGAATTTCGCCTCGTCAATATCGTATAAATGCGGATGTGAATAGAGATGGTTGCCTACTTCATGGCCCGCCGCCACAATCATTTTGGTTTCTTCGGGATACTCTTCGATAAAACCACCGGTCAGAAAAAAAGTGCAGGTGATCTTATATCGGGCCAGAATTTCGAGGATAGCGACCGTATCCTGTCTCTGTGAATGCCCGTCAAACGTCAGCGAGATCGACTTGTATCCTGGATTGCCTCTGATCAGATTCAAGGGTATATTGGCATGCAGAGTCAGGTCCGAATCGATGATCCTCCTCAATGGTTCCGCAGTCGAGCTCTTTTCTGCGGGTTGAGCCGGTTCGACCACTATCTGGGGCGTGGGTTGTGGGGTGAGGGACCGCTCTGCTCGGGGTGTTAATTCGAGAGGGTGCAGCTTGGGATCAAGGCCAGATTCTTTCTGAAGTATGACGTTTTGACCGGGAGTGGGAATAATACGTTTCTGACTATAATCGAGCTTGCTGGAGGTCGAAACCGATGCAAGCGTATCGGGTCTGTCATTATGAAGACTGGCCTGTTCGCTCGTCTTGGGCATGACACCCAGCCCAATGATGCCTACTCCAATGGGAATAATGACAGCCAATCCCCATTTGAGAATTGGATGTAGCCCGATTGGTCCCTGTTTCGGTCGGACAGGGGGAATATAAACTGATTCAATTTCAGGTTGTATACAGGGTTGCACGATCTGTCCCGGTTCGGCTTGGACAGTATCCTGAACCTTTACCGGCACAGTTTCCCGATCGCTGACATAGGGTGGATAAAGCTGGTCGAGGCGATTGATAATGGCCAGATAATTCTGAATGATGCGCAAACGCCGATCAGTCACGCGATCTTCCAGTGTGTCCTGAAGATGACCGGGTTTCATTTTTAACTCGGTCAACTCTTCTTCATTACAATCGCACATCTTGCGGATATAACCATGAATCTGCTTCTGGGTGTACTGACGAAACGCAACGATGTCATCTGCAGACGCGGACACGCTTGCCAAAAAATCCAGAATGAGTTCGAGCCGACGATCGACCTCCCAAACCTCGTGATTGTCATACATGCCCTGAAAGGTTTGTTGCAACTCACTATCAAGCAGAGTTGAATCGGGTCCCGTCTGATCGTCCTGATTGATCTCGCAGGCCACGAATGCTTTTATGGCATTACGTGCCTCAAAAGAGATTTTTTTTGCTGAAACCATTCTTGTCTGTCCGCTTCCTGTTGGTCGAAAATAACGAGTAACGAATGCCTTACTCTTCTATTGTAAAACAATATTCCATAATCTGCCAGTCTTACGTGTTCAATTGTAAGACATTCAGAACCAAGAAAACTCGTCAGCAGCGCGCACAATGGTTTACAAAACTCAATCAACCGTGATCGTTTTTGAACAGTTCCTGGGATAATCCGGATCGAAACCCTTTTCAACCGTCAAGTGATAGGCAAAAAGCTGCATGAAAACAACCGACAGGACCGGCACCAAAATCTGATCCGCATGCGGCAGAGGTAAAAAAACACTCGAACTCTTCTCCAATTCCTCCGAGGGAGGCGATACGGTCAAAGCCGTACCCTGACGACAGGTGACCTCATTAATGTGGGAAAGCATCATCTGCCGGTCCTCGAGGGTCGATAAATAAAAAACGGGGTAACCTTCCGTTATGATTGCCAGCGGACCATGCTTAAATTCAGCCGAGTACATCCCCTCACAATGAGCATAGGAAATTTCCTTTATTTTCTGGGCGGCTTCCAGAGCAGAACCATAGGTCAGGCTGTAACCAAGGGTATACATATCATTGCAGTCCCGATACCGTGAGCCTAATTCGGCAGCCGCACCTTCCATGCCCGCAATCGTGTCGGCAATAGCCCGCGGAGTCTTCTGCAGGATTTTGATCAGGGTGCCTGCCCGTCCTTTCATTTTAGCCACCTCGATGGCCAAGGCCAGAAACAGGACGATCTGGTTAGTAAAAGTTTTGGTCGCCGCTACGGCGATTTCGAGGTTCGAGAGAAGTGGCAGGTAGCGCCGCGAACGCATCATCAGGGTGGAACCCAGGACATTGACTACGCCCAGGACATTGTTGGCCAGGCCCCTTTTGGTCAGGAGGTTGAGCACATTGATCAGGTCCTTGGTTTCACCGGATTGTGATATGAGTACACAGGTATCATCGGGGCGGATACTTTCACCGAAATGCTCGCTGAAAGCGCTGGCCACGACGGGGTAGGTCGAGCAGGCTCCGATTCTGTTCAGATAATATGAGCCGATCACGCAGGCGTTGTATGACGAGCCCGATCCGATGATATAAGTCCGCTTCGAAGCCGCCAGTTCTTCGGCAAAGGGCCGGACTTCTTCTGAGGCTGCCAAAAAATCGAGTAAAGCCTGACAGCGATCCGGTTGTTCATGAATTTCCTTCTGCATGAAAAAGGCGTAATCTCCTTTTGAAGCAGAATCCGGCGACAATTTCGACTCGATGGGCAGTCGTTCAATTTTGGAGCCGGTTTCGATCGAGCGTATTTCATAGTGTTCCTGGTTGAATTCGACGTATTCACCATCATTGAGGGTAACGATCCGGTTGGTCAACCACAAAATCGAGGGGAGGTCCGACGAAACCAGGATGAAGTCAGGCCCAACTCCGAGATAGAGCGAGCTGCCCATTTTAGCCGCGAATAATCGGTCACCATCGAGGGCGGTAATGATGAAGGCGTAATCGCCTTTGAGCAGAAGGCGTGCTTCGCGGACGGCTCGGTCGAGATCGCCATGTTTATTATAGGATTCTTCGAGGGCATGGACCACTACTTCGCCATCATTTTCACCCCTGAAGATATGTCCCTTGGCTGAGAGGTCCCGGATCAATTGGACCGTATTGATCACGTTGCCGTTGTGGGCCCCGACCAGGCGATGATGTGTGTCAAAATGCGGTTGGGCATTTCTCTGGGCAGGCACGCCGAAAGTTGCCCAGCGGAGTTGGGCAATGCCTCTGTTGCCCTCGAGTTCATGGAATTTAAGTCGAGCGGCGACATCTTCAATTTTTCCGACATCCTTGCGTAAATCGGCCTGTCCCTGACGGGTCACAGCTACGGCTCCGACCGAGTCATAGCCTCGATAGGTCAGGCATTCCGCCGCTTTGGTCAGAACCGTTCCGAGGTCCGACCTGTCCTCAGCGTACATGATACCAAATATGCCACACATCTGTCTTTTCTCCTTAGACTACTCGTTCTTAAAAAATACACTTCCGGCAAAATAAACGCTTGATCTATCATGAGTTCAATATTAGCGACCGTGTTAAAAATCTTCAAGAACAAAATGAAAGGGATGATTGATCATCAGACAGCAGGCTGCGGTCCGAAGATTGAACAAACCGGTGATAAATTCCATCTTGTCCGGAAACAGAAAGGGATTGTGTCCGATCAGCATGGACCCGTGTTATCTGTGGATGATGTTGATGAACGTAGAGGTGAAAAAAAGGCCCCCAGGCCTAAGCTTATTGTTGCCTGTTCCCGTTCAGGCCTGCCCGCCTCACATGAACGCGATTGTTGGCATTCGTCCTCATCGTTCTGCTTACGCTGTGGTCACGGTTCGCTTTCCGAACAGCTCCCGCATGCGGAGCGGTTTCCATTGACCCGCTGCAAACAGGTGCGGGGCCATCAGCTTGCGGAGAGCTTCAAGCGTGACCACCACGAAGGCAGGCAGCACAACCCAGCTCCAGTCAACGATTGGGAGAGGCAGGGTATGGAACACGCGGTTGGCGATGGGCAGGTAGACCACCAGCATCTGCAAACCCAGCCCGACGGTCATGGAAAGGAACATCGCTCGATTGCGGAACAGGCCAAGCTTGAGTATGCCCTTCTCGGCAGAACGGGCTTGAAAGGCAAAAAGCAACTCGAACACCACGATACCGGTGAACGCAATGGTCTGGCGCAGTGCATGCGCGGTTGCTTCATCCGGCAGTTCGGGCAGAGGGGCATGATGGAATATCCAGGTCACAGGCAGGGCCATGAAGAGACCTGAAAAGGCAATTCGCAAGAGCATGCCGGGGTAGAGCAGACCGACACTGCTGTCACGAGGCGGTTGAGACAACTCATCGCCGCTGCCTGGCTCCAGTCCGAGCGGAATGGCCACGAGGGCGCCGTTGACGAGGTTAATCCACAGTATCTGGATCGGTTCGAGCGGGGACTCCCCATAGAGCGCCACGCTCAGAAAGAGGGTCGCGAGTTCACCTGTGCAGGTCATCAGCAGGAAAAAAGTCACGTTTCGCAGGCGGTTGAAAACGATACGGCCTTCCTCGATCGCGGCCACGATCGAGGCGAAGTTATCGTCCGCAAGCACCATATCGGCGGCCTCCTTGGCGACGTCGGTCCCGGTGATCCCCATCGCGATGCCGATTCCCGCGGCTTCCAGCGCAGGGGCATCGTTCACTCCATCTCCGGTCATGGCTGTGACGTGCCCGTCTCGTTTGAACGCCTGGACAATTCTCAGTTTGTGAAGGGGCTCGATTCGGGCGTAGACGTTCTGAACGCGGCATGTCGCGAGCAACTGATCATCATCCATCGCCTCGATTTCTCTGCCGATCGTCGCCGTTTCGCCCGCTTCACTGATCCCGAGTGCGGTGGCGATTGCCGCAGCCGTCTTCGGGTTGTCGCCGGTGATCATGGCCACCCGTATCCCGGCCCGCTTGCAATCCTGAATAGCGCTGCGGGCCTCATCTCGCGGTGGATCGAGCATACCCACGAGTCCCAACAGGACCAGGCGGCCCGGCAGATGCGAGGTTTCGAGTCGCCCGAGCGTTACGGGATAGGGTGCAACGGCGACAGCCAACACACGAAATGCTTGTGCAGCCAGGAACTCGTTGGCCTCGATCACCTCCTGGCGGGCCGCTGCATCCATTTCAAGATCGCCGTCTGAGGTCCGCAGATGAGCACACATCGGCAGGAGCCGCTCCAATGAGCCCTTGACATAGGCCACACGCTGGTCGTCCTCGGCATGCAGCGTGGCCATAAACTGCTGTTCGCTCTCGAAAGGGATTTCTCCCAGACGGGGATGGCTCGCCTCTAATTCCTTCTTGCCGAGCCCGGCTTTTCCCGACGCCGCGAGGAGGGCCCCCTCGGTGGGATCACCCAGAATCTGGTGTCCTGTGTCAGTCGTACTCAGAATAGCATCGTTGCAGAGACATGCACCACGCAAGGTGTACAAAAGGGCCGTATCGTCGCTCGGCTCAACGCGGATGTTATCTTGCAGAAACTCACCGAGCGGTTCGTAACCACTACCGGTGACTGTCAGATGTCGTCTTCCCGTCCAGATTCCACGTACGGTCATCTGATTCAGGGTCAGTGTACCCGTCTTGTCCGAACATATCACGGTTGCGGTTCCGAGGGTTTCGACAGCGGCTAGTTTTCGAATGAGGACATTTCGCTTAGCCAAACCGTTGACACAGATGGACAGAACGACCGTCACGGCTGCCGGCAGGCCTTCCGGGATCCCGGAGACGGCTGCCGCTACGGCCAGCAGCATCACATCCATCCAGCTCATGCCCTGCAGCAGAGCTGCCACAGCCAGCATGGTACAGGCACCCACGACCACCCAGATGAGTGCATGTCCGAGTTTCTCGATGCTCTGCTGTAAAGGGGTCTTGTCCTTGCCCGTGCTCGCCACCGCCTGGGCGATGCGGCCGATTTCAGTACGCATCCCGGTGGCAGTGACTAGGGCCACGGCCCGACCTCGAGTGACCGTTGTTCCCATGAAGGCCATGTTCCGGCGGTCGTGAATCGGCGCATCGGGCGGCAGGACCCGGATATCCTTTTCTACCGGGAGTGATTCACCGGTGAAAGTCGACTCGTTGATTCTGAGATTGACCGCTTCGATCAGCCGTGCGTCCGCGACGATACGATCGCCGGCATCGAGAATCAGGAGGTCGCCTAGCACAACTTCTGCTGCATCCACCAACCGCGTCGTACCGCTTCGGCGGACCTTGGCCTTGGGTGCACTCAAGCTGAGCAGGGCGGCCATGGCCTTCTTTGCCTTCATCTCCTGCACGAACCCGACGAGGGCCATGAAGAGGAGCACGACGCCGATCACGATAGCGTCAGTCGCCCCCTTGAAATAGGCCTTCACGCCCGCTGCCCCGATCAACATATAGACCAGTGGATTGGTGAACTGCTGCAGCAGGATTACATACCAAGGCTCACGATCCTCTGCTGTGAGCACATTTCGCCCGTGGTCTGCAAGCCTTTGTGCTGCAGATGACTGATCCAAACCGTTGCGACTCGCCATCGCAACATCGAGTGCCTGCTCGGGGGTCAATGCCCATGGTGTATTGACCGACTCAATCATTGCTTGTCCCACGTGGCTTCAGATGTCATGCGTCAGGGAAATCGGTATCAACCTGTGTCTTTTGCACGGCCTTGTTAGGCGATGATGCATTATCCTGGCCCTCGGATTGGTCAGGAGCGGGCGGGCGGGCCGCAGCCTTCTTCATGAAAAAGAAACCGACAGTTAATGCTATTATGATTGCCGCAATTCCCAGGAGGGAAATGCTGCTTGTTTCCTTGATGTCCAGGATGATGACCTTTCTGGCGATGGCGATGATCGCCACTGAAAGGACGACTTCATAGTGGGCTATGCCTTGAGCAAGATAGGTCTTCATAATCGTTTCGAGCAATTCGATGCCAATGATCACTAGCATGAATAGCCCGAACAGTTCAAGTAATTGATCGATGTCAATGACCAAGTACGGCGATTCCGTAATATCTTTGAAGATCGCCCATCCGAGATCGATGGTCGCCAATAAGAGCACGAACGCCATCATGATCATGAGGATTTGAATGAGTAACCGTTCGAACTTCTTCAGTAGATTCAGCATTGTGTAGCCCTTTTTACGCGGAAAAAATCCTGATCCCGGCACATCCCAATACCGACCAGATAATGGTTTCAATCATCCCATAAGACACTGTTCAGAGCTTTTGCGTGGAACTTATTCTATCAGGCTGTCTTTTCGAAGTCAACTTTAAAAATCGAACGGATCAGAAGCTGATCTGCTGTTTGGTAAACTGTCGAATCAGGCCGGTGACATGTTGGCAGTAGTGGACGTACTCTGTGGCCGCATCGCCCCACATCAGCCATAGCCATGCCAGGTCTGTGTAAAGGTGGCAGGTATCTTTCATATGATGTTCGATCTCCTCAAGTTATGGCCGGGCGGCGCGCGACAAAGAACTCATAGGCGTAGTAGTCTGAGTGGTTACGGTGCATTTCGGGCTCCCGCGCAAGTTGATCGAGCACGGTAATCGCCTCGGCATCGTTGTTATATTTCCGACGCAACTCGATGATCCGCTGTTCCATCGGTGAGTAGAAGTCGTCCCACCACGCTTCATCCGGTAGGGTGAAGTGGTCGATAAGCTCAAAGCCACCATGCTGGATGTCCGTTACCACATCAGCGATCGTGCCCATGTCAGGGTAATCCAGATCGAAGCTTGCCTTGACCTCCGGGGGTGGATTTTCCTTGCGCCAGACCGCGTTGGTGAACGCTAGGAAACCACCGGGACGCAGCAATCCACGGCATATACGCATGGCTTTTCCAATGCCCAGGTTATAGAGCGCTCCTTCTGACCATACCAAGTCGTAGCTTTCCGGCGGTAAGTCCAGATGAGCCATGTCACCAACCCTCGCCTGGACTCGTTGGGAGAGGCCACGTGCGGCAAGCGTCGCTTTCAGTCGCTCAATGCTGGGAGCGTGGTTATCGACGGCGAAGATGGTGCCCGTCGTCAGATCGGCAAGATGCAGCGTTTGCCCGCCAACTCCACAGCCCAAATCGACAATCATAGATGCACGCGGAAGCCCTACACAGAGACGGAGAGCCCGTTCAGTGCAACGACGATTGCCCGGCCCCTGCCGGGGCAAACCCTCATACACTTCAAAAAATATTTCCCACAAACGGGAACCATAATCGTTCATCGCTGCTCCGTGACTCGCTCATGCCAAATACGATATTTTGAAGAATGTAATAGTAAAATATACTATACCAGGCAGTTTTTTCGGAGTCAATCCTGCATAATTTTAGCAAGAGCGGGTGAGGGTTTGACTTGATTGGTCCGCAGATTTGAGGTATAGTCATGTTTGTTTGGGTGGTACTCTTTTCCATTAATCGTATCAGATAGTAGCACAATAGATATTGGCAAGGATTAGTGCCACTGCTTTAGGTCCCTTTTTCAGCACACATTTCAGAGTTACCTACATAATCACGGTTGAATGAGGTGCTTTATGGTCGAAAAGCTGATTTTAAAGAACTGTACTGTTTTTGATGGTGTGCATGCCGATCTGCAACAGGATCGTGATATTGTGATCGAGGCTGGTTCGATCATCGAAATCGGGAACGGACTGGCCACATCATCGACTGCGGCGAAGGTCGTTGATTGCAGCAATGATTACGTTATTCCCGGTCTATGGGATTGCCATGCCCATTTGGCCCATCTGGTCCCCGAGGGAGAGTCAATCGCTCGTAACACGCTGGCGCGTTTTTTGGAACATGGGGTCACATCGGTCCGGGACGTGGGCGGTCCTCTGCTTGATCTTCAAAAAATGGCGACACGGATCAATACGGGTGAATATGTCGGACCCGATATGTATTATGCCGGTCCAATGCTGGAAAAGGGCCCACTGACCTGGGCACAATTCAACGAAACCATGCCCGGTTTTACGGTGGCTGTGGATGACGCGGCCCAGGCGGAGCAGATCGTCCGGCAGATTAAGCAGCGGGGTGGGGCCCTGGTCAAGGTATTCAACAAATTTGACCGGGACGTACTCGAATGTTTGCTCGAACAGGCCAGGGCATGCTTTCTGCCCGTCACGCTCGATCCCGGCGCACCCTTTTTTCATGATGTTCCGATGGATCTGGGGTTGGCTCTCGGTATCCGTTGTTTCGAACATGCCAAGTCACCCTGGCCGTGTGTGTTCAAGAATGAATTCCAGGGTGAGTACGATCGCTTATTGTCTTCAGGTCATGACCCGGCTGCCCGGATGTCGTTTGTGGAACGGGTATTTCCGCTTGGAACAGACAGCATTGACCTGGAAAAACTCGATTGTCTCCTGGAAACGTGCCGGGAAGCAGGTGCTTTTATCTGTCCGACTTTGAATATCATGTTAGATAACAGTTTTCCTGCTGAAAGGGAAATGACCGAGGAGGAGCATCGTGCCCGGCAGAGAGCACTGGCGATCATAGCTAAAGTCTGCATTTTTTTCATCAAAGCCATGGCAAAAAAAGGAATAAAACTACTGGTCGGGCAGGATGGGGCGACGCCGGAAAACACCTGGGCTGAAATGTTTACTCTCGAAGCCCAAGGTCTTGCTCCGCTCGAGATCATCCGTGGGGCAAGTCTATATCCGGCCCAATGGCTCGGTTGTGCAGATCGGGTCGGTTCGATTCAACCCGGCCAGAAAGCAGATGTATTGATTCTCCGGGAGAATCCTCTGACGGACCTCAAGAATATTCGAAGCATACACACTGTGATTAAGAATGGTCGTATTACGAAAGAACCGAGCGGTATTCAGGGCAGATAAATACGATGACCTGGGTTGAGTGATTGGTGCACAAGGGCACTGATTTCCAATCGAAACGACATTATGAGACCCATTCGAGTATGAGTAGGTCAGGTATGGACACTGACTTTTTCGAGCAGATCGAGGTCATCCAAGACCTTGCTTGTGCCCAGAACGACACAAAGTAAGGGTTCCGGTGCTCTGGTCACCCGGACATCCGTCCGTTGCTGGATAAGGGTATCCATATGCCTGATCAATGAGCCACCACCGGCGATAGTGATACCACTGTCAACGATATCCGCGGCCAGTTCGGGTGGGGTCCTTTCCAACGTGGTTTTCACTGCTTCCACGATGGAATCGAGGTTTTCGGATAGGGCTTCCCGGATTTCGGTGGAAGTGATTTTTATGGTCCGGGGCAGACCGACAACCAGGTCTCGGCCTTTGAGTTCGGCGGTCAGCTCCTCTTCAAGCGGAACGGCGGAACCGATTTCGATCTTGAGTGCTTCGGCAGTCCGCTCACCGATATCAAGGTTATATTTTCTACGGACATAATTGACCAGGGTCTGGTCGATACAATTCCCCGCGACCTGGATGGACATACTGAAGACAATACCGGACAAAGAAATCACGGCCACCTCGGTCGTGCCGCCGCCGATATCGACGATCATGCTCCCACTGGGCTCGGTGACTGGTAATCCGGCCCCAATAGCTGCAGCCATCGGTTCCTCGATCAAGAACACGCTCCGGGCACCCGCTTTGAGCGCGGCGTTTACAACAGCTTTTTTCTCGACGGGCGTAATGCGTGACGGAACACCGATAACGACCCGGGGTTTGAAAAGGACCCGCTTATTTCGGGCGAGTTTGAAGAAGTAACGCAGCATCAGTTCCGTGACTTCAAAATCGGCAATGACCCCGTCTTTCATGGGCCTGATGGCCACGATGGTACCAGGGGTCTTACCAAGCATTCTTTTCGCTTCGTGCCCCACAGCCAGTATTCGGTTATTTTTCTTATAAACGGCCACTATCGATGGTTCATTGACAATAATACCGCGGCCTTTTACCATAACCAGGGTATTGGCTGTGCCCAAATCGATGGCCAGGTCCTGTGAAAAACGTTTAAACACCGTATTCTTCTCCTCTGTCTCGGCCTAGAAAACCAGATAACCAATTGCCTAGTATAGCAAAATCGAGTGGTAAAATTCAAATCGACCTATTAGAACAAGGCTGGATAATAATCCAATTGAGAAGCCACTCATCCCGGCTAGCTTTTCTGTCGTGATTGGCTCGGGGCCTCTTTCCCGGTTGACTATCTCCGGCAATTGCTTTATGTATCGTCATATCCCGAATATATATTTTCAGGGAAATAAGAACCCGTTATGTCCGAGCACAGATAAAAATCAACTCCCAAAGGACGTGCTGATGGAGCCTGTCAGTTTCAGGCTGAATGGTCAGATCGTTTCGAGTCACCTTAAGGCCGATACACGATTGCTTGATGTTCTCAGAGTCGAATTCGGCCTGACCGGTGCGAAGGAGGGTTGTGGGACCGGTGCCTGCGGGAGCTGTTCCGTCTTGATTGATGGCCGTGCCGCGAATGCATGTCAGGTCCGCCTGGCTGAAATGGTTGGACATGATCTGGTCACGATCGAGGGCCTGATGGGCAGTAGTCCCTTGATTGCCTCGATCCAGGCCGCCCTGAAACAAACCTCGGCACCTCAATGTGGTTTTTGCACGCCAGCCATGATTATCCGCATGTTTGCTTTGTTATCACAGCAATCCAGACCGACGCGTCAAGAGGTCATTCATGCACTCAAGCCGGTCCTGTGCCGCTGTACCGGATATGAGCAATATATCAGAGCGACTTTGCTGGCCGCTGGTTTAGTCGAGGCAGAACAGATCGACGATGATCTTGCTCTGATCGGACCAGGACCGGCCACAATCCAGGCTGACCAGATCGCGCATGTCCAGATCGGTCGCTCGGCGGTCCGGAACCGGATCGCCGAATTGATGAGTGGGAAGGCGCTTTTCACCGACGATTATGCCCATCAAGACCTTATCTATGGCGCCTTAGTAACTTCACCATACCCTTCGGCATCAATTCGTTCGATTGACACCGGCAGACTCGATGGGTTGCCTGGCTTCATCAGGGTCTTGACTGCCCGTGATGTTCCCGGTAAAAACAGTTACGGCAAAGTCATCCGGGACAGGGAAAT
Source organism: bacterium (assembly GCA_016934675.1). GTDB lineage: Bacteria > CSSED10-310 > JAFGSJ01 > JAFGSJ01 > JAFGSJ01 > JAFGSJ01. The sequence goes on along the minus strand of JAFGSJ010000060.1, from coordinate 40,180 downwards.
GCTGTGTCGGGAGCGGGTCCGGATGGTGGGTGATCCCGTGGTGCTCGTTCTGGCTGAGACAGAGCAGCAAGCCCGCGATTTGGCCGCACTCGTTCGTGTTGATTACGAGTGTTTCGAGCCGGTCCTGACGGTTGAACAGGCCCTGGCCGAGGGTGCACCGGCCGTTCATGCAAGCGGTAATGTCCTTTCAGTCCAGAACATCATCAAGGGTGATCCCGATGCTTTTTTCAACGGTGATTATCCTGTATGTACGGGCGATTATCGGACGGGTCGGACCGAGCAGTGTCCGCTCGAGCTCGAGAGTACACTGGCATATTGGGACCGGGATATACTGACTATAGTAGCGCCGACCCAGCACGTTTTTTTTGACCGTTTAAACATTAGCCGGGTGCTTGGACTCAGTGCTGAACAGGTCAGGGTAGTCCAACCCCATGTCGGTGGTGCTTTCGGTAAGAGGGAGGACCTTCATACCCAATTATTCGCAGCCCTGGCCTGCTACCTGACTCACAAAGCGGTGAAAGTCAGATTCACCCGCCAGGAATCCTTTGCTCTGACCACGAAAAGGCATCCATTCCTGATTGCGATCAAAACGGCCTATGATCCTCACTCCGGAAAAATCCTGGCCCAGGATGTGACCTTGACTGCCGACGGTGGCGCGTATGCTTCCTGGAGTCCGAATATTATCCGGAAGGCAGCGGTCCATTGTTGCGGCCCTTATGAGATCGAGCATGTCCGGGTGAATGCCCGGGTCGTTTATACGAACAATCCGGTTTCGGGGGCCATGCGTGGTTTTGGTGTGCCACAGGTTGCGTTTGCCATGGAGAGCCACATCGACCGTCTGGCTGAATTGTGTGGTCTGACGCCGGCGGAGATCAGGGCCAGGAATTATCTGCACAAGGGTTCGAGTACGATAACGGGTCAGAGACTGCTTTTTGATGTACCGGTCCAGGCCACCTTGACAAATACCGTCCAAAAAGCAATGCAGCTAGTACATGAAGAGCCTGTTCGGGGAGCTCCTTCGACCAGCACCGATCGGATTTACTATGGCACGGGTCTGGCCTCCTGTTGTTATGGGATCGGATTTGGGGCGGGAATAAGGGATGTCGGTAAAGCCACGATCAGGTTTACTCGAGAGGGAAGGTTCGAATTGAAAACCGGTGTGGTTGATTATGGACAGGGAGCACAGACTATCGCTTGTCAGATTGCGGCCGAGGTCCTTGGTGTTCCCCTTGCATCCATCATTATCACAGCCGCGGATACGCATAGTACACCGAACAGTGGTTCGAGCGTGGCTTCTCGGCAGACTTTCATCACGGGCAATGCCATTCTTCGGGCCGCTCAAGACTTGAAGTTGAAGATTTGCCAATTGGTAGGCCAACATCTGGGAGTACAGCCTGAAACACTGTATTTTGACGATGAAGGTCTCGTTTCACCCACCAATGCGCTCAGAATGTCCTACAGTGAAATCCAGACCATTGCTTGGCAGAATAAGGTCGAGTTACTGGGTCTCGGCGAGTTCAGGGGCCACGATTATACCAGTGGACTCGATCCGTCCTCAGGTCAGGGAGATGCTTATTATCCTTTCACCTATGGCACCCAATGGACCCGCGTAGCGGTCAATGCCAGGACCGGCGAAGTGCGTGTTCTTGACATGATCGCTTGTCATTATATTGGTAAGGCCCTCAACCCACGCATGGTTAAAGGGCAGATTTACGGGGCCATAGCCATGGGTATCGGTTATGCGCTCATGGAGCAGATTACGGTCGAACAGGGTGCGATCAAACAGCGAAGACTCGGCGATTATCATCTTGTCAGGGCGCATGACATGCCGGCAATCCAGATCATCTTACTCGAAGATGACAGTTTCCCGGGACCTTTCGGGGCAGTCGGTATCGGAGAACCACCTCTTGTGCCCACGGCCCCGGCGATCGCGAATGCCGTTTTTGCAGCAACCGGTTATCGGGCGACATCTTTACCCATCACCGCCGAAACGATACAGCAGCATATTCAAGAGCAGGGGAGGCAATCGTGAAATTTTTGCTTATTTTTCCTGATTGGGGACCATTTCCTTTGCCATACCGGCGGACTATTCCACCGCTGAGTCCGGCCACTTTAGCTGGGATTCTCCGTCACTGGGGCGAGGTGGACTATTATGATGAGCGTCTGGAAGCCGTTCCACTCGACCAGACCTATGATCTGGTTTTGATAACGGCCATGACCAATCAGGTCCAGCGGGCCTACCAGTTGGCAGATCATTTTCGCCAGCAGGGCACGATGGTTGCCCTTGGGGGCGTCCATACTTCATTATTACCTGACGAAGCATTGAATCATGCCAATGTGATTTTTGTCGGGGAAGCGGAAGATACCTTGCCCCGTTTCCTGGATGATTTGAGTAAAGGTGTCCATGATCGCCGCTACCAGTGTCAGGCACCGGATGCAGCAACACTCGACCGCTTCACTCCCGAACGATCGATTTATCTGAACAAGGGCTATCTTCCTATTGATCCGATCCAGTTTTTCCGCGGATGTCGGCTGGCCTGTGAAGCCTGTTCCGTACCCCAGACCCAGGGACGGATCGTCCTTTTCCGCCAGGATGAGGCAATCCTCTCGGAAATTGAAAAGGCCCAGAACTACTTGTTTTTCATTAATGATGATCTTTATTTCCACCGGAAACGGTTAACGAGTATCCTGGAATCCATGCGGAGCATGGGGCGATTTTGGCTCGGACTCGGTTCCACAGACATGGCTTCCGACCCGAAATTTCTGGAACTCATGAAGATGTCCGGTTGCTGGCTGCTCTATCTCGATTTCGGACCACGAGAAGCAATTGCCATTAATCAACCCGAGCGGGTCCCGGGCTTTGCTCGTAAGATCGCGGATGAAATACAACGCTTGAAAGAGCATGACATCAAACTGATTGGCAGCTTTACGTTCGGTTATGATTTCGATACCGATTCTGTTTTCGAGCGGACCCTCGATTTTTGCTGCAAACACGGAATCGACGAGGCTGAATTTCACCTGCTCGTGCCCTATCCCCGGACCAGGCTGGCCAAAAAACTGGAAAGAGAAGGCAGAATACTGTCAAAACAATGGTCACAGTACACGGCAACGCATGTGGTTTTTCAACCGAAAAACATGTCAACCGACCAACTACTCGCCGGCTATCATAAAACCTGGGCATCTTTTTATAAGATCGACCAGATAGTTCAAAAGGAGACCTTTGAAATAGAATCATTCAGAGCATTCCCTTCTCAGATACCAGATAAAACTTTATATTGATATTTTTTATAAAAATCTTTATTCTAAGTAATGCGTGTTGACTGTCTTTTAGAAATCCGGGTGCATTATGCTAAAATGTCCCAATTGCAATATGAACAATGACCCTGAGGCTAGATATTGTGCCAATTGCGGATTCAGTCTTATGGAGACCATGCTTCTCGATAATTTCAGCACCAGTATCTCAAAAATTGATGATTTGTTGAAAAAGGGCGGTTTTCTAGGAGATCGCTACATAATACTCGAGAGCCTGGCTACCGGAGGAATGGGTCATGTTTTTAGAGCAAAGGATACGACACTCGATGAAATCGTGGTCCTGAAAATATTAAAAGCTGATCTTGCCCTAGAAAAAGATATGCTGTCACGCTTTAAACGCGAGATTAAAGTCGCCCGAAAGGTCAAACACCCGAACGTTTGTACGATCTATGATTTCGGAAATTTCGATGATATCTTCTTTATCTCCATGGAATATATTCATGGTACCGATTTATCAGACCTCATCGAAGAAAACAAAGTCCAGCGCGAGCGTATCTTACCCTATGCTCGTGGCATTTTGAACGCTCTCGGCGCAGCCCATAGCGAGAAAATCATCCATCGGGACCTGAAACCTTCAAATATTAAAATCGATAATCAGGACAAACCCGTTATTTTGGATTTCGGGATTGCCCGTTATATCGGAATTCCTGATCTGACCGGACATGAGGAAATTCTTGGCACACCGGCGTATATGAGTCCGGAGCAATTCAAAGGTGAAAAAATCGATCAACGTACTGATATATATGCCTTTGGGATCATTCTCTATGAAATGTATGTCGGCCATATTCCCTTCAGTGGTGCAAGTCCGATCGAGGTGGCTATGAAACATCTTCAGGAACCACCAGTCCCATTACGCACCATTGATCCGACTATCAATCCCGAGCTGGAAGCAATCGTTCTCAAATGCATGCGCAAAGACCCGGATGAACGCTATCAAAACGTGGACGAAATCCTGGCTGATCTCGATCGACTCGATACTCATGATACCGGTGCCACGGAAACGCAGAGCAAAGTCCGTCCGGCTACCGTGCTTATTGCAGATGATGACGAGGACATCCGCAAATTACTCAACACAATCCTGCTTAACAACGGTTATGGCACACTGATTGCTCAGAGTGGTGAACAGGCCATCGATCTTGCCATCAACAATAAACCTGATTTGATCTGCATGGACCTGATGATGCCCGGTATGGACGGTTACCAAGCCGTCGAATTCTTACAAGCCAATCCTCAAACACGTGGTATTCCCATCGTCATGATCACCTGCAAGCAGGATAAGGAATATCGCGCCTATGGTAAATCTATCGGGGTCAAGGAGTACATCACGAAACCCTTTGATATCAATAAACTGCTCAATAACATCAAAAAAATCGTCCCTCCTACTACATCCAGACCCTGATTTTCGGAACAGGACCCATTCACAGGTAACTATCAAAAAAATGATTCGAGTTTGTATGTCCCAGATTTCGAATTCCTGTTTTCAGGATGGTAACATTGACGAATCATTCAAATTGGAGTACACTAATCACAGTTTACATAACGGATAGATACATATCGCCAGGATCGAGCCAAGGTAAGACAATATACAATGGGCCACAATGAAATGGGACCAAAATCAGACCGGGTCCCGAGTCGTCTGTTGAACGCTGTTCGTTCTTTAACACGGCGCGTGAAGGAAGAGGAAGCTCTTCCTTCAGGATCCAACAGCACTGAAAAGGACCGATGGAATTCACTCGAATTGCTGTATGTCAATCTCGAAAGAATGGCTGATCACAGTGATTTCGGGATGATGCAAAGCCGGGTTGAACAACGTTTAAGGGAGACGATCAATGACCGGGACCTGCACGATGGTTTACAGAAAATTCTTGCATCGTGTAGTCAACTCAATGAACTTCGGTTGATCATGCGTTTTGCCTTGGAGAAAAAGGAGCAACTCTCCCAGACCCACCTGCATGAGATTCAGACGCGACTGGCCCGTTATCGGGAAGGAGAGCTGCCGCCCAGTCTCAGTGAGAAGCTGGTCGAGCAAAGAAGGACCCAGTTTATCGATGAGAATAAAACGATCATAAAGGATATCTTGAATCTGGTGGGTCGGGACCTGAGTTTATGGCCCGATGAACTAGCGGATTTGAAAAATACGTTTTCCGGCATCATCGATTTGTTTAAAAAGAAGGAAATCAGCAAACTGAATCGGGACAATCTGGAGGAGATCAAAGGAACGGTAACGGCCATTGCCGGGGAACTCCAACGGTTCCTGGATATGAAAAACGCAATTGCGTCGATCGATTTTACCCAACTTGACGATCCGGAGACAAATCTCGAGATACAAGAAGCATTGTCCGAATACGATCACGTTCTCAACAGCCTGCGTGGATTTGCGAATCTCGATCAAGGAAGGCGGGAACGGCTCAAACAAGAGATCGATTCCCTGGCTTTGCTTTATGATCAGCTCAAATTCGAGCTTGAATCCGAAGCCGTTTCGATTGATGATTATGAGATCAGTATTACGGCGCCCCCGGAAGCCAAACCGGTGCCGGAGTTCGTGGTCGCAACTTCAGTGTCCCGGCCACCATCGTTGCCGGTAGAGCGGGTTGCTGCTTCTCCGAGACAGGGACCGATGGCCAGCCAGTTTATCTTTCGGGTCGAGCCTGACATCCATAAGCATTTTGAAGGTGAGACCGCTGCCGGGATTGGAAAAGTAGTGTATTTTTGGCCAGTCGGTGCGCCGGTTAACGAAAATCTGCCCCTGATTCTCAAGGCCAGTCCTGCCGGGGTCGAAGGTTATATCTTCATTTCAGATACCAAACACAAGGATAAAATCCTGCATATTCAACCCAAACAGGGTAAGAATATCATGCCCGAGATACTGCTCAGTGTCTGTATCAAGAAATTGCTGAAGGGTGATTTTGATCAGACCCTGGCTCGTTTCTTTTGAAAAGGATCAGTATTAGTGCTGTGCTCATATTTGACGACCTCTGTGCAATGCTCTATGTATGACACAAAACTGATAGCAGATGACAGTCCATGTTTCATCGAGTCAGGATGTTCCTTCCGAACCTGGGGCAAATGCTTGCGATGAGCACACGAGAAATTCTTGGCAGAATCATGATTTCGCCTGAAAGCACGATTAGACAGGCCATGCAGGCGATCGACCTGGGTGCCGCTGGCATAGCGGTTATCATCGATGACAAGACCCATCTGCTGGGAACGGTAACGGATGGCGATATTCGCCGAGCTTTGCTGCGCGGTAATATACTGGATGACCCTGTTGCTCCGATCATGAATATACAATGCACAACAGTGACTCCTCACATTGGGCGGGCCGAGGTCCTGGATATCATGCGTGCCCGCGATTTGAAACAAATACCCATAATCAATGAAAACGGAGTTCTTCAAGGTCTTCACCTGATGCATGAGATAGTCGGAGCCGGCGAGAGACCGAATTGGGCAGTGATCATGGCCGGTGGTCGCGGAGAACGCTTGCGGCCTTTGACAGACCACGTTCCTAAACCTTTGATCAAGGTGGCCGGTCGCTCGATCCTGGAGCGAATCATTCTGCATCTGGTCGGTTTCGGCATCCGCCAGATTTTTATTTCGATCAATTATCTGGCGGAAATGATTGAAGAGCATCTGGGAGATGGCTCAGCTTATGGTTGCCGGATTGAATATATTCATGAAAAAAAGCCATTAGGAACAGGCGGCCCCCTCTCTCTGTTACCCGACCAACCCGATCACCCCTTGTTGATTATGAACGGGGACTTACTGACCCTGTTCGACCTCAATCACATGTTTTCATTTCATGAAGAGAACGGTTATCTGGCCACGCTTGGTGTGCATAATCATATCTATACGGTCCCCTACGGGGTTGTTTTTACAGAGAATAATCGAGTCAGACAGATAAGCGAAAAACCCAGTGAAGTCTGGCTCATCAACGCCGGTGTTTATATCCTTGAACCTGGTCTTCTTGCTCGGATTCCCCCCAATACGTACTATCCCTTACCATCATTGATTGAGGAGTGTCTCGAGCGCAATGAAAATGTTGGGGCTTTCGAAATCAAGGAAGAATGGTACGATATCGGACATCATCAGCAGTTAAAGATGGCCCAGGGTAAGGATGAACACTCATGAATCGCTGCCCACTTTGGGGGGGGTAAATATGAATGATGACTTTATCCCGCTTTCAGTCCCTTTTCTGGGCGGAAACGAATCGCGTTATGTTCAGGAGTGTATCGAGACGAATTGGGTTTCTTCGGTCGGGGACTTTGTCAATCGTTTCGAAGATATGGTTGCCCGTTATGTCGGCTGCAGCCATGCAGTAGCGACGGTCAATGGAACGGCAGCCCTGCATATTGCCTTGATTGTCGCCGGGGTAGGACAAGATGATGAGGTCATTGTCCCGACCCTCACCTTCATCGCACCGGCAAGTGCCATTCGATATGTTGGGGCTTGGCCCGTCTTTGTGGACGTCGAACCGGTCTATTTTCAACTCGATCTGGTCAAATTGCGGGCCTTCTTCGAAAAAAGCTGCCATTTCGAGGGGGATAACCTGGTCAATAACGACTCCAATCGGAGGATAAAGGCAATAATCCCGGTCCATATTTTGGGGCATCCCGTCGATATGGTCGAACTCAACAAGTTGGCTCGTTACTATAACCTGATTGTAATTGAAGATGCCACCGAAAGTCTCGGTGCTTGCTGTGGTGACATAAAAACAGGTAATCTTTCATCCATTGCCTGTTTCAGCTTTAATGGCAATAAAATCATAACCACGGGTGGAGGTGGTATGATCGTGACCAATAATGGCTCCTGGGCCGAGAGGGCACGTTACCTGACCACACAAGCCAAGGACGATCCCCTCGAGTATATTCACAACGAAATAGGCTACAATTATCGACTCACGAATATCCAGGCAGCACTTGGCTGTGCCCAGATGGAGCAACTCGATCATTTCATTGCGACCAAACGTCAGATCGCCGCTCGATATCAGGAACATCTTGGCCAGATTGAGGGTGTGACTGTGGCTGGTGAAGCACCTGATCGATTTAGCACTTTTTGGCTCTACACCATTCTGATCGATCCGACCATAACGGGTATTACCAGTCGACAGGCTTTACAATCGCTCGCTGCTCATGCGGTCCAGACCAGACCACTCTGGCATCCACTTTATAGTTTACCACCGTTTTCGAATTGCCAGGCAATCGATATCGTCCAGGCTAACCATATCTATGAGAGGGCTTTGAGTATTCCCTGTTCGGTCTCACTCAAACCATCAGAGCAAATGCTCGTCATCGAACACATCCAACAGTTGATCAGGACTGGGGGTCTATGCAGAAAGAGCACATGAAAATTTTAATCGATGCCGCTGATCCGGAAGAGAGCCGAATGGCGCTTATTCGGAACAATCAACTCGTCGATTTCAGGATTGAGACTGCATCGAGTGAATTAACTCGAGGAAATATTTATAAAGGGATTATCACGCATATCGAGCCAAGTCTTCAAGCGGCATTTGTGGATTATGGTGCCGAGCGAAGCGGATTTTTACAGCAGCATGAAATCCATAGTGAGAATTTTAAAAAGAGCCCGTCTCGGGACAAGGGAAAATCCCACTCTCTTCAAAATCTCATTGCTCGTGGACAGGAAATTCTGGTGCAAGTAACCAAAGAACCCATATTGAATAAGGGCGCTAATCTAACCACCTATATTTCTCTGCCGGGCCGTTATATGGTCCTTATGCCAGGCGGGAGACATCTGGGCGTATCGCGTAAGATCGAGGAGGATACAGAACGGTCACGACTCAAAGACCTGATCGACTCGCTCGAAGTCCCGGAAGGTTTGGGGGTCATCATCAGGACAGCGGGGCGTGATCAAAATAAGAGAGAACTTTCACGGGATGTGCGTTACCTGACCCGTCTCTGGCAGGACATCAAAAAAAGAGGTCAATCACGGAAGGGTCCATGTTTGCTCTACAAGGAACGCCATTTTGCGATCCGGGCTATTCGCGACTTTCTCAGCCTTGAGGTAACAGAGATACTGGTTAATGATCGCGAGGTCTTTCGCGATGTCCGGAATTTCATGCGCATCATTTCTCCGCGGCAACTCAGATGTGTCAAGCACTATCAATCAGCCCAACCTCTTTTCAGCAAATACGAATTGGAATCACAAATAACGTCAATTTTTGCACCACGCGTCGATTTGTCCTCGGGTGGCTCCATCGTCATCAATCAAACGGAAGCTTTGGTCGCTATTGATGTCAATTCAGGCAAAGCAACCCGCAAGGATTCAATGGAAGAAACCGCATATACTACTAACCTGGAAGCCGTATCTGAAATTGCCCGCCAGTTGAGACTGCGTGATTTGGGTGGCCTGATCGTGATTGATTTCATCGATATGCGTGAATCAAAACATAAGCAATCCATTTTTCGCCTGATGAAAGATCAAGTCAAAATCGATAAAGCCCGGGTCAATATTGCGCGATTATCTCTCTTCGGTCTCATGGAAATGTCGCGACAACGAATCGGGCCCTCGATCGAATATGGTAACTATACAACCTGCCGTCAATGTGGCGGAAAAGGTGTCGTCCCATCGACAGAAAAATTGGCCCTTGATTTCATGAGACGACTTCGAACCGAAACACTGAAAAGTGATATCAAGACAGTCAGGGTACTGGTGCCACCCAACGTGGCCGATTATCTGCTCAACAGAAAACGCAAAGACTTGCTCGAAGTCGAACTGAAGCGCAATTTGACCATCAGTATTGAGCCAAGCCCCGCCCTGCAACCCGGTGAGTGTGAAATCACCTGCGTCTGACAACTTTTCGAGCCCAAAACGCAGTGCCAACGTGCAGCAAGGGTCTGCCGTCTTTCCAATGAAATGCGTGCCCTTTCTTCAGACAGGCTTATCTATCGGGGCTGGCAGACTTGGTCCGAGCAGGAAAAGAATAGTTTTTAAACCACTCCCGCGCTTTTTCAAAGATGAGTTTCTGCTTTTTATCCTTGAGTTCGATCCCGAGTTTCATCTTGTTTTTTGCGTTCAGCTCATAAATCAGGAGCACAGCCGCGTCAATCTTTTTATTCTGGCTCCGAAAACGGGCATCGAGCGAGAGTTTTTTTCCTTCGAGATGAAAGAGGTCAAATTCAGTCCGGTCTTTGGCCAGACATATATGACCATAACCCTGGGTGAGCGGTATTTTCAGTGATCGGGCCAGGTAATCCGGTAGAACATCTTTAATGCTCAGATACAGGTAGAGTACGGGCCAGAGATCTCGCGTTTTAATGGTAAAGTCAGCCTCGAGTGTCTGCTGGGCCCGGGGAGAGATGAGCCCCTTATTGACTGAGAATGAACCCCACCAGTCTTTTGAAACACACTCGTGTTCATGCAGTATCCTGATATTCTTCAACTCCAAGGTCGTAGGCTGCAATTCGATCTGGTAATCGTCGAGAGAACTTCGACCCAATCGAGCGGTCAACAACATATCACCAAGCAAGGTCATATCTTGAAACAGAAATTCATTTTGGCTGGTTTGCAGAGTAATCTGTCCTTGTTTCAGCGTGTTCTTATCATCGAGCAGTATCTTCGAGGTTAAGGTCCCTAGACCCTTTTGGATGATCAGGTCTGTATTATCCGGAAAATAGGTATTGTAATGACTCAGATCGGGTAGACTGGCTTGATTGATGGTGAGTGAGGCTTTGAAATCCTGGATAGGCTCGGTGATGCTTGTTTCCGGTCCCCATAAATGCACTTCGTTATCCGTACCATAGATGTGTTTCTTCTGCTCCCTGATCAGTTCGAAGTGCGAGAATCTTACTTTCACATGCCATCCGGTCTGGCTGTTGTCCCGAGTAATATCCCACTTGACCGTCCCTTTGCCTCGAAAGTAATCAGTCAGGGATGATACTTCGAGCTCTTGACTGGCATAGGTCAAGGAGCTGCCCGGAACAAAAGAGCCGTCCTGAATGGAAAGAGAGCCTTTCACGCTACCCCGCCCTCCCTTGATTGCCACGGAATCAGCCTTCTTTAAATATATTTCGAGGAATGACAGGTCTGGACACAACGACTCGTGAAGATCAAGCTCAGCCTGAAGGAAATGCAGCCGTTCCTTACCTTTAATCTGTTTGTACCGGATTGGTTTGAGTACACAGTTCAGGTCGAGTTTCATCTGTTCGAATACAATGTTTTTGGTCGTCATTTCCCGGATAGTACTCTGTTCCAAAAAGAGATGGCTTTCGGGGATAGACAGTAGATCACCCTCTCTTTTCAGTGTGATAGAACCCTGGCCCCGTGTCTCTAACTGAAAATTGTCATAGGTAATCTTTCTGAGATCGACCAGTTGAACATCCGGCAATGAGAAATCCCAGTCTTTCTTCTTCGCTTTGGGTAGGTCTTGTCCTTCTTTCTTCAGCCCGGATGGAGACGTCTTTTGCCTGGTCGGGACTTTGACTGACCGGGGCAGGTCCTGCCAAGTACGGGTTTCCGCCTCGATCGTCTTTTTGGGGAGATCACCATCACGGCTTGATTTGGTTTGGTGAACCTCGCCAGTACCTCGAGGATTACCTGACATCTGCAGAGTGGTATCAGGTTTCTTCGTCCGGGCAAATTTTGGGCTGGTTGCCTCATATTCCAAGCCCGACACACTGCAATGGCTCAAATAAATCTCGTGATTAAGTAGTGCACATGGCTTCAACCAGAATGACAGTTTATCCGCGGAAATCCGATAGGCTGTTTTTGCAGAATGAACATAGGTCACGTCCTGCAAAGTGAACTGAAAAGGAAAGAATGAATATACTGTCTGATAACCGAGCTTCCGTTTAGCTGGATTTGGATTGAGCCGTTCCTGCACGTGCGCCGTATTGAGAAAAATATTGATCGCAACGAAATAGATCCCGTAACAGAAACAGAGAATGATAACCGGTATCCGGAACCACTTTGTACGCCAGAACATCGGGAACTCATGCTCCTCTCACAAACCGTTTTTGGTCAAGGTGCCATCTGTCTCATCTCACACCATAGTAAATGATCTGGGCTGAAAAGTAAAGGACTAATGCCCGGTTTCCAGGCCTGATCCGACATTATCGAGTGTCCCCGGGACCGCCGATGCTCTCTCAGGATTGGAATATATTGTATCGAGGTGTTAAATATGGTGCTATACAGACCACGGGGGAGTAATAACATGGGATTTGACAGGCAGAAAATATCCATCTTGCCGATTTTTCTACCGTACCAAGGCTGTCCTTCACGATGCAGCTATTGTAATCAGGAAATTACCGGCCAGATGACCATGTCTGCTTCGGACGGTTCCATCGAGCAGATGATCGAGCTCTTATGGCAGAGTCTGCCCCCTGAGAAAAAAGCTCAGAAAGTGGAAATCGCCCTCTATGGTGGTTCATTGATCGGTCCGGCCAGTACAAGCTGGATATGGCTATTACGAAGGCTTCAGCCTTATATAGTGCGGGGTTGGCTCAATGGGATCAGGGTCTCGACCAGGCCGGATTTCATTTCAAGGGATATTATCCGGGTTTTGGAACAGCATGGTGTCACAACGATTGAACTCGGGGTACCAGCTCTGGTACAGACCGTACTGGACCAGGCCGGACGCGGCCATTCCGTGGAAGATGTCAGACTGGCCTGTCAAGCAATCCGTCAATCCACCATCGAGTTGGGATTGCAGCTCATGTTCGGCTTGCCTGGTGATACTCATAAGACCATGGCCACGACCCTTGAACGGGCTTGTCAGCTCCGACCCGATTTTGTTCGGATCCATCCGACTATTGTCTTGAGAGGGACACGATTGGCTGATCTTTTTGTCGAGGGCGATTATCAGCCGCTGTCTTTGGCTCGGGCCGTGGTCATCTCCGGCAAATGGCTGAAACGCTTTGAAAGCGAGGGAATCAGGGTTGTCAGGATGGGGTTACAAACTCTGGACTCGATGACCAGGCCTGATGCGATCCTGGCTGGACCTTTTCATCCCGCTTTTGGTGAATTGGTCCAAGCTTACTGCCGTCGGGCTGAATTGGTCGAACTTCTTAAAACGGCCAGTCCGGTGGCGGTGGAACGACTTACGATTACAGTCCCCAAGCACTTTCTCTCACAATATCTTGGCCATCATCGTCACAATTTGACCTGGTTAAGGCACAAATATCCGCACTATACGACGATTCGAATCGAGAGTGCGAACGTCATGACAGCCTCAATCAAAGAAAACGGGACTGTATCATAGCCCATCAGGACTACTATGTTTTCACGACCCAGATTTTAATCTTGCTTTCGACTTCCGGATGCAGCTTAACGGGAATATTATAAATGCCCAGGGCTTTGATCGGTTCCTCGAGAACGATCTGTTTCTTGGATAAATGAACACCCTCGTTGGCCAGGGCGGTAATGATGTCATTGACCCCAACCGAACCATACAGTTTTTCATTTTCACCCACTTCACTCCGGATCGTAATCGAGAGTTTTTTCAAGGATTGAGCCAAGTCCTTGGCTTCCCGGATTTCCTTGTTACGGCGGAGAGAAACCTGGTTCTTTTCCCATTCGAGTATCTTCAGATTACCCGAGGTGGCTTCAAAGGCAATACCTTGAGGGATAAGGTAATTTCGGCCATAACCATCAGAGACGGTAATGGTTTCGCCCTCTTTACCGAGATGTGCGATAGTTTTTTTCAGAATGACCTGCATGTGAAACTCCACTTTAAAAATGTTTCTGATAATGTCTTGTCAGATATATCTTGGTTTACCTAGTATATTCGGTCATGTATTCCATGACTGTTCTAGAATGGAATATCGTCATCGACCGGTTTTTCACTTGTATCGGTTGGCAAATCCTGGTCACGACCGCTGGATAGAAAAACGATTTGATTGGCCACGATCTTGTGTTTGGAACGTTTTGAACCGTCCTGGGTTTCCCAGCGGTCTTGCTCGATACGACCGTCGATCAGGACCATCCTCCCTTTTTTCAAATATTCGCCTGCTGTTTCAGCTTGCCGTCCCCAGGTTTCGATATCAATGAAGCAGGTGCTTTCTTTCCATTCCTCGCCCTGCTTGTATTTACGGTTGACTGCAATCGAGAAAGTACAAATAGGGGTCCCGCTCGGGATATATTTCAGTTCAGGATCACGGACGAGATTCCCCACAAGTGTCACCCGATTGAACGATGCCATTAGCCTTCCTCCTCCTCATCTTCTTCTTCCTTGGGTTCCTTTATTTCTTTGACTTCCTTGACCCTCTCCGAAGCCATGAATGGCGTTGCTTGCCCGACAGCGTCCGTTTCACCTTTGACAATGATAAACTTGAGGATGTTGTCCTGCAGCTTCATCATTCGGTCAAGCTCACGTAAAGTTTCGTTGTTGACCTCGACCTGCCAAAAGAAATAATAACCGAAATTCTGCTTTTTGACATAGTAGGCCAGTTTTCGTTTGCCCCAGCTTTCGGTATACAGAACATTCACACCAGCGTTGGTCATGGTTTGCCGTATTTCTCCAGCTCGGTTCTCCGCAGCATCAGGATCAAGGCCTGGGGACAAAATAAAAATAACTTCGTAGGTACGCAAAGTGTTCCTCCCTTCGAGTAAAGCCCCTGCTCGCGTTCCACGCGGTGGGGCAGGGTCAATAACTACTCAAGTAATGAAAAACTCCATCAAGTAACACATAGGTATAACAGTCACCTCTAAAGATCAAGCTTTGATCATCAATGTATGGCCAGGAGTGGAGCAATGACCAGAGAGACGATGGACATCAACTTGATCAGAATGTTCATAGCCGGGCCAGCGGTGTCTTTAAAGGGATCACCGACCGTATCGCCTACGACTGAAGCAGCATGGGCCGCTGAACCTTTACCGCCGATATTGCCTTCCTCGATATATTTTTTGGCATTGTCCCAGGCCCCGCCCCCGTTGGCCATCATCAGGGCCAGCAGCACGCCGGACAGAGTAGCTCCGGCCAGCATGCCACCAAGGGCAGCCGGCCCGAGTATGAAGCCGACCAGAATGGGAGCGATCACCACGATAATACCCGGGGCAATCATCTGTTTTAAAGCGGCATTGGCGCTAATCTGAACACAACGTTCAGAATCGGGTTTGGCAGTGCCTTCCATGATGCCCAGAATTTCTTTGAATTGCCGTCTGACTTCCGAGACCATTTGTGAAGCAGCCTTACCCACGGCATTCATGGTCAGGGCCGCGATCAGGTAGGGTAAAATGCCGCCCAGGAATAGACCGGCGATGACATAGGCATTCGTCAAATCGATCGTTTTCACGCCAACCGTACTCTGATAAGCTGAGAATAAGGCCAGAGCAGTCAGGGCCGCTGAACCTATGGCAAACCCTTTGCCCATAGCCGCGGTTGTATTGCCCAGAGCATCGAGTCGGTCCGTAATCTTGCGTGTTTCAGGACCCAATCCGGACATCTCAGCAATGCCGCCAGCATTGTCGGCGACCGGTCCATAGGCGTCAACGGACATGGTGATCCCGATTGTGGCCAGCATGGATACCGCGGCTAAACCGATCCCATAGAGTCCGGCCGATTGGAAAGCGATGATGATGGCGATACACAGAATAACGACGGGCAGAACCACACTCTCCATACCCACAGCCAAACCGGTGATAATGTTAGTAGCCGGACCGGTCTGCGAGGCATCGGCAATTCTCAGAATCGGACGCTTGAAAAAACCCAGAATCGGTTCCTTACCCGATGTATAGAGTTCAGTTACATATCCGATCCCCACACCTGACAGCATACCGAAAAGAATCGCCATAAACGGTTTCAGATCATGTAACAGGATCAAGGTCAACAGCAGGGCGCCGACCAGATAGATTCCAGCCGAGACCCAGGTCGCTTTACGCAGTGTAATCTGAGGGTCCTGCTCTTGGTATTTGTCGATATAACGGCTGCCATGGATCGAGGCAAACAGACCGAGAGAAACGAGAACAAGCGGGAAAGCCATCAATTTGATGGGTGAGTTCATGGTTGCTGCGATGGCCATGGTAGCCACAACCGCACCCACATAAGATTCGAACAGATCAGCCCCCATTCCGGCGACATCACCGACATTGTCTCCTACGTTGTCAGCTATGACTGCCGGGTTCCGAGGATCATCCTCCGGAATACCGGCTTCGACCTTACCAACCAGATCGGCCCCAACATCAGCAGCTTTGGTATAGATCCCTCCACCGACACGTGCGAACAGGGCGATCGAGCTGGCGCCCATGGCGAAACCGGAAATCACCGAAATAAAGGCCGAAGAAAAGAACTGCATCTCAGGTGCAGCTTCGGGATTCCTCGAAAAAACAACATAGAGAAACCAGGCCCCCAGTCCCACCAGGCCAAGACTAGCCACACTCATGCCCATGACATTGCCACCGGCAAAGGAAATGCTCAGGGCAGCGCCGGCACCTTCAGCCTTGGCCAGGTGAGCCGTCCGAACATTGGCCCGCGTGGCAGCCGACATGCCAAAAAAACCGGCTGTTGCAGAACAGACCGCCCCAGTCAGAAATGCGAGAGCAGTCCACCAATTGCCGAGCCAAAGTCCCAGTAAACAAAAGACTATCGCCACAAATACGGCAATGATCGAGTATTCCCGGCTGAGAAAAACCATTGCTCCACGATGGATGTCATGTGAGATTGTATTCAGTTTCTCATCATCAATTGTGATCCTGGAAATACGTTGGAATACTTGCCAGGCATACCACAAGCCTACAAGCCCGACAATGGGCGCAAACGCGGATAAGAATTCTGCAAAACTGCCCATACCGATACTCCTTTCTATGAACCCCTTCTATTCTATGGATTGATTATATATATTCATTGCAGCGATCAAACCTTCGGCAACAATTGCCTGGATACTTTGTGCGGCACGATTGATTGTGGTCGTCATAAGCTCCTGTTCAGCGGGGTTGAATTGCGTCAAGACATATTCCGTGACATCATCGCTTAGATCAGGCTTGCCAATACCAATTCGCACACGCATGAATGCCTGACTCGAAAGGTGGTCAATAATAGATTGGGTCCCCTTGTGGCCGCCACTGCCGCCGTCACGACGCAATCTCAAGCGGCCAATCGGCAAATCAAGATCGTCATGGATGACCACAAGTTCCTCCGGCTCCAACTGCCATGAACGCAGGACATATTCGAGAGCCACGCCACTCCGGTTCATGTAGGTCATCGGTTTAATCAGGAGAATCTCCTTGCCCATCAGACGTACCCGTGCTTGCAACGCACAGCCGATATTGTCGAAACGAGTGCTTTTGACCAGTGCCGCGAAACGGTCGAGTGCCCGAAAACCAACATTATGGCGGGTCTGTTCATAAGTCCTGCCAGGATTGCCCAAGCCAGCGATAATCATATCCGGCATGTTTTTCATGACATGGACCATAGCCTGGAAAGTGGCCTCATCGGCAAATCCCGGTTCTCAATCGGGGAATTCCCATCTCGGATCAAGGTTGAACGCAGGTCCGGGTCCTACTCGATATAGACTTTCTTGGCACTCAGCACGTGAAAGAGTACTTTGTCTTCACTGTCCAGCACCCGAATGTTGGCCGGTAATGTCAATTGTCCCACAGATAATGAATCACCCACATTGAGCTGACTCAGGTCCACCTCGATCTCACGAGGCAGGTCGGGCACCAGACCCTCAGCTTTGATCTCGCTGGTCAACTGCTGTAAAATACCACCCTGTTCCTTACCCATCGGCGTGCCTTTACCCTTGATGATAATCGGTAACGTTATTTTCTGCGTCGGCTCGACGGTATAGAAATCGACATGTAATACCTCGTTTGTCACAGGGTCACGTTGTAATTCCTTGATAAAAACAGTCTTACTGAAGCTGTCTTTGTCCGCTTTCACGCTCAAGGTCATGGGATCATTCAACGAAAGGCCCTTATAAAGCATATGCATGAATTCTTTCGTTTCAAGGGTGAGGTGGATTGTTTTTTGAGTGTGACCGTACACAACGCCGGGTAAAATACCCTTGGTCCGCATCTTCCTCATGTTCCCCTTTCCGGTTATTTCTCTGGCTTCTGCCTCAATACTGTATTCGCTCATGGTTATTTCGCTCCATCATACAAAGAAAAAGTGTTATCGAAAGAGAGCACTCACAGAGGTCTCTTCATGAATGCTGGTAATAGCTTTGCCCAGAAGTGAAGCAATGCTGACAGTTTTAATTTTTGGACACTCTTTGGCTTTTACGGCCGAATCAATAGTATTGGTCACCACGACCTCGCTGATGATAGAATCGTTCAGCCTGGCAATAGCCGGTTCAGACAGGACCGGATGGGTCGCTGCGGCAAATACCTCAACCGCCCCACGTTCCATCAGGGCTTGGGCACAATTGGTTAGTGTCCCGGCAGTATCGATAATATCATCGAGAATGATGGCTTTTTTCCCTTTGACATCACCAATTATGTCAATCAATTCACTCTCGTTCTTCTTCTCGCGTTTTTTAAGAGATATAGCCAGCGATGCATTGAGCCGGGAACTGAAAGCACGGGCCCGGGCCACCCCGCCCGCATCGGGCGATACGATGACCAGATTGTCCAAATGCTTGGATTTGAAATAATCAACCAGGATCGGAATAGCCTGCAGATGATCGAAAGGAATCTCAAAAAAACCTTGAATCTGATCGGCGTGCAGGTCAATGGTCAGGACCCGATGGGCCCCGGAGACCTCGATCAGACGAGCGACGAGTTTCGAGGTTATCGCGACCCGCGGTTTGTCCTTTCTGTCCTGACGGGCATAACCATAATAAGGCAGCACCGCCGTGATCCTTTTGGCTGAAGCACGTTTGAGCGTATCGAGAATGATCAGGAGTTCCATAATACTCTGATTGACCGGAGGTGCCGTGGGTTGAATGACAAAAACATCGGCCCCCCGGATATTGTCCGTAATATGGACATAGGTCTCCCCATCCTTAAAATTGGTGATCTCGATATTGCCCGGCTCCAAACCGATACATGAACAAATTTCCTTGCATAAATCATTATTGGCTCGTCCGCCAATAACTATCAGATTATATGGCATGGTCCTTCACCTTGCTTCGGGTTGCGATATGATAAACTGGGGCGGGAGGATTCGAACCTCCGAATGCGGGTTCCAAAGACCCGTGTCTTACCGCTTGACGACGCCCCAACGAATTGTATTCTCTCCTTGATCAAACAGCTTCACGCTTCGTGTCCAACCTGTAAATCCTGCCGCCTCGCGAAAGCTGCTTTTAGCCGCAAACACTCCTGGTCTGAAATGCCGTCATAGGCAACATCGCGGGCCCGTTCATCCTGAAAAAGACCAAACACCGTGGAACCTGAACCACTCATCAATGACACTGAGGCACCACGTTCCAGAAGCATTGTCCGCAGTCGTGCCACCTCGGCGAACCGGGGCAGGACGACTTGCTCTAAATCGTTGACAAGCAAGGATTTCACCGATTCAAGCCAATCAATCTTCTGGACCAAAGTGGATATATTAATAAAAGGGGCCAACTTTGTCAAGTCGCTTTGCTCATTTTCAGTCCGAAAATGTTGATAGACCCAGGTCGTGTTTATGGCGCAATCCGGCTTGAGGATAAGGAGCGGAAACGGTTTGAGATCAGGTATGGGCGTCAGAATATCTCCCCGTCCTGTGCCCAGACAACTGCCACCCTGAAGAAAAAACGGCACATCGGCCCCCAACCGGGCAGCGATAGCATGCAATTGTTCGGCTGTGGCCCGGATATTCCAGACCGCACTCAAACCTTTCAAAGTTGCAGCCGCATCACTGCTGCCACCGCCCAGCCCGGCCCCGATCGGTATTTTCTTTTCAAGCACGATCCTGACTCCCTGGCTGGTCCGGAACTGGGCCCGCATAGCTGCAACTGCCCGCATGACCAGATTTGTCTCGTCGGTCGGGACGGAGAGTCCGCGGACCTCGAACTTGATATCACCTGTGCTCGGCTGCATCGTGAGAATATCGCCAAAATCAATCTCTTGAAAAATAGTCTCGATCTGGTGATAACCATCCGTCCTGCGTCCAACCACGCGCAGACATAGATTGATTTTGGCATTCGCTTTGATCGTCAGCCCGTTCATCTTCGCCATCAAATCCATGACGATTAGCCTCCGTCCTTATAACGTTTCCTGTCCGATTTCCGCAATGTCACTGAAATCAATTTGAATTCTGACCCGCTCCCGTTCCTGGGAAATCACCAGGCGTTCGGGGAATGAAGACAGATCTGCCGGATCAGACTGTCCCCCTGCTCCCTCAGCCGGATAGAAATAGGCAATGTTGACCGGTTGAGTTGAATGAGACAGCCGTAATTGACGCCTGACCATGACCGTTTGGACAGGATCAATAAAAAGGTGCTCGACTGCCCCGTTTCTGACGCAGCGCAGATCAACCTTCACCAGTAGTCTATCCAGAGCACTTCCCTCCTGGATTTCGTAGAAGAGCGGTTCGATATATGAGCCGGAAAACAGGGCTAGGAGCTGGTAAGGCATGATCGTCAATCCCCACTGATCATAGAGCCGTTCAACCGGTTCGCAAGCCAGACCACTCAACTCACCCTCCTCGGCACTGATGAATCGAAAGGTATCCTTATCAAGGACCAGGACATGGGTGACCATTCCCATGGGTGAATAGATTTCGAGTCGGGTCTGGCCCTCACGTGCAGCCCGAAAAGCTCCTCGAAAAGTGAAATCAAGGCCCGGTTTGATGACTCGGGCAGCAAACCTACCTTGCACCCCTGTAAAAACAGCGGCCCGGGTTTCCAGCATTGTCACGATTGCCGCAATCCGATCCGGGTCGATCCGGACCTCGAGCGGACTCTGTTCGAGTGGTCGCCTTTCATGGCAGCCAGTCAGGAATCCAGAACAGATAATTGTGACCAGGACAAAACGGACCACGGCAGTGTGACGATACGTTCCATGGCTCGATCCAGTCCTATCCCGTCTGGTCTGACACAGAACAGCCGGTGTTGTCATTGTGTGTTTATAAGCCATAACCCCCCACAGGAATGGAGATACTCTGAATCAGGGCTGAACTTGTGTTTCACTCGAGTCCGGGTTTGGCAGTGAGGTAAGATCATAAACCGGACAGTCACTCGCCGGATCATTCCTTTTCACGCTGTTCAGGTTGATCTTTTCAGAAATATTTTCTGGGTGCAGGTCGAGTTCAACCACTTTCCTCCATAGCGTGACCGCTGTTTCAAAACAGCCGACCGCGGCCCAGGCATCAGCCAAATGGTCCAGGACTACTGCGTCCTTATACTCGATCCGGACGGCAGCGTGCTGTAAATATTCCAGGGCTTTTTCCAGCTTGCCCTGCTTGAAATATACCCAACCCAACGAGTCCAGATATGCGCCATTTTCAGGCTGAATCACTAAGGCCCGCACAAGGTATTCCTCGGCCCGGTCGAGCTTAACGCCCCGTTCCGCATAGAAATAGCCCAGGAAATTCAGGGCTTCCGAGTGCTTTTCATCCAGTGAGATCACTTTCAAGAGCATTTCCTCTGTCTGTTCAAAATCGCCTTTCTTCTCGAAAATGACTGCTTTCTGCAGGTAGAATTCTGTATCCTCGGGCACGAGAATGCCACCCTGATTGAACAATTCCAATGCCTGGTCATATTGACCGATCCGCATATGGGCCTCCCCAAGAAAAAGATAGAGCCAGGGATTGTTGGGGGACTCCGATAATGCATCACGCAGGACCTGGATTGATTTCTCTTGTTCTCCCATACTGTAATAAATCACTGACAATTTATACGGTATCCGAAAATCAGCCTCGTTCAATGACCAGGCTTTTTGATAGAAATCACGGGCCTTCTCCAATGAACCACGCGATTCGACTATCAAACCTAAAAAATAATAATAAAGACTATTCTCAACACCTTCAGCGATGATTTCGTTCATTACTTTTTCCGCCAGATTGTATTCATTCTGGTAGAGTAACATCCGAACATATTTCTCGTAAAACAAGGAATCCTTGGGCGATACCAAAGATATCTTTTTATACATTGCCGCCGCCTTGTCATACTCATCTTCACTTTCATAAATCTGACCCAGCATCTCGACCAGAGCTGAATGATAGGGATTGTTCTCATAAGCGGTTTCAAGATAGGATAACGCCTCTTTGTCCCGCTTCAACACTACCAGACAATAGCCCATCAGATAATTTGCGTGAGGATGGTCCGGCTGCTGAGTCAGCAGTGGTTTGAGCACATCGATCGCTTCCCGCTCCTGGCCCAGTTGAATCAACTCTTCTGCTAATTGAAGCCTGTTGAGGATGTTCTTCGGGTCCTTCTTGATAATCATGTGACCCAACTTGATGGAATCCCCTATTTTATTCAAGGTGTGCTTCACATCAGCAAGTAAAATCATCGTATCCAAATCTTCGGGATCAATCGCAAAGGCATTATCCAAATGGTACTCAGCTTGTTCGAGGCTGACCTGGCGTAACTCCTGATCAGCTCTTGATTCGCTGAAAAAAGCGGGTGCCGCTAAAAAATAATATTTTTCACCAAGATTATAGTTCAGAAATGCCGATTGGGGATCGTAATTCAGGGCCGTCTTAAACTCTTCCAAGGCCTTGTCAATTTCCTCGTTCAGCCAGAACAGATAACCTAGACCCAAATGGTACGCCGCCTGGGCCTGATTATTTTCCCAGTCCGACACAGCTTCCGCCTGAACAATCCCCGCTTTCGGGCTCGACGGCTTCTGCTCTGACAGGAGATTTCCAGCGACTGGACTTGTCTGTTTGGGCAGAGTACTACAATGACAGAGAAAGACGAGCGTGATACCTAATAGTATCCGACGTTTGACGATCACTTTTGCGTTCCTGGGCCTGAGAATAAAAAGCATATTCCATCAATTATCATACGACATATTCTTGCCCATTGAAGTATCACAGACCCGCTGACAGGTCAAATGAAACACTTTCGGGTTTCGTCTTCCAATACATAGGCAGGACACTATTCCGGCGGCAGCTTGCTCTCATCCAGCGCCGCAATAAAGGGCAGGTTCCGGTATCTCTGGTCGAAATCAAGACCGTAGCCAACAACAAATGAGTCCGGTATGGCAAAACCACAATAATCAATCGGGACTTCAACCAGGCGTCGGCTCGGCTTATCGAGCAGCGTGCAAATTTTCAGTGAGGCTGGGTTCCTGCCTGCAAGCTGTTTCAGAATAAACCGCAGGGTCAAACCGGAATCAACAATATCTTCGATAAGCAGCACATCATCATTCTCGATCGGTTCGTCCAGGTCTTTGAGTATACGCACTTCTCCACAGGAAGTCGTCGAGGCACCATACGAGGTCACATCCATGAAATCCATGGTCAGGGACACGTCGGATAGCGATTTGGCCAATTCAACCATGAAAAATACCGCACCTTTCAAAATACAAATCAGCTTGAGTCTCTTGCCCTGATAATCCTGCTTGATCTGCATGGCCATTTCCCTGATTCGGACCGACAAAGTCTCGTGATCGATCACTATCTCCTTAACATCCAAACCCTGAAAACTCATACATACCCCTATCTGCAGAGTCCGGCCCTAAAAGGTAAACCGGTACGGTAATAATTGAGAAAAAGACACGTGCACGATTCGATCAGTATTCACCAGATGGACTGGAAAATCTGAACCGAATTCAGCCATAACTTGTAAGCAAGCCCCGCAAGGATATGGTAAAGCCGGATCAGCCACGGCCACCGCCAACTCAACCATGCGGCCTGCTCCCGCAAAAACACCCCTGTACACGGCTACCCGTTCGGCACACATGGTCAAACCATACGAAACATTCTCAACATTGGCACCACCGAAAATCCGCCCATCACTGAAACGCACCGCTGCCCCAACCTTGAATTTCGAGTAGGGCGCATGCGCCTGCCCCCTGGCCTCGATGGCAGCCAGAACTGACTCATACCACGGATCTGATTCAGACAATCCCAATTGTAATGTTTCTATCATGACTTCAACATAGTCTGTCCATCGAGCACTTGTCAACATAATTAATGGGACAGTCAACTCTAAGGCGGGGGCTGCACAGAAAGCGAGCAGCACGTGGCTACTCGCTTTCCAGACGCTTTTCCGTGGATTTAGTAGCGATAATTGTCGGGCTTGAAGGGACCGTCGATCGGTACGCCGATATAATCGGCCTGTTTCTGGTTGAGCCTGGTCATTTTCACTCCCAGACGATCGAGATGGAGACGGGCAACCTCCTCATCCAGTATTTTGGGCAGGGTGTAGACCTTGATCTCATGTTTTTTCGAGGCCAATTCCATCTGGGCAAGGCATTGATTGGTGAAACTGGTACTCATCACAAAACTGGGATGACCGGTCGCACAGCCCAGATTGACCAGGCGACCTTCGGCCAGCACTATAATCGAACGACCTGACTTCAAACGCCAGCGGTCAACCTGCGGTTTGATCACTTCCTTGTGACAATCAGTACTCTCCTCGAGATAGACCATTTCGATCTCACTATCAAAATGACCGATGTTGCATAGTATGGCTTCGTCTTTCATCTGCTCCATATGCTCGCCGGTGATGACATGATAGTTACCGGTTGCAGTCACAAAAATATCGCCTTCTGTCAGGGCCTCTTCCATGGTGGTCACCTCGAAGCCCTCCATGGCAGCCTGCAAAGCACAGATCGGGTCGATCTCGGTCACCAGGACCCTCGCCCCGAAACCACGCATGGATTGAGCACAGCCCTTGCCCACATCCCCATAGCCGCACACGACCACAATCTTGCCGGCAACCATGATATCCGTAGCCCGCTTGATCCCATCCGCCAGTGACTCACGACAACCATACAGATTATCGAATTTCGATTTGGTGACCGAATCGTTCACATTGATCGCTGGAAACAGTAACTCCTTCCGTTCCATCATCTGATAGAGACGATGCACACCCGTGGTCGTCTCTTCCGATACCCCCAGGACCTTCCCGGCAATGCTGGTCCAGAAACCGGGATTGCTGCGATAGGTCTGTTTCAGCCGATTCATCAGAATCTGAAATTCCTTGACCTCATACTTTTGTTCGAGTAGACCCGGGTCTCTTTCGACCTTGACTCCCTGATGAATGAGCAGGGTTGCATCACCCCCGTCATCGAGAATCAAGTCAGGCCCACTCCCATCTGGCCAGGTCAAGGCCTGCTGCGTGCACCACCAATACTCCTCGAGGGTCTCCGCTTTCCAGGCAAAAACAGCCGCCGAACCAGCCTTGACCACAGCCGCTGCTGCATGGTCCTGGGTCGAATAGATGTTACACGAGGCCCAGCGTATATCCGCGCCCAATTCCTTCAAGGTCTCGATCAACATGGCCGTCTGTATGGTCATGTGCAGACTGCCCATGATCTTCTTACCCTCGAGCGGCTTTTCCGGACCATACTTTTCCCGAACCGCCATTAAACCGGGCATTTCACGCTCAGCCAACTCCATCTCTTTACGACCCCAATCCGCCAGCTTGATGTCTGCAATCCTATAGGGTAACCCAGGCTCTACTTCCAAACACGCTTGTTTTGTTTCTAACTCCCGATCCAATGCTACTCTACTCACCTTTAACCTCCTTGTTTCTAACGATTATTAGAATTCTCGCTTAATACTCGAATACAACCCAATCATAAGATCCTGCTTCAAACTATATGCTTCCTTTCTCTCAAGCTTGAAAAACGATTCTTCGAGCCAACCCTCGATCTGGTCCGGTGTGAAACCCAACCAGCGGTCCTGATGACTCTGCCTCATCTCTTCCCGCGTGTGCGTCAAAAAATCCGCAATGATCAACATGCCACCCGGCTTGATGATGCGACTTGCTTCCTGAATCGCTCCGAGTGGCGCGTGCAGATGATGCAGGACCATATTCAATACCGCTGCATTGACCTCCCCATCACGCAAGGGCAAATGCTCAAGCTCGCCAATCCGCAAATCCAACCCGCTCGCATCGGCTCCACAATATGAACGGGCTTCATTGAGCATGTTCCGCGACCGGTCCACCCCAATGACCGGACCCTTATCGACCAAAATCCGCCTCAATAAATCCCCACTGCCACACCCTAAATCAGCAGTCAACACGCCAACAGGCAAAAGCCGGACTATTTCACCGGTCAAATCAAAATCTCCCAACAACTCCCCCCTTAACTGTTCCCAATCACTGGCTATCGTATCAAAAAACTGGACCGTCCGCTGACGACGACGCTCGATCACCTGTTCCGTCCGGACCAGATCAGCAGGTACATCCTGATCAGACCTGAGGTGTGCCTCAATTGATTTGAAAAAAGCCGCACCGGCACCCGATCCGACCACACTGTAAAAAATCCATAAACCATCCCGCCGGGCCCGGACTAATCCCGCATCTGCCAGTATCCTCAAATGACGCGAAATACGCGACTGTCCCATCTGCATGATCTCAACGATCTCGTTGACGTTCAACTCATACTGACTCAAAATATGCATCAACCGGACCCGGGTCTGGTCCGCCAACGCTTTGAAATATGTCACAATCCTGCTCATACAATATAACTATATCATGATTTATTGATATAGTCAAGAGGCGAAGGAAAATAAAAAATATAAGGGAGAGTTATTCGAATTCCGAACAGAAACAACCAGAGCAGTGATCAAGAAAGTTCCGGGTTATGGTTTGCTTACATTATCCTGGTTTATGGACAGACGGGTATCAATTTCCCTGATCAGGTCGGTGGTAACATGTTCAGACAGGATGCCCCGTTGGGCTGCTTCCTGAAGTGCTGAGCGTTGATCGAGCAGCAGGGAACGGGTGATGGTTGCATATTCGGCTGCGTGAAGATCGTTATGTTCAGCCAGGAAACCCTTCATTTCGAGTCCGTATTCCTGGGCCATCATTTCGAGTTCCTGATTGATTTTATCGTAGATTTGTTCGGATATTTCACCCTTGCGTCGCAGGAGTTGTATAGTTTCGTGGGCAGCCTGTGTGGCAATAATTCGTCCTCTCAGGTGTTGATAGGTTCGTGGAGCTCCGGACAAACCGGCGAGTCCCAAGTTATTCACGATTTTTTTGATTGAGAGTCCTTGAAGTAACAAGGATAATAGGACCACGCCGAAGACGATACTGATGATATCAGTCCGGGTCATGGTGGTATGGCCGGTGCTGAAGTTGAATGAGAGAGGCAGACCCAGGGCCAAGGCGATTGGTATTGAACCTCTCAGGCCGCCCCAGTTAATGACATGGAGCCAGGAATAGGGCGGAACAGATCGAAACGATCTCAGACCGGCAAAAAGGCCGTACACGGCCGCCGATCTGAACACAACGAGCAGGACAAAAATCAGGACGATCATTTTCCAGTTCTGGATCAGATTATCCGGACGTGCTTCCAGGCCGATCAACAGAAACAGGAGGGAATTGGCCAGGAACGCGGCCACTTCCCAGAACGAGGTCAGAGTTAAGCGTGTGGTGGGTGACATGGACAGGACCTTACCGTAATTACCCATGATCAAACCGGCACAAACAACGGCTATGACTCCGGAGGCATGGGCCCGGTCAGCCAGAATATAGACGCCATATGCCAGGACCAGAGAAATGGTAACTTCGGTCAGATGATCGTCAATTTTACCCAGGAGGCGATGGACCATATAACCGATGATGATACCGATCAAGGAGCCCATCCCCACTTCCCAGAGGAGCTTGATATTGCCAGCTCCGTATGAGAACTCGTTGGGAGAAGTGATCCGTTCGAGTAAGACGAGGAAGAGAACGACCCCAATCCCGTCATTGAAGACCGATTCGCCTTCGACAATGGTCGAGAGTTCCTTGTTGACCCCTTGCTCGCGAAAGATGGCCAGCACACTGACCGGATCGGTCGGTGCCAGGATCGTTCCCAGCAGTAAAGCATAAACCAGTCCAAAACCCAAGGTAAGATGCAGACTGAAGCCGACCAGTAAACAGGTTAACAGCGTCGCTCCGAAGGCCAACATAAAAACATAGACGGCATTAATGCGAAGTAACTCGAGGTCCATATTGATCGCTCCCTCGAACAGGAGCGGTGGCAGAAAGACCAAAAAGACGAGTTCCTGGGTTAAATGAAACGCCTCGGCCCCCGGAAGAAACTGGCGGGCAAACGAGAGCGTAAAGCCCACAATGACCAGAGCAACAGTATACGGTATTCTGATATACTTGATTGCCACAGCCACAAGTGAGGCTATCAGCAATAATTCAATGACTATCTGCAATTCGTTCAACATAACATATCCATTGTAATCATCCTGTACTGAAATGACAAGGGCAACTGAACAATACTATGTAATAATTTTTTCATTGACTTCGAGCGGCTTGAAAGACCTGGACGAGATGAATTGGATTTGTGTCTGGGTGAGCACTATGCTAGTACTGGAGGTCGAAACAGTGAGGATTGATCGGTCATGATGTCACAGGACAAGAGAAAGCGTGGAGATACAGTTTCCGGTGTGAGCACGCGCTCAAGGTACAGGTGGTTAGCCTTTCTTGCTGGCTGTAGTCTCGTGTTCCTGCTCTCAACATGTCAGCCCCACAGTGTTGTGACACCTGACCGGATAGATACAGTCCTGCTTCTGGTCGTTGATAGTCTGCGTCAAGACCATGTCGGTGCGTATGGTTATGATCGGTCCGTGACGCCTGAACTGGATCGGCTGAGTCGTCAGGGTATCCAGTTCTGTCATGCAGTAGCGCAGGGCCCCTGGACAAAACCGAGTATGGCTTCAATATTAAGCGGTCTCTATCCTCGGACGCATGTTACTTCAGATATGTATGATCGATTGGATCCAGCCATTCAACTCATGCCGACCTTTCTCAGAGCGCAGGGTTTTCAGACCTGTGCCTTTTCAGCCAATTCGGTGATTGTGCCCGAGACAGGCTTTGCTCAGGGTTTTGACCAGTTCCACTTCAAGGAGTTGCTTCTGCAGAATGCGGAGATAATCAATCGGTCTGTTGTGCACATGCTCGAAGCATTACCTCGGACTGAACGTCTGTTCGCATATATCCATTATATGGACCCTCATTTTCCCTATTTGCCTGGTGAGCCGGTATTTTCCAGGGAGAACACGATCGTTTTTGACCTGGATTTCTTCGGTCAGCAGAAGCACCTTGATTTTCTCGATAAACCTGTGCTGAAAAAGCGTCTTCATAGCGAGTTGATCAATGCTTACGATGATGGGATCAGATTCAATGATCGCATGATTGGCCGACTTTTGGATCATCTTCGGGCTCGAGGAAGGCTGGACACGACCCTGGTAATTCTGACTGCGGACCATGGTGAAGAATTGCTGGAACATCAGGGAGTCACTCACGGGCAGAGTCTCTTCGACGAACTGGTCATGGTACCGCTTCTGATAAGCTTTCCCGGTTCGAAGAGCAGGATTGAAACCCGCCTGGTCGAACAGGTAGATCTGTGCCCGACCCTGCTCGGATTACTCCGGACCAAACTCCCCAAAGTGCTCGAAGGACAGGACCTGTTCAGAACATCGCCCAAGGGCTGGACGTATTCAGAGCTCGAATTGCACGGACGACGGGCGACCAGCGTCAGATCAGCGACCAACAAACTAATCGATTACAGCCAGTATTGGGAGGCGGAAGACACGATCCGCTGGTTTCAGAAACGGGCCGAGATTCCGAATGTGTCCGGTCCGACCTTCATATTCGAGATCATGTCCTTTCACAAACCGCGTTTACTCGATGTCCGGTTGAACGGTCAGTATCTGAAACATTTGACCATCCTGCCGCATTGGTCGACCTTCGAACTGAACCTGCCCAATCAGGCCAAAGGTACGATCACGCTCGAAGCCCGGGGGGACTGCGATTCACCCTTCGAACTTGGACAGGGACATGACACTCGTTGCTTCTCGTTCTGTTTGCGTAACAGCAATCAGGTTGCAATTCAGGAGACACGTGAGCGGGTTATGGTCTATTTTGACCTGATCGAGGATCCCACGGAACAGAAGAACATGCTCGATCGCCCTGACAGCTCGATAGACCTGACCCAGATTCAGCAGACGTTGGAGTGCTACCGTCAAAAGGCCGGTACCACATTTCACAAACAGGTTTTATTACCCACTGACGAGATGCAGACCCAACTCCGTATGTTGGGCTACATCGAATAAAAATGACACAAAAGGCACAACATACCAAGGGCAGAGGTCATGCCAAGACGGTCATTGCCCCACGGCCGGCCTTTCTGTCTGGAGTTTTGAGGAGCAGACTCTTGGCCGGTCTTCTGCTGGTCATTCTGGTCACCTTGGTCTATGCCGGTATCCTGGACCATGGCTTCGTCCAACTCGATGACGATCTCTATGTCTACGAGAACCCCGATATTCAATTGAAAACATCTTCGAGTCTCTGGCACCTGCTGACTTCCTATTATGTGGGCAATTTTCATCCGCTGACCATGCTCAGTTATGCAGTGAATTATGCTCTCTCGGGATTGGAGCCCCACGCCTACCACCTGACCAATCTGCTCCTTCACCTGCTGAATACGTTCCTGGTCCTCATCTTTCTTCACGAATTGGGCCTGGGGCCTGCGTCCGCTTTTCTGGTGGCCCTGCTCTTCGGGATCAATCCTGTGCACGTCGAATCCGTGGCCTGGATTTCAGAGCGTAAGGATGTGCTTTATGCTTTTTTTTATATCCTGGCCATGGTTTTTTATCTGAAATCGCTGCACACAGGCAGAAAACGATTGTTTCAGGTATTGACTTTCCTGGCCGGTCTGGCGTCCATGCTCTCGAAATCCATGGCCGTGACCCTGCCCCTGGTTTTTCTTCTGTTGGATTACCGGAACGGCCGCCCCTTTTCCGTAAAAGCGGTCCTCGAGAAGCTCCACTATTTTCTGTTGTCAGGTTTGTTCGGCGTCATGGCCCTGCTGTCCCAATCGGAAAGTGAGGCCCTGTCGACCTATGCCATCTCCCTGTTCGATCGTCTGGTTTTACTCAGTCATGCCCTGATGTTCTATCTGGTCAAACTCATGCTTCCCTTTAACCTTTCGGTTTACCACTTTTACCCGGAGAAGACCGGAAGCTGGTTGCCATTGGTCTGTTATGGTTCGTTAGGCGCTCTGATCCTACTGGTCTGGATACTGTATCGTACCCGGCGCAGTCATCCGGAACTGATCTGGGGCGGGCTCTTTTTCCTGGTGAGCATTTCCTTGACCCTGCAGTTTATTCCCTTTGGCCTGGCTTTTGTCGCCGAACGATACACCTATATTCCCTCGATAGGGCTCTTTTATGGCTTGATCGCCTGGACGGATTCCGTTATTAGACGCACAAACAGGCCTCGACTCAGGACCTTGGCCATACTCGTCTTTTCCGTTTATCTCGTCTTTCTCGGTTATGCCACTCATGAACGAAATAAGGTCTGGAAAGACAGCCAGACGCTCTTTAGCGATATAATCGCCAAGTATCCCGATCAGGCCTACGGCTACCTTCTCCGCAGCAATGTCTGGCTCAAACAGAAAGACTACCGGGCGACTCTCGCGGACAGTGAACAGGCCCTTGCACGTGATCCCAAACTGGTCAAGGCCTATATCAATCGCGGCATCAGTCGCGGTCATTTCAAGGATTTCGAGGGCGCTTTGGCTGATTTTGAGCAGGCCCTACATCTTGATCCAGAAGAGGTCGAAGTATTCAACAATCGAGGTATTGTCAAGGCGTTAATGCATGATTACCAGGGGGCCCTGTCTGATTTTAACCGGTCCATCGAATTAGATGCCCGTAATGTCCAGGCATACGCTTTACGGGCCAATACTCGATTTTATCTGCGCGATTTTGCGATTGCCCGGACCGATTTCGACCGGGCAATCGAGCTGACCCCACTGGATGCAAGCCTCTATGAAAAAAGAGGTGTGGTCCAACTCGAGCTTGGTGAGACCGAACAGGCCTGTCAAGACTGGCAACACGCCCGAAAGCTCGGTTCCGAAAAAGTGACCGCCTTACTCCATCGTCACTGCTCATCACCCTGAACAGGAAACATGGCCGGGTCTCGAATGCGATTGCCACACGGATGACCGAGAATGAGCACCCGATCCATCCGTGTGACGTCACGATGCCAGAATTGTTACTCGTTTTTCCTGAAAATCATGGCGGTGACGGTTTTATCGTTGCCGCCCATGGAAATCATCAAACCGTGCGGTTTGTTGGGATTCAGTTTGACCTGATAGTCCCCGGCTTTACCGGTCAGATGATGAAGGCAATCAACAGCCTGCCTGACCCCCGTGCCACCGGTATAATGACCGAAACCGACCAATCCACCCGAAGCATTGGTCGGGATATCACCGTTTTGGTAATGAGTTTTCCCATCCTTAACGAAATCACACCATTGACCATATTCGACCATGCCTGCCGCTTCGAGTGAAAGCAATCCGGAGATGGTGAAACAATCATGGACCTCGAGCAGGCCAATATCCCGCGGAGTCAAGCCGGACATCTGATACGCTTTTTCCACAGAGCGTTTGCTGGTGGTCAACCGGGTCATATCACTCGGGGGCTGCGAGAGATTACATTCACTCTGGCCGTAACCGACCACCTCGACCGTATCTTTCAGGGCGATACCCAATTTCTTCAGGCCCTTAGCTGAGGCGAAAATCAATGCACTGGCCCCATCGGAGACTTTGGAACAATCAAACACGTTCAAATGATCGACAAAACCCTTGGGATTGGGCGGGGTCATGCCGGTAGCAAACAAGTCGGGATTGGTATTGTGATGCTCCTGGGCCTTGGGACAGCGGCGGGCGTTCTCGACCGCCTGGACATACCACAGGGCCATGGCTTCCCTGACCTTGTCGTGGCCGAATTTCTCGTACAGCACACCGGCCCTGTCTGAAAATTTGGCGGGGAAGAAATAGGCATGGCCTTCCTTGCGCTCGCCGGCGTAATAACCGGCCCCGGCCAGAATATCAGCGCCATAGATCGCCTTGACCGTATTCTGGACCTCGACCCCAACCGCCAAGACCACATCAGCCGTCTCGGCCAGGACCGATTTCACGGCAGTATACAGGGCGAGTCCGCCCGAACCGCAGGCACCTTCGACCCGTGTACAGGGAATGTATTCGAGGTCCGGATGAATCATGGGAATGATACCGGGCAGATTGCCCTGCCGATTGAAGCGGGCCGCCATGAAATTGCTGATCACGGCCTCCTCGATCAGGGCTGCATTCCCGCCGATCTGCTCGAGCACACCCTTACCGGCTTCGATAATATAATGTTCCAATCCGGGACGCGGTTTTTTGGGATGGAATTCCTTGCGACCCGTTCCCAGGGAAATCGTGTTATAGCCTGCAGCACAATAGACTTTTTTTCTCATTTTTTGCATTGTCATTAAACTATCCTCCCCTGATCAATCAGGATACATAGTCATTGATCGGTCCATAGACATGGAAGAAACCGTTGAGTAACACACCGTTGACATCGTCCGCTGATGCTGCCACGCCATCAGCCACCAGCTTCTGTCCGATTGCCTTGGATTTCTGAGCATAGGCCAGGGCCAGCTCGGCCGCAAGTGATCTGGTCTGCTTCAGTTCCTGGAAGTAGGTCGCGAAAAAAGCCTCCTTATTCGGATCGGCCACCAGTGCTTTCCAGGGCTTTAATGAGCTGGGATAGGAGCCGAGTCTGGCTTCGATCCCTTTGGCCCAGGCCTCGTCAGATAAAGGCAGATACGAACCGGTGCCGAGATCGTACACACCCGCGGGCCTGTTTTTCTCATATTTCAGAAAACCGTCTTTCTGACTGCCGTCAGGACGCTGACCCCCGAGAATACCTTTGGCGATCATCCGCTCGAGCAGATCATGGTGCATTGTTTCTCCCGGGATATACTTGTTCATGACATCGATAATCCATTGAAAAACCTCGATGCCGACATAATCGAGCAGTTGGAAAATGCCCATGGGCCGGATCAGCAGGTCCTGGCTGACCTTGTTGACGGCATAGACCGCGCCGGGCTCGGTGAAATCAGGGGCCAGTCGACTGACTGCCTCCAAAGCATGCAAGCCATCACGGATGAAGTGCCCGTTACCGATGAAGCCCGCGATATCATTGGAAGGTATCAATTTTTTACGCAACAGCTTGCCCAGCTCGGCGGCGAGTTCTTTCAGATGGGCATCGGTCTTATCGTTACTGATCACTTCGACCAGTTTCTGCACGGCCGGCGGATTGTAAAAATGATACCCGATTATCTTACCGTTGAGCCCGACCTGGCGGTCCATCTCGGCAATGGGGATCGAGGAAGTATTGCTGAAAAAATAGGCATCAGGGCACAATTCTTTCATTTTTCTGATCAAACTGACTTTCAGATCGAGTTTTTCGAGGACCGCTTCGAAAATCAGCTTGGCCCCTTTGGCCTGACCGATATCGGAGGCAGGTCTGATCACGGACACGACCTCATTGACGTATTCATTGATTATTTCGCTGTTTTCGACCAGGTCGGAACGGTCCTTGTACAGGTCACGTACAATGACCGTCATCTTCTCAGCGCTTTTCTGGCTCTGTTCCCGGATATACCTCATCAACCCGTCCAGGGCCTGATCGCTGACATCGATTGCGTCCAGCCGATAATAGCGGCCTTTATTCTGTGGTTGAAGTTTGGCCAGGGCCATCTGCTGTGCAAGTAAAAGAGTAATACCGCTGCCCATTTTTCCGGCAGCACCCAGGACAGCGACTCGCGTAAGTTTGTCATCCAGACTCATTGAATTCCTCCCATCGATTGTTGAATGTGTCACGATAATGCCCGCATATTTTCTCAGCACAAGGAAGAAAACTTATCAAGACCAATCCGGCTTGTCAAGCATATTCGCCAGACGAGATCATGGCCTCACCCGTTTATTGCTGATAAAAATCTGTGCTATCGGTGAAATCTACGGTGTTCTTTTGATTTTTCCCCGAAACGTTGAAATTCCGATGCAGAGTAGTCAGTTTCTGGCCCGGATTCCGAAAATCCGGATTTCAGGCTGGAGCCTGACCGCGTTCCGCTTCCAGATGATGGCCTGGATTTCTTCGATTAAATCCTCGATATCCGTTGCGGTCGCCTGACCGGTATTGACGATAAAATTGGCGTGTTTGGGCGAGACCATGGCCTGGCCCCGGCACTTGCCCTTCAAACCGGCCTGTTCGATCAAGGCCCCGGCATAATGACCGGGCGGTCGCTTGAAAATGCTGCCCGCATTGGGGAATTCGAGCGGATATTTTGCTTGTCTGGTCCGGGCAATCTCGTTCATACGCTCGATTAACCCGGCTGGTCCCGCCTCACGTAACATGAAGACTGCCGACAGTATAATTTCTGGACTCGCCTGAAAACGGCTGTGGCGATATCCAAAATCGCATTGGGCCCGTTCATAGGTCAGGCTCGAACCGGTCCGCGGATCGAGACTGGTCACCTGTAAGATCGCATGCGACAGAGAGCACTCATTCAGACCCGCATTCATAAAGAGACCGCCACCCAGAGTGCCTGGAATATCGCTCGACCATTCCAGGCCTTCAAGCCCGGCCGAGGCGGTCGCATGGGCCAATGCATGCAGCGAGGTCCCGGCCAGGACACTCACTTCATTCTGACGGATGGTCAGACCGGCCATGTTCTCGGTCATTTTGATGATCACTCCCGGAAAACCACCGTCCCGAATGAGGGTATTACTACCCCTGCCCAGCATGAGCACAACCAGGTCCAACTCCACGACCATCTGGACGAGCCGAACCAAAGCTGACTCATTCGTGGGAAAGCAGAGGGCACCTATCGGCCCTCCAGCCCGAAATGTCACATGTTCGGCCGAAGGTTCATGCCACCTGACCGTGCAATCAAGCCCAGTCGAAAGCCACTTTTTCAGAGTCGGCCCACGCTGATCGAACCAATCCCAGGACAAGTGTTGATCATTCGTGCGTAATGGATTATCTGTCGGCACTAGTCCACCCCCTGCACTTCTGTGTATAGCATAACCAGAATTCAGACAATACTGGCAGTAACAAAGAGGCATTTTGGCACGATTTTTCTGGAAGTGATGAACGTCTCTGTTTACCGATTACCGGTCACAATTCTATTTTTTGTAACGGGTAAGGTATCGAAATTCCCGTCTTGGTCGGTTTTGAGTAAAAAAGCGTCACATTCATCTGCTCCGAAATAACAGCCCTTCACCTGCGGCAGCGTGAGATAATTTTGTATCAAAAGTGATGAAAACCAGTTCCGGGAGTTGTTCTTGAATCGTCTTTGCTAATGCTAGGTGCCACAGGTCTGCTCCTCGTACAGACCATTGAGCCGCCAAAGACTTCATGATTGACCGGTCGGGCTGTTCAAATAATGACCGGTAAGGCGATTTCTCGAACGTTTCGACAGCAGCTCGGATCAGGATATCTGCCAACAATCCTTCACGCTTAAGACGATTGATGACAGCATAGACCTCGGCTATGGCTAGGGTCGAAAGAAGATGGGTCCCCTTGGCCCCTATCCATTGAAGTGCTTGACCACTGTTCATATCTGCAAACAGGACCGATAATACCGCTGATGAATCCCAATAGAGAACCACTGGGTTCGTTTTGGAATGAGAGTTCATTCATCCCGGCTTTCTAGGAGATACTTCTGAGCTAACCCATCAGGCAGAGGCAGCGGTGCCGGTATGACAAAATCACCCGTACAACGGCTTGGACCAATCAGTCCTGCCTGCTCCATGATCGCTATCCGGTCAGACAGGGAGCGATCCTCCCATTCAACCGACACCAGCTTTACCACGGACTTACCCCGATCAGTAATGATGACCCGATCACCATTCTGTACAAGCTTGATTAACTTGCTGAGATTGATTTTTGCCTCACGAATACCAACTTTTTTTTCCATGATCAGGCCATCTCCATAAAGTAACTACATCGACTACATTTCTAATATAGTCTTTCGGCTTACTTCAGTCAAGGACCAGACGATCTGGCTTGCCGTATCAGCACGATATGAACAGGACCGAGACACTATTTCTGCACCACTCCTTCACTATCATTGTATCGGGCTGGTTCTTTTTCCCCCTGCACTTTAGATATTCCCGTCTTGATCGGTTTTGATCATATAGACATCATGGGAACCGGCCCCAAAGGAATTAGTGCCACCGACAATGATATAGCCCCCGTCACTGGTCTGTTGGCCTGAATAACCACATTCGTGCATATAGCCACCAAAGGTCCTGGTCCATAGTTCGTTTCCACGCTCATCGGTCTTGATGAATAATATTTCAGCGCCATATGCCTCCATATAATCTTTTGATCCTATAAGAATAAAGCCGTCCTCGATCTGTTGGACTGAGTAGCCCCATTCTGCGCCCTCACCACCGAAGGTCCTGGACCAGCATTCGTTTCCCAATTCATCAGTTTTGATCAGGTAAAAATCGGAATAACCGACACCGTACGATTTTGTTCTGCCGAGGATAATATAGCCATTATCAACGGTTTGTTGGACTGACATTCCACATTCCTCTTTTTTACCGCCATACATTTTTGACCACAGTTCATTTCCTTGATCATCAGTCTTAATCAGATAGACGTTTTCCTTGTAAGTCATATGCGAGAAGCCGCACATGCCGGTTATAATATAGCCACGATCATTGGTCTCTTGGACCGACCAGCCCTGGTCATCGTTTACTCCTCCAAATATCTTCGACCACAGTTCATTACCTCGATCATCAGTTTTGATCAGATAAACATCGTGCATTCCAGATCCGTATGAATAGGTACTTCCGACCATGATAAACCCGCCCGCACAGCTCTCCTGGACGGACATACCCCATTCTTCACTCTCTCCACCATATGTTCGTGACCAGAGTTCATGACCATTCTCATCTGTTCTGATAAGATAAATATCGCTAGAACCGGCCCCAAAGGAATGTGTTTCCCCGGCAATAACATAACCCCCGTCACTGAGCTGCCGAACTGAATGCCCATAATCCGCCTCGGGACCACCGAAGGTCCTGGACCAGGTCATGTGTCCGTATCGATCGGTTTTTATGAGATAGACATCACAGTCACCGGCCCCAAAGGAATTGGTCCATCCGCCGATAATATAGCCGCCATCACTGGTCTGTTGAACTGAGTAGCCTATATCCGTTGAAGCCCATCCAAAGGTCGCGCTGAAGGTTATGATCGGTTCGGTTTCGCTGCTGTCTTGATCAGAACAACCAGGAAAATGGACCAGAACAAATAATCCGATGACGGCAATAAACTTTGCAGCAACTCTGTATCGCGACATCTCATGGCCCTCTCTTGTAGCAAGCGGAATGAAGGCCTGCTTATTCAAACTCCTGGTCTTGCTGAAAGTCGTAACGTATCGGTCGGGATCCGCGGCTGAACAGCAAGTGGTTTGTCTGTTCGAGCCGCGTGTTCGGTCGACCGCTTGCGGTCGACCGAACTTGATCTAACCGGTCTTGATCAGATATTCCCCTCCGAGTCCGTCTTGATCAAGAGAACATCATCAGCCAAACTCCCGGTGATAATATAGCCGCCATCGCAGGTTTGCTGAACGGAATAGCCTGATCCATTATTGACCAATGTCCTTGACCAGAGTTCGTTGCCATTACTATCAGTTTTGATGAGAGAGGCATATCCTCCGACATCATAGATACTTGAGGACCCAGTGATTACATAACCGCCATCATTGCTTAGACAGACAGAATAGCCTCTATTATTGTCTCCGTTGCCATAGGTCTTGGACCAAAGCTCATTTCCATTTCCATCTGTCTTGATGAGGTAGACAGATGAAGCGTGATCACCATAGGAAGCGGTGTATCCGGCGATAATATAGTCACCATCGTAAGTCTGTTGGACAGAATAGCCCATCTCAGAATCAGACCCTCCTCCGAATGTCTTGGACCAGAGCTCATTCCCGTTAGCATCTGTCTTGACAAGATAGACATCATAATATCCGGCTCCGAAAGACAAAGTACATCCGGCAATAATATACCCGCCATCACTGGTTTGTCGCACGGAACTGCCCCGGTCCAAAGAAGCTCCACCAAAGGTCTTGGACCAGAGTTGGTTCCCGGATTCATCGGTCTTGATCAGATAGATATCGGCAACATCATCAAGATACGACGGAGAAGTGCTCCCGGCGATAATGAAACCACCCTCACTCGTCTGCTGCACAGAATAGCCCCGATCCAGGAAATCGCCGCCAAATGTTTTGGACCAGAGTTTCGTTCCGATATCATCTGTCTTGATGAGCGATACGTCACAAAAGGAGATTTCTTCGCCAATCGGACGACAGTCTACGCAGCCAGCGATAATATATCCACCATCACTCGTCTGTTGGACTGAGCGTCCATAATCATAGTCTTCACCTCCAAACAACTTGGACCAGAACAAATCACCTTTATAATCGGCTTTAATCAGGTAAGCATCTAAATTCGGATTCTGAACACTGTACGATACTGTATCGCCAACGATAATATAGCCCCCTTCACTGGTTTGCTGGACAGAATAGCCATCTTCCTGCAAATTCCCCCCAAATGTCTTAATGAATGTCGTGCCATAGATACCCTCGACATGGGTGGTCTCGTTGAGCTGCACGGAGGCCTCCACATCGTCCGGCGTGGAATAGCCCTCCACCTCGCCGAAAGAGACGGTATAGACCCCGACCGGGACTTCACCCTGCCAGACACTAGTGCCCATCAACTGACCGTCCACATAAATGTCACCGGCGACCGGACTGGTCCAGATATTCAGAATGCCCGTCCCCGGACCCGGCGTCTCTGTCGGTGTGGGCGTTTCCGTCGGCGTCGGCGTTTCCTCATTGGGCGTTGCCGTCGCCGTCGGCGTCACATCGTCATCGTCGTCATCATCACAACCCCAGAACTGGACCAAACTGAACATACATACAACCGTAAAAATTCCCAAAACCAGACTGAACCTTCTCATCACTACTCTCCTTTCTTTGAAAAGTCTTCATTCCTAATGGGCAACCACATGGTCATT
>JAFGSJ010000059.1 GCA_016934675.1 bacterium | reverse complement strand
TGAATAATCGTAGCCTTTTAATCGAATTGAATGACGATTATGTTTCTTTGGATCGTAGAGCATTATTTATATTTAGAACAGTTAACGAAGATGGTTTAAAAGGTTTCCTCATAAATCCTGTATCTGGCGAAATCGCCATCTCATGCCCATGGTTACAATTGAACAAAAAGTCTTGTAAATAAATGGTTTCTTCTCATTTTCCTAAAATTCTCCGGGGTGTTAGGCGGATCAGCCGAACATCCTTGAGGTTTTTTGACTACAATAATCCGCTGGGCTTTTCACCCCTTTTCAATTCCATCGTACTGTTTCAAAAGAGACTTGTCAATGGAACAGAATGGTGTTCAGAAAAAACACTCCTGTTTCCGAGACCATGGGGTATTCATATCCAGGTCTTCGTGAGTCGTTGAAAGGTTGTCCTGTTCTCTCGTTCCTCATGAACAAGGGCCGAATCTGCCCAAAATCATCCATCAGATAACGATCTTGTCGACCCTATCGCTCTCGATCATGAAAATTCGGATGAAATCTCACACCAAAAAATAGTGCCACCCCAACATCTGACTCGATTGGAACAGCAGATGAATTTTAAATAGTAGGAAGTGAAACCCGCATCATAGTTCCTTATGTATCTGCGATCCGCGGTTATACGGTGCAGCGTTTTCTACATTAGAGTAGGGTAAAAGCGATCAGAATACCGATAATAAAGGGGGTGAGGCCGAGTCCCACGGCAAGGCTACCGGTCGTACCTTCGCTAAAACCGGCGGACAGAAAGCCCGAGTCGAGATAGCCGATGGACAAAAGGTTACCGACCATGAGCCCACCCAAACATGAAGCGATCATGATCACCGCCCCTGTTTTTCTGAGCCAGGGTTTCGGTCTGGGAGCATCTGCCATGATTTCCTGGTAGGTCAGGCCCCATTGTGCGACGCGGGGATAGATCAAAATCAGCAAAACCAGGGCGAACAGAAGTGAGGCAATCAGGTTATTGATGGAGATGATATTGCCCAGGGCGGAAAAGGGTGCCAGTTTGAGCAGGTCGAGACCCCAGCCGATAAAGAGTCCGATACCCGAAGCCGCGGTAATGATGATCAGAACCAGCAAGGCCCAGTCTCGCAGCCGGCAGGGCAGGGGATTTTCCTTTGTGGACAAGGCTTGAAAGAGAGCAAACGGGATAAAGCCGTAGAGGAAATTACCCCAGAATCCGAAAAAACTGCCCGGTCCGAGCATACCCCCGAAAATATCAGCGATCAGATTACCCAATCCGGCACCCCAAGCCGCTGCCGGCCCGAACATGAACGAAAGAGTAACAGGTAAAGCGGCACCAGGTCTTAATTCAGTCAAGCCGGGAATGAGGGGAATGATTTTGAATGGCATCAATACCGCTACGTAAAGAGCAGCTGAAATGGAAGTCAGAACGATCATGCGGGTGTTCCGCCACATACTGAACGTTTGTTTCATAAGCGCACCTATCCTGAATAGGTTAACGAGTGAAAGAGCGTTGTGCCCAGGTCGTTTTTATCATGAAGGAAACAATAATAAGCATTTTCTACTCCGTTCTCAGCTCCCTTTTCCTGATCATTCTCTGACGAATGAAATGCCAGGTCAACTGCATTTCTCTGAATTGGGTCACGATCCCCGCCAGACAGAACAGGACCGTACATAGAATCACAGTTCCGATAAAGCACAGGACCTGTCCCCACAAGGTGGTGAATATGCATTCAAGAGAGGTTACCATAGCATAAACATACCAACTGCCTGCAAGCGCGAGCGAGGTTATGAGGATCAGGTGAAGCAAAAAGCTTAGTAGTGAGAGCACCGAAAAGTTTCGATCGTACTGAAGATGAAGCAGTAACAGGGTTAAGGCATGCATCCCGGTGGCAATCGAGCTGGCCAGGACAATACCGATGATCCCAAACGGACCTCTCAGGACCCAAATCAGGACCAGGTTCACAACAAGGGCGGTAATGGCAATGAGAACAGGTCGTTTCATATCATGTCGGGCATAAAACACATTCCTGATGACATAGATGAAGCTTTGAAACAGTACGGTCGGAGCAAAATACAGCAAGACCTGATAGGTAGCTAAAGTATCTGCTTGAGTGAAGGCCTTTTGCTGGAAAAACAACTCGATGACCGGATAACTGAAAACCATCAAGAAACCGGTAATAGGTAGAGCGACGAGTATAACAATACGGAGAAATGAATCCGCTGTCCGGCAGAAGTCGGTGGCATTTTTTTGGGAAAAATATTCGGACATTGTGGGATATAAAGCAGTGGCCAATGAAATCCCGATCACATCGACAAAACCGTTGATGATCATTTCGCTATAGGTGAGCGATGAAACATTACCAAGTCCGGTCGATGATGCGAAGAACTTATTCATGAGCAGGATGAAACGATAAGCGATCAGACCCCAGAGTAAGGGTTTGAGGAGTGTCCAGATATCATGTAGATAATCCTCTTTCAAAGACAATGACCATGAGCAATGAAGAAGCCTCCTCTTCAGCGGACCTGAAAGGAGCAGGACCTGGGAGAACGTGCCCAGGACAAAGCCGAGGGCGAGTGAATAGATACCCAAAGAGGAACGAAAAAGATACAGACAGGCGATGATGACGATGTTAAGGAGTCCCGCAGTTGCAGCCGGTGCCGCAAAATGCTGGAAGGAATTCAGAATGGCCGAAGCGATCGAAACAATACCAAAAAAAACAATAGCCGGGAACATGACATGACAGATAGTGATGGTCAATTGCCACATTTCCCGGGAAAATGTATCGGGATCGGCCCGAGGTCCCCACAGATCGAGCACCTGGTTGACAAGGGCCGGTCCGAATACATACCAGCAGATGACCACTATCACCAGGATCAGGCTAAAAAGAGTAAACAGATTACTGGCCGCTTTCGTTATTTTGTGCCTATCTCCGATCAGAACCAGAGCGCTGAAAACGGGGATAATCGCCGAGACGAGAGTCCCCCCTGCAATTGCATGTCTGATAAATTCCATAATTGAAAATGCCATGAAAAAAGCTTCTGCGGGAATGGTACGTCCATAATAATATGCTATCAACACGGTCTTGATGATGCCCAGGATTTTGCTGATAATGGCCAGGGCGGTCACGACGGTCGCAGCCTTGAGCACCCCCCCCATTTTCACGGCTCATTCTCCTGGCTGTCGGTTTCAGTATCGGTTGCGGTCAGATAGGAGGCTGTCAAGCCCATCATAATGGCCACGGCCATGAACATCTTATCGTTGAACAGGGTCGTGCTCAGCAAGCCCTGGACCAGAAACCAGGTCCAAGCACCAAGCAAACCCAACCCCACAAGATAATCAGGCCCCATGACCGCTTTCTTAAGCCTTGCGACCATATCGCGAACGATGATCAGCATAATGATCAGGAACACGGCGAGTCCGATAATTCCCTGATCGGCGGCAAATTGCAGAAAATTACTGTGGGCCGAGCCGATGGGATTGTTGGCCACACCGGTCCCAAAC
This sequence comes from bacterium, assembly GCA_016934675.1. Lineage (GTDB taxonomy): Bacteria > CSSED10-310 > JAFGSJ01 > JAFGSJ01 > JAFGSJ01 > JAFGSJ01. The sequence goes on along the minus strand of JAFGSJ010000059.1, from coordinate 33,992 downwards.
AGGGGATTGATCGACCAGGCGGACAAGCTCTGGTTCCAGATCAGAATCCGATTGACTTTATGATCCACGACCAGGACGGTGGCGGTCCGATCAAAGAGGTCAGTCCAGAATGTAGGAAAAAAGAGCGAAAGGAACAGTGTCAGAATGATGATCACACTGAATGTGCCCAGGATTGGTTTCCAGTATACCCGCTTCTGCAACAGGCCCCAGACAGTAAAAAAAGCGATGAAACCGAGCCAACCGCTACGCGACATCGAGATGAGTAACCCGGAAATCAACACTATAAAACCCAGACCCCAAAAAAACCTGTGTGCTTTCTGATAGATCAATCGAAGGATACAATATGGAAGGACCATCCCCAAAAAAGCCGCATACCAGTTCCGATTGAAAAAAGTGCCTCCCGTGCCTCCTCCCCGGAACCAATTGGCATCCCCATAGAGAACAGTGGACGGGTCCATAAAGAGTGCCGCTGCAGATGTTTTCAGATATTCCTGCAATCCCTGTGGGCCGAGAAAAAATATGTAATTACTCATCAAGCTGACAATGCTTCCAGCCAGGACCAATGCAGCAAAAATATCGGCCGGTTTGAGTACGAATTTGAGCAGCCAGTAGGTGACAAAATAGGCTGAGAGAAAGGCAGTCCATTTCAGTGAATATTTGAGTGAAACCGCAATATTCTGGGCCAGGAGTGTGCTGATAAACATGCTGCCGATGAGCAGCATGATCATGGAAGTGAGTTTATGCGGGACTTTCAGGAACCGGATGGGATTACCAGTCAAGACAAGAGTCATAAGGAGTGTTGCAAACAGGACCAATTCGGCGACAGTAACCGAAAGGTTGCCATGAACATCGAAGTATAACTGGAAGGGGGCAAGCATGATCATGACCAGGGCCAACAATCGTATTACGATCACTTTGTATTTTTCCCTTTGCAGGTCATGCCTTTCGATCATATCAGTTTCTCACTCGGAAAACTTTTGAATTTCTGTCGGGATCTGTTTGGGCAGATTGCGTTGTAAACCCTGTATAATGAGATTGCAGACTTCGAGACAACCGAGAGGGGCAACATATTGAATCTTGATAGTATCAATATGAATTGGTCGTCCGAAGTCGTATTGTGAAAAATATTTATGTCCTTCAAAGGAACGTCCCTGCATCTCGACTGTCCAACTATGCGCAATCCTGGCCCGTTTATGTCGGAACCGCATTCCCGGACAATCCCAGGCCCACTCTGAAGAATCAATGCCCGCTTTGACCGACCAGGTCCATTGCTGATTATCTGTATCCGTCACAACAATACGAGCGATTTCTTCACCTTGTTCGAGATATTCACTAAAAGAGAGAGAGGAAATGAGTATCATCGATGAGGCAGTTATTGCCTGAGGTGGAAATTGTGTAGGAATATCAAGAGAATATCGATTTGCAAGATAAAAATACACATTGAGATATTTCTGGTCCTGTGCGGGATCACAAAGATGGCCGACGACATGAGGACCATAATTCTTTTTATGGTAGATATGGGGAAGTATCGAAACCGATACAAAGGATTTGAATTTGTCGTTGTCAATCTCGTCAAGCGTCATTTGCTTCAGTCTCCGGTCACCCTCCACATCACCGGGCATAAAATAACTCACAGTGCACAATCCTGGTAAAAAGGTGACTGTATCGAGGAAACAACGTGAGATAATTATGTCACCTCGATAGAACCGTCTCGTATCTTTGTGCATACGATCAAGCAGATTGTAAACGACCCTTTGGTATAGATTCTGACCACTTCCACAGATGAGACCTATTGGCTCATACTTCTCGGTACTGTCGCTGAGTAATCGGCTGTAAAAATAGATGATGAGGGGTTCGCCTTGTTTCAATATATTCTTCTCGATGCGAAAACCCATTAACTCGATATTCTGGGTCTTTAATGACAAAGTCTGATTTGGAAGATACGCCTGACGAGTTGACTTGATTGTCGCTATTCTCTTCTCATCACCTGTGGCCTGATAGATTTTCTCAAGAAGATCATATGCATCAATATAAAAAGGTGAGATCATCTTTGCCTTACGGGCAAGCTGGAGAGCTTTAGTCATATTATTGTTTTCGAATTCGATCATACCGAGTCGATGGTAGAGTTCCGGAGAAACAAAGTCCAGGTCGATGCTTCTCTGGTAATGCCTGACAGCCAATTTCTTCTTCCCCATCTGTTCGTAACAGTCCCCTAGATGATATTCAAGCTCACCATCATTGGCTCTTTCCTGCGTTTTAACCATGATGGTTTGTGCGTGCGAATAGGCTTTTTGTTCCTTCAGGATAATGGCTATATGCTTCATGATTACAACAGGCGGTTGAAACGACGAGATCAACTTCTCATAATCAATCGGTTCTTGAAGCATTGTCCGCAGAGAAAGCATCGCTTCTTTGTGCTGACCCATTTGGTATTGACATGTTGCCAAGCCCAATAAAACGATAGGGTCATGCCTGGTAAAGGAAAGTGCGTTTTGAAACTGCTTTTCCGCGGAATGGATTTCACCTGTTCTAAGAGAGAGAATGCCAAGACTTTTGTAGGCCTCACGCAGCCAGCTCTCCCACTTAAGGTGTTTATTGCCTGTGAGAACACGCCCAAATAACTCGTAAGCTTCTTGATAACGACCGGCCTCATTGGCTGCCAATGCTGATTGATAGAGAGTCCGGACCCTGATGATCGTACACGCATTTATACTCAAGATCAGTCCTATCATCAGGACGAGTCCGAAGTAAAGATATCGTCGTGTCGATACTGGCAGAAGAGAAACATTCCTGCATAACAGGTAAAAAGCCAACACACTTGTAATCTGAAGAAAAAGACGAGGATGAATGATGACAGTCAGGTGTTGAATATGACCGGTAATCATGACCGTGATCACGTAACCCAGCAGAACAGTAAAAACCCAAAAAATAGTGTATCCTAAAAGGTCTATCCGGTCAGGCAGATCAGGTTTTTTGATCAGCAACAATCGAACCAGCAGGTAAAGACCTACACCAGCCAGCAGAGTATGGACTCCCTGGAAAATTGTCCAGCCCCTTGACCAGTTACCAACCAGGCACTCATGGTCGGGGAGTTGCATAGATATAAAATAGAGTATTGCCGCGCTGAGCGGGACCGACCACGGTCCGGTTCTCTGGTTTTTAATCAAGAAAAAGACCGTTGTAGCCAAGAGTATGGTCAGGGCAAGCAACTCCTGCCAATGGAATTGAAAGCAGGATAAAAAACCGAGTCCGAACGCCAGACTGATAATCAAAAAGACCTGAAACACAGGAGCCTCTCGTATTGTCTTAATATTGTTCCAATATTTCCTGGTAAATCTGCAATGTGCGTTGTGCCGTCCGCTCCCAGGAAAAATGTTTGACCCGCTCCAGGCCCTTGGTCACGAGCTTTTGCCGCAAGTGCTCATCGGTGATGCAGAGTTCCATGGCCTCGATGAGTTCTTCAACATTGTAAGGATCGATCAACAGCCCCGCATCGCTGACTACTTCTGGAAGTGAAGATGTATTAGACGTAACAACTGGTGTTCCACAAGCCATAGCTTCGAGTGGTGGCAAACCGAAGCCTTCGTATTGGGAGGGAAATACAAACACTTTGGCTTTATTGTACAGGATCGGTAGCCATTTTTTGGCAATAAAACCAAGAAAGATGACTTTGTCCTTTAATCCGAGATCGTTTGCCAGAATTCTCAGTTCACGGTAATGAGGAATGCCCTCACCCACGATGACCAACTTGATATCGATTTTCAGTTTTCGACGTAAGCGGTAAAAAGCATAAATTAATCGTTTTAGATTCTTATGTGGCATCAAATTACCGACATAGAGCAGATAATCACCCGTCACACCGAATTTCTGGCTTAATTGATCCTTGAGTTCAGGGTCGTCCATCGGTTTGAAGATATCGCTGACCGCATTATAAATAACCTCAATTTTTTCGGGAGCAATATTCAAATAGCGGACAATATCACGTTTCGATGATTGTGAGACAGAGATCACCTTGACTGCGCTCTTGGTAGACAGAAACATCATCATTTTCGCATAGGTATGGGCCATTCTCGATGGTAAATATTGCGGGAAAAGCAGGTGAATGACATCATGAATGGTCACAATCATCGGACAATTATGGATAATCGGTAAAACATAATGAGGTGAATGATACAGATCAAGATCATATTGTTTCATTTTGATCGGGAGAGACAGGTGTTCTCGCAATGAATATTTGGGTGATCGGTCAACAATATGGAAAAACTTCTCGTTCTGCAATTCGAGATGGTTGATCTCGGATAAATGGTGAAAAAGTATGAATTCATGTTCGGTATCAACCATGGACAGATTTTTAACGATATTCTGAATATGGGTCCCGATCCCGAAATCGTTAATTTTGCGAACATCGATCCCGATTCTTTTGCGTCGTTTCCGAATGGCAGGTTTGCGAACAGTCTGGGCTTTTTCCTTCTGCTGTTCGATAATATGGCTCATGGTCTCGATACGGGCTTGCCAGGTATGTTTTCTTGACAATTCAATCCTTTTCTTGATCAAATCCGGATCGTTCTCCGTCAGACTTGTTTCAATTGCCTCAATAAAATCCTGATCGGTTCGGGCAATATGACAGAAATCCTTGTATTCATGCACTGATGGAAGATCAGTCAGAACAATCGGTTTACCCGCAGCCATATATTCGAAAAACTTGAGGGGAAAGACGCTGATGGTGGTCTCATTGAGATGAAAGGGGATGAGACAGACATCCAGACCTTTGAGAAAATGGGGCAGTTTCTCGTATGGCTGTGTGCCTAACAAATAGACATTATCATATTGTTCCAGGTTCGAGACCTTGGTATCGGGATCGCCACTCCAAATTGGGCCGACCATGACCACAGACCATTCCGGATGTGATTGAGCCACCTTTTCAATCAGGTCGAAATTCACTTTATAACCGCTGAGTGCACCGATAAATCCAATCCGGGGGCTGGGAATATCGTTGAATTCGAGCGGTAAACCTGTCTCGGGAAAAGTGGATTGAATAAAGTGTTCGGCATCGGCTACATTAGGCATGTAATAGGTGTTCTTATTGAACAGTTTTTTGGCATCATACAGATTTTTCGAAGTGGTAAAGACGATATTGACATTCTTGAGTAACTGCTTTTCCAGATAATCAATGACATTTTTCGGGACGCCCGGGTTGGCCGTGTATTCATCGACACAATGATAGATAGCCATCTTCTCGCCGAGATGCCCCAACAGATCATTCGATGTGGGCAAAAAAGTCCACAAGATGGGATCATCGAATTCCAGTTTTCTGATTTGTCGGGTCAGCGATTCCCGTAAGATGAGGTAATTGAGCGTACGAATGAATCTGAAGCCGTGCAGGGGAATGATCAAAGGTGAATAGATATAGAGATTATCGTTAATTTTTTTGGTACCACGCAGCCAATTGATAAAGCGATGGGCCACTCGAGCGAAATCCTTGCGAAATGTCGGTCGTCTCAAGCCAAGGGACTCCACGAACAGAATCTTGTTATGCAAGGATAGGCGGCACATGACGTGTTGTGAATTTGTCCAGAGCGGAGCATCCCAGTTCGCCGAAGCGATGCAGATTATATTATGATTTTTGAGTAGGTTCGTTTCTTGATCATACTCGAGCAACTCTCTTTTCTTGGACAAGGTGCAGATATTGTCGTATCGCCATTGGATAGCGGTCCGATCAAAATAGAGCTGCACGTACAAATCGCTTGTTTCTTTGATCATTTTCTCGATCCTAAACGTTTCGACCGCCTTTTTTCGGGCATTCTGACCAAGTCTCCTGCCTTCTTGTTTGTTTTCCAAGAGGTAGATGATTTTTTCAGCGATTTTTTGAGCATTTCGTGGTTGTACGAGGAGCCCATTCACGCCATCGGTAATGGATTCTGAAACGCCATCGACATTGGTTGACACGATGGCCCTCTTACAGGCCATGGCTTCAAGCACGGTAAGAGGCATACCCTCCCACAGGGATGTCAGCACAAAGACATCCATTATTGACAGAAGTTCAGGAACATCATCACGAGTCCCTGTAAAAATGATATTTTCGGTCAAACCGAGTTTCGCGACATAACCCTGCAATTCAGATAATTGAGGACCATCACCGATGACCAGTGCTTTGACCTGTGGAAATTGTGCCTTGACCAGATTGACCGCATCAAAAAAATAATGATATCCCTTTTGAATGTGAAGCCGTGCGACAATGCCAAGGATCGGGTCTTCAGGTTGAATATTGAATTCATCTCTCTTTTTTTGCTGCATGCTCTGAGAATGCTGCTGGAAATAATTGACATCGATCCCGTTATAAATGACGGTACTCTTGCCCTTCTCAAACAGTTTATACTGAAGTCCCTTTTCCTGGTCCGACGAGGCTACGCAGATAATCTTATCGCTGAATCGGGCCAGTATCTGATCGATCAACACAAAAATCTGCTTGAAAATCCGGTTATGAGAATTGAGATAGTGGATCCCATGCAGGGTAATGATAATGACCGGCGTTCTGGCAAGGCTGGCGGCGAGTCTTCCCCACACACCCGCAACGGTCCCATGGGTATGGATAATATCGATCTTGTGGACTTTCAGAATTTTATACAGACGTAATAAAGTAAAAGGATTGAAGTTCTTCTTGATATCCGTGCAAATGACCTTGATCCCATCACTGAGCAGTTTTTTGTACAAGGGTCCGTCATCACTCACAACGACAAAAACGTTGAACCTCTCCTTGTCCAGTCCGGCGGTGAGGTAATACAGGTGTTTCTGACCTCCCCCAACCATTGAAGAATCTATCATTTCAAGGACATTGATAACTTTTTTGCCCGGGTGGATCATGCCCCTTCTCCTCGAACGGGTCGCATCGAGACAATCGACCCGTTAGACATACGTGCCAAGAATGTTTCATCAAAACGGTTTCGTGCAAGAAAACAAGTCAGCATTGCCATCAGAGCAATCCTTTCGCATGAGTCAGGGCAATGATGGCCAGACCAACCAGCATGATGACCAGGCCATAGAGTCGTAACTGCAAGTCGGTCAATTCAGGGATCCTTTTCAGAAGTGTTTTCATGAAAACGGGAAAAGTTAAATAAGGCAATCCCTCGATTATCAGGACCATACCGAGAACATATAAAAAAAATACCATGATAAAACCTGCTTGTAGCAAGGAGGCCGGAGATATCCAGAAATACATCCGGCCGAATTTTCTGTAACCCGCTCGCTCGGAGTTGTCAAGAGTGTTCTGCTGTTCCTGGTATCAATAGCATAGTCAACTCTGCTTTCCAAGTTCTGCTTGTATTTCATCCAATTCGCACCTCACTCACCCCAATCGCGAACTTTCAGTCAGAGTCGACGTGTTTGGGAACAAAAGGGCAATCATTGTCTCACTTTTCGATGCCGATCCGGGCTTGCTGACCTTTTGAATAATAGTGTTTCACCTCGACCATTTCGGTCACCAGGTCGGCTTGCTTGATCAGTGATTCATCCGCATAACGCCCGGTAATGACTATTTCAACATGATCGGGCCGAGCCTCAATGATCCTTAATAAATCGTCGGTTCGAAATAATTGGTAATAAATGGCAATGGTCGCCTCGTCAAAAATGACCAGATCGTAATTGCCCGTCTTGACGATACGCTCCATTTCTTCGAGCCCCCCGAGAGCAAGGGCTTTATCCTGATCGGTCGGATTTCGCTCGATAAAACAATCACGTCCGTATTGACGAAGAGTGATCCTGTCTTCGAGTCTGGATAATATCCCGAATTCGCTATAGGGTAAACCTTTCACAAATTGACCGATGAACACGCGCATACCAGCCCCGGCAGCTCTGAGTGCAAGACCAAGAGCGGCAGTGGTTTTACCTTTACCATTGCCCGTATAAATCTGGATACACCCAACCATATTTTCTCTCCCCATGTGAAATTCCAATCCTTTTCCCGCTCAACGATTCATATACCTGATCTGAAATCATTTAGCAAACCGGACCGAAAAAGGTTATGAAGATAGGACTGGATAATCAGTTCATATTATAGTATAGAATCAAAAATAGTATCTAAAGGCAGAGCATGTATGCTCCAAAAGGTAATCAAACCAAAACGCGGGACCACACAAAATGGCTCGAAAGCGAACGCATTCCATTGTGACCAGGCAGGGGGATGAAGGCAAAACCAGGCTTCTGGGTGGGAGCCAGGTGGACAAACACGGGTTAAGGGTTGAAACATACGGGGTCATGGACGAGGCCAATGCATTTCTGGGTGCATATCGTTCCATGACCAGATCAGAACGTATGAAAACACTCATAGTAATGGTTCAGAATCATATTTATCATCTCAATGCTGAATTGGCTTGCCCTCCCGATAAGACACACCTTCTCAAAAAGACAATCAGTGGGCATGAAGTCAAGCTGATCGAACGTGAGGCAACTCAGCTTGAACAAGAATTGGGACTGCCTCGCGCCTTCGTGCTCTACGGCAGCACGCCCATATCGGCATATGCCGATATGGCCCGGGCCATTGTTCGTCGTGCCGAACGTCGACTGACTGAGCTCGATGCTTGCGAACCTCTTCAGAACCCGATTTTGAAACAATATGTGAACAGGTTATCTGATTTACTCTTCCTCATGGCCCGCTATGAAGAGAAAATTGCGGGCGTGACGCCTCTCCATCCGGACTGATGGACTGTTGTCATTGATAGAGTAAGGATGGGCGGACCCGCTCCGGATGATCAGGCCTGTCCGGGACGGACCGGACAGTATACCACCACATCTTCAGAAAGACCTTTTAACTTATGCGGACCGTAGTTCACGAGGGTTATCTCCGAAGAAAGAGCTTCAGCGGTGTTCTGATCGATCAGAATCCGCGTTCCCAGAGTTTTGTTGAAGGCTTCCAGGCGAGCGGCCCGATTGACAACTGTACCATATGCGGTGAAGTCCTTGCGCTGAGTCCCCCCCACCGGTCCAATCACAGCTTCACCAGAACTTATCCCGATCCTGGTCCGAAACTCCGGTTCTTTCTGTTCTCGCCACCGTGTGTTCATCACATCGAGTTGGTCCTGGATTTCCAGTGCCGCAAATACGGCTTTCATGGCCTGCGCGGGATCGGAAAGCGGAAATCCAAAAACTGCCATCAGGGCATCGCCCACATACTTGTCATACATACCATCATGCGAGAGAATGATGTTTGTCAATTTTTCAAAATAAATATTGAGTTGTGACACGAGTTCCTCGGGCGTCCGATTTGATGAAATATCCGAAAAACCCTCGATATCGGAATACAGGATTGTGACCTCGCGTCTGACTCCGGTCGTGTTGATCAGGTCCGGGTTCTTCAGAAGATACGAAACTATGGCCGGATCAACATAAGAGGAAAACAACATTCTGATTCGTTTCTTTTCCTTGCGTTCGCTCAGATAACTGGCAGTACCTCCGGCAAGATATAGAAAAACCGCCCCACCGACAGGAGCGACCAGAGGCACGATCTGAAAATGCTGAAATGAGTAAATACTAAAGACAATCCAGGTGATGAGTGCGGACAGTCCGATGACCCCAGACCAGGCTACATGGCCGAACATAAGCAGGATAATGCCCCCTGCCAATACAGTCATAAAACAGATGGCTGGCCACCATAAGTCTCTGATAATGAATTGATGACCCGACCAAAGTGTCATCAGGATATTGGCATGAATCTCGACCCCAGGCGTGTCCGGTCGGGCCGGATCATGGAACGGAGTGGCATAGTAATCATGACTGGCCAGAAAAGTTGGTCCGACCAGACAAATCTTACCTTCGAGCGAACCCGGAGCCAGCCTGTCCTCGAGCACATCTGCAAACGAAAAAGTGTGAAAAACACCCGCGGCACCGCAATAATCGATAAGATACAGCTCCTCCGTGTCCCATTGTCCGGGCAGAAAACCAGCATACGCCTTCATGACCGCGGCTGCAAATGAATAAGTCCCAGCCTCCTTCACTTTAAAACGCCGGACACGGTTATCCACTTCATCAGGAAAATTCAGGAAACCGGTCGCAACAAGGCTGTCTCGAATGACATCGATCGGGAGGACCAGCCTTTGTCCATTCTCCAATTCGCAACCCCAGAGTACATTACCCGCCTCGGCAATGATCTCAGCTAAAAGCCGGTCTTGTTCAGGTGGATCACATTCACGGGTCGGTTCCGAATAGAGCAGATCAAAACCGATCACCGAAGCCCCATGTCGGTTCAGCTTCTCGATGAGTTTCCCCAAGACCAGGGGTGGAAAAGGATACTTCATTTTCAGCGTGTGAAATGTCGGTTCATCAATGGCAATGATGACGATATCCTGACTCGGCGAGCGTTCCCCCCGAATCCGGAATTGCCAGTCAAAAGCTTTCCATTCAAGAACTCGGCAGAACGGATGTTTATGAACGTACCAGGTCAGACCTCCGCTCAGAACAAGAAAAAACAAGATCATCAACCATTTTCGGGTCATGATAAGCAGTCCCTTGAAAGAAAAACGACCGGACTATCACAAACTGCTGCCCTAAAGATGCTCGTTCATAAATCCGGATTTCAGTAGCCCGTGACGCCTGACAACTCATTCCGGTTGAAACTGTGGGACCTGGTATTCCTTTTTGAGCAGGACGATATCACTGTCATGCAGATTCATCCTTTTCTGCAAATCCTGTTTCAATTGTTTGAAATGACTGTTTTCAGGATCACGCAAGCACATAGCTTCAGCTATCAATAACGCCTCGATCGTAAAACCATGTTTCAGATACAACTGATATAATATAAAACTGGGAGTCGCATCACTCGTATCTTTGGAATTGCTATATGCTCTGGCAATATCCCCGCTCATGGTCTTGACCGTGTCACACACTTCCCGGGTGGCTACCGAGAATGACCCCGAACCGAGAGGTATAATGGCGACATCCTGAGCACCGTCGTGGACCTCCCAGTTATATTTCCGTCCCGGTTCAAGCGTGCCCGGTGCCAGCCGGTAGACCGTCTTATCAGCACTGGAGTATTCCTGATAAAAATCATTTTCTCCGATGATGACCAGGGTATAGGTGCTGACCGGAGGTCGGGGTAACCACATGAATACAGCTGTCTGGTCCGCCCTGAGGTTCGTGTTCGTGGGCACCATAGCGACATTGTTCTGTAACGAACGCAACCCCCCGACATGCTTCAACATCGGGTCCTGATCATCGACCTCGATTATGGAGTGAACAATGTTGCGGACGACCTCGTTAATACGGACTTCGGGTTCACCCTCTTGCGGACCAAAGCTGATGCTTTGCCCCGATTTACCAATCAGAATGCTGCCGTCATGTACCAGAAACGATGCTCGCCCCTTTTCTGCAATTGTGACTACATCACCTGCTTTGAGCATAGCCCCCAAAGTCAAGGGTACCGCCATGCCGTTCCCGCCGGGACTGACCGTGACCTCACCTTTGATAAAGGTGGCCTGGGCCCAATATTCGGCGTGTGCAACCGAAACAGATAAAAATATGAAGGCTAATGTATTAGCTATTGCAACGTTTTTCATACAATCCTCCTGGCTGGTGATTGACTATTCTGAATTCTGTTCAGCTTTCATCCCTAATAATACATTATTACCCGAAAAAAATCATGATATAAATAGCGAATTCTCTCCAGACGGGATCAGCTTCTCCAAGTGGTTAATCCAACTGGTAGCTGTCAGGAATCGACTGGATGAAGAACACGCATTTCAATCCTGTCTGAACCAGTCTCTGGTATAAATGCCTCCGATGGGGCATGAACACGTTTTCACCTTTACGAAACCGGTTAGACAAGGTGAAAATGCCATCTGATAAGAAAGACCATAACAGAAAACACATATCTGTACAAATGCGTTCCAAATCCTCACGTTGTGATCCATCTCCCACAAAAAAAATTGTTCTTGGCTGTCCCCCAATGGAATGCATTCCCTCGTTCTCCTGGACCTCCAGGAAAATTCGTCTGGATGGTTTCCTTTTGTTGTTTAAAAAGATATAATGCATTTTGAACATTGTGGAGGTACTCATGAGTAAGCATACAAAGGGAGGCAAAATGATTGCATTAATGCTGATAGTACTGTGTCTGGGTATACTTATTGTTATTTTTCTGGGATTCAGATGCAAGCCGAAAGACCAGGTCTCGCAGTTGGACCGGGTCGAATATACCGGTCCCAAGCCGGAATTGAAGCAATTTGGCGATCTCGTGCCCGCTGATTTCGATCGGCACCCGATCTGGGTCAATTGTCATGTCATCGATTACGAGCAGCCCTGGTATCAGGAAACCGACGAAGAGACGTTTCGGCCCTGGCTCGAGGATTCGCCTGCCGATCCTTCGGTGACCATGTTTTTAGTTAAGGCTCGTTTCACCCTGGCTGACGGCAGCACTCTGTCCGGCTTTTTGACGCCGCAACTCCCGGAGGCTTCCGAAACTGATGGAAACCTGGGCATCATCCAGCCCCAGCTTTTTCTGCCGAATGGACGCTTGGTTTCGTTCTGGTTTGGGATAATGTCTCCCGCTCAAGAATATCTGGACCAGTTTTACGCCGAGCTTGGCAAATCCCAGGACCAGATTTTTCCGATCTCTTTTAGTGCGGAGGAGCACTTGGCCACCGGCATCGTAACGGGCCAGATTCCCGGTTTCTGTTCCCAAGCGAAAAATGCCACTATTATGGTCAAGAAATAAGGCTCTTCCCGGCTTTATCTAGATCGACATCGCAAGACCTCATCTTCCAACACCGCGTTTTCTTGTCTTGGCTCCCTGCTGACCTGAAGTACAATCGGCGCACGAGAATGTGTCATTGGCTCCTGGAATCAAGAGTACTCAAAGGGGACAACCCCGTTACATGTCCGTCCAGAACGTGGAATTACGTCTCGAGAAATGTTGCCGGTCAAGTTGCTCAGTACCTTGAATGGACTTATATTTGTATGTGGTAAAGTATATAAAGTCAGATTCTAACAGGAAGGGATCAAAGCCATGTCAAAACACTACAGAATAGGAACATTGCTGGTCATGTGCCTGGTCATCATGACGGGTGCGACAGCATGGGCAGATGATTGTCTTTTGAGTTTCGAGCAACGCGTTGCCGCTCAGGAAGCGATCGAACGGGTCCTTTATCGGCACCGCATCTGGCCGGTCGAGAACCAATCGCCCAAGCCCGCGTTCGAGCAGGCGATCAGTCGCGAAGTGCTCGAGCGGAAGGTCCGGGAATACCTGCTGGAATCGGCCTTACTCGAATCGTTCTGGAAACGTCCGGTGACTGGGGAGCATTTGCAGGCCGAGCTTGATCGTTTACTGACCCGCTCGAAGGACCCTCAGGCCTTGTCCGAGGTCATATCGGCCTTGCAGAACGATCCCTTCATGGTCGCGGAATGTTTGGCGAGACCCTTGCTGGTCCATCGTCTGATCACCAACTGGTACGCCTATGATCACAGGATCCACGGGGATTTGAAAGAAAAAATTGAGCTCATGCGGGATACTTTGAACGCGGATACTTTTATCAAGTCAGATCAGGGCGAATATCGGGAGATTCATCTGCTGGTCAATGATCAGGTGTCCGTGAACCAGGACTATCTCCCGGCGGACGCTCGCGACGATATAACTATCGTGGACCGGGAGGCCTTTGACGGGCTGCGGGTCCTGTTTTCAGAACAAATCGGAGCGATCACGCTTGATGAGACTCGCACTGCCTTTATTTTACGCTTGACCAGAAAAAATACGGACAATGAATTGATCGGAGCAGTGAGGACTTTCACCAAAAGGCCTTACGGATCATGGTTTGACAGTATGTCAGCCACAATCGCTCCTGATCGATTATGTTGGGATTCAAGCTATGTGTATCATCTGTCAAAACCCAAAGCCGTCACCGGTGAATTCCGACCCGATACCTGGGCCATGGACTCTTTTTCACCGTATGGCCGCTACTATCATACCGCGGTTTGGACCGGCTCGGAAATGATCGTCTGGGGCGGCTTACTCGTCACATATACCGGTGGTTGTTATAATCCGGTCACAGACACATGGCGGGAAACGAGTATTACCAATGTGCCCAATTCCCGCTATTTGCATACGGCGATCTGGACCGGTGATAAAATGATTATCTGGGGCGGTCGGGCTTCTTCAACGATAGAATTGAATACAGGTGGGCGCTATGATCCGGTCACGGACAGTTGGACGCCCATGACTACAACTGGCGCACCTCCGACCCGCTATAGTCATTCAGCGGTCTGGACCGGCTCGGAAATGATTGTCTGGGGCGGGTATGGTTGTTCGGACCCACCCGCCTGTAGCAGTGACTATACTCTGAATACCGGCGGACGCTATAATCCGGCCAATGATTATCCGGGCGGAACACCCTGGATTGAGACTTCGACTGTTGATGTTCCCTCGCGGCGCTATTATCATACAGCGGTTTGGACCGGCTCGGAAATGATCATCTGGGGTGGGTACAGTGCAATATCCCGGCTGAATACCGGCGGTCGCTACAATCCGGTAAAACAGGACCAGGCCTTGAGTTGCTGGACCGCTACCTCGACGACCAATGTTCCTCTGGCACGCTACTATCACACTGCGGTTTGGACCGGCTCGGAAATGATCATCTGGGGTGGGTATACCGGTGACTACACCTCGACCGGTAGCCGTTATAACCCCATTCTGCAGGACTATGGTTTTACGCCCTGGATTGAAACGGACAGTGCTTCAAGTTCTTGTCCTACAGGCCGCCATTCGCATAGTGCGGTCTGGACCGGGAACGAGATGTTGATCTGGGGTGGTCGCGATAGCACCTCCGCGATCAATAACGGCAGCAGCTATAATCCGACCAAGGACGATCTGTCTGGGGTAGATCCCTGGACCGCTTTCGACACGGGGGATGCACCAGCTGAGCGATATCGACATACCGCGGTCTGGACCGGCTCGGAAATGATCGTCTGGGGCGGTTTTACCGGGGTATATTTCCTAGGTTCAGGAGCCCGTTTCAATCCGACCTTGAATAGCTGGACAGCGACAAGCGAGAGGGAAGGTCCGGTCGGTCGCTATGACCACACTGCGGTCTGGACAGGTTCGGAAATGATTATCTGGGGAGGAGACGATGGTATTCTCTATTACGACTCGGGTGGTTGTTACCTACCGATGTTCGATACCTGGTCAGAGACCGGCACGACGTCCCAGCCAGCAGCTCGTGCGAAACATACCGCCGTCTGGACGGGTGATTATATGTTGATCTGGGGTGGCATATCAGACTCAGGGCAGCTCAATTCCGGGGGAATTTATTCACCGACAGATACCTGGTATACACTGTCCATGACCGGTGCTCCCTCACCTCGCAGTGAGCACACGGCTGTTTGGGCCGGTTACCCGTATGGCATGCTTGTTTGGGGAGGATATGATGGGTCATCATATGTCAACACCGGTGGTCGCTTCTTTGTCATGGGCGGTAATAGTTGGTCAGCCATGGCGGATGCCCCGATCGAGGGACGAGCCCGGCATTCAGCCGTCTGGACCGGCGACACGGGCAGCAGTGTAACCGAGTATCGCCTGGCTGTCTGGGGCGGCTATACTATTGCTGTGGACGACGAGTATTTTGCGGATGGTGCACTCTATAGTCCCGATACGAATAAATGGTACACTATCACGACCACAGGTGCGCCCGAAGCACGTGCCGGTCATTCGGTTATTTGGCACGACAATCATATGATTATCTGGGGTGGGGGTCAGATCATGGATCCGCTAAGACCATGCTTTAATGACGGTTATCGTTATGTACCGAATGTCTGGACTGCTTTACCCGCCGGACCGGCCGAACTCCTTCCTAGATCTTACCATACAGCAATTGATACCGGCACAGAAATGATTGTCTGGGGTGGTAGCAATTATTCGTATTATTTTGACAATGGGGCCCGTTATAATTATGAGATCCAGGAATGGACCGATTTACCCCTGCCATTGATGACTGCGGCTCGTGATTTGCATACTACAATCTGGACCGGTCAGGAAATGATCATCTGGGGTGGCCGGATTCATGACAAACTCATGATCTTTTATCCAAATACGCCGCCTACCGCCGCGCCGGATATTTTAAACAGTTCGGACACCGTAGTTTTAGGTGGGACTAGCAATGATTTACAATTGAGTCATACCTTACGGACAGCCGTGTGGGACGATATCGATTCCTCTTCGGGTTGGACAGCAACAGGGCTTTGGAATATCGTGACTTCCCAGAATTGTTCCGGACAGGGAGATTATACCTCGCCGCTCAATGCCTGGTATTGCGGTAACGGTGCGACATGTCAATATGAAGGCCCGGGCACATATACGTTGACTTCACCCCTCTTCACGATTAAACCTGACTCAGATTCAGTCCCACAGTTCATTTTCAGTTCTTTCCTGGACACGGATGCGACAAAAGAAGACACGGCTACGGTCAGTCTGCGATTGAATAGTGGAAGCTGGACGGTCATAGCTTATGATCGCAGCAATTGTCCCAGCCAGTTCATCAAATTGGATGATGACGGTCAGGCCTGGCAGACCGTATCTGTGAACCTGCCTGAAATATTCACGAGCATACCTGTCGGCTCGACGCTCGAGGTCGAGTTTTCGTTCACCAGTGACGGTGTTTCGAATGATCATCTGGGCTGGTTGATCGATGATATCGGCGTGGGCGACCCATCAGGTGACGGCAACAATGGTCTGACCACCGTCCCCTACCACGATCGCTGGGACAAGGCCACCTTCGAATGGGACCTTAATGAGGACGGTTTTAGCGACAATCCCGACCTGTCCACACCGATCTGGAATATCCCTGAGGCGAGCCTGGCCAACTATGGACTCGGGCAACCCGGCACATATACCTTGACCCTGAATGTAACGGACGTGCTTGATTTGACTGATAGCGACACGGTCCAATTGACCGTTGTGGACGGAACAGCCCCCACCTGTTCAGTTATTATACCAAACGGGGGCGAATCCTGGACCTATTCAGCCTCATTATCAGACCCCGAATATCATCAGATTGTCTGGAATGCTGCGGATAATTTCCAGTTGGATCGGACCATCCTTTCCTATTCGACGGATGGCGGCGGCCAATGGACCACGATTTATGATACGGATTCACCGGATTACACTGCGACCGATACGCCTGTCACTATTGCAACACCGGGGACTGTCTATTCCCAGATCAGCCTGCCCCTCAATCTCATCATAACGGATGTTGATGTGACTATCGATATCAGCCATACCTATGATTGGGACTTGATAATTTCACTGATTGGCCCGGATAACACCACGGTCATACTCAGTGAGCAGAACGGAGATTATGGCGATAATTACACCGATACTCACTTTGATGACGAGGGCTCGATCCCGATCGGCAGTGGAACTGCACCTTTTACGGGCACCTATATCCCCGACGAGGCACTAAGTGCATTTGACGGCAAGGGAACTCTAGGTCTCTGGCAGTTGAAGGTCCAGGATGTGTATTCCGCTGACGGTGGTCAGATCAATAGTTGGAGCATCCATTTCACTGTGGAGCAGAATTCTCAGTATTGTGTATGGAGAATGCCTACGGCTGAGCAGGCGGCAGCGGACGGTCAAACATTTCCTTCTGCCAATTGTCTGATCAGGGTTGAGGTCGAGGATGAGTCCGGCAATTCAAACAGTGATACCTCGGATAATCCTTTTTACATCGTGAAACCGACCACTTCGAGCGTGAGGAGCCTGATCCTGTGGAATTCAGCCCGAATAACGAGTCAGTATGGTTCATCAGCAGCGACGGCTCTTGTTTCGAAGCTGGAAGAATTGGCTGATCACGAGCGGGTTGCCGGTGTGGTACTCGATCTGAATGCCGCCGGTATCGACTACAGTTCCTGGGACGCGGCCCCGACTGATCAGAGTCAGGCTAATGGTGTAGCCACAGCCATCTGGGATTATCTATATAACAATAACACCGGTCAGATCACGACGACCTATACGAATTGCGAGTATGTGATTCTGGTCGGGGATGATTATCAGCTTCCCTTTTATCGCATGCTGGACGGGACCAGTATTTATCCTGAAAGTGAATATCCGGCTGAAGTGGGACTCAACACAGGCACTACGATCGGCTCGGCTTTGAATCTGGGCTATTTCCTGACCGACAACTATTATTCCGAGACCGATCCGGAACCATCCCGCTTGGTTGGCGATGGGTATATTTATCAGAACGATCTGGCTATCGGCCGTATGGTAGAAACACCGGCCCAGATTATCGAACAGATTAATACTTTCATTGCCTATGACGGCGAGGTCGATCTGCTTGATGCCCAGGATACAGTCCTGGTAACTGGCTACGATTTTCTCTACGATTCCGCATTCGAGATCAAGGAAACCTATGCCAATGCGCCTCATTCCAAAACGACCTATTGTCTGCTCGAAGACCCGGACAATCCTGATACGGGGGACCCCTGTCTGGACAATGCTTTTACGCCAAGTCAGCTCGAAAACCAACTGTTCCTCAGTCAGGCCCATAAGATGATCAATGTCAATACGCATGCCAATCATTTCAATTGGGGAACATCGACCGGCTCACCGGCATTGTTGTCCACCTCGACCATGGAGGCGAACCCGAACCAATTGACCGGAACGATTGTCTACTCCTCGGGCTGCCATTCCGGTTTGCCTGTTCCGGCGACAGACAGTCATCCGCTCGATTTACCGGAAGAAATGGTCCGGAAAAAGAC
The DNA here is from genome assembly GCA_016934675.1 of bacterium. Taxonomy (GTDB): domain Bacteria; phylum CSSED10-310; class JAFGSJ01; order JAFGSJ01; family JAFGSJ01; genus JAFGSJ01. The sequence goes on along the minus strand of JAFGSJ010000059.1, from coordinate 15,266 downwards.
TTTAGCTTATATCGGCAACACCGGCTATGGTTGGGGTTTGCGTTACGGTATCGGCCTGACCGAGTATTTGGTAACCGTCTTGACCGATACTTTGCTCGAACAGGATTCGTCTTCAATAGGCAAAGCATTGTCCGTGGCTAAACGTAACTATTTTCTTGAAGAGAGACGGTATGATGTTTTTGATGAAAAGGTCGTCCATATCCTGACCCTGTTCGGTATCCCTAACACGCTCGTGGTGAACGCCACCGCGAAGTCGTGCTCCACCCGGATGGGCCTGCCCGGACCGACCGGACCGGACCACGGCTGCGCAGACGGCATTTGTCTGGACAAGCACCTGAGTGACGGCCATTCGAGTAAGGACCTGCCAGCGGGTATGACGGAACTGGAACTCAATTTCTCGTTTGGCAGCGAAACATATCAGGAAATTGTCACGGACGACGGCAGTTATTATACTTTGAACAACACGTCCTCGAACGAAGTCGGCAGTGCCATTCAACCCCAGTTCATCTACGATTCCCAGCTCTCGGGCACCATCGCACACGGTGTTCTATTTATCGGTGGAGCATATGCGGAATACCCGAGTTTCGATCCGGTGGTCGCTGTCCCACGCTCGACCAATGCGGACCAGGGCGAAGGTCCGCTGCCCCTGGTCAGCGGTTTTACACCCTGTATCCGCGTGTCCTATGGGACTTCCGGCGGTTCGGCCCAGAAGAGTCTCAGCCAGGTCGGTTATACGAATTTGGTGGTCCAGACCGGTTACATCGGTGATGACGGAACGACCGAACTGAAACATAATGACATGCAATTCGTTATTTACTACTCGAACAACCCGGACGATGATGCGCCGATTATCCAGGACCCCGGTTCAGGCGGATTCCACACTCTGGATGGCCTCGAGGCCGTATTTACAGTCTCGGCCAGCGACAGCTCGGGCGTCTATCGGGTCCTGGTCACCTATAATGATAAACGCACCCAGGCCTGGAAGTCGTTCGAGCTCGAGTATGATTCCATCAGCGGAAATTGGACAGGTACCTTGTCTCTGATGGGCAGCATTATCTACTTTGTCCAGGCGGTCGACAATGCGGGTAATATCGCCATTCTGACCCAGAGCGGGGCAGACCTCGACGGAGATGAGCCCCCGACGCCGTATGGCTCGACCTGGGCAGGTCCGACTACCTTCGAGATCATCCTGACCGATTCGGATGATGATGGTCTGCCTGATGTCTACGAAAATGCTCACCCATGTCTCGATCCTGGTATCGATGATACTGAAGCTGATCCTGATTATGATTATTTGAGTAACGAATCGGAATTCGGATTAGGGACCGATCCCTGTGACGGCGATAGCGACGGGGGCGGCGACAATGATGGTTCGGAGTTGAATAACGGCCGGAAGACGGATGATTTCGAGGATGATCTCACCATCTTCATTCTTGTGGATAAGTATATTCCGACCAATACCTATACGATCTCCTGGCCCGATGTCGAGGACCAGAATGCCTTGATCGACGGCTATTACTTTGTCTATCGCTCAGATGACCCCATTATCGAACCGACTGACCTGGTTTATGGTCCACTCGATGATCTGACCAAAAGCCAGGCGGACATCAATCCGAGCTGCGATCCCTGTTATTACCAGGTCTGGAATTACGAATTGAGTACGCTACCACCGGATGTCAAATCAGTTGTGCCTGATTCCGGTCCAGCATCGACAACCCAGGATGTCGAGGTCTTTGGCGACCACTTCATTTCAGGGGCCGAGGTTACCTTTTGCGGCACTCATGCCACCAAGGTGACCGTGATCAATCCCAGCAAAATAACCTGTACCACACCGGCCCTGGCCGCAGGATTCTGTGATGTCAAGGTCATCAATCCCAATGCTCAGGAGGGACTGCTCGAAGACGGTTACGAATACGAGTAGAAATCGGGTCGTGGGTTTTTTGAGCAGCGTACTGCGCCGTTACCAGAAGCTCACGACCCCGATTCAGGTCCCGTTCAGGTGTTCAATTGGTCGAGGATGAGCCGTGGTGCCCGTTCGAGTGCCTCGGCGATCTTCGAGACATCCTTACCGCCGGCCTGAGCAAAATCCGGTCGCCCGCCACCGCCTCCACCGACGATTTTGGCCAGAGCGCCCACCAGTTTCCCGGCATGAATGCGTTTGGTCAAATCCGGAGTGACTGCAGCGACAATAATGACCTTTCCGATACGTTCGGTCAGCAGGACCACGACGCCCTGTTCGAGTTTTTCGCGGAGTTGGTCCGAGATCGTTCTCAAATCATCGATCTCGAAATTGTCAACCCAGCCGATCACGGTCTTTATTCCTTCGACTGTGCTCACTGCGGCGAGCAACTTCTGGATTTCTTCATTTTTCTGCTTTTGACGTAAGCCGGTCAGTTCGCGTTCGAGCTCTTTTTTGGCTTCGAGTATGAGATTGACCTTATCGACCAGATGGTCCGGCGATGTCTTCAGTTGTTCGGCAATATCATGAAGAGTCCGCTCGGAGCGATTGATCCATTCGAGAACAGCGGGTCCGGTAATGCCCTCGATCCTTCTGATCCCGGCGGCCACCCCGCTCTCATGGACCACTTTAAATGCGCCTATATCTCCGGTCCGCTCGACATGGGTCCCGCCACACAGTTCGAGGCTGACACCGGGCACCCGGACCATTCTGACCTGATCGCCATATTTTTCATCGAACAGGGCCATGGCCCCCTCATTAATGGCCCGCTGTAATGTGGTCACTTGGGTCTCGACCGGAATATTCCGCATGATCAAAGAATTGATCTCACGCTGGATGGTTTCGAGTTGTTCCGGGTCCAGTCGATCGAAATGTGTAAAATCAAATCTGAAATACTCCGGATGCACGAGAGAGCCCGCTTGCCGGACATGGTCGCCGAGCGTTTCTTTCAGCACAGCCTGCAACAGATGGGTCGAGGTATGGTTCTTGCGGATGTTATTCCGTCGGTGGGCGGCGACCTGTGCTTGGACCGGATCGCCTGTCCTGAGCTCACCCCGGGTCATTTTAACCTGGTGCAGTATGTGTCCTTGGGGCGATTTTGCGGTGTATTCGACGGTCCCTGTTCCGTCCGGACCGGTCAGATCGCCTGTATCACCGATCTGCCCGCCGGACTCGCCATAGAACGGGCTGCGATCGAGCACAACGATACCGAGCTGCCCCTCGCTTAGGACTTGGACTCGTTCCTGTTTGTGGTAAAGAGCCACAATGCGACCCTGGTCCCGGTCGCACTCATAACCACTGAAATCAGTTGGCGGCACGTCAGCATAACGTTTCAAATCCTGTTCCTGCTGCTCGGATTGCTGGGCACCATCCCATCCGGACCGCCCCTTCTCTTTTTGGGCGAACATGGCTTGTTCGAAGCCCTGCTCATCGACACGCATGCCCTTCTCTTCGAGTATTTCCCGAGTAAAATCCGGCGGAAAACCATAGGTATCATAGAGGGTGAACATTTCCTGTCCGGACAAAACAGGCTCAGCGTTGTCCTGATGTCGTTCGACCAGGTCTTCGAGAACCTGAAAACCTCGCTGTAATGTCTGATGAAAACGTTCCTCCTCACGTTTGACCAGTCTGATGATCCGGTCCGGGTCCTGCTTCAAGCCCGGATAGGCCGTACCCATGATCTCGATGCATGTTTCGACCAGTTGATACAGAAAAGGGTGATGCAGATCGAGCATTTTACCATGCCTGACCGCTCGCCTTAATATTCGGCGCAGCACGTAACCCCTCCCTTCATTCGAGGGAAAGACATTGTCACCGATTAAAAATGTGACGGCACGAACGTGATCGGCGATGACTCTGATCGAGATATCATGATGGGCATTTTGACCATAGCTGACACCACTCAACTGCTGATTGTGCTCGATAATGGGCAGAAACAGATCTGTCTCGTAATTCGAATAGGTCCCTTGCAAGACAGATAGGATGCGTTCAAGGCCCATGCCGGTATCCACATGTTTCTTGGGCAGCCCTGTCAGTGTGCCCTGAGTATCTTTATTGTACTGGATGAAGACGAGGTTCCACAGTTCGATGTATCGCGGGCACCCTGTATTCACGCCGCAGATGTGGCCCGGAGTATCACGGTGCGGACACATGTCAGGGCCGAGATCGATATGGATTTCTGAGCAGGGTCCGCATGGTCCAGTTTCACCCATTTCCCAGAAATTGTCTTTTTCACCGAAGGGCAGGACCTGGGCAGGGACCACATCGGTTTCTTGCTTCCACAACTGCTCGGTCTCATGGTCATCATGATAATATGTCACCCAAAGCTGGGCCTTGGGTAAATTCCAGACACCGGTGATCAACTCCCAGGCATATAGAATGGCCTCACGCTTATAGTAATCACCAAATGACCAATTACCCAACATCTCGAAAAAAGTGTGATGATAGGTGTCCTTGCCGACATCCTCGAGGTCGTTATGCTTACCGCTTACCCGCATGCATTTCTGCGAATTGACCACGCGGGCTGAAGTAACGGGCCGGACATTCAGAAAGATGTCCTTGAACTGGTTCATGCCGGCGTTGGTGAATAATAAAGTCTTATCACCGCGAGGGATGAGCGAATCGCTGGGGATATGAACATGCCCCTTGTTGAGGAAAAAATCAATAAATCCCTGTCTGATCTCAGTATGTTTCAAGATGTACTCCTTGTAAATCGTTTAGCGGTCAAGCTCGAAGCTACTTTCTTTAGAGAAAGTCGATTTGATTCGGTCTCGTCTCAGGACAATAACAAAAACTAGTTATAATCAATCGGGACCGCGATTTCAAGGAATGCATCTCAATGGAAAACAGATCGGAACGATGGGGCGGTTTCGAGACCTTCCGAAAACCGCCCCAATCCTGGTTAGCGATTATCGTCGGGATTCAATTGTTCAAACTTGACGCTGCCTTTCTCGAATTCCGTGACAGCTTCCTTGACCTTTGGGAGCATGCTATCGATATACTCTTTGGCCGCATTCTTGTCCAGGCTCATGACCCGGTAGTCTTTCATCCATTCTTCGATCTCGGCCTCGTCACCTTTTTGAACGGGATCAAGGGCGACCCGGTTCTGCAGAACACCGATATAGGTCTGGACCCGAATATAATAATTCTTGCCGGGCTTCAGATCAGCACTGACATAACTCCAGTTTTCAGCCTTACCCATAAACAGATGTTTGCCGGGTGCAGCCTTATATTGGACGATGCTCCCGCCATAGGTTTGACCGATGAAGTTCTCACCGTCCCAAAGTCCGACTGCGCCGCCACCGCCCATCATAACACCGTGGGGAGCAACAAAAGTGACAATGGCTTCGGCCGATGAGGGAGCACCGAGCGGTTCTCCGGCTATCATAAATGAGGCACATCCCGAACAAAGCAGCAGACTTACGGTGATCAATACCAGGAATTGCGTCGCTTGTCTCATGACAGGCTCCTCCTTAACGTTGTAGAGTCCTGGAAATGGCCGCACAATGACTTTTCCTCAAGGCTGGTTTTCGGACCATCTCCTTCCCATTCCACTTTCTTCCATTTGTATTAAAACCGCTGGAAGTTGTCAAGCTTTTCTCATCCGCTTGCACAATTATTTGAAAAATGGTAATATTCCATAAACCATAAACCAATGCAAAGGACAGAGATAATCATCTTGTATCATGGAGTGAGGACACATGGTTACGACACGATATAGAATTTTATTGTTGGATGATGATGTCGAGATGACCTTGATGTTGAAAATATTTCTCGAGAACAATGATTATGAAGTGATCACGGCCACTGATGCTACGGAAGCCCTGAATATTATCGAGGAGGTCCTGCCCGACCTGATCATTTGCGATATCATGATGCCCAATATCGACGGTTTCGAGTTCCGGAGTATTATCTGGCAAGACCCTGATTTGCAGCTCGTTCCGTTCATTTTTATCACGGCCCTGACCAGGGCTGAATACCGCCAAAAAGCGTTCGAGGTTTTCGCTGACGATTATATCATCAAGCCCTTCAATCTGGATGAACTCCTGGTCCGCATTCAATCAAAACTCAAGAAATATAGCCTGTATCAGGACATGATTCGTTACGATAGTCTGACGAATATTTTCAGCCGACGGTTTATCATGACCCTGCTCAACAAAGAGATCGAGCAGGCTAAACGGCATGAACGCTCCGTATCGCTCTCGATTTTGGACCTCGACAATTTCAAATCATACAACGACACCTACGGTCATCCCGTGGGTGATTTTCTGCTCCAGCATTTTACCAAGGCTATTCAGGACAACATTCGCAAATATGATCTGCTGGGTAGATTCGGAGGAGAAGAGTTCATCATCATCATGCCCGAAACCACGAAAAAGCAGGCCTTTGGTTCCCTGGACCGACTCAAGGAAAAGCTTTCGCTCGAAACATATACCGAAGACAAGATTGCCTTGACCTTCAGCGGGGGCATAGCCACTTTTCCGGACGATGGGCTGGATGGCAAAAGCCTGTTACTCAGTGCGGATAAGGCCCTGTATCATGCCAAGGAGCAGGGCAAGAACACGATCAAGGTTTTTGAATAGTAGAGACCTGCCCGTCCCGTTCGAACGGGCAGACCTGCACTTCCGAATTAGAGTTTGGCGATAATCGCGTCCGTCATCTCGATGCTGCTCGCTGCCCCTTGACCGATCACTTTAGCCCCACCGGTCAATTTCATCATATCATACGTTCTGACCGTGCCTTCGGCAATGACCTTTTCAATGGCCGCCCGAATCCTGGCCGATTTGGAACGTTCACCGACATGGTCCAGCATCATGCACGCCGACAGAATCATGGCGATCGGATTCACGATTGGGGGATCGAGCCGCTCATATTTGGGGGCCGAACCGTGGGTCGGTTCGAAAATGGCGCAGTCTCGCCCGATATTAGCCGAACAGGCGAACCCTAAACCACCGACCAGGCCGGCAAAACCATCCGAAACAATGTCACCGAACATGTTACCGGCCACAATCACGCCATAATCCTCGGGATTCTTGGTCAACCACATCATCTGAGCATCTATGTTCGTACTCCACAAGGCGATATCGGGATAATCGGCCGCGATCTTCTTGGCTTCCTCTTCCATCATACCCGATGTTTCCCTGATGACATTCGGTTTTTCACAGATCGTGACCGATTTATAGCCGTAGTCCTTGGCATACGCGAACGCTGCTTCAATGATCCGCTGGCAGGCACCTCGACTGAATATTCGACAGGAGATCGCCAGGTCCTTGCCGGGGACTTTCTTGAAAAAAGCCATCTTGGGATGGGTCTCGAGGGCTTGCCGGACTCCAGCCGGCGGATCGGTCCACTCGACCCCCGAATACAGCCCCTCGGTGTTCTGACGAAAGATGACCACATCCACCTTAGGCTCGGAAATCCCGTCCGACTCCCGCCGAATAAAATTCAGGGGATTGTTCGGGAAACTCTGACAAGGCCGGATGCACAGATCGAGGTCGAAATGCTGGCGGAGCCCGACGATCGGGCTATAATAAACATAGCCCTTACCCTGCAGAGCGGGCGATAATTCAGCCATGGCCTGAGGTTTGGGTTTCGAGGTGATCGCCCCGAATAAACCGAGTTTGTGCTTCTCCAATAAATCAATTGTCCTCTGCGGTAACGCGTTTCCCTCGGAAATCCAGAAATCCCAGCCAATATCGCCATGAACGTAATCGGCCTGAAAACCTGCGGCTTCAAGGACCCGTAACGCTTCCGGCAGAACTACCTTACCAATGCCGTCACCCGGCAAAGTTACTACCGTGATTTTCTTCATGTTTCACCCCTCTGTGTCCTGGACACATGTTTTATGGATAGTGACTATCAGTCCGATCCAATCATAGGGCGGACTCAAATTACAAACCTGTGCTCAATCCATATATGCCGTCTTTCCTGATTATGCAATCCGCAGCAGGATGGAAGTCCTCATCCGGTCTGAGCCCATTCTGAGAGTCGAACGGGCCCTGTTTTTCAGCTCCCGGTTCTCCAAACGCGAGACTGATATGCAGTACGATTCAGTGCGGTCATCTTCGGATTGCTTGACAAGCAGAATGCGATCTGATAGCCAAAGCAAGAACATCGGCTTGAGAAGAAAAGCCAAGAGGATGGGGTCCGGGACATGAGCGAAGAACAAGACGATATCACCATTGTTAACTATCGGTTCTTATGCGCAGCCATAATCATCCTGGCTTTTGGGCTACGATGCTGGGGTATCACCTTCGGCCTGACCCAACGATACCACCCGGATGAATCGTATACCCTCGATTTAGTGAACAGAATGGTCCAGGCGGATGAACTCAACCCCCGTTTCTTCGAATGGGGCAGTTTTTATCTCTACCTGGTCTATGCCGGTCATTGGTTGGCCAGGCTCTTCGGTCATCCCACGACCGATGCACTTCTGACAATAATCGGACGAAGTATTAGCCTGGTGCTGGGCACATTGACAGTACTCCTGACCGGCCTATGTAGCCGCGAGCTGGGACATGACCGGCAAACGTCCCTGTTGGCCACTCTATTCCTGGCTATCAGTTTCCTGCATTGCCGCTGTTCCCATTATCTGACCATCGATGTAGCCGCGACCTTCTGGTTGGTCCTGGCCATGTATGTCCTGCTCCTGGCCCTCCGGAAAACCGGACTGCCCCTGTTTTTTCTGGCCGGTTTGGTTCTGGGAGGAGCAATCGGCACCAAGTATCAGACTGCACTCTTCGCCCTGTCTGGACTCAGCGTGATCGGTATTCATTCATACACCCGACTGAGGACACTCCTGGCGAGATGCTGCATCTATGCCGTGGGAATTGCGACCGGCTTCATCGTGACCTGTCCCTATAGCATTCTGTTCTGGTCGGGATTCCACGAAAGCGTGCTATACTTGTTCAGCCATTATCAGGATGTGACCTATCGCAACTCGAGTGACTGCAATTTTGTGTTTTTTTTACAGAACCTCTATCTAGCGGACTGGAGCGAGTTTCTGAGCATACTCAGTCTGGTCGGTCTGGTCCTGGTCCTTCGAAAAAGAAGGGCTATCGACCTGGGACTCTATCTCTTTCCCGTGCTCTTATTGATAATCCTGAGCCTGATGACTTCCAATTTCATGAGAAACCTGCTCCCTATTCTGCCGTTTCTCGCCTTCCTGTCGGCTACAGCCTCTGTCTGGCTATGGCAGGGCCTGATCAGGCCCTATCTCACCCTTGCCACTTGCCGCCGGTCCGTACTCATACTTTGCCTGATCGGATTCTGCAGCCTGCCGCTCTATCGGATTGCCGTTCTGGATTATGTGCTGAGCCAACCCGATACCCGCGACCGTGCCGGTCTCTGGCTGAGCGAGAACGTGGGACCGGGAAGCCGGTTCGCCCTCGAACCGGAATTCTGGGCCTATCCCCGGCTCCCAGCAGATTCTTATTACCGTTATTACATGTTGCCCAAGCACACGGTGAGCTGGTACAGGACCAACGGTGTCGATTATATCATTACTAATTCCATCTCATCCGAGGCATACTTTGTCTATCAGAACTTGATGCCGGACATGCGCCGCAAATATGAACTGTTTTTTACTGATTTGCGCTCAAATGCCATCTTATGTCAAACATTCCGTGGCACACGTTGCCCGGTCCCGATCAATGACGAGTTACCTAATCCTGACCTGGCGATTTACCGTCTCAGGCCATCTTCTGCCAATTGAATGCCGGATTTCCTATCCAACCGCATCCTGCAGCAGGTAACAACACACTGCTTTCAGAATAAGAATAGGCGAGACCGATCTGGGCCGGAACAACCGCATCAGGGTACATAGGTCCAGCGAACTGCGTCGGCAATGACCACATAACCGCTCGATTCGGCATCGTCAAGCATAACCGTATAGACTGATCCCGCTTTGAACCAGTGATATCCTAACGTGTTCCACGTGCCGCCATTGATCTGTTGATTAACAAGATAGAGGGTTGTCTCGAATTCATCGGACACCAGAAAACGGGCTTCGGTGGAACGATTTGTGCCTTGTGGGTAATAGAGCTGGACCTGGTACTGACCGGACAGCGCGGGCGTGAATGACCATTGCCCGGTTTCGAGTCCGCTTCCACCGGTCGCGTGGAAACGGTAATCATCGCCATAATGACCTGAAGCAGTGGTGCCCGTGGTCCAGCTACCCGTAAAGACCGCCTCAGGATTATCCACGATCCTATCCAGTTCAGGATCATCATTGCCGTTGCCCTCAGCGTCAATCGGCAGGACCTGAAAGAACCAGCACAGGCCGACGCCGGGCTCCTCGGCATCATACAGGCTGGTTGCTGTGGTCGTCTCACCCAGTTGTGCCCCGAGTAGTTGTGGATCAGCCGAACGATGGAGCTCATACGTCCCCATGATTTCGGGTTGACCGTTCTGGTCCAGAATGACCGCATCCCAGGTCCAACTGGTTGTGCTCGGTTCCCAGAGCAGGTTTTCAACTTCAGCCGGGGCTACCTTGTCCCAGGGCGCAAGATCGACTTCAAGGGTGTAGCTGCCTGGATATTGAGTCCCGCCACTATCGGTCCAGGTATCGCAGATAAGATAATAACTCGACGGTCCAAGGGCTATTATGAAAGTGCTATCGGCCCGGACCAGGCAGGTCTCGACTGAACAACCATTCAGTATGTGCGGATCGATATCTACCCCGCCACCGTCGGTTACAGTCACGGTCAGGTCTCCCGGCTCATCGAGCTCGAGTTGGTAGATTACCTCCGGACCCGCTTCGTTCATCGTGGGGTCGCACGAATACCAATTGAAGAAGGCCTGCTTGCCTGTGCTATCGTTGTTATCTGTATAAGGAAGGGTTGGAATGAGTATCGCTGCATCACAGGCTGAACCGGGGATAATCCCGAAAAAGGCCAAAATGTCGGCCATGGTCTCCGCGCGGGCCGACTCGGTCGTTACTGTCTCGAAGGTAAAGCCGAAATGGACCACCTTAAAGTCCAAGCCATCATACTGAACTCCGGCATTGCCGCCCGAACCACCCGTGTAAGTCAGGCAGACCGTGCTCCCGCCCGAGGTCGTAATGCAGTCAGGATAGTTGCAATCATACTCGCCATAGCTGTTATCATCAAAAGTCAAAGTGGCGTTTCCGTCAAAAATACTGCCCGTAACCGGTTCGACCGTATAGGTCTCCGCATCATCGGATACATAATCCGCCTTCAGGTAATTATTGTAAAAAGATACCCCGTTGCCATAATAATCGAGGTCCCAACCGATTTCCGACCCAGATACAAAAATATTGCCCCCACCTGCCAGATAAACTTGGATGAGCGATTGCTCGTACGCATCGAAGGTCTGGTCGACTGTCGAATCTTCACCCACAAACCAGAGTACGGCCTGATAATCTGCCAAATCGATCAGACCGTCGATGACCGTCTCATTACTGCACGAATCAAAGGCGGCACCATAAGCATGAATCGCCTCGGCGAATTTGATCACATAACGGTAGGAATTCATCATGTCTACAAAACCACGGTGTAACGGATTAGTCGAATAAAGATCGTCCGTGACAACGGCCAGGTTCTGATGCATCCGGTCAAACCCGGCCACAACAAGGACAGTCGAACTCGAGGCCGAAGCCTGGGCCGCTAGTGTTTCGGTCGGAAAAGACTCACCGCCGGCGTTCGTCGCACTCACTCGATAATAATACACGACCCCGGGACTGACTTGCGTGTCCGTGTAGCTTGTGTTCCCAACGCCGGACAAGACGACGCCATTCGAGAAACCGAATCCATCCGTGCTGCGGTAGACCTTGTAACCCGTAGCCGCATCGCCATACAGGTCGTCACCGGTGTTATATGCTGGCGCACTCCAGCTCAGACTGATCGCACCGAAACCATTGTTGATGACCTGAAAATCCGTTGGTGGCTCTGGCAACAAATAATACTCGGTCTGACTGTCACGGTCCGCGAAATACTTGACAATACCCTGATAGACCGCCCGGGCCAGCAACTGACGAAAAAACGGATTGCGCAAACACTCGGCATCGGACTCGTAATCATGAAAAGCCATCTCGAACAAGGCTGAAGGCATCTCATTGTTGTAATTCGGATTGACTTCACCCAAATTTCCTGTGCTTGCTCCCCGGTCGTTCCAACCCGCATCAAAACCTGCCTGGATATCATTGATCAATTCGTCATGGATAAAATCACGCAGATCGTCACCACCGGCGTAACCATCAAACGAACCACCCCAACCTCCGCTCGAATAAGCGTAACTCGTCGTGCCATACCCTCCGCCAGCATTCGAATGCCAGGAAATATAGACCGCATCTTCCCAGCCTTCTTTTTCCCAGGCAGAATAACGGGGCATGGCTGTGACTGTACTCGTTCCGCATGTGCCCGAAGCACAGCCCATGAAATTGACGTAATATTTCCCTGATTCCTCGAAGCGGGGATAACCACTGGCATACAGCTCATCGAACAGGATTTCATCGCCCACGCCCCCCCCGAAACGAACGGCGTCGGCTAGTGCGTAACTGCCCGTTTCGGCGCTGCTATTCGAAATGGTGACTGAGCCGGTTTCTGTATGCGCTCCCGCTGCAAAATAATACACGCCGATATGTTTGAATGTGAAGCCGTCGACTTTCATGTTCTGGGTCCAGATCGTGCTCCCGCCAGTATGATTGATCGTAATGCTCATATCGTTCGCATTCGAACTGAAGCCCGGATACCAGACATAGACATGGTAATATCCGGCAGTAGGAATATCCGGAGTGAATGTGGCCGTGGCCGTCTCGGTCGTGGCCGTCAGCACCCGACGGTAACTGCCACCATAGGCATCGCTCGACGTGATCGTCTCCCAACCACCGATATCGCTATAGCCCGTGGTTTCGCTGTCCACGATGACCATGTCCGTGTTCATGTCCCGCTCCCGGCACGTATACACGCCGGCCCCGGCATTCCAGAGATACGGCACCAGGTAAGTATTGACCGCCTCGACATTGGACATGTCCTCGATCATATAATACGTGTTCGGTCGCTGGGTCGCCCAACGGAATAAGGTTTCATTATTATAGTACCAACCGTGACCGGGACTGATGAAGATGCTCTTGCCTTTCAGACCGCCACTGGGCTGACCCTGACCGCCACCAGGCGGCTGGCCCGTTGCCCGGCCCGGTCCCGGTAACTGGTCCAACTCGAACGGTTTGGGCGGCACTTCAAAGACATCGGTCAAAAAGTGATTCAGGGGAAAATAATCCGACTCATCTTCATCAAACAACAGCAGAACATGGTGACGAATTGCCGAATTGGCTGTGGAGATCGATAGAAACAGGCGGGTTAATGATTCGGCTTTGTCGGCGTTGAAATCAGACAGATACTGACGGGGCAGAGCGATATAATAGCCGCCCATGTCACCTTCAACCCTGACCCTGTCAAGCACGAGCCCCTTCGGAAATGCCGAGCGATAGCCCAGTTCCCGCTCCTCTTCAGTCGGTCCTGTCAAGGCCTGCTCGACAATAAGTGCGAGTCGCTCCTCAGCCTGTCGGTCAGTCGAAGTAAAACCCCAATCTATTTCTAAAAGCCGATGATCGTGCCGCAACACTGTAATCAGATAACCCTGTTCATCCAGGACCTGGATCCTGAATTCATCCGGTTCCATTCTCGGGACCGGCTTCAAAACCATGGCTGGCTCATCCGCGAAACAAAGACTTGCCACCATATCTACGCATAGGATGATAAACAATAATCTGATCATGTTCAAACAGCTCATAATGTTCTCCTTTAAATTTTATAAGTCTTAAAAAGGCTTTCATGTATCTCTACATCTACTATAAAACTGACAAACAGTAAAGAATAAATCGACTGAGAATTCGGGGACAGACTACTAGCATATATAAACCCGCCATGTGATGAGTCGATGTGATAAGAAACGAGAGAAAGATGGTTTGGGTCAGAGAGAGAAAGAGTGGAAAGGAAGACCTATATGAAAAGAAAGTAGTTTTGATCCCAAATGGCAACGATCTGATCGTTGGATATTGCTGATATTGCGAAAAAAATTAATGACAATTGAGGGCCACGCAGAAAGATGGAATGGAAGGAAGGAATTGAAAATAGGAAAAAAAATAGGGAGAAGTCAATAACTGAAGGAAGAAGAGAACAATGACAAAAACGGTTTGAATTGCATCCATGACAATAACAGCGCAGATTACATCAGCAACACAAAATTCGGACTCTATCTTTGTGAATCCTTATCGATACTCGGAATCACATTGAAAATTTCAGAGTAACCAAGATGAAGATGGACGTGCTACTCTTAGGTCAACTTTCTGATGGCATAGATATCCAGGAGCCCTCCCTGCTCCTGTGCCTGTCGCGGTAACACGGGCTGACCTTTTCGCTCCTTTTTCGTTTTGAAATAGTCCCTGAACATACCAAACTGCGTCTCACAGAATTCCTGGCCACCCAGAAAAACACCTTCGCTGAAATGACGAATGCGACGCCGGAATGAAAGTGCACCCGTTGCCTGAAAATTATCCGCCAGGGCCGACTCTCCCCTCTCCTGCTTTAAGGAAGCCTTGCCCTCCCGCTCGATCATGCCTTCACGATACACCACCTGCAGATACTTCTTCACCAATGATTGTGTCTTGATCGTCTTCTCGCTATCGCCATCCAGGGCCACACGCCATTCCATCCTGGTCCGGAGTGTCTCGTGATCGAGCCAGGATGCTGCGCGACCACCCGTAACGTAATGAGACAGACTGCACCAGCGATACTCCTCGGGACGAGTAACCAGGCCAGCACGGACACTGTTCAATTCAACATAGACCATACAGGCCGTCAATGCACGACCGCTCTCGAGCATCACACTCTTGAATCGCTCACCCCAGATCGTGCCATGATTGTCCATCTTCTTGTTATTCCACCGCGAAAACCGCTGCTTCAGGTCCTGCATGAAACGTGACAAATCACCAAATCTGCCCCGAAAATATGCAAGGTCCTCCTCCAGATAGGGCTTCCAGAACCTCTTGGATACACCAGCATTGTAATACTGGTGAAATCGCTGTCTCACTTCGTCATCGCTGATCTCGTCCTGCCCTAGCATCCGCACGATCATATGCACATGATTGCTCATGATCGCAAACGAAACCACCTTGACAAAATACACCTGGGCAAGCTCCCGCAGGAGACCCATGAACTTCTCCTTGCCCCCATCATCCAGCAAAAACGACTTCAACACCGTCCGGCTGATAAGATGGTAATACCCGTCCCGCGGGTCCTCATACTTCAATCTCGCTCGACGTGCCATGATCCTTCCCCCTTTCTTCATG
>JAFGSJ010000058.1 GCA_016934675.1 bacterium | reverse complement strand
CATGGTGCGCATTTTGGGGAAAATGTTTTTTTCTGATCGACCAAAATCGCTCCGCTCTTTGGTCTATAGACATCGCACATGGCTCGTATAGTAGCACCTGGTCATAAATCAATCATGCTGTATTATGACAAAGACTACAATCCATTTATATTAAATGCCCTCGGTGGTTCAAATACAAGTGGTTCTGGAGCTGTTGCACTGCTTTTGCTGTCTCTTATTAGAACAACAGAGATTAGAACTGATCTTCAGAATGAAATAACTGAAATAGGTCTTCAATCATTTCAAAATAATTATGAAGCATGGTCATTGGATTTGAACATGGGTTTATTCAATTTAAAAAATGCAACACAAGGTTCAGCTGAAACAATGTTGTTTCGCTTTATTGAAAAAGAACAAGAGACCATAAATAACATGAGAAAATTGGATAAAACATAAGTCGTTGTCTGATCCGCCTGTGGCGACCGAACACGCGGCTCGAACAGACGAGCCGCTCTCTGCTCAGCCGTGGACCCCGTTGGCCTTGACAAAACCAGAAATTGATGTATATGTATGGTGTATACATTAAGCTGAGAGGTCTAACATGATCCGAACGCAAATTTACCTTACTGATAGGCAGCGAGCCAAACTTGTAATAATTGCCCAAAAACAGGGGAAAAAACAGAGTGAAATCATTCGTGAAGCTATCGATCGCCTAATCGATCAGGCTGGTCAAAACGAGAAAAAAACAGCTTTGAAAGAAGCTGCTGGGATATGGAAAGATAGAGAGGACCTTCCTGATTTCAGGGCATTAAGATCTGAATGGGACAGGTAACTTACATGTCAAGTAAAAAACTAGTCGATACCGATGTATTGATTGATTTTTTGCGTGGTAACGAAAAAGCTATAAAGCTCATAGATAAATTTTCAGCTCAGATTATCCTGTCCCCAATCGTAGTTGCAGAATTATATGCCGGTGTTAAAGGAGATGATGAATTATCGGTTTTGAATAATTTCATTTCATTTTTCCGCATAATCCCAATAGACGCTGAAATTGCAAAAAAGGGTGGATTATACAAGCGTGATTTTGGTAAATCTCATGGGCTGGGAATAGCTGATGCTCTTATAGCGGCCACAGCCAATAAAGAAAACGCAGAAATATTGACTTTGAATAGTAAACATTATCCTATGATGAAGAACATAAAGCCTGCATATATAAAATGATCAGCCAACAACAGCATCCACCTGACCGTTAAACCGTCAGGTGATGGTCATCGTTGACTCGCAGGTTCGCCGAAATATCCGGCCGAAACGAGTTTGTCTCTCTTTGAAAGAGAAAATAACATTTTCCCCGGACCGGCATTGTGCTTCAGTGCTGCTCCGCACAACCTGGTCCATTTGTATATTGAATCTGACTCCCGGTGATGATATACTTTATTCAGAAGCTGTAAACCAGATGACCGGACCGCTTGAAAGCCTGAATTTTTGTAATTTCGAGCTGTGATACTCTCTGGGGGTAAGTGGCTTGGATGAGCGTTTGATTATCAGGGGGATGCGCATGAAAGTGCAGTTGTTCTGTGCCATAGGCTTGTGCTGTGTGCTGTTCTGTCTGAGCGGCCAGAATGCCGAGGCCAAGGTGTATCAGTGGATTGATCAGGACAATGTCATCCACTTTTATAATGAAGCACCGCTCTGGTGGGATGACGAAAAACTGGTCTATCTCAGTAAACAAATGGTTGATAAGGTTAACACCTTGAAAAAAATGGGTCTACCCGAAAATTCACCTGATTTTGAGACGACACTGCTTGGTACAGGGACAGTCGATGTCCAAAAAAATGGCAATGACCTGCTTTTTTCGTCAGGCACTACGCCCGCAAGCGGTCCGGGTGCGACGACCGGGTCCGAACCAAGTGAGGGCTATCAACCCAAAGCTTTTAGTGAGCTCGAATCGCTCAAACCGGGTCAGGTCATTGTTGATCTTTCCTCGCGTCATTATCACAGTGCTCAATGCAGACGTCTCTTGCGGGGTTTTGGTACCAGGAAGGAATATCGTTACCAATTGAGTCAATTGAGGATATTTGCGACGGCGGAACAGGCTGAGAAAGAAGGTTTCAAAGCGTGTCCGGTCTGTAAGGGGGGCAGGCCCTGAAATGCCCCTTATCCTCTCGGAAGTCATGAGCCTGAGTATGACGGAACAATCATGAAACGACTTCTGATATGGACGGTATGTTCTCTTTGTGTTCTCGGACCAGGCCCCTCCTTTTCTGATGAAAACGATCATATCGTTGACAATCTGATCGATCGTGTGCTCGTCCAGATCGAACGGACCTGTCCGACCTACCAGGGCACTATTATCGAAGTCCGTGAGGACGGTCTTGCGGTCGATATCGGTCGGAATGCGGGAGGGTATCAAGGCCTGGTTTTTGAGGTTTATCGCAAAACAGATGAGTTGTTCGACCCCGAAACCGGTTCATTGATAGGCTACTTTCCTGTTTTCCTCGGAACGCTCCGATTGTTCAAGGTTTTTGATACTTTTTCCCTGGCAGTTCTGAACGAGGATTGCACGGAAAAACCGGTTGTGGGTGACCTGATCGTGATGCAGAGTCCGACCATTCGCCTGGCACTCTATCCGCTCGATGACAAGACCGGTAATAATGCTTCTCTGGTTGAGACCATCAACCAGGTGCTGCGTTATCGCCTTCGTCAGACCGGTCGCTTCGAAGTGCTGCCACCTTCATTTCAAGCCAATCTGCCAGCGGACCCGAGCGATCTGAAACGGCTCATTCTCGATCGGACTTACCCTGATCTGGATTATATCATCAGCCTCGATTTGACGGAAAACGGCGAATTTTTAATGCTTTCCGGACCAATCGTTTCTCTGATTCAGGAGCAAACGCTCGGTTATATTCTGGTTACGGCCCGTAGAGTAATGGGTTTGGCTGCAGCGGTCTCCGAGAGGTCCGCCGTTACTCCCGAGCGTGATCTTGTTCAGAAAGAGCCCCTGCTCACTATCGAGGGTACTACTCTTGATGCGGCTTCAGTCGATCTGGATAATGACGGTTGGCCGGAATGTGCCGTCTTGTTCCCGAACAGACTCGACTGGTATCGCTTATTCCCGGAACCGGGCAGAGGCGGCTCGATCTCTCTCCCGGAGAGTCGGTCCGGTCCAACCCCAGTCAGAGGTATTGTCGGCCAGATTGTTATCCTGCACGATTCGAACATGTCGACATCCTATTGTTTCATCCGAACCTCGCTGATGAAGCGGGGAATAATCTACCAAATAATACAGACTGAATTTCTAGCCGTATCGGAATTCGATGGTTATCCTCTGAGTCCCATCCAGGATGGGACTGTTACGGGACTTGTCCTCGCTGACTTTGTATCAGGGAAGGGCTTGTTTCAATCGCCCCTCAACATGGCCCAGCTACAGTGTCATAACAGCGACTGTTCTCTCAGAAATAGAGGCGAGCTTACCCAGAAACCCGCCTTGTTTCGCGATGTGGCAGGAATTGGGCCAACCGGTGCCCAAACCGGTGATCTCCTTGTCTGGGCGAGTGACTATACCGTGAAAACCCTGAACGGGAACCCCGAGATGTATCGACACTTTCCCCGAGCTGGTGTGGGCAGCCAGATCATCACCGACCCGGAAAGCAGGCAGATCATACTACTCAAGACTGGCCTGAACAGCCCTGACCGTGGGGACCATCTCGAAATCCTCAGCTATAAAGACCCGATCTCGAAACCACACACTTTGCTTCATGCCACCTTCAACGGAGTAATAGCGGCGGTCCTCTTTGAGGATTTCAACAATGATGGACGGAGTGACTCGCTGGTCTTTGAAATCGCAAACGAAAAGACACATGTGCACTTTTTCGGTGAGATTGTCGAGTAAACGGGCTCCTGACCGGGTCCTGCCTTAAGGAACAGCGGCTATGATCTGTGCCTGTACATGCACCAGGGTTTTGGAATGTGCCGGATCATCGGTCCAGACTTCGATGCTGCCATACAAATTACCGATGGGTGCGGTCTTGAGCAGGGTCACTGCCAAACGGTACTCATGGTTCTCGCGGTCCGGGCGGACCAGATCCACCTTGATGTAAGAATTCCGAGCGATGACCCGGGTTATGGTATGTTTCTGAAAAATTTCTCCAATGACCCGGATATACTCTGTTACCTCGACCTTTCCGAACTCTCTTCGTCCGAGATTCAAAGAGAGTGGGTCAAAGCCAAGCTGAATTTTGACCTCAGCCTTCAGGTAAACAACCACAGCTTTATTATTCGGATCATTGGTTACAATGGTTATGGGTTTGTGCATCGGCCCGTTCCTGACGTCTCCAGTCAGTGTGGCGATGATTTCTCCTTCTCCGCCCGGGAGAATGGTGTCCTCGGTGATCAGGACAGCCGTACAGCCTCAACCCGGTTGAACATCGACAATTTGTAATGCGGCCCGTCCCACATTTTTAAAGGTGATCCTGGCACTTTTCTTTTCTGAAGCATCGAGGTTACCCAGGTCATAGACCAGGTCGGCTTGCTCAAAGACGATCCGGGGAAACTGGTCCTCGGAAACCTGAGTATCGGATCGGAAGGCCCCATGCTCCCCGGAAGCAGACAGAAACATGGGCCCAGCCTGGCTGGCCAAAATCAGTCCGGAACAAAGGACCAGGGACAAGCCCATCAGGGCCGCATCGAGACGAGAGAACAGATGCCTTTTTTTCATAGACAATCCCTTGATCAGCGCGGTCCGGCCAGGAGACCTTCGTCACCCGGTGGGGATTGTTCCGGAGAGGATGGCGTGGGTTGGGCCGGAACAAGCGGTCCATCAACCTGAAAATCGCGGGCCAGGCGGAAACCGTAATGGATCGAACCTTGATCCGGAGCGGCTTTTTGACGAAAACTGCAACGAGTCGACTGCGGAGAACTGCTCCAGGAACCGCCCCGAACCACCCTCATCCGACCTGTGGCCGGTCCCTTCGGATCGGTCGAAGGGCTGTGCTCATAATAATTGTCACTGTAATAATCCGCGCACCATTCCCGGACATTACCCTCGAGATCGTACAGTCCGAACGCATTGGGTATAAACGAGCGGACGGGCGCTGTAAATATATAACCGTCCGTATAGCCGGAAAATACAAGTTGGTCGGACATGGCTAATCGTTGAAAATCCTTGTCCGCAAGATTACCGATCAGCTTGTTCGTTGGAGGCGAGTTACCCCAGGGGTAGAGCAGTGAATCCCGATCGGACCGACAGGCCCTTTCCCATTCCGCCTCAGTCGGCAGCCGGGCACCATAATATGCAGCAAAACTACGGGCATCCTCCCAACTGATATTCACCACCGGATAATTCCGATACTGTTCGAAATAATCAGGCCCGACTTGAAATTCAAGCGGAATGGCAGGCCGTGATCGACCTGTTGCGGCACAGAACTCACAATATTGCCCATTGGTGACCTCACTACTCGAAAGGTAAAAGGCACTGAGATTGACTTTGTGCCTTGGCAGCTCGTCGGAGTACGCCCGTGTATCGTTTTGGGCGGAGCCCATAGTGAAGGAACCGGTCGGGACCAGGACCAAATCAAGACCAGCGAGTGAAATATGGGCATATTGCCGTCGCAGAGCCTCCGTATGTGTGATCAACAAGGCTAACCACTCATCCGTCGGCCAAATCTGCCCGGCCCGCTGGAAATAGAGCAGGGCGTTTTTAAAATCGGCACTTTCAAGGCACCTTAAACCATTATCCCGATAATACGAGACGATACCTGTCAATATGGTCTGGACTACACTATTTCCCGGATCAATCGCCATAATCTGGCGGGCCAAAGCGAACGCACTACCCTCTTCAGGAATAGTGTAGTGTTTGCGCTGGTAGGCCGCTTCCATCGAGCGGACCATTTCATCAAGCAGGGCAAAGTCCGTCGGGCTCGGTGTTGGACCCGGTTCGGTCCGGACAGCCTCTGTGTCGCGCTGCGATAGCACGGACCGTTCAGAAAGCGGCACGCCTGTCGGCTGTGGCTCCGGTCCGCGAAAGAAAACCTTCTTGAGATAAAAGCTACCCAGCATGGCCAGAATAAAAACCAAAGCCCACATTAACCAGCCAGTCTTCTTATGTCGGCGAACTGCTTGTTCCGACAAAACTTCAGGGACCAGACCGCCGTGTACCATCTCTGTAACCCTATCAGCCGCCTGATCGAGATCTTCGAGTAATGACGCAAAATCAAAAAAACGTTGCTCGGGTTTGTAGGCAATGCACTTGCAGATAATCTCTTGGTAAGGTCCTGGCACACCGGTCCAACTGACCGTGTCTTGCCCCTTCTCCGCAAACATAATCAGGGACAATAAGTAGGTCGTGATACTCTCCCGAGCAAATAACTGTCGCCCGGTCAGCATTTCATACATGACTATGCCCATGGAAAATATATCGGTCCGACCGTCAATCTCATGATGGCCCGGTAATTGCCTGAACTGCTCCGGACTGCCATAACCGGGCTTGCCCACATAAATCCCGGTCTTGGTCTCCACTTTCTCAACCGTACTCGGACCGTTACGATTCTGTTGGGCCGGTTCCTCGAAAACCTTGGCAATACCAAAATCAATCAGCTTGGCCTGAAGCCTACCCGACTCATCTTCCACCAGGATGATGTTCTCGGGCGATATGTCCCGGTGAATGATCCCGGACTTATGCGCGAAATCCAACCCCTGAGCAAGTTGTCGAACAAAATCGACCATGGTCACCAGTGATAACGAACCATGTCCGACAAGATACTCGGCCAGTGTTTCTCCTTTTAAATATTCCATGACCATAAAGGGGGTCCCGTCTTCAAGATAACTGAACTCGTGTAGGGTCACGATGGCCGGATGATGCAGGTTGGCCAGTAATTGGGCTTCCCGCCTGAACCGGACCGGAAAATCAGGGTGCTGAGACACCCAGGGATGCATGATCTTGACCACCCGATAACTGCCCAAATGAGTATGACGCGTCAAATACGTCCGGCCCATACCCCCTTCACCCAACTTCTCGATGACCAGATAATCACGAATCCGCGTTCCTACCCTGGGCTCACTATTCGCTGCACCTGACACGACTTGCCCACACCCGGGACAGCGCAGCGCACCCCGGACGTACCGTGTTCCACAACGGCTGCATTCAGCGGTCTGCTCTCGAGGAACTGTCTCCACATTACCCTCCCGATTAGATAATCGACCCTGTTACTATGAGCGATTTACCCCTCATCTAATCTCCACCTATTGTATCCCATCTGACACCAGAATGACAACCCCTTTTTACAATTTCATTTTTTGGGGCGTGTTGACAATTTTTGTCTTGACGCGGACTTATTGTGGCAGACAAGCAAACCCGCGAAAGGATTGATTCTCAATATACTATCACCCCCTTTTCTGATGCACTTTTACTACACCTTGTGCAAATATTGTCTCTTTCCCGGGACAATTCTAAACCGGCATGACCGGGAATCAATGACACACCCACCAAAAAAAGTAGGCTTTATGCGACGTTCGCGGCACTGACCCGCCCGCCTCGTACATTTTGGCATGTCCTTTGCATATCGATAATGTATGAAGGTTCATAACAACATACTTCAGGAAAGAGGAAAATCGGTAAGTATGCTGTTTCATAATTTCGTAACGAAAGCGACCGGTCCGGGACCGGGCGACTAGAACAAAGGAGTAGACCATGAACTGCACGAACGCTTTGACAGGGTCCAGACAGGACCGATCGGACCGGCGTATTTTCGTGAGGGGGGAGTCTACCGGGGTTGTACGCTCCGAACTGCATAGCAGATCAAGGGCTAAATTGGGGTTGAGTTTGAGGGCCCTGTTGACAGTCATGTTGCTGATTCAAATGATTGGGCTCATGATCATCTTTGTCTTTGAGACGGAAGCGAGTTCGAACGGGAGTATTATCGGGACGATACGTGATCATGAGGGCAAGCCGTTGCGGAATGTACAGGTCAAGGTCAGCGGGACGGGCTTCCCTGGTTATCGAGCAGACCAGACTCGATATAATGGTCGTTATCACCTGGTATTATTGCCACCGGGAACGTATATGGTCGAGGCTGAGTTATCCGGGATGAAGACCCTAATAATGCAAAACATCACCGTCAGCATGAATGAGACAGAATATCTCAATCTGACCATGGAGGTTTCGGGCAATCCGGAGGAAGTAGAGCTGGTGATAATAACGCCCAGAGTCGAACCTTTGTCACAGGATGGTCGTTTGACTGTTCCGAGTGAATTCATAAAGCGTCTGCCAAATAGTACCTATACTCGTCAGGTCATCAGTATGGGTGGTGGGACCATTGACGGGAAATCCGGTTTTTTTTCCGGATCGACTCATGCGGACAATCTGTATATCATCGATGGAATAGATGCGACGGATCCGGTTACGCATTTGTTTCGGATCGACCTGAATACGGATGCGCTGGACCAGATTCAGGTCCAGACGGGTGGCTATTCAGCTGAGTATGGTCGGGCGATGGGTGGTGTAGTAGATGCTGTCACCCGGAATGGTGGCGATACCTTCGAGGGAACCGTCCGGCTCAGATACACCTCTGATTCCTGGCAGGCAGATCCTCAGCACAGCGAAGCCACGACGGAACAGGCTGATTATTTCGAGCCCATGCTGGCTTTTGGTGGTCCATTAGTCCAGGACAATCTCTGGTTTTTTCTGAATTATCAGCAACATCGTTTAAGTCAAAATTACGGCACATGTGATTTTATGAACAATGCTGAAGGTAATGTCCCCAAAACTCAATATCTGTCTGACAGTCTGTGCCAATTATTGGGAACGAAATTGAGTCTGTCTTTGGGGTCTCATTTCGATGCGGAGCTGATCTATTCCGGCAATGAGGGTGAATTAGACCGACTTCTTGATGAACGGTATAGTCCCGAGGCTCAGAGTCGTTGGAACATGTCCGAACAGATTTATGGTTTGACCATGAAACTGATTCCCTCATCCACTTTTTATGTGACCGGCATGGTTGGAGCGTATCGGACAATGGTTGAGAGTGGACCGGTCGAAGAATCGGATGAAATGTCGGTCTACGATCCCGATCTTGATCGCTGGTATGGCAACTTTCCCTATCACGACCAGACCGATCGTGCCCGGACTTCCTATTCACTGACCCTGAACCAGATCAAGGATGATTGGCGAGGTTTTCAACGATTCACACTCGGGATCGAGCATCAGATTCTGGAGGAGCAGCGTGATCATACGTATACTAATGGGATGTACTATGAAATCGGCGGCTATGGCAGTGAAAACGAGCAGCCGTTGCGCCGGTTTTCCTTCGGGGATTCTGAGATCGCGACCGATACATGTGAATACTGGGCAGTCTATATTCTCGAGTCTTGGGAGATGTATAAGAATTTCACGCTGACCCCCAGTTTCCGTTGGGAGAGTTCACGTTTCAAAAACCAGGATGATCATGTAGTCCATTTGTTTGACCGCATGTTTGCCCCACGGATCAGTTTTGCCTGGGACTTGACAAAAACAGGCAAGACCCAGTTATATGGAAGTGTCGGCCGCTACTATAATCCCTATGATCTGACCCTGATCAGTATGGACCCTGGCTCGTCTCATGATATCGAGGTCTGGCTGTATGGTCCCGACCATCCCGATGCCGATGCCGAAGGCTATTATTATAACAAAACCATGTCGAGCTCAGCGGGTAATCTGATCGATCCGGACATCAAGCCGGAATCTTCGGACGAGTATGTTCTGGGTTTCGACATTGAAATCACGCCTCATTGGGCAACCGGTATTCGCTATCAATACAAGCACACCCGCGATCTCATAGAAGATGTAGGTTTTTGGGAGGATGAGAACGGCGATCTGCACCTGGCTACCGATGTTGATACTTCAGACCAGGCTGCGGTCCAGGATTGGTATGATCATTGGCAGGACCGGCGATATATAGCGACCAATCCGGCTGATGCCTATCGCGATTACAGCGCGTCTGAAATCCATTCAACGGTGCGGACCAATCGGCTCTGGCTGGAATTGTCCTATACCTATTCCGAATATCGGGGAACACACATGGCATTGATGACGGGAGACCAATTCAAGAACTACCAGAACCATTTCACACCGTATTACGATACCCCCTTGCTCAGTCAGAATCTCGATGGCCCTCTCAGCTACGATATGCCCCACAACCTGAAAGCATATGCCGTTTATCAATTACCCTGGCAGGTCAGTCTCGGGACCAGGCTCCATTACCAGAGCGGTTATGTCTATAATAAACTGGGAAATTATGGCCCCGGAACTGATGGTGTTTATGGTAGCGCTGACGATGTCGATCACCGTGACCCGGCATATGGTGCGGGCATAACCCTGCCTGAAGGTCGCGGTACCTATCGACTGCCGGATGTTTTTCTGGCCGATCTCTCTGTGCAGAAAGATTTTGATCTTGAAAAGTGGGGCATGATTACCGCTATTCTCGATGTGACCAATCTGCTTGACAATCAGGTCACGATCAGGCGGACCGAAACGGAAGGTTCGGATTTCGGGACTGATCAGGAGTGGCTGTCACCACGATTGTTCTCGGTCCAACTGAAATACAGTTTTTAATACCCGTTACCAGCCGATCAGGCCGATTTTATTGAGTGGCCAAAACCGGACCACGGCCCGGGCCAGGATATATTTCTCCGGGACGAAGCCAAAATGCCTGCTGTCGTAGCTCACATTGCGGTGGTCGCCCATAACGAAGTAATAACCCGGGGGAACGACCATGGACCGCCTCGATTCATGGCTGCGAAAGAGCGGGGATACAAAAGCCTCACTCAGGGTAGCCCCGTTCACGACCGGGGTCCCCTCCTTGAATGCAATCGTATCACCCGGACGGGCGATAACCCGTTTAATGAATGTCTTCGAGGGATCGGCCGGATAATAGAGGACGACGATATCGCCCTGATCGATCGAGCCGAAACGATAGGAAACCTTCTCAGCAATAAGACGATCTCCGGATTCGAGTGTCGGTTGCATGGAACTGCCCTCGACCGCATATGACTGCATGACGAAGGTGATGACCACAAGGAAAATGAGTGCAGTGACGAACAGCTCACCGGTGAATGCACGTGCTTTAACAAACCAGGTCCCGGGTTTTTCGTGTTTGAGTCTGATCATGATCGTGTCCTTCCTTTCTGGATCATATATTGTATTGTTTACACAGGGCCGGACCCGGATTGGTTCCTCTTTTTCAGGATCGAAAGACACGTTTGGGGGGCGATAGGAAAAGTTGGCGACCATAAGAGATAGCCTGTTTCCCCAGGCTCCTCCAATCGGTCAGCAGCGTGGATAACTCCCGCCAACAACTGAAGTTACAGCCCGAACACGCCGCCCTGATCCGGGCTGCTTGGGCTTGAAAGTGTTCGGAACGGAATTGGTTGACGAATTCAGGATCACGGACCGAGAGAAGGGAAGGGTATTCGTTACAGACAGCCACACCACCATCAGAGAATATATTGAAATAATACCTGCCAGCATGACAGTGCCAACGGAGATCATGGGTTCTCAACCAGGTCAGGGTATTACGCAGGAACAGTTCGGAGATCATGATAGGGCGTCCTGCCTTTTTATACTCGATCAGGACCCGGTATACCTGTTCGATCGCATCAAGCTGCTCGTTTGAAAAATTGGGCTGTTCGGTATGACCTGAAAAAACACGGTTCGGTTCATGCGGTGCCGAGCCCATGACCGGATTGATCACAAAGTGTGCACCCAAAGCCTCGGCATGGCAAAAAAGGTCCAGAATCTCGGTGATATTCTCGGGCATGAGCGTGGTCATGATATAGACAATACCTCTCTTGTTATATTTCAATGCCCGTTTAAGGGTCGTATCGATCCGGTGCCAGGCCCCCGGCAAAGAATAGAAATGGTCCTGCTTGTCCGGTGTCAGAAAGTCGAGTGAGATGCCGATATGGTCGAGACCGGCTTCGAACAGGTCTTTGACCAGATCATCTTTGAGCAGGAGCCCATTGGTCAGCACAGTAGTCGAGAGCCCTTGGTCCACAGCCAGACCGACAATCTCGACAATATCCTTACGGACCGTGGGCTCACCACCGGTCAAGACCAGACGTGACAGGCCAAGTTGTCGCAATCTGGGCATAACCTGGCTTAACTCAGCCAGAGTCAATTCTCGCGATTTACTGGCCCTTCGCCAGATACCGCAAGTGGGACAACGTAAATTGCACCGCTCCGTGATTTTGAAATTCGCTGAAAAGGGAGCTTGATGTAGTTTCGTGCGGACAAGACCGCGCGCAAGTTGTGCGTAACTCATCGCCAAAATACCTCGAGCAATCGCTGACCCAAAATGCGGACCTGGTACCAGGATTTGATCTGTCGTAAAAACCGCACAATAATATGAGGTCGCATATAAAACCTGATAAAGGACCATTGCAGGTACATTCTCAAGCGACGGGCCGAAAGACCGGCAAAGGAGACTGCGGCACGATATTCGGTGATCCGGGTATAATCGAGATCGTGCAGTCGTCCCTGTTTCTTGAGTTCATTGAAAGCCGTCGAACCGGGCAGAGGCATGAACGCCCCAAAATTGACCTTATCCAAATCCAGGGTCCGAGATAGACGGATGGTTTCTCGAATTTCAGCCTCGGTCTCTCCGGGATAACCGATCATGAAAAAACCGGTAATACTGATATCGGAACTGCGCCGGATCATGTTGATCTTGTCTGTAACTTCGGTTACTTTCAAACGCTTCTTCATCAGATCCAGGATACGTTGCGACCCGGACTCGATCCCCAGGGCGATCGAATAACAGCCAGCCCGGGCCATTAACCCGACCAGTTCCTGATCGAGCGAGTCGAGCCGCAACCCGTTCGGACAGGACCAGCTCACATCAATCTCTCGAGCTAACAATTCCTGACAGAAAGAACTGACCATCTTCCGGTTCAATGAAAAATTATCGTCCTCGATATGGATTTCCTGAATCCCATATTCACGTACGAGGAATTCGATCTCATCCACCACGTTCCGGGCTGAGCGCGAGCGCAATTTTTTCCCAGCGATCAGATGGCCGGCACAGAAGGTACAATCGAACGGGCAACCGCGGGTCACGATAATGGGCGCAACGGGCAATCGCCGGGTAAAGGTGCCTTGCGGTGCGGGCGGATATGCCAGCGGTTTCAGCTTGTCCCAAGCGGGGAATCCGGTGGCGTCGAGGTCCTCGACAAATCGCCTCTGATTTCTGATAAAGTCCCCCCCACCATCACGTACGACCAGACCGGGCACAGCCTCGAAATGACCTGCCTGAGACCATGAGGGAAACTGAGGTGCCCCCGCCGCCCCCAATTCGGCCAATCGTTCGCACAAAAGAGGCAGACCCGGTTCCGCTTCACCGCAAAAAACCGCCTCGAGCTGGGGAAATTCGGTCAGCATCTCCTCGGGAGCAGCGGTGGGGTGCGGACCACCCGCGACCAGGACCGCGCGGGGCGCCACCCGACGGGAGGCCTCGAGATAGGCCGATAGATAGCGGACATCGAAGGTATAGACCTGGAACCCGATCAAATCGTAACTCTGGTTTGCCAGTCTCTCGGCAAAGGCACGCGCATCGACCCCTTCAAGAATACAATCAAGAACGGTGACCTCATGCCCGGCCCTGATCAGGGCCGTGGCCAGATAGCCCAAGCCCAGGTTCGGAATCAGCATGGGCGTTTTATTCATGGTCCGGGTCAGAAAAACTTTCATATCAACCTATCATATTTAAAAGCTTTTTGCTCTTGGTTAAGAATAACTATGTGCTTGAGGACTAATAGGCTTGCAGGATTTGCTCGATCGAGCCGAATTCTGACTGACTCTGGCTCCAATAATTGATATAGTGTCCGCCGATGACGAGCCAGCCATCCTGAGCACCGGTCTGGGTATCGCAAATCCGAACGAGCAGATCATCGTGGTTGAAAGCCCAGTGACGACCGTCACTGTAATAATGCTCGATCCGGGCACCTTGACGTGTTTTGATATGGTACTGATCGCGAGGATTGTCCCAGGTTTTATCGAGGACAAAATGGATGATTTGGGCCAAACGACCGGATTTCAGCCATCCCTGCGATACGACCAAGGCCGAATCATTGGGCAATCCGAACACGAGACAGTCATGAAACTGATGGGCGGCATAGACCATATCGCCCAGACGCTCAGCTTGGTAATGCGTTGATACTACTATTTTATGGGCCAGGCCAAAACCGAAAGGATTGTCCATGTTAGCCGCAGCCGAATCAAACAGATATTCGCCCAATTGTTCGGCACCAGCGCTGAAACCTGCGGTGTACAAACCGTTCAGTTGTCGCTCATGCAACAGATTCCGAATCAGGTCCGGATCATGAAAGAATTTCTGGCCGATCGCCCGATATCGTTTCATGCCCCATTGAATAGCACCACCTCCGAGAAGCGTGACCTCGGCCGAGCGCAACAATTCCACCAGAATGGTCACATCTTCATCACGCAGATGACTCGAATAGTAAAAAGGAATAACATTCAGACCATAATGCTTGTACTGGTCGAAAAA
The DNA here is from genome assembly GCA_016934675.1 of bacterium. Classification (GTDB taxonomy): domain Bacteria; phylum CSSED10-310; class JAFGSJ01; order JAFGSJ01; family JAFGSJ01; genus JAFGSJ01. Next base: position 23,672 of record JAFGSJ010000058.1, on the reverse strand, counting down.
CCAGTCGAATTTACTGTAGCCGAAATGTTGTGAGGTATATTCATTTCCGTCAGCAAGTGGTTGTTCCGACATGGGCAGAAAAAGAATGGTTTTATTGCGCCAACCGTTCAAAGCCCGCTGCACAATCAGGTCTTCATGAATTTCGCGGCTGCAGCTATGCGAACTGTAAAGCAAAACAGTCTGGAACATGACGCCTCCTCCTTCAAAAAGGGCTGAAAACCGGATGTCCTGGAAAATAGAGTTGGTCTATCAGTCGGATTGTAACGGCATTGGGCAAATATTCGCTGTATCGGTATCTTCCCGGGACCATAATGTCCTCGTAGTCCAACAGGATTAATCGATCAAATGCAACCAATCCTTAAGCAGAAAGGTCACTCGCCCGATCAGAAGCGAGATACGTCCCATGACAGTATAACCGAAGGTAGCCCCGAAACTGATCATAATGAATACAATCCCGACTCGGGCTGATTTGCCAATGGCGCCTTTGTGCTCCATGGAAAAGAAGAAATAGATCAATGTAGTGATGACGCCGATCGCCAACAGCACATTCTGAAAGAACAGGCTGAGATCGAATGCACCCGTTTCGGTCAACGGATAGAGACTGACGATCGTAGTATGGACCTGTTGCATGATCAAACCGTCCATGTCTCTCGGAATGGCCAAACCGGCCCCGGCCCCCAAATAAATCGCCAAAGAAAAACGACTGATCCAGGCATATTTCGGAATAATACGGGCCAGTAACATGAAGCCCAGAATTGTCGGAACGATCAGTAACCATCTATTGGGATAGGTTGCATCAAGTAAATGATCGACCAGGTTCGGTTTGATGTAATTAAAGTAAAAAATTACCGTGTAATAACCTGCTGAAACCCCAACGACCAAATACTCGGCAAACTTGTAAAAGGGATTGTCCTTATACAGAAACGAAAAAATGCATAGGGTCAACAATGCGGCAATCCAAACCGATGCGAGTTGCATTGAAGCTGACCAAGCTGCCATTGAGAATGCTACTCCTTTCTTTTCCGTTTCGATAGAAAAAAAGAAATGTTACCGAGAACGATAAAACATACTATCAAAATATGAGTGATCGATTGGGCATCCATCCCGATGAAGGCTCGATCACGATGATTAATCAACTGTTCATATTCTGCTGCGCCTTTCAAACCGCCAATCAGACCGGATAATTGACCTGATTGCAGGAAGGGGTAGGCGTCGGAGGCCATAACCGCAGTCATACCTGCTGCCACTCGGACCCCGAATTTGGCCTGGGCAAAGGTGATGTAATACTCATAAGCCCGACTACCACATAAAGTGATCACCATTGAGACCGAGTCGTAATTATGGATTTTTGAAGCCAACGGTATATCCTGAATGGGCGTACCGTAATAATCGACCGGGAAACTTTCCGGGAAACTTTCGCCCATTTTCGCCATCATATAGGCAAAACCAGCCCCATAACCCATGAAAGCATAGTCCTGACCATAATGCTTTTGATACTCCTGCGCGACTGTCTGGAGAGCGTCCAGGGCTAAAGCCGGCGCGGCTTGATGCAGCGCGATCGCAATCACCTTGATGTTCTTGGCGAATAAATGCCGTAATAAGGCCAGGGCCATGGGATGACATTCGGCGGCAATCTGAGGGTCGTAATCAAATGAAATCAGGATCGGTTTGCTGTCTGTATCCAATCCTTCGATAAAATCATAAATAATTCTGACTTCTGCCGTTTCATCGACCTCAAGCCCGAGTGGGAAGAAGAAGGGCACTATGGTCGCGATGAAAATCGCCAGAAAAATCCAGCGGCGATCGATTGTCCCAAATCTTTCAAGCAGTTCGGTCACATTCATCGCTTAATCCCCTGATCCGCCCAAATAGGTCCGTTCAATGCCCAGAATGATTTTCAAGGCCGTCGAGATAACGCCCAAACCAACGCCGATGATGATACTGCGTTTCGCGGCTGTATTGGGCACATTCAGTATCCAATCCTTTAATTCGGTGATGAAGGGAATATTCTGGGCCGCCAGAGGGACCTGACCGAGCATAACGATTATCGCCGCTACCAACAACAGGGTTGCTTCGAGTGTTCTGGCTCGAAATGCCCGGAAAGCGGCGGAACCGATAAAAAAAGCCAGGAGTGAAAACATGGTCGCCTGGACCGGGACCTGCACCGTAAAAAAAAGATACTGAAAAAAACTGTCTTCGGAGATACCATAGACAAAACCGAAAAAAATCATGGTCGCAAAGCCAACCAAACACACAATATTGTATTGATAACCTTTGCTCCGTCGATTGATCTTGGTGAAATGGCTCCTGAGCAAACTGATAATACCCAGGGCCATGGAAAAGCCAAAAATGATCAAGGTCCAATTGATAACATAGTCCTTGTTCAATTCATCCAGAACCGGAAAATAATAGGCCAGGATAGCGAAAACACCGAATATGAAACAAAGAAAGAGAGCAATCTGGTTCCGCATAGTAATACTTATCCCGAGGGTAAAGGTTTGATACTATCAATAATCGTCTGTAAAAAGGTCAATTGTGGATAAAAACTCAGCAATGTAGCCAGGACAATACCGATCAGTATGATCACACCCAGGGTGAATTTCATATAATCCTGCCCCTTTAAACTGCCGATCAACAAGGGATTTTTTGACATATATGCACTGGCTGCATACAATTCTTCGCCCAATAAGGTATAGTCACAGGCGGTCACAAAAAAAGGCAACTGCGTGACCGCATCCGTGCCGGCGATCTGGATCGCGCCTGTGGCCGAGCCTGTCTCAGCCAGAATCAGGGACTCAGCATAATAATAACCCATATACAGATTGGTCGCCGGTTTCTCGCGGAGCATAATCCCGTCGACGGAAGCGACATAGGGGAATTGATCGTAGGTCGTGTAGAAGATATCATCCTCTCGATAGGCATCGGGTCTTCCTTCGGCCAGATAGGCTTCCTTGACTACCTCCTGAGCGACGGTCATGACCATGGGATCGCGACAGGGCAGCAGCAAACGCGACTGATAATTGGCCACCTTTCGGGCGACCCCCCCCAGAATATTGATTGCAGCGATGGTCGACACATCGGACAGATCGGACATACCACACAGATACATGACGGGTTTCCCCATTTCCGTGGCCCGACCCACCGCTTCCTCGATGGCGTCGATCCCGGCCAATCGTCGAATATATGTTCTTCGACCACTTTTGGCTGCCCGAATTGAGTAGATCAAGACCGCAATATAAAAAAGCACGACGATCAAAGTATTCATTTTACGTTCATTGAAAATAGTTACTTGGGCCTGGGCTATGGCCACATCCGTATAAGCCAGTTCACCATTATGGCCCAAAGCGGCGACCTTATAATGATAAGGTTGCTCATTATCGACCCGGTGACCGCCGATGACGTTCTCACGCCTGTCCTCATATGTTACGGTCTTCAGAGCCAGCGGTTTGGCTGTGAGCTTTTGATATGCTTCACTCCTGTCCCCATCAGCCCGATAGACATCATAACCAATGATTTTGTCCAGCTTTTCATCCGGCGAGACCTGCCACTCGAGGACAATCCGATTGCCGGAATCATAAGGCTTGTCATACGCTTTGAGCCCGAGCGGTGGGGCGAGGACCGAACCAGTTTGCTGGACCTTGCCCTGGTCCACGACATCGATCAGATCTGGTCCCGCTATTTCCGTGGATACCTGCTCGACCTCGGGACTAGCGGACAGGACGGGGACCTGATCGCTCTGAGCATTATGGATCAGACCGAACATTATAAAAAGAACAACCAGCAAGCCCCCACAAAAAAAGAACACGCCACGATTATACGGGCGTTGGTTCGCTGACTGAATGATTGTCTGTTTCATATGCATTCCAGTTTAGTAGCATTTCAACACATTACCTGTCAAGTCATTTTTCGATAGAGCGGCAATTCTTGGTTGAGTTATGAAAAATGTGACCACAGATTTCACTGATGTCACCGGCTATTTTCTCAATTCAAAACATAAATCTGCGAAATCTGGAGGTGCTTCTGAAAAAAGAAAAACTGCTAGAAATCCAGATTTCGCAGATAAAAAATCTGAGCTATCTGTGCAATCTGTGTTGATCTTTTGTTTTCATCCCAAACCATGAAATTCTGATACTGTAAAGAGCAGCAATTATTACTCGAAGGAAGATGGAATTGACAGGACCCGGTTTATTTACTAAAGTCCGGCATGAAGTGCATATCAAATGTGTCTGGGTGAAACACGTGGAAAATTGCAGATAATCCTTGTATATCAACGATCAATCAGCAGCAATGAGGAGAACAGTCATGAAAATCATCGTTTTAGGTGCTGGCCTGGTCGGGGGTCCCATGGTTGCGGACCTGGCCCGTGAGGCCGATTTTGAAATTTCGTGTGCCGATATCAATAGTCAGTCGCTGGAAAAACTAAAACGAGCCCATCCTTCGATCAGGACTATTCAGCAGGACCTCTCATCACCCGACCGGGTTGAGAGGCTGGTGAGTGATTCTGATATAGTGCTCAATGCCGTGCCCGGGTTCTTGGGCTATCAAACCCTGCAGAGCATCATCCGGAGCGGGAAAAACGTGGTCGATATCTGCTTTAGTGCCGAGGACCCGTTCCAACTGGACGATTTGGCTCGGGAAAAAGGGGTCGTCGCTCTGGTCGATTGTGGTGTGGCTCCGGGCATGAGCAATGTGCTGATCGGTTACGTCCATCATCAACTGGACCAGACCGAGCAGGCCGAAATCTACGTGGGGGGCTTGCCTCAAACCCGTATCTGGCCTTGGGAATACAGAGCGGTTTTTTCGCCGATCGATGTGATCGAAGAGTATACCCGGCCAGCCCGATTAGTTGAAAACGGGCAACTGGTTACTCGATCGGCCCTGTCCGAACCGGAATATCTGGTTTTTCCGGAAGTGGGGACACTTGAAGCATTCAATAGCGATGGCTTACGCACCCTGGCTCAGACAATTCCCGCTCGAAATATGAAAGAAAAAACACTTCGTTATCCCGGTCATATCGACAAAATCAAAATTCTGCGGGAAGTCGGTTTTTTCAGTAAGGAACCGATCACGGTTGGCTCGACCACAGTCTGCCCATTGGATGTCACTGCCAAACTGCTCTTCCCCTTATGGAAACTCGAACCCGGCGAAATAGACCTCACAGTCATGAGAGTGCTTGTCAAGGGTGTCACCAACGGTCAATCAGTCCGTTATACCTATGATCTGATCGATCGATACGATCCGGAAACACAGGTCCATTCCATGGCTCGAACTACCGGTTATACCGCTACTGTCGCTGTCAGAATGCTGGCTAAAGGACTCTATGATCGCATCGGCATTTCGCCTCCCGAATTCATCGGCCAGCATAAACAATGTGTCGAATTTCTTCTCAAGGGCCTGGCAGAACGAGGGGTCGTCTATCACGAGACCATCGAGCGGACCTAACTGCAATGCCGGATCGATCAAGGTGTTTCCGTCGGCTTATCGGTTGCGGGTTGAACAGGCTGCTGGGCCAGGGGTAAGGTAAAACTGAAACGACTGCCCTGCCCCGGCTCACTTTGGACCCTGATTGTGCCACCGTTTTTAGATACAAATTCCTGGCACAGAATAAGCCCAAGCCCACTACCAGTCTCATTATTAGTCCCCGGCGAAATGGTCCGCTCTCCAACCTTGAAAAGTATGGCCTGGTTTTCGGCATTAATGCCCACACCGTGGTCGGTAATGGCAATTTCCATCATGGGCCCTTCGCGTATTGCATCCTGGTCGTGGACAACTTCACAACTGAGCTTGATGACACTGTGCGGGTAAGAAAATTTGATGGCATTGGACAACAGGTTGCGAATTATCGTATTGACCATGTCGCTATCGGCATAGACCATCTCCTCGACAGTGTGTTCATACAGGATTTTTATGTCTTTGTTTTCTGCCTGTAGGGTCAGAAGATTGATGTTTTCCTGAATGATCTGATCGAGCCTGAGGTTCTCCGGAGCAAAACCCAATTTACCCGTTTGGCTGTAAGCCCATTGGAGTAGATTGATGATCAGACTATGCGTCTGTTCCGTGGATATCTTCAGGATGAGCAGATTGTCCTTTTTCTCCTGTTCAGTCAATTGATCATATAAGGTCAGCAGGAGGTCTGAATAACCGATGATCGAGGTCAAGGGGTTCCGTAAATCATGTGCAATAACCGAAAAGAACCTGTTCCGTTCGGCAATCAGCTCTTCAAGGTCCATATTCTGTTTCACAATCAACTCGTTCTGTTGGCTGACCTGAGCGTTCATTTTTTTGAAATGACGCACCCGCGAAAAAATCAGGATGATAATGATCAACGCCAGAACAGAAATACAGACTATCAGGAGTATCAGTAATGTTTCCCTGTTTTTCTGCGCTTCGAGTAACAACTCTTTCTTTTCGGTTTCATATTGGGCTTCGAGTTCGAAAATTTTCAAGTTCCGCTCATTAAAAAAGCCCTCCTGGTAATATTTCTGGGATAAACTATAATAATCAAAGGCAGTTTTATATTGTTTGTTTAAATAATAGGCATTGGCCAGGAGAGAAGTCGAAACCTCGAGATACGTTTGAATATTCAATTCGGACGCTATGCGGTAACTCTCGAGGGCCATGGCGATTGCTTGTTCATAATCGCCCGAATCCATATAGTAGTTAGCCAGATTGTTCAAAACATTAGGTTTATCTTGATAATAATTGTGCCTATCAATCAATTCCAAGGCCTGTTTCAAATAATTATGCCCCTTGGTTTTATCATTGAGTCGAAGATAATCGACGCCCATGATATTGTAATTACTCATCAATAAGTTCATATCACCCAATTCCTTGGCCAGGGTGATCGATTTTTGCGTCGAGCCAATTGATAGATAGAGAGCGTCTTGATCACCTTTCAGGGCAATCTCAAAATAAACCGCACCGGTCCGATTGAAAGCATACGCTAATTGCTGCTTGTCACCGATTTGATCGCACAACTGAACTGCACGTTCCAGATACAGCAATGATCGCTCAAAATCCCCCATCGCCCGAAAAATTTCACCGATGGCATTCAAACAGGTAATGGTTTTGGCCAGATCATTTATAGACTCATAGATATCCAAGGCCTTAAAATAATACTGGGACGCCTGAATTCGGCTTTTTGCGTTCTGGGCCAAATCCATGTAGGCCTGAGCTAGTATTGTCCGATCAGCCTGGGCCGTAACCAGATTGAGGAGTTCATTCGCTGTTTGATGAGAAGCTACCTCCAGGCTATCTTCCTGGGTCCGATACAGTCGCAACAGTATCTCATACTGCTGTTCAAAGGTCACACTGCCGCTGATTCGCAACCGTTCCCGTTCCGCATCAGGCGTGCGTTTCGATGGTGCATTACACGAGAATAGACTTATCAGAATGACGCCAAACAACAGACAGTTGCGCATTGTCACAGGATGCACTCCTGATCCATGGTCATGTGTTCATGTTCAGATCCGATTTGAAATGACAGCTTTCAACGGATTATGATCCGGCCATAGCACGGGAATACGGTATCCCAAGCCCTCTCTTGTGTTGGTAAAATGATCGTTCCATTTTACAATACAATTGCCGCTCTGTCAAATGGACCGGAAAGAGAGGACACCATGTTACCGGGAGACAAGTTTACTACGGACCAGCCGATAACCACTGGCCTCCTCGCTCTGTCTCAGGAAGATACGCGGGTCCTGCGTCATATATTCATCTTTGAAAATGAAACGTCGGGCTGAGCCGAAAAAGGAGCCCCAGGCGAATTCCTCGCTATTCGGGGCAAAAGCGATGGTCGAGCGGACCGGCAGATTATCTGACGGAATAGTCAGGACTTTTTCCCAGGAGTCTGTCCTGAACAAGCGGACGTATTTGTCCCAACCCGCACTGGCCAAAAATCGTTGGTCCGGTGAGTAGGTAATGAACGCAATCTCGCCGTCATGGTCCGCGATGGTCTGTTCGAGGACCAGGTCCGGCCAGGAATAGACCAGTATGGTCTGATCATCGACCGAAATGGCCATTTGGCTGTTATCGGGCGAAAAGGCCAGTGAATAGGGGGCCACCCTGAAGAGCTGTTCCTGTTTGATAATTTTTCCCGTGACCAGGTCCCAGACGCGGAACGACTTTTCTCCAGAAGTCAGCACGACCAGTTTCTGGCCTCCTTCGATAAACCTGGCCAGGGTCTGGTCGGAATTTCCCTGGTCCAGATTGATCGGGTCCGAGGCGGATAGGTCCCACAACTGGAGAGTGCCGTCACTGAAAACCAGGACCATTCGGTCATTCTGGGCCGAGATATCGAGCGACATGAGTCTCTTCTTCTCCCAGGACAAATGCCCTTTCGGCTCGAGCGTTTTGAAATCCCAGATTTTCAGCGATTGTTCTGCCTCCGAGGTGATGATCAGGCCATCATTCCCGGACAATAACAGATGATCGATAAAGTGGTCATGGGCCGAAATCGTATCAAAGGAGTCCTCGAGACGATTATATTTGTAGAGCATCCCACCGGCCCCGGCCGCAAACAGGTATGTTCCATCAGCCGAATATGCTACTGTACTGATCGGACCACGCTCCGCGAAACGGATATCGGGTACGGAACGGTGGTCCAAGTCCCAGATACGAACGGTCCGGTCGTTCGATCCGGAAAGAATAGCCTTTCCGTTACGGAAAGGAATAGCTTTGAAAACACCGGAGCGGTGCCCGGTCAGCGTGAGTAGCAGGGTCATTTTGCCCACGTCCCAAATCCTGATGGTCATATCGAAACTACTCGAAATGAGATACTGGCCATCCCGAGAAAAACGCAGACTGAATATTTCACCCGTATGTCCTGACAGACGATTTTTTTCCTGATAGTCCTGCATGCTGTAAATCTGGACGAAATTGTTGGAACTGCCAATAACCACGAGTTTGTCGTCAGGAGAGAAGGCCACCGACGAAATCCAACCCGAGGTATTGGGCAGTTGGGTAATTTTTTGACGAGTTTCCAGGTTCCATAATGAGGCGGTATGGTCCTCACTGACCGTAGCCATGATACGACTGTCGCTGGTACAAGCTATGTTGGTCACCCGGTCCTGGTGGGCCTCGAGTGTACCAATCAAGCGGCCTGAAGCTGTCTCCCTGATGCTTACCTGGCCGTAACCATCCCCGACCAGCACATACCTGCCGTCTGCCGAGAAACAGAGACAACGGAGATGTCGTTCGGTCTCGAGTCGCCAAACCGGTTCATATGAAACCGTTTCAATCATGACCAGACTGCCTCCCGCACTCGAACAAGCCAGCAAATCACCCTTCGGGGAAAATTCGACGGCGGAAACCCAGTCTCGGAGCGGTTCGAGGCGTTTGATCTCCTTTTCAGCCCGGAGGTCCCAGACCACGATCGAGCCGTCATGTCCGCCCGATACAGCTTGACGCTCATCGGTCGAAATGCCCAGAGCAATACAATAGCCCTCATGGGTCCCGAGGACCCGGACATGTTCGAGTTGTATCGGTAAAAACGCTTCCATGTTCAACCAGAGTTGGGCATCAAGACGGGGTTGATAGGTCAGTGATCCGGCATAATAGATTTTCGCCTCGGCCCAGCGGGCATCATTCATGGCGAACATACCCCGCTCGGCCAAGGCTTGAGAGAGGCTGGTCCGCGTCTCCTGTTCCTTGATCAGGGCCAATTCACGGGCAGCTACAGCCTGGTCGCGTTCCTCACTTATCCGCACATGGGACCAAATCCCGAGCAAGACGATACAAAACAGTGATGCCGCCATTGTCATTGCAAGAGCCTTGTGCCGTCGGACCCATCGTTTCACGAGCAAGAGGGGGCTATAATTGAAGACATGGATCAATCCACCGGACAGATAACGCTTCATCTCGGCTGCAAGCTCGCCGGCATGCTGATACCTATTTTCGCGTTCCGGTTCGAGGCATTTGTCGACTAGCGCAACCAGCTCGGGAGGCACACCAGGGCAGACTTTTCCAAGTTCGTCCGGCTTTTCACTGATGACCCGGGAAAGGACCTGATAGGCATTTTTACCCTGGAAGGGCAAACGACCGCTTATGATCTGGAACAACACAACCCCGAGACTCCAGACATCAGACCTCTCATCAATACGTTCGATCTCACCCTTGGCCTGTTCCGGCGACATAAAAGCCGGCGTGCCCAAAGTGGTCCCGGCTACAGTCACATCGCTGGATTCGATATTCTCGAACACAACGGGCCGAGTTAATCGCTCCGAACGGGTGTCCTCGATACCCTTGACCTTGGCCAGACCCCAATCGAGCACCACCGTTTCACCAAATTCACCGACCATCACGTTGTCCGGTTTGATATCCCGGTGAATAACACCCCGCGAATGAGCGTAAGCCAAAGTCTGGCAAAGATCGAGATAGTGTGGTAACAATTCGAGCCGGGTGTGCAGGTCAGCCGCTTCCTTGATCTTTTTGTTCAAAGTCGTGCCCCGGACTAATTTCATGACATAATAAATAATACCATTTGCCCGTTGGCCCAGTTCATAAACTGGCACAATACCCGGATGCTCGAGTTGGCCGGTAATGCGGGCCTCCTGCAGGAAACGAACCATGGCCACTTTGGTCCGATTGGATTTCTGAGAATCAGACCCATCCCCCTTTTCCTGCAGATGGGGCAGGAGTTCCTTGATGGCCACCTCCCGACCCAAGTGCTGATCGAAGGCCAGCATGACCCGACCGATACCACCCCGCCCGAATTCTCCCCGGAATAGATAACGGTCCTTATGCTCGAGCGTCAACTCCCGGGCGTTATGAAGCGGTTGAAACGTAAGCTCCCGCTCGGTATCCGGTGACAATTGAGTATAGTAGACCCGGTCGGATTGCGGTAAGACTATCGAGGCAGTATGCGCCGTCTTGTCAGCATTTACCACCACCGTATCGGGCTCGAGCTCTGAAACTGAGTTACTCAGACGTGCGCATAATTGCTCGAATATCCGGTCAATCTTACCCTCAGAAGCCTGCAACCGCTCCTGAACGACGACCCGGAGAGCATCGATTTTACCCCGAGTCAGCCTGGCTTCATCCTGAAGCAGGGCTTCGACGGTTACGCTACCGCCACGCAAGGACCTGATCAGAAACGACAAGAGGGTTGGTCCATCGATCAGCTCCTGCTCTAACGCTATCATCCCGAGCAATAATTGATTATCATCCATGGTCCATCACATCATACAATAGTCATCATTGTTTATGAGTAGGGTCGAACGTGTCAGCGCCTCCTCATCTACAATAAGTCTTTTTTCCAACGCTTTCCATAAAAATGAATAAGGACTCGGCGCATTCGACTTGACCACGTACTTGACAGCTCCGCCAAGGAGCACCATATTAAGGGTAGAACTTATTATGGCTTAATCATGGCAGCGGGGGGTGAAGCTCATGCCCAATATCACCTTAAGAGTCGATGAGGAGATCATCAAAAAAGTGAGGAAAATAGCCATTGACAGGAATACGACTATGACCGCCATGATCCGGGAATTCCTGCAATCTGAGGTCGAGAAGATGGAGATCCGGAAGGAGCTCGCCATAAAGGAACTAGAAGAAACCTTTCAGCAGTTCAGTCGAGACTTTGGACCGCGGACTTGGACCAGGGAGGAGCTCCATGGTCGATAAAATTTTTTTCGATACCAATGTTCTTGTCTATGCTTTTGACACCCACGAATCGACCAGACAAGATCGGGCCCAGGCACTTCTGAAACAAGGGATTCGCATGGAAAGCATGGTAGTATCGACGCAGGTCCTGAGTGAATTTTTCGTGATCATGACCAGGAAGATACAACAACCATTGACAGCCGCAGAAGTTATGAGGATCATCACCAGTTTAAGCCCTGTGCCTGCGGTCGAGCTTGACCGAGTACTGGTCTTCCGGGCAGTTGATACCTCTATTCGTTACCAGATCTCCTACTGGGATGCTCTGATTGTGGCTGCAGCTGAACGGATGAAGTGCTCGCAGATATTCAGTGAAGACCTGTCACATGGGCAATATTATCATACTATTCAGGTCCTGAATCCGTTCCTCGAATAAGGGTCACCTCTGCCTTTGACCTTAGTTGATTCAAAGAAGCCCATACTCAAGCCATTCTTCTTGAGATTCACAATCTGATCTTAATGGGTTGAAAAATCACGTAAGAATTCATACACTTTTATCAGGACTATGCTGAATGTGCGCCGAAATATTTCGTGGATGCGAGGTTATGATTGTTATCAAATTGCAGTCATCTGGATGGGGAACACACTGAACGATGAAGATAGCTTTTCCGCATATGGGAACCCTGTCGATTGCATTTATGGGTGCTTTGCGCAACCTGAATGTCGAGGTTGTGGTACCGCATCGGGCGGCAAAAAATTCGGATTTGCTCGGATTGAAACATTCACCTGAGTTCGTATGTTTGCCGTTCAAGTTGAATCTCGGGAATTTCATCGAGGCCTTGAATAATGGAGCGGACACTCTGGTGATGATCGGTGGTTCGGGCCCGTGTCGACTGGGATATTATAGTGTGGTCCATGAACAGATTTTACAACGATTGGGTTATTCATTCGATTTCATTCGGACGGACAATCCTGACCAGTTGAAATCGATTGTGCAGACCATGCGAGAGGTGAGTGGCGTTCATTCCCGGATACGTCTGGTTCGTGAGTTTTACTTTATCATGCAGCGTTTGGATGCTTTGGACCGTCTCGATTGGATGGCCCACCAGACCCGACCCTATGAGATCGAGCGGGGTGCCGTTACCCGATTACGAAACACGTGTATCGAGCTGATAGATCAGAGCCGCAACTGGTCTGAATTGAGACGGGTCATGCGAGCGATCAAGCAGAAGTTTCAGGCCTTACCGCAGGACACCAGTCGTAAAATCGTGCGTATAGCCGTTCTGGGCGAAATATTTATCGTACTCGAGACCGTGGCCAACACACATATCGAGGAAAAACTGGGCGAGATGGGGGCTTTGATCGAACGGGGCGTGACCATTGCCAACTGGTTCAACGAACGGGTCCATTATGCACCCTGGCGCCGCAATCAGACAAAAAGGGCGAAGAGGCTGGCTCAGCCATATCTTAAGAACAATGCCGGAGGTGAAAGCCTGCTCTCGGTCGGGAAAACAGTCGAATACGCCCGGCGCGGTTTTGACGGAATCGTGCATCTGTTGCCGTTGACCTGCATGCCCGAGCTGATCGCTCAGGTAATCATGGACAAAATCAGCCGTGATTATCGTATTCCGGTTCTGCACCTTTCCTTTGATGAGCATGTCACCGAAATGGGATATAACACGAGACTCGAAGCATTCATGGATATGCTCCAGCGAAAAAAATTCGGCCGAACGATCAATAGGAATAAATAAGAGCACTGCTGTAGAAGAGATCGAAAGCGATTGCGATTGCGATCCCGATCTATTCAGAAATAAAGGAGAGGAACATGAAACACAAACAGATTCGGATCGGGTTAATCGGGGCCGGGGCCAATACGCTCTTGAAACATATTCCCGAATTGCAAAAAATCGAGGGAGTACACCTTGTGAGTGTGTGCAATCGGTCCACAGAATCTTCCGAAAAGGTGGCCCGTGAATATGATATCCCACATATTTGCCAGCATTGGTCCGAAATCATCAAGGACAACACCATCGATGCGGTTGTGATCGGGACCTGGCCATATTTGCATCAACCTGTTACCTGTGCCGCCCTCGATGCCGGCAAGCACGTATTATGTGAAGCCAGAATGGCAATGAATGCAGCCGAAGCGCAGACCATGCTCGCTGCCGCCCGGCGTCATCCCGAATGTATTGCTCAACTTGTGCCGGCCCCATTCACATTCAGCTACGACCAAACCATTCTTGATCTCGTCGCCACTGGATTCCTGGGCGATATCCTTACGGTCTCGCTCAGACACAATGGGAACGAGTTCATCCAGTTTTCCGGTCCGTTGACCTGGCGTCAAGATATCGAGTACAGCGGTTTCAATACACTCTATCTGGGGGTCTGGTATGAATCGCTGGCACGCTGGATCGGACATGCTCGCACAGTCATGGCCATGACCCGCACCTTTGTGCCCTTGCGCCGTGATAAACGGACCAATCACCTAAAAGCGGTCCTCATACCTGACCATATCGATTGTATCAGTGAGTTTGCCTGTGGTGCTCAAGTCAACATGCAATTCAGTACTGTCACCGGTTTGGCCTCGCCTTATTCGGAGATATGGTTGCATGGGACCGAGGGGACCGTACATCTCGATCTCGTTCAACAAAAGCTCATGGCCGGGCAACGTGGTGACCTGGACCTACGGGAAATACCCATCGATGCCGACAAAAAAGCGAGCTGGCGGGTCGAACAGGAATTCATCAACGCCATTCGTGGGCAAGAACGCGTTGTTCTGACCAGTTTCGAGGAGGGTGCTCGCTACATGGAATTTACCGAGGCCGTGATCAGAAGTGCCCAGACCGGTCAGTTGATCAGCTTACCTCTGTAGTTATCCCAGACGATTTTCCTTGCTTGTCAAGGGGGCGAGATGATATGAAGGGTACAGGGACCGGACCAGGCAATCTGACCGAGACTGCCGATAAATACAGGGAGGTATGCCATGACTGTCATGGATTTGATGAACAAAATCGGAAATTATCCCGGTTATCTGATCGCCTTCTGTATCGCTCTACCTCTCCTGTCCCTGCTTTATGGGCGGCTGGTCAGCCGTGAGCGGGGTAGCCTGGCACCTCATAGATATGTATATGCCGTTCTGATTTACCTGACCTCGATACCAGGCATTTTTGCCATAGTGGTCACCGCTTATACGCTTTTTTTTATCGAGTCCAATCTTCTTATGGTCAATGCCTTGGTCTATTTTTTACCGATTGTGTCCATGTTCATCACGGTGGTACTGGTGAGAAAAGCGGTCGAACTTGATGCAGTCCCCGGCTTTGATCGTTTATTGGGTTTGTTCACGCTGCTGGGTATCACTTTCATTCTGGTCTTGATGGTCCAGAAAACAAGAATATGGCTTTTCTTCGGCGGATCGCTGACCAGTCTCGTTGTTCTGGTGGTTTTTCTGTTTGCCTTGTTGAAATGGGCGACCTATACCTTGTTCCGGAACCGGCATGAACCGGCTCGACCAGCACCTCGTTTTCCCGAGATCTAGCCAAAACCAGAAAAAAAAACTACAATGGAACAATATGGACCCGAGATATAATGGAAAGATACTTACGTTTCGTTATAAAGGAACTCAATGATGCTACGTTTATTTAACACACTGACGCGTTCAGTCGATACTTTTGAGACGATCGAGCCGGGAAAAGTCCGGCTGTACACTTGCGGACCCACGGTCTATAATTTTGCCCACATCGGCAACTTACGAACCTATGTTTTCGAGGATATTCTCAAGCGAAGCCTGTGTTTTCTGGGATATACGGTCAATCATGTCATGAATGTGACCGATGTCGGTCATCTTGTCTCCGATGCGGATACGGGAGAAGACAAGATGGAGATGGGGGCCCAGCGTGAGGGCAAGTCGGTCTGGGACATCGCGGAGTATTATTTTCAGGTGTTTCGGCGACACATGGACATGCTTAACCTGCTCGAACCGGATTTATGGTGCAAGGCGACCGATCATATTGCCGAACAGATCGATCTGGTCCGCGCTCTCGAACAAAAGGGATATACTTATACATTGGCGGACGGTATCTATTACGACACGTCGAAGTTCGCGGATTATGGCCGGTTGGCCCGTTTGGACAGGGATGGTCTGATGGCCGGGGCCCGGATCGAGATGGTCGAGGGTAAACGTCATCCTACGGATTTTGCTTTGTGGAAATTCTCGCCGCATGATAAAAAACGGATGATGGAGTGGGACAGTCCCTGGGGTGTCGGCTTTCCCGGATGGCACAGCGAATGTTGTGCCATGGCCATGAAGTATCTGGGAGACGAGATCGATATTCACTGCGGTGGGATCGACCATATTGCCGTGCACCATACCAACGAGATCGCTCAATCTGAAGCCGTGACCGGAAAACAATGGGCCAGGTTCTGGATGCACGGTGAATTCCTGGTCATGGCCAAAGAAGGGCCTGACGATAATGAGCGTATGTCTAAATCGAGTGGAAATTTCATTACCCTGGACACACTGGTCGAGCAGGGCTATGATCCCCTGGTTTATCGCTATTTCTGCCTCAATGCTCATTATCGGTCGCCCTTGACCTTTTCCTGGGAAGCACTCGATGGGGCCGTCAATGCGTATCAGCGATTGAAAGCACATGTCATCGAGCTGGGAAGCCAGATGTGTGCCGCTGAAGAAGCGAGTCACATCCATCTCGACCAGTTCCGGGCCGCCCTCGAGGATGACCTGAACATGCCCCGGGCCCTCTCGGTCATGTGGTCACTTGTACGCGATCCGAATGTTTCCGGGCCGGTTAAAATGGCGACATTGCGGGCCATGGACCCCGTGCTTGGCTTTAATATCGAAGCCATGAAACGGACTGAACTGGAACTTGACCAGGACATTCAGCAATTGGTCTGTCAACGCGAAGATGCCCGTAAAGCCCGCGATTTTGGGCAAGCCGATCTGATCAGGGCCGAATTGTTGGCCAGAGGCTATGTGATTGAAGACTCACCCGAGGGTCCACGGCTGAAACGATCATCACCATGTAATTAAGGGGCCTGACCCGCGTTCAGAACAGGCGGAACAGTATATACAACAAGTGCTCTTAGGGAGACAATCATGGCGAATTTGACTTTTTTCGGAGCGACCGGCACGGTAACTGGCTCGCGTTTTCTCCTCGAAATTGAGGGTCAGAGGGTTTTGATCGATTGTGGTCTGTTTCAGGGCCTGAAGGAAAACCGGCTCAAAAACTGGGACCCTTTTCCCGTGCCCGCGGCAGAAATCGATCGGGTCTTTTTGACCCATGCTCATATCGATCATACCGGTTACCTGCCGCGACTCTGTCGTGAGGGCTTCGGCGGACCGGTCCATTGCACCCATGCCACGGCCGATCTGTGCGATATCATGCTTCGCGACAGTGCCCACATTCAGGAAGAAGATGCGTACTGGGCCAATAAAAAAGGCTATTCCAAACATAAACCGGCCCTGCCTCTCTATACGATTGCCGATGCCGAGCAGGCCATCTCCCAGCTCTCACCCTTGCACTACGGTGAAGATTTCTTTCTGAACGATGCCACCCGGGCCAAGTTCAAGGACGTCGGCCATATTCTTGGCTCTGCCCTGATCGATTTTAAAAAATCATACGGTCAGGAGTCACGAAAAATCATTTTCTCCGGCGATTTCGGCCGGCCCAAAAAACTCATTCTCAAGGAACCGACCCAGGTCTACGATGTCGACTATCTGGTCATCGAGTCGACCTATGGCGACCGACTACATGAAGAGGGTGATCCCATCAACGAGTTGGCTCGGGTCATTAATGAAAGCGTGGAGCGGGGAGGCGTGCTTTTGGTCCCGGCTTTCGCCGTTGGCCGGACCCAAACCCTGCTCTATGTCATCCGCGAACTCGAAGAAACCGGGCGTATTCCCTCCCTGCCTGTTTTTGTCGATTCACCCATGGCCATCAATGTGACAGACATTTTTAACCAGAGAATCTCGGACCAGAACATGCTCTGCCGTCTCAAAACATTGACCGGTAAAAATATCTATCAGCCTCAACAACTCAAGATGACCCAGACCAGGGATGAATCCAAGTCGATCAACAAGATCAATAGTCGGGCCATTATTCTTTCCGCCAGTGGCATGGCCACCGCCGGCCGTATCCTGCACCATCTCGAGAACCGTTTGGCTCACCCCAAGAATACCGTTCTGTTTATCGGCTATCAGGCTGAAGGAACACGGGGCCGGACCCTGCTCGAAGGCGCGGAAACCGTCAAAATCCACGGACATGAAATCCCGGTCAAAGCCAAAATCGAAATGATCAGCGGTTACTCCGGACATGCCGATTACAATGAAATTCTAGCATGGCTCATGGGTTTCAACAAACCGCCCCAGAAAACCTTCATCGTGCACGGCGAACCACATGCCGCCCGGAGCATGGCGGAAAAAATCAGGGAGCATTTCGGCTGGGACGTGGTCACACCTTCGTTCGGAGAAAGTTTTCAACTCAATTTCTAAGACCGGTCGTGACTGCTGATCATTGTATGAAATATCATGAAAAATAATCACCACCCTGTTCAGGTTGCGTCCCGAACACGTCCATGCAGAGGCGATTACTTAATCGAGTCTAAACCCTGGATATGCTAACGTTATATTTGTGGGAATGGCCTGTATGACGAGAGATTCGGACTATAAATGACCTGATTTTATACATCGATACACCAACTCATTTGGATCTAGACGATAACGCTCCACACAGTCAGTGTCCAACTGGCGCACAAAATCATCGACTGTCACCTGAAATCCTCCCTGCTCTAATATCTCCGGGTAGTCTTGTCCATATATTCTGAAGTGATCAGCCTGACCAAACAGTTGTATCCTTGTCTCCTGATCAAGTGGCGATAGATCTTCTATCGTGACCATGTTACTCAGATTAATCGGTGATTGGATAAGAGCAAATCCTTCTGAATTGAGGACCCGATACATTTCCTTTAAGGCCTTTTTGTGATCACGAATGTGTTCCAGCACATGATAGCACAAGATGCAATCGAACGAATTATCACGAAAGGGGAGAGAGACAAGATCAGCGTTGACAGATACATTCAATGCTGCGATATCAACACTGACATAATCATGCAGTGCCAGTTCAATACAGGTTTTCTTAAAGTAATGAAATGGCGAGATGTCCAGGATCGAAAGCGAATCGCTCCAGAAGTTGGTCCTTTGCTTCAAATACAGCCATAAAAGTCGATATCTGTTTGGAGCAGCGCAATGGGGACAGATATCATCATAGCCATGTTTGATAAATGAACGAAATCGCCCACCACATAAGGGACAGGCATGTTTCCAGCCAAAATGCTTGATATGCTTATAATGTCGATAGATATTCTTGGCAAAAGGAAAAAACGGCGTGGGTAGTACTTTCCTGATAGTGGATGACAAGTCTTTCATAGCATTGTCTCATTTTGTCATTTCACTTCATGATGGCCAGTTGGATATCATCGTGGTGTATATAGGGTGATCATATGTCAATTACAATTTCGACATGTTGCTGTGAGGGAACGATTGATCCTGAGCATTTCATTGCCCAAACAAGTCAAACACTTACAATCCCCAAAATGGTTGTCAGGTGAGACGATCCCGATGTTGATGCAGGATTATTTTCTTGAAATCGATTGATAGATCAAAAGCAGTCCTGAAAATATCGAGATAGGGAGACTGGGCGGCAGGTCTACCATTAATCGTTTCGACCACGATTTTCCGGATGGGTTGAAACGAACGTTCGAGCATAGCCCGCAATGGAGCCAGGATCAGGATAAGTTCAGTATCATCAGGCAAAACCGAGATAGTCAGATTCTTGCCCATGTTCTCCGAAATGAAAACGAGGTCTGGACCGCGATAAACCAGATGGTTACGTCTATTACGTTGAGGCAACCGATGTTTCAAGGCATAGAGCCCCGTGCCGCACAGGGAGATCGGATCGAGGGCATTGCACCAGAACAGTTTCCGGTCATACTCGTGCTCGTGCCGTTGAAAAAGGCGGAAAGCTTTAAGCGACATGAATTGCAGTCCGGGAATCCCGTCGAAGAAGTGACCGGTAACCACCTCGCCCGACCATTCGAGCAGGCGAAGGGTCCGGACCAGGGCGGACCAGTTAAACAAGGGCATTTCTCGGGTGAGTAATTCGCGAAAGACGATACCATAGCGATCGAGCACAATTTTACAGCGTTCTTTGATTATTTCCTGCTGTTCGAGTGGATCGTACTTATACGTCTGGCAGGGGAGTTTAAACCAGGACCCGGTTGTAGGCAGAGCACCTCGCCAGCGGGCGAAGCGCGTTCCGTGACCACGTCGCCGGGTAGCCTGCATTTCCGGCCCCGCCACAATGTCTGGAATTTTAAATCGGCATGTGAGTGCTGTGCGCAAGGAAGCGAAGCTATCGCTTGTGAGTGCTCCAGCCCAGACTGCGGCCCACAATTGTTCGTTGAGTTCGGCGGGTGATAATGTTGACAGGCGCAGCAGACTCGAAAAATCGTAACGGGCCAACGGATCACGGAACAACGTTTCAATGAGGTTATCGTGGTCTCGGGCAGTGGGGGAAGTGACAATCTCAGCTTCGCCATTCTGTTCCGATTCGGATGAAAGAGTGTGGAGCAGATCGACATCATCCGCTGAGAGGAGGTCCAGTTCATTCTCGAAACAGAACAGGATACGTTCTTTTTCTGAGCCGAGCCAGCGGAGGTCAGATTGCTTCAACAGCAGATCAAGCCATTCCGGACGATACCCGTTCAGGCGGGCCGGCAGGATATCTGTTTCCCAGAGAGAAGCTGGCAGCGGATAACAGACAAGTTTTTCCAGGCATTGCTCCAGATTCTCCCGCTGTGGATTGTCGAGGTTAAGGTGTTGATAGGATGCCAGAAAAGGGGCCAGCCATTCGAGCCCTCGGGTCTGCACGACTGGACGGGCAGCGGCTCTCGAGAGCCGAAGGAGAATCTCATAATTCTTTGTTTCACAAACATATTCCTGATCGGAGCCCTGGATGAACTGACCGACCAGCACACCATCCGTCTCAACCAGATCGGCGATGAGCCTGCTGATCAGGTCAGGGCTCAGACCGGTTTTGCATGTGATCTCACTCACAGTCAGGGGACCGTAAAAAGACAACCATTCAAGCAGGAGTGTCGCGGCCAAGACCGGCGAACCGAGAGTATCCGGAGTCGAGGAGGTGGTCTGGTTCGACCAGGCGGTGATCGGAATTTCCAGAAGGATCTTGACCTGGTCCGCATGTTCGTGTGCCACCACAACAATCTGTTTCCCGGCCCCGCTTTGAACGAACTCGAGTTTGGACTGAACCTGGGCGATCAGAGCACCGGCCTGATCAGGATAAGAATGTAGAAGGCCCTGTTCGAGAACATGCCATTCATCGAGTGAAACCATGACTCGTTCCTTGACCAGGTCCAGGACATCATCGGCCTGATCAGGCAAATAGCCGGGAAAGGTACGTTGACGTTTCGCCACGAATTCAGACACAATTTCGTTTTTAAAAGCCTGCCGGAGATGAGGGGAGGTCATGATGTCCTGAATCAAGCTCGAAGATAAACGCGAGGTCCCGCTATTCTTCGGTGTATCGTCGAGATACATATAATAATTCGTCTGTCGCCAGGCAGTGGCGCGAGCCATGGGACTCAATTGAAAAGTGTGACATTCTGACCAGGCGATCGAGCCGATTTCGAGTTCGTTCAGGACCTGCTTGAGTTGGACCAGATCGAATTCATCCCAAATGCAGGTCCGCCATGTTTCGAGTACAATCGGAAAATCCGGGAAGTGTCTGACCGCATCCAACAGTTTCTGCGAGCGAAGCCGGGTCAGCCACAGTGGCATGCGCTCGTGAAATTTCGTGCGGGTCAACAGCAAAGCTCGGCCCGCATTCTCGCGGAAACGTGCTCCGAAAAAACCGGAGGATTCCAGTTTGTGACGGAGCAATGTTTCAAGGTTCGCGCAGGTCACCAGGGCAAGTAGTTCCTCCCCGGAAATAGCATGGGGCAACTGCAGGACAATATTGTCGTTGGTACTGTACAGTTCGGGTTGATGATGAAATTTCTGTTCCCAAGCTGCAGTCAGGGCCAAAGCATAGGGCTGATTGAGCGTGCTGCCCCAGAAGGTATGTATGATTAGTTGGTTGCCCGGCCCTTGCTGCGGCCCGGTTTGCACGTATTCAAGCACGATATGATGTCGATGAGGCAGCGCTGCATTGGTATATTCTCTCTGACTCGACAGGAAATCAATCAATTGCTGGGCTGGGCCAGTTTGCAGGTTGTATCTGTCCGTCAATTCCGTGATCGGGTCCCCTTGACCGAGTTTGTTTTCCATGTGTTCGAGGAATTGGCCGATCCTTTCTGAATAATGATAATCGCGACTGAATCCGTCCGCCTTCCAGAACGGGGTAGCCAGCTTATCAGCCGCTGCAGGATGGACAAACACTTCGTTTGGTGTCATCCTCACGATTTGCCAGTTCTGCGTGCCCAAGGTAAAGGTCTGCCCGATCGCTGCTTCCCAGACGAATTCCTCGTCAAGTTCACCCAGCAGGGTTTTATCTTTTTCGAGCCGTAGCTTGAAATAACCGCGGTCAGGTATGGTCCCGCCAGAAAGATAGAGATCGAACAGGGCCCCCTTTTTCAACCGGACCCGGTTTTCAAGGCGGTCAAGCGTCACTTTCGGTCTGAGTTCCCTGATCCGGGTTTGAGCATAACGACCGGCCAGCATTTCGAGTACGAGCTCGTACTGGGACCAATCAAGCTCATGAAAGGAATAACAGCAGCGTAGGACATGGTAGAGCTCATCAATGTCCCAATCACTGACGCCCAACATGGAAATGATCACCTGGCTGAGCACATCAAGCGAATTCTTAACCGGCCTGACCGGCTCGATATCCTGCTCGACAATAGCACGAGCCAGCACGGTTGCTTCGAGCAGGTCCTGAGCATGGGTTGGAAAAAGCGTCCCGCTGCTGACCGCCCCAACCTGGTGACCGGCCCGGCCGATGCGCTGGATTGCGGATGAAATCGTATTCGGAGACTGGACCAGGACAACCTGTTCGAGCGGACCGATATCAATACCCAATTCAAGAGAATTCGTGGCCACAATTGCTTTTAATTCGCCCCTTTTCAGCCGCTGTTCGACCTCGAAGCGGACCTCACGCGACAATGAACCGTGATGCGCATAGGCAACGAGTTCTCCAACCGATTCGTTGATCATGTTAGTTATCTTTTCACATAAACGGCGGCTGTTCGTAAAAATCAGGGTCGAACGATGCCGCTCGATAATAGCCATGATCTGTGCGACCAGAGCAGACCAGATACTCTGATCGATCACTCCCTGTTCAGAGCGATCGGGTGAAATGATCGTTAGAGCATACTGCTTGCTCGCCTGCGTCTGCACGACGGCAATCTCACGTTTTCGATAGTGTGGGGCCGCCTGGTCACCCATCAAGGTATATCCGGCGACAAAATCAACCACAGCTTCAATCGGTTTGATCGTGGCAGACAGGGCGATCCTCTGGAATTCTCCGGCTGACAGCGCCAACCGTTCGACCCCGGACATCAGGTGCACTCCCCGTTTTGACCCGATCAAGGCATGAATTTCATCAAGAATGACCGTCGCGACCGTTTCAAGCATCGAACGCCCATTCCGGGATGACAAGAGGAGATTGAGACTCTCCGGCGTGGTAATCAGAATTTCAGGGGGCCGGCGGACCATTTGTCTTCTTTCCGATTCGGGCGTATCACCACTGCGGGTCTGGACCCGTATGGCCGGAAATGATTCTCCCCGTTCCTTGAAATATTCTGACAACTCCTGCAAAGGCCGGATGAGATTCCGCTGGATATCATTGTTTAATGCCTTCAGTGGGGAAATATACAGGACCCTGGTCCGACCGCATGGTAACCGACCCGTGCTGAATTGGTTTAACGACCATAGAAAAGCGGCCATGGTCTTGCCGCTACCCGTTGGGGCCGTTAATAAGACATGCCTGCCCTCTGCAATTTCGGCCCAGGACTGTTCCTGCACCTCTGTGGGAGGTCCCACCCGT